>CAXTCJ010000033.1:0-44967 GCA_964242215.1 uncultured Acetobacteraceae bacterium | reverse complement strand
TGAAGGAGCGCGGCTATCGGGTGATCTGCATCGACCAGAAGCCGGTGCACGGTACGGGGCTGTTCTGGACCCACATCCCGAACGGCGCCGAGGACCAGACCGGCGACCACCCCCTGGCGGAGCGCGCCCGCTGGCTGCGTCACGCCGAGGGCTTCGTGGGCCTGTCCAGCGGCCTCGCTTGGCTGGCCTGGGCGGCCGGTACCAAGGTGCTGATGATCAGCGGCTTCACCCACCCGACCAACGAGTTCGCGACTCCTTGGCGCGTGCACAACTGGCATGCCTGCAACAGCTGCTGGAACGACCCCAAGCTGCGCTTCGACCACAAGGACTTCCTTTGGTGCCCCCGCCAGGCCGGCACGCCGCGCCAGTTCGAATGCACCCGCCTGATCACCACCGAGCACGTGCTCGCCACGCTCGACCAGATGCTACCGGCGTGATTCACCGCCGCGCCCCCTCCGTCGGCTTCGCCGCCACCTCCCCCGTGAAGAACGGGGGAGGATGTTCCTCATCCTCCCTCGCGAAGCGGGGGAGGGGGACCATGCGAAGCATGGTGGAGGGGGCTGCCACCGCTCGGACCGGCGCCAAAATATGCCCCTAACACTTTACCCCGCCATCGACCTCAAGGACGGCGCCTGCGTTCGCCTCCGCCGCGGCGAGATGGACGACGCCACCGTCTACTCCGACGACCCCGCCGCCCAAGCCCGCGCCTGGCAGGACTCCGGCTGCCGCTGGCTCCACGTGGTGGACCTGAATGGAGCCTTCGCCGGCCAGGCCGTGAACGCGTCAGCCGTCGCCGCAATCCTCGCCACCGCCACCGTGCCGGTGCAACTCGGCGGCGGCATCCGCGACATAGCCGGTGTGGAACGTTGGCTCGAGGCCGGGGTGCGCCGCGTCATCCTCGGCAGCGCCGCCGTGCGTGACCCAGCCCTGGTCCGCGAGGCCTGCCGCCGCTTTCCCGGCCAAGTCGCCGTCGGCATCGACGCGCGCGACGGCTTCGTGGCGACCGACGGCTGGGCCGCCACCTCCAACTTGTCCGCGCCCGACCTCGCGGCCCGTTTCGCCGATGCCGGCGTCGCCGCGATCATCTACACCGACATCGGGCGGGACGGCATGCTGGGCGGCCTGAACCTGCAGCAAACCGCCGACCTCGCCACCGCCAGCGCGATCCCCGTAATCGCCAGCGGCGGCGTCGGTAGCCTGGAGGACCTGCGGGCTTTGCAAGCGCTGCATCACCCCAACATCGAGGGCGTGATCGTGGGCCGCGCCCTGTATGACGGCCGGGTTGACCCGGCGGCTGCTCTGGCGTTGCTTGACGGCTGAAAACCGCCATTCCGAAAGGGCTGGACGGCAATAGGGAATAACGAACCATGCTGAACAGCTTCCGGGGCCTGGACTTCGACCTCGGCGAGACGACAGACGCGTTGCGCGACCTGGTCGCCGGGTTTGCAGCCGACGAGATCGCCCCGCGCGCCGCCGCGATCGACCAGCAGAACGACTTCCCCGCCGATCTGTGGCGCAAGTTCGGCGATCTGGGCGTGCTCGGCATCACCGCCCCCGATGAGTATGGCGGCGCGGCCATGGGCTATCTCGATCACTGCGTCGCCATGGAGGAGATCAGCCGCGCCTCCGCTTCCGTCGGCCTGTCCTACGGCGCGCATTCCAATCTTTGCGTGAACCAGATCAGCCGTAACGGCAATGCCGAGCAGAAGGCGCGCTACCTCCCCAAGCTGATCAGCGGCGAGCATGTCGGCGCGCTGGCGATGAGCGAGCCTGGCGCCGGGTCGGACGTGGTGGGCATGCGGACCCGCGCAGAGAAGCGCGGCGACCGCTGGGTGCTGAACGGCAGCAAGATGTGGATCACCAACGGCCCCAACGCGGACACGCTGGTGGTGTACGCCAAGACCGACCCGAGCGCCGGGTCGCGCGGGATCACGGCGTTCCTGATCGAGCGCGGCTTCAAGGGGTTCAGCACGGCGCAGAAGCTGGACAAGCTCGGCATGCGCGGCAGCAACACCTGCGAGTTGGTGTTCCAGGATTGCGAGGTGCCGGAGGAGAACGTGTTGGGCTCGCTGGGCCGCGGCGTGAACGTGCTGATGAGCGGCCTGGATTACGAGCGCGCCGTGCTGGCCGCCGGGCCGCTCGGCATCATGCAGGCCTGCATGGACGTCGTCCTGCCCTACGTGCACGAGCGCAAGCAGTTCGGACAGGCGATCGGCGAGTTCCAGCTGATGCAGGGCAAGATCGCCGACATGTATACGACGATGAACGCCTGCCGTGCTTACGTGTACGCGGTGGCCAAAGCGTGCGATCGCGGCAAGACGACGCGCAAGGACGCCGCCGGTGCGATCCTGTATGCGGCCGAGAAAGCAACGTGGATGGCGTTGGAAGCGATCCAGGCGCTGGGCGGCAACGGCTACATCAACGATTACCCGACGGGGCGGTTGTTGCGGGATGCCAAGCTGTACGAGATCGGCGCCGGCACCAGCGAGATCCGCCGCATGCTGATCGGCCGCGAACTGTTCCTGGAGACCGCATGATGGCGACTTCTCTAAAGCCCCCTCCCCTTGAGGGAGGGGGTTGGGGGAGGGGTAAGCCTCACACCGGACCCGTGCGCGTGTCACCCCTTCCCCCGGCCCCCTCCCTCAAGGGGAGGGGGAGATAAGATGCCCACACTCCCGACCAACCTCGACCTCCGCTCCCCCGACGCCCGCGAGAGTGCGGACGCCATGTCCGCCCTGGTCGCCGATCTGCGCCAAGTTGCCAGCACCGTGCGTGAAGGCGGCGGCGAGGTGTCTCGCAAGCGCCATCTCTCCCGCGGCAAGCTGCTCCCGCGTGACCGCATCCGCGCCCTGATCGACCCGGCGTCCGCCTTCCTCGAAGTCGGCCAACTCGCGGCCCACGGCCTGTATAACGGCGAAGTCCCCTCCGCCGGCATCATCACCGGCATCGGACGTATCGCCGGGCGCGAGTGCATGGTTGTCGCCAACGACGCCACCGTGAAAGGCGGAACCTATTTCCCGCTCACGGTGAAGAAGCACCTCCGCGCCCAGGAAATCGCGCTGCAGAACCGGCTGCCCTGCGTCTACCTGGTGGACAGCGGCGGCGCCAATTTGCCGAACCAGGACGAGGTATTCCCCGATCGCGACCATTTCGGCCGCATCTTCTACAACCAGGCACAGATGTCCGCCGCCGGCATCGCCCAGGTGGCCGTGGTCATGGGCTCCTGCACCGCAGGCGGCGCCTACGTCCCCGCCATGTGCGACGAGAGCATCATCGTCCGCAACCAGGGCACCATCTTCCTGGCCGGGCCACCGTTGGTGAAGGCGGCCACGGGTGAAGTCGTCACCGCCGAAGACTTAGGCGGCGCCGACGTGCATAGCCGCGTCTCCGGCGTGACCGACCACTACGCCGAGAACGACGCCCACGCACTCGGCATCGCGCGCCGGATCGTGGCATCGCTGAATACGGTCAAGCGCCCGGACGTGGAACTGCGCACACCGCTCCCGCCGCGCTTCGATCCGAAGGAGCTGTATTCCGTCATCCCGACCGACACGCGCCGCCCGTTCGATATCCGCGAGGTGATCGCCCGCATCGTCGACGACAGCGAGTTCGACGAGTTCAAGCGACTGTACGGTGCAACGCTGGTGACCGGGTTCGCCCACGTCTGGGGCTACCCGGTCGGCATCGTCGCCAACAACGGCATTCTATTCTCCGAGAGCGCGCAGAAAGGCGCCCACTTCATCGAGCTCTGCGCCCAGCGCGGCATTCCGCTGGTGTTCCTGCAGAACATCGCCGGGTTCATGGTTGGGCGGAAATACGAGGCGGGCGGCATCGCCAAGGATGGCGCCAAGATGGTCACCGCCGTCGCCACTGCGGCTGTACCTAAGTTCACCATCGTCATTGGCGGCAGCTTCGGCGCCGGCAATTACGGTATGTGTGGGCGCGCCTACTCGCCGCGCTTCCTGTGGATGTGGCCGAACGCACGCATCGGCGTCATGGGCGGTGAGCAGGCCGCATCGGTCATGGCCACCATTCGGCGTGATGCCATCGAGGCGAAGGGTGGTGCGTGGTCGCCAGAGGAAGAAGACGCGTTCAAGGCGCCGATCCGTGCCCAGTACGAGACTCAGGGCCATCCTTATTACTCCTCCGCCCGGCTATGGGACGACGGTGTGATCGACCCGGCGGACACCCGCCGCGTGCTGGCGCTTGGCTTGTCGGCCAGCCTCAACGCGCCGATCCCGCAAACCCGCTTCGGCCTGTTCCGGATGTGATGGGCATGTTCCGCAAAATACTGATCGCGAACCGGGGCGAGATCGCCTGCCGCGTGATCTCCACGGCGCGCCGCATGGGCATTGCGACCGTGGCCGTGTATTCCGACGCCGACGCCCACGCCCGGCACGTCCATATGGCGGACGAGGCCTGGCCGATCGGTCCGGCGCCCGCCCGGGACAGCTATCTGCGTGCCGACACGATCCTGGACGTGGCGAGGCGATCGGGGGCGGAGGCAGTGCACCCCGGCTATGGCTTCCTGTCGGAGAATGCCGAGTTCGCGCAGGCGTGTGCCGACGCCGGGCTGGTGTTCATCGGCCCCCCCGCTGCCGCCATCCGCGCGATGGGCTCCAAGGCTGCGGCCAAGGCGCTGATGGCGCACGCGGGCGTACCTTTGGTGCCCGGCTATCACGGCGACAACCAGGACCCGGCGTTGTTGCATGCCGAGGCGGTGAGCATCGGTTTCCCCGTGCTGATCAAGGCAAGCGCCGGCGGCGGTGGCAAAGGAATGCGCGTCGTCACCGAGGCGAACGCATTCGGGGAGGCTTTGGACGGGGCTAAGCGCGAAGCCGCAGCCTCATTCGGCGACGACCGCGTTCTTGTGGAAAAATACCTCACAGCGCCCCGCCATATCGAGATCCAAGTGTTCGCCGACACGCACGGCAACGCCATCTCGTTGTTCGAGCGCGACTGCTCCGTCCAGCGCCGCCATCAGAAGGTGCTGGAGGAGGCGCCCGCCCCCGGCATGGACCCTGCGCGGCGCCTGGCCATGGGCGATGCCGCCGTCGCGGCCGCCCGGGCCGTCGGATACGTCGGCGCCGGCACCGTGGAATTCATCGCGGAGGGCGGTGCCTTCTACTTCATGGAGATGAACACCCGTCTGCAGGTCGAACACCCGGTGACGGAGGCGATCACCGGTCAGGACCTGGTGGAGTGGCAGCTTCGTGTCGCCGCCGGCGAAGAACTGCCCACCACGTCGCCGACCATCACCGGCCACGCGATCGAGGCGCGCATCTATGCGGAGGACCCGACGCGGGACTTCCTGCCTTCAGTCGGCACGCTGGTTCATCTGCGCCAACCCGTGGAACGTGCCGGTGTGCGCGTGGACACGGGCGTGCGGCAGGGTGACACGATCACGTCGAACTACGACCCGATGATCGCCAAGCTGATCGTGCACGGCGCCGATCGTGCCGATGCCTTGCGCCGCATGTCGGCAGCGCTGGCGGACTACGAAGTCGTCGGCGTGCAGACCAATCTCGGCCTGTTGCGCGCGGTGGTCGGGCACCCGGCCTTTGCCAGCGGCGTGTTCGACACCGGGTTCATCGGCCGGCATCCCGAGGTGTTGGCCGCGCCGGCAGCGGAGCTCGAGCCAGCGGTTTGGGCCGCTGCCAGTCTGTTCGTACTGCGCGAGGGGCAAGGCTTGGCCTACGCGGCCGACCCGCACTCGCCCTGGGCCGAACTGGACGCGTGGCGCATGAATGGCGACGGCTACCAGGATCTGCATTTCCTCGCCGGCGAGGTGGTCATCACGGTGCGGGCGCACATCGGCGCGGTGACCCGGCTGGATGGGCCGGGCGGCAGTGTGGATGCGTCTTGGGCAGGGGACATGCTGCGGTTGGACGGCGTGGTGCGCCCGGTTCGTGTCGTGCGGAGCGGCGATCAGCTCACCGTGTTGCTGGCGGGCGTGGGGCATGTGATCCGCCATGTCGACCCGCTTGCTGCGCCGGGTGGCGAGACGGCGGGGGCGGGCCGGGTCGCGGCGCCGATCCCGGGCCGGGTCACGCGAGTGCTGGTCGCTGCGGGCGACACGGTTACCAAAGGCGCTCCGCTGATCGTGGTGGAAGCGATGAAGACCGAAATTACGCTGAGCGCGCCGGCGGAGGGGATCGTGGATGCGGTCCGGACCGCGGTCGGGGAGATGGTGGAGGAGGGAGTGGAACTAGTAACGTTCCGGTAACAATATTCTCCTGGTTCACCTCCCCCTGGCGCTAGCTTTTCACCGGGGGTGCGACGGCGAAGCGGCGAACACGCGGGCCAGTTTGGGAGAACAGCTCCGCGCTGGTGGTCGGTATCGGATCGGAGCCTCGTACGATGGGATCGGGGGAGTGCGCGATGCCGGTAAAGCTTGCGGCCACTTCCTCGAGGTCGATCGGGTTGTGCCGTTCCAGGATGGCCATTACGGGCTCGAAATCATGATCCGGAACGGTCGTGACCGTAACCACATTGCCCCCGTTGTGCAGGGCTTGGTCGTACACCGCGTGCTCGGTGGTGTGGCCGCCGAACATGCGCGCCCAGAACCCGACATGCTCGGGCTCCGCCGGATCGGGCGCCGTCGTGCGCGGCTCCGGCACGTCGTTCTTGGTGTGGCGGTGTATCGCCGATTCCGGGACGTGGGCGGCCAGCATCTCGGCCACGGCGTGTTCGGCGTCCTCATCGGTTTCGTAGATTGCAACGATGACTTCGGTGAACATGGCCTGTTTCTCCTGAAATGGGGGCACTTCGCCGCAATGACGTCGGCTTCGGCAACTGGCCGGGCTGGGCCGGGTTCTATCGTCATCGGGGAAGATGATCCATGGGGTTTGCTGCAGTGACGGTCGAGACTGCGTGACATTGAACCGCCGGACCGTGCTCAGCACAGCAGCCGCACTCGCCGTGGCTGGCTGCTCCCCCGCTACCGTCCTGAACACGCTCGCGCCATCGCGGCTGGTGGCGGATGGCGTGGCCTACGGCGAGGGGCCGCGTCGCAAGCTCGACATCTATGCGCCCTCAGGGACAGGGCCGTTCCCGGTGCTGGTCTTCCTGTATGGCGGCGCCTGGGACAGTGGCAGCCGGGCCATCTACCGGTTCCTGGGCGGCGCGTTTGCCAGCCACGGCCTGGTGACGGTCATCCCGGACTATCGCTTGTATCCGGAGGTGAAATTCCCCGGCTTCCTGCAGGATTGTGCGGCCGCGTTGCGTTGGACGCGGGATAATATCGGCCACTACGGCGGGGAGGCGGGGCCGTTCTTCCTGATGGGCCACTCGGCCGGCGCCTATAACGCCGCGATGCTCGGGCTGGATGCCGAGTGGCTCGGCCAGGTGGGTATGGCGCGGTCCGATCTTCGTGCGGTGATCGGCGTATCCGGACCGTACGACTTCGTCCCGGACACCGACGAACTGCGCGACATCTTCGGGCCGCCCGATCAATACCCGCGGACGCAGGTCATCAATTTCGTGGACGGGCACGCCCCGCCGATGCTGCTGCTCACCGGCACCGCCGACATCACGGTCAAGCCCGGCAACACGACGCGCCTGGCGGCGCGCATCCGCGAGAAAGGCGGCTTCGTGGAGGAGCGCTACTACAAGGGCATCGACCACATCGAGATCATCGGCGCGGTCGGCACCCCGCTGCACTTCCTGGCACCGACGCTGCGCGACAGCCTGTCGTTCATGGGGCGCCCCTCGTGAACGCCGCGCCATCGAACCCGTCCGGCAGCAAGCCGCGCGGGCGGATCAAGTCGTACGGCGCCACCGGAAGGTAACGGCCGCTGCCAGGTGCCGCCGTCACCACGCCGTCCCGCATCACCACCTCGCCGCGCCGGATCGTGGCGACCGGCCAGCCGGTGACTTCCATCCCCTCGTAAGGCGTGTAGTCGATCGCCTGCTGCATCAGCGCGTTGGTCAGCACCGTGCGACGCGCCGGGTCCCACAGCACCAGGTCGGCGTCCGCCCCCGGCGCGATGCGGCCCTTGGCGTGCAAACCGAACAGCGCGGCGGGCTGGGTGGCGGTCAGGCGGACGAAGTCGCTGGCAGTGATATGCCCGGCCGCCACGCCCAAGCTCCAGAGCAGCGGCAGCCGCGCGGCCAGCCCGGGAACGCCGTTCGGGATGTCGCGGAACGGCGCATCGTCCCCGCCGGCGCGTTTGCCGCGGGGCCCGTCATAGCTCCAGCCGCTGTGGTCGGAGCTGACGACGGTCAGCGTGCGTTGCCGGATCGCTTGCCACAACCCGGCGGCCGCGTCGGGGCCGCGGGGGGCGGGGCTGCACATGAACTTCGCACCCTCGAAGCCGGGCCGGTCCATGTCGGCGGCGGTGAGCGCGAAATACTGCGGGCAGGTCTCGCCCCAAACCAGCACGCCGCGGGCCTGGGCGCGGGCGATCTCCTCCGCCGCCTCCAGGCAGGACACGTGGAAGATCTCGATCGGGGTGTCGACCAGTTCGGCCAAAGCGATGGCCCGGTGCGTCGCTTCCCGTTCCACGACCGAGGGGCGGGACCAGGCGTGGTATTTCGGGGCGGTCCTGCCGTCCGCGAGCAGGGCGGCGGTGCGCCAGGCGATCGCGTCGTAATTCTCGCAGTGCACCGTAACCAAGCATCCGAGCCGGCGGGCGGCGGCGAGCACCGCCAGGTATTGGCGGTCGTCCAGATGCAGCGGGTCGTAGGTCAGGAACACCTTGAGGCTGCGCACCCCGGCGGCGACGATCTGCGGCAACTCGTCCATGACGACGGCGTCCGTCGGGTCGGTGATGATCTGGTGGAAGGCATAATCCACCGCAGCCCCCGCCTCGGCGCGGCGGCGATACTCGGCTAGCGGTTCGAGCACGCCGCCGCCCTTGAACTGGGTGGAGAAGGTAACGACCGACGTCGTGCCGCCGGCAAGCGCCGCGCGGCTGCCGGTGACGAAGGTCTCCTCGTCGGCCCCGCCGCCCTGCTGCAACTGCTCGATGTGGCAGTGGGCGTCGACCCCGCCGGGCAACACCAGCAACCCGCCCGCATCGAGCACGGGGGTCGGTCCGCTGGCATCGATTTGTTCGGCCAAAGCGGCGATGCAGCCGGCGCGAATGCCGATATCGGCCCGGAACTGGTCGGACGCAGTGACGACGGTGCCGCCGCGGATGATGAGGTCGTATTCGGGCATGGCGCGGGTCCGGTCAGTGCCGGGCGAGCTTAAGGGGGAATTTGGCTGCGGCAAGCGGCCCGCGACTCGGGGGCGCTGGGTCCGTTGCGTAAGCGAGAGGCGGCCGGCTGAGCCGTGAGCGGCGTTTTTGCTGCGTTAATCTCGGCGCTGCATTGCCGAGAATCGGCGCGGTGGTCTTTCTTTCCCACGTGAAGCGGGTGCAATATCGCAATTCTGCCGGGAATGCGCGTGTCCGAGGCTTGCCTGTGCGACGTGCGCGTGATTCCGTGGCGCCACGAATTGGACGGAGTTTTTAGGCTATGGCAAAAAAGGTTACCGAAACGAAGCCTGCCCCGAAGGGCAAGGCCCCGGCAAAAGCCCCGGCGAAGGCGAGCAAGGCCCCACCGGCTCCGGTGAAGGCGGCGCCCCCGACCACCGTGACGCTAAAGCACCTGGCCGCCGGCCTGGTGGAGCGGAGCGAGATGGGCAAGAAAGAGGCGGACAGCCTGGTCACGGGCGTGTTCTCCCAGTTGGTCGACCACCTGAAGGCGGGTGAGCGCGTCCGCATCGGTGGGCTCGGCATCATCGAGGTGAAGGACCGTCCGGCACGCATGGGCCGCAACCCGGCGACCGGCGAGGCGATCCAGATCAAGGCCAGCAAGAAGATCGCGTTCCGGGCCGCCAAGGAACTGAAGGACGCCATCTAGCCACCGTCGAGAGGACTCATCCGGGTGGTAGCGAAGCCGCCCCGATGATCCTCCCGTCTGCGCGCTGCAGGAACACGGCGGCGCGTTCGCCGAGCGGCACCGGCAGCGATACGTGCAGTGCCGTGCCCGACCAGTCGCCCGACGCAGCCAGCGAGCGGACGATGTTGGTTTCGGTCAAACTCCGTCCACCATTCTCACCCGCGCCGACCCGCGTCTCGTGATGCGGGTCGAACCCGGCCAGCCAAAGAGTCGCCAGGCCACTCCCTGTGCCCGCCTCGACCACCAGGTTGCCGCCCTCGCGATGCACGGATAGCGACACCTGTGGGATGCCCTGCTCGGACGCAATGGCGGCGGCCACCGCCTCGCGGTCGGATCCCACGACGCCTTGCCGACCGTTCACCACGAGTTCGGGCGTGTAGACGCTATCGTCGTGCAGCAATGCTGCGTAGCGGCGCTGCCGGCCGGTAAAGGCGGCGGAGGAATACGGGTCGCGCCAACCGGTCCGGTTCCAGTAATCCACGTGCAGGCCCAGCGCGAGCACCCCCGGCTGCTTGGCCAGTTCGCCGAGCAACGCATCGGCCGGCGGGCACGACGAGCAGGACTGGGAGGTGAACAGCTCCAGCACGGTCTCCGCCCGGGCCGCGGCCGGACCCAGGAGCAGGGCGGCGAGAATGACGGCGTGGCGCGGCCTGCATCGGGTCATGACGGCATCCGCTGATGAAGGTGAAGCTCTGCCAGCGCGAGTAAACGTGCTTTCCCTCGCCGCCGACAGTGAAACAAACTTCATCCCGCGTGGCCGACAGCGGCCCCAGATGAGGTGACATGACGCAGCCCCCGTTCGCCGCCTTCGCCCAGTCGCTGCGCCCGCAGCTGCCTCTCCGCGAGCGCATCACGGCGGCCACGCGACGGCCCGAGGAAGAGTGCCTGCCGCCGCTGCTCCACGCGGCCGCGATGGATGCGGCGGAGAAGGAGCGCACGCGCACCCTTGCCACCACCCTGGTTACGGCACTGCGGACCAAGGGCGCGCGCGGAACGGTGGAGGGGCTGGTGCGCGAATACGACCTCTCCAGCCAGGAGGGCGTCGCGCTCATGTGCCTGGCGGAGGCATTGCTGCGCATTCCCGACCGCGCCACCCGCGACGCGCTGATCCGCGACAAGATCGGCACCGGTGATTGGCGCGCCCATATCGGCCACTCCCCGTCCCTGTTCGTGAATGCCGCCACCTGGGGCCTGGTGGTGACCGGCAAGCTGACGGCAACCGCGAACGAGACCGGGCTGGCCCAGGCGCTCACCCGGCTGATCGCGCGCGGCGGCGAGCCGTTGGTGCGGCGCGGCGTGGACATGGCGATGCGGATGATGGGCGAGCAGTTCGTCACCGGGCAGACGATCGAGGAGGCGCTGCGCAATAGCCGCCGGCTGGAGGGGGTTGGGTTCCGCTACTCCTACGACATGCTGGGGGAGGCGGCGACCACGGCGGAGGACGCAACCCGCTACTACGCCGACTACGAGCAGGCGATCCACGCCATCGGCCGTGCGTCCAACGGTCGCGGCGTGGTCGCCGGGCCGGGCATCTCGGTGAAGTTGTCGGCGCTGCACCCGCGCTACAGCCGCCAGCAACGCGACCGCGTGATGGCCGAATTGCTGCCCCGGCTGCAGGCGCTGGCCCGGCTGGCGATGGGCTACGGCATCGGCCTGAACATCGACGCCGAGGAGTCGGAGCGGCTGGAGCTGTCGCTCGACCTGCTGCAGGCGCTGTGCCTCGACCCGGCGTTCGCCGGCTGGGACGGGATCGGCTTCGTGGTGCAAGCCTACGGCAAGCGCGCGCCTTTCGTCATCGAGTGGCTGATTGACCTGGCCCGGCGCAGTGGCCACCGCATCATGGTGCGCCTGGTGAAGGGTGCGTATTGGGATAGCGAGATCAAGCGGGCCCAGGTGGACGGGCTCGACGGCTTCCCGGTCTACACCCGCAAGCTGCACACCGACGTGGCGTATCTGGCCTGCGCCCGCGCAATGCTGTCGGCGCCCGACGCGGTGTTCCCGCAATTCGCGACGCACAATGCGTACACCGTCGCCGCCATCCACAGCATGGCGGGGGATGGGTGGACGCCGGGTCAGTACGAGTTCCAGTGCCTGCATGGCATGGGCGAGCCGCTGTACGAGGAGGTGGTGGGGCACAACAAGCTGAACCGCCCCTGCCGCATCTACGCGCCGGTGGGCACCCACGAGACGCTGCTCGCGTACCTGGTGCGGCGATTGTTGGAGAACGGCGCAAATTCTTCGTTCGTGAACCGGATCCAGGATCCGGCGGTGCCGGTGGCGGAGCTGGTAGCGGACCCGTTGGCCGCGGTTACGGCGCGGTTGCCGATTGGTGCGGCGCATGAGCGGATCGCATTGCCGCGGGATCTGTTCGGGCCGGGCCGGCTGAATTCGGCTGGGCTGGATCTGTCGAACGAGCAGGTCTTGGCGTCGCTGGCCGGTGAGCTCGCCCCCTCCGTCGGCTTCGCCGCCACCTCCCCCGCGAAGCACTGGGGAGGATGTTCGATCCTCCCCAGCGAAGCGGGGGAGGGGGACCATGCGCAGCATGGTGGAGGGGGCCGACCGTCCCGTCCCTTCTACAACCCGGCAAACCGAGATGACATCGTCGGTCACGTCATCGAAGCCGATCCTGCCGCCGTCGATCGCGCCCTCGCCCAAGCCGTTCAAGCCGCCCCCGGATGGCGCGACACTCCCCCTGCCGATCGCGCCGCCATCCTGTTCCGGGCCGCCGACCTGCTCGAAACCAACATGGCCCGCCTGATGGGCCTCATCATCCGCGAGGCCGGCAAATCGTTCGGCAATGCGACCGCCGAAGTGCGCGAGGCGGTGGACTTCCTGCGCTACTACGCCGTCTCGGCTCGCGACGGCTTCAGCAATGACACCCATCGCCCGCTCGGCTTGATCGCGTGCATCTCGCCGTGGAACTTCCCGCTCGCCATTTTCACCGGTCAGGTCGCCGCCGCCCTCGCCGCCGGCAACGCCGTGCTTGCGAAACCGGCCGAGCAAACGCCCCTGATCGCGGCCGAAGCCGTGCGCCTGCTGCACGCGGCGGGCGTGCCCAGCGGGGTGCTGCAACTCCTGCCCGGCGATGGCGAAACCGGCGCGGCCCTGGTCGGCGATGCGCGGGTGTGCGGCGTGATGTTCACCGGGTCCACCGATGTCGCCCGGCTGATCGCCCGCCAACTGGCCGGCCGGCTGAACCCCGACGGCGCCCCCGTGCCGCTGATCGCCGAGACCGGCGGGCAGAACGCGATGCTGGTGGACTCCTCCGCGCTGGCCGAGCAGGTCGTGGCCGACGTGCTGGTGAGCGCCTTCGACAGCGCCGGGCAGCGCTGCTCCGCCCTGCGCGTGCTGTGCCTGCAGGACGACGTGGCGGAGCGCGTGCTTGCGATGGTGCGCGGCGCCGTGGCCGAGCTGACCGTCGGTGACCCGGCGCATCTCACAACCGACGTCGGCCCCGTCATCTCGGCCGAAGCGCGCGACACCATTCTCAGCCACATCGAGGCGATGCGTGACGCTGGATGCCCGGTCCACGCGGCCGCGCTGCCGCCGGAGTGCAGCCAAGGCACGTTCGTCGCCCCCACCATCATCGAACTCGGTAGCCTGGCGGAGTTGCAGCGCGAGGTATTCGGCCCGGTGCTGCACGTCGTCCGCTTTCGGCGGGACGCGATGGATCGGATGATGGCCGCCATCAATGCCACGGGGTACGGGCTCACCTTCGGGCTCCATACGCGGCTGGACGAGACGATCGCCCGGGTCACCGCGCAGTCGGATGCGGGCAACATCTACGTGAACCGCAACCTGATCGGCGCCGTCGTAGGGGTGCAGCCGTTCGGCGGCCACGGGTTGTCGGGAACCGGTCCGAAGGCAGGTGGGCCGCTCTATTTGCGGCGCCTGCTCGCAACCTGCCCGCAAGCCAGCCAGCCAGGCCAACCCGGCCCGGCGTTCGCTGCCTGGCTGGCCTGGCTGGAGGCTCGTGGCCTGGGAGCGGCGGCAGCGTGCGGCAAATGGGCGCCGGCGGGCATCGAGCTGGAGTTGCCCGGGCCGGTGGGCGAGCGAAACGTTTATCGCACGCAGGGGCGCGGCGTGGTGCGATGCATCGCACCCGACCGGCAGTCTCTGATCCCGCAGGTCAGCGCCGCACTGGCGACCGGCAATCGCGCGTCGGTTCCGGCCGGCATGCTGCCGGACCTGCCGCCCGCGCTGGCGGCCGACGTTGCGACTAGTTCCGGGCCGGGGGACGCCGTGCTGTTCTGCGGCGCGGCCGCCGAGCTGCAGGCGCTCAACGCCGCGCTGGCAGAGGGCGTGGGGCCGATCGTCTGCGTCACGACGGGCCAAGACGGAGCCTATCGGTTGGACAACCTGGTGCAGGAAATCGTGGTCAGCACCAACACCGCCGCCGCAGGGGGCAATGCGAGCCTGATGGCCATCGGTTGATGCCCGACACCCACTGCTGTCCGGTTCGCCTAAATGACTTACCGTCATGCCAGGGCTTGAGCCTGGTATCCACAACCATCCGCCGACACCGGCCCTCCAAGGTTGCATGCGACAGCGGCAAGCGCTCGTCTGACGTCATTCGCCCGACCCCGTGGATACCAGGCTCAAGCCCTTGCAAGGCGGTATCTGCACGTTGTCTCCTGCAATGACATGAACCGGACAGCCGTGCCCCGACCATATCCTCTCCCGCGCTGGCGTTAGCTGACCAACACGCCATCGAGCATGGTGGCGACTTGGGCCATCAGCGTGTCCATCGTGAACGGTTTGCGCATCAGTTCGATGCCGGGTGCGAGTGCTATGTCGTCCAGCCCGGATCCGGCGTAGCCCGTGATCAGCAGGATCGGCAGATGCGGATTGCGCTCCCGTGCGGCGTCGGCGAGCTGCCGCCCGTTCAGCCCGGGCAGGCCGATATCGGTCAATAACATATCGAAATTGTTCCTGGAGCGGACGATGGCCAAGCCCCCCGTGCCGTCTTCGGCCTCCAGCACACGGCAACCCAGATCGCTCAATGTTTCGGAGATTACCGAGCGCACCTTGTCCTCGTCCTCGACCAGCAGCACGGTACCGCGGATCTGCTTGGCGGGCGCGACGGGGACCGGTGCAGGATCGGCGGGTAGGGAGGCCGATTGCGCGTATCGCGGCAGATACAGGCGCACCGTGACACCCTGGCCTAGGATGCTGCCCAGCAGCACGGTGCCGCCCGACTGCCGCGCAAAACCGTAGATCTGCGACAAGCCGAGCCCGGTCCCGCGCCCCGCCGGCTTGGTGGTAAAGAACGGCTCGAACGCCCGTCCGAGCACGTCTGGCGACATGCCGCTTCCGCTATCCGTCACGATGATCTCGACATAGTCCCCGGCCTGCAGTTCCGGATGATCGAGCACACTGTCCAGCTCGAGCCGCCGGTCTGCCAAGGTGATGGTGAGGGAGCCGCCCTCCGGCATGGCGTCCCGCGCGTTGATCACCAGGTTCAACACCGCGCTCTGCAGCTGGTTCGGGTCGCAGCGTGCATGCCATACGCCGCCGCTGATGTTCAAGACCAGCTGCACGGCGGGCCCGAGTGTCGTGGTGATCAGGTCCTTCATGCCGCCGATCAGGTCGGCGGGCGAGATGTCCCTCGGCTGCAACGCCTGCCGCCGTGCGAAGGCGAGCATCCGATGTGTGAGCGCCGCGGCCTGGTCGATGGATTGCCTCGCCATGGTCAGGTAGCGCGCTGCCTCGTCGACACGCCCTGTTTTGATGCGGCGTTCGATCAAGTCGAGCCCGCCGGAGATGCCTTGCAGCATGTTGTTGAAATCGTGGGCGATGCCACCCGAGAGCTGCCCGACGGCCTCCATCCGCTGCGCCCGGTGCAGACTTTCCTCGGTGATCTGGAGTGCCTTTTCGGCGGCGCGACGGGCCGAGATGTCGAACAGGACACACACGATCCAGTTCGCCCCGCCCGGTTTCTCCAGCCGGACGGACATCAGCGTTTCGACGATCGTGCCATCCTTGCGAGTGAAGCGGCGTTCCAGGTCGTGAAGCTCGCCTTCAGCCCGGAGCTGCGCGAGGATGATCGGATCCCACCGGCCATTATTAAAGTCGGAGATCGGGTGACCGACCACGTCGGCCGCATCGTATCCGAGCAGAGTGAGCCAACTGCCCGACATGCCGGTGATGAGGCCCACCGTGTCCAAGGTGCAGGTTGGCGCGGGCGAGCGCTCGAAACTGGACCGGAACCGCGCCTCGCTCTCCTGCAGGGCCGTGATGGTCGCGTGGAGTTGGCTGGGCGAGGGAAGCGCCATCAAGGTCGGCCGCAGCCACCACAGTGACAGGGCGACGGCCACGGCGACGATCGCCGTCGCGATCTTGATGTCGCTCCCGGAATCATCGACGTAAAACCATAGGCTTGCGGTTTCGGACAGGTGCTCGGCCCCGCAGAGCAAAAAAAAGCCCGCGAACAGCCAATGCAGCGGATGAAAGACGAGCCCGCGCCGCCAGGCTACCACGCCGATGCTGGCTGGGATTGTGAAGTAGGCGAGGGCGAGTACGCCGTCGGCCGTGGCATTGGTCCAGACCAGTTCAGGCGTCCAAGCCGGGTTCAGGTCATGGCGGAGGGGGACTGACACGGCGGGGAGCCAAAGTGCGATCGCGTCCAGCATAAGCGAATGCCTCCACATAAGGCTCCGAACGGAGGCCATCTCGGCCGGCCACCGTTCGGTTGCAATTTGCAGCCCAGTGGATGGAAAAGTCGAGTACTATAGTATGATACGAAGAGTCGAAATTCTGGTCAGAAAAGGCCGCCGCCGGGCTTTGGGACGCAGGCATAGGTCCTGCCCGAGGTAAGGTTTGCCGGGCCGGTGACCTTGCTGACCTGCCCCGCCGGGCAGCGGCCGTCGTTGACCAGCACGGAGTCGCCGTTGGCGATGTAGCCGGCGCCGGGTTCGCTGGTCAGCATGTCGGGCCCGCATCCGGACAGACACAGGGCAAGGGCGACGATCGTGATACGGAGAGGCATAGGGTGCGGACTTTCCTGCCGAGGTGGCGTCGTTGGGCGTGAGCCGCCATTCTCACCAAAACACCCCACAGTGCCTACACCGTTGATGGGCTACCCTGGTGGATTGTGGCGGCGATGGCGCGCAGGCCCGCCCTGCCTCGGCCCAGGCCTCGGATTGGGCTCGGTCACGAACGCGTGGCCGGACTGGTCCTGTCGGCGCGCCCAAGGCCTGCGGACGCGGATGCCACTGGCGGTCGATTTGCACGAAGCTGAACGTTGCGGGAACGCGAAATGTGTCTACTTCGAAACCATGACCGGACCGATCGAGCGCCACGCCGCATCTATTCTTTTCGAAATCGGTTCTGTTCGCGTGCAAACTGTTTGCAACGAACATGCTCTCGCGGCAACATTGCCCAAAGAAACAAAATCCGGCCAAGGGAGCGTGCCGTGGCAGGGGACGTGATCGCTTTCAACACTCGGCCGGGCAGCCGGCACAGCACTTTGCCGGCCAGCCGTCCCAGTACCCTGCCGGCCAGCCGGCACCGGGGGCTCCGGTTCACCAGCGCCGAAAAGAAGATCGTCTCGGTGCTTGGCCAAATTCCCGGCTACGAAGTTTCGTTCGAGAGTGAGGACGAGACCACCGAATGGGCGGTGATCAGTGCCAATGGCGGCAACTACACCCTGGTGGACCTGGCCCGGATCTCGCTCGTCCCTGGGGGGTTCAGGGTGGTGGACGGCTCTGCCCACCCAGCCGGCCCATTCGAGAGTGTCGAGGAAGCCGTCATGACCGCCTGGCGAGCCGTGTGGCGGCGCATGGCGGCGTTCGGGCTTCGCTGAGCGCAACACCTCGCTGCGAGCACTGGCGAAAGGGCATTGTCAGCGTTTGACCCAACATGTCCGCCGTGCTTTGTGGCCGATGGCAACAGTGCTGAGGCAGACTTGGCTGAGCAGCTTGGCACGTCTGGCATCCCGTTAGGGGACCCACTGAAACTGCCCTGCGCGGCAGGCTCCATCCAGTTCCGGCCCACTCGTGGCACCTACGTTGTACAGGGCCGACGCGTTGGCCCGCTGGGTGACCCGCACCAACCCATGCAGGCGGATCAAGCCGCGGCGTGCGCAAACCTCGCGACCACCCGCCCGAAGGAGACGCGCCGTGCAAGCCCGCCGTGATTTCGTCCGGACCGCTGCTGCCACATTGTCGTCCGCCGTCCTGGCGGGTGTGGCCCAGCCCGTCGCAGCTCAGCCTGTCGCGGGGCAGAGCATCACCGTCACCGGCATCTCCAGCTTCAAAGTGATCGAAGCGCTGCTACCGAACTTCACCAGCGAGACCGGCATCACCGTCAACCTGCAGATCCTGCCGTATCCGCAGCTGCGCACGCGCGCGATGGCGGACCTGGTCGGCGGCACGGCGAACAGCGACATCTACCTTCAGGACATCGTCTGGCTCGGGGAGTGGGCCAGCAACGGCTACGTCCGCCCGCTCGATGACCTGTTCGCGCGCGACGCCGCCGAGGTGAAGCTGGACGACATGCTGCCCGGCGCTTTCAACGCTTTGTCGCGGTGGGACGGCAAGATCTGGAGCGTGCCGGTGGGGGCGTTCTACTTCCTGAACTACTACCGCTCCGACTGGCTCGCGGCGAAGTCGCTGACGGCCCCCGGCACGCTCGATCAATTCGATGCCGCCGCCGCGGCGCTGACCGACACGGCCGCCAACCGCTTCGGCGTTGCCATGCCGTATCAGCGCGGCGGCCCGATCGCGTCCTGGTTCCTCGCCACCTATGCCGGCGCGGGCGGCACGTTGCTGGCCGACCCGCCGCGCAGTTTCCGCCCGACGCTCGACAGCCCGCGCGCGCTGACGGTGCTGACCCACTATCTCGGCTGGCTGAAGGACGCACCGCGCGGGGCGATCGGCTACCACTGGAACGATCAGACCGTGGCGATGCAAACCGGGCGCATCGCGATGGCCCCCACCTTCTCGGTGAACGGGACGGAGTTCGCCAAGCCGGACAACTCGGTCGCAGCCGGCCACCTCGGGTTCTCCTACATGCCGCGCCTGCAAGCATCCGATGCGCCCGTCGTGCCGTTCGGTGGCTGGGCCGCCGCGCTGAACGCCAAGAGCACTAAGGTGGAGCCTTCGTGGGCGTTCCTGAAATACATGATCCGCCCTGACACCCAGCTAGAATTGGGTCGCTCCGGCGGCACTCCCGTGCGCATCTCGTCCATGCAGGACCCGGCGTTGCAGGAGCGTTATCCGTGGCTGGGCTTTATCCTGGACGCCGAGAAGCAGGGCCGCATCTACGCCGACTACCGTCCGCGCTATCCCTTCTACCCGAAAGCCGAGGACGTATTGGGCCTACAGCTCAACCGCGCCGCCTTGGGCCAGGCGACGGCCGCCGAGGCGCTGGGGACCGCGAACGCGGCCATTCTCGACATCGTGAAGGACGCCGGACATCCGGTCTGAGCCTGCTCGGGTCTCGCCCTCCTACGGCCCGTTTCTGCTGCCCGCCGCGGTGTCGGCGACCGTGCTGGTCGCCTTGCCGTTGCTGCTCATCATCTCCCTGAGCCTGTCGGACTGGACCCTCACCCAAGCGAGGCTGCCGCACTGGGCCGGGTTGGCGAACTATCGCCGCATGCTGGCCGATGGGGCATTCTGGTCTTCGCTGTCGACCACGCTCGTGCTCACGGTGGAGAGCACGGCGGTGCAACTGGTACTCGGCATCGGCATCGCCCTGCTGTTCAACCGCAACTGGCCCGGCATGGGGCTGATCCGGTCGTTGTTCATGGCGCCGATGATGATCGCGCCGCTGTTCGTCGGCATGATCTGGCGGCTGATGCTGTCGGATGATTTCGGCATCGTGCGCTACGCGTTGCAGAAACTGGGAGTCGACGCCCCGCTTTGGCTCGACGATCCGCATTGGGCGTTGCAGACGATCTGCATGGTCTCGGTTTGGGAATGGACCGCCTTCGTCGTGCTGTTCATCACCGCCGCGCTACAGGCACTCCCGGCCGAAGTGTTCGAGGCGGCCGCGATCGACGGCGCCGGGCGGCTGCGCGTGGTGTTCGCGATCGTCCTGCCTTTGCTCCGCCCCGCGATCCTGGCCGTGGTGCTATTTCGGGCGATCGACGGTTTCAAGCTGTTCGACATCGTCTACGCCATGACGGCCGGCGGCCCCGGCGACGCGACCACGACGATGGCCTACTTTGTCTACCAGCAAGGCATCGTGTTCTTCGACCTCGGCTACTCCGCCACCTTGGCGCTGGTGATGCTGCTGCTCGCCGCGATCCTGTCGGCCCCGCTGCTTCGGTTAGGGCGCGCCGAATGAGGCCCCGCCTTGCCCAAGGCCCGCGCCTTGCCCAAGGTCTCACCTATGCCGCCGCGCTTGCGGTGCTCGCGGCGTTCCTCAGCCCAATTGCGTGGATGGTCGTGATCTCGTTCAAGACGCGGGCACAGATTTACGCCTGGCCACCGCAGGTCATCGGCTTCACGCCGACGCTCGACAACTACCGGGCATTGTTCGCGGCGACCTCCATGTTCCCGCGTTTCCTGCTGAACAGCGTCGTCGTGGCGGCGGGGGCGACCGGCTTGGCGCTGCTCGTGGGCTTACCCGCAGCCTACGCCCTGGCCGGGCCGCGGATCCGCTCGGCGCCTGCGCTGCGCAGCGTCGTGCTGATGGTGCGGATGCTGCCGCCGGTGGCGCTGCTGCTGCCGTACTACTTGCTGTTCCGCGTCACCGGGATGCTGGGCACGCTCGCCTCAATGGCGGTGGCGCATTTCACGTTCTGCATCGCCATCGTCGTCTGGATGATGCGCACCACGTTCGAGGCGATGCCGGCCGAGGTGGAGGAGGCGGGGCGCATCGATGGTGCCACGGCCTGGCAGGTGTTCCTGCACCTGGCGCTGCCGATGACCAAGGCGGGGATCGCCGCCTCCGCCATCTTCGCCATGCTGACGTCGTGGAACGAGTTCCTGTTCGCGGTGACGCTGTCCCGCCCCGATACGCAGACCATGCCAGTCGCCGTCGCGGCCTTCGTCGGCGACGTCTATGTCAGTTGGGGCCAATTGGCGGCCGCGACCGTCGTGGGCCTGCTGCCCGCCTTGCTGCTGGCCTTCGCCGGGCAACGCTGGCTGCTCGCCGGCATGGCACCGGGCGCCGTGAAATGAGCGCACCCGCTCTGCTGATCGCCGGCAGCCTGACCATCGACAACGTGCGCACCGCGGGCGGCGACCTGCTGCCCCGGCGGCCCGGCGGCAACGTGGTGTTCGCGGCACTCGGGGCGCGGCTATGGTCCGGTTCGATCGGCCTGGTAGCGCGGGCGGGGACGGATTATCCGGCCGGTGCGCTGGAGGATCTGGCCGCGCTCGGCCTCGACCTCGGCGGGATCACCCGCACGGGCACGCCGCACGGCATGAACGTGGCCTTCAGCTACGCGCCGGACGGCAGCCGCGTGCGCATCTTTCCGCCCGAGATCATGGCCGAGATCCCGCACGCGGAGCGCGCCCGTTTCACCGATTACGGGGCCGCCGGGTCGCAGGCGCGGTTCGCGACATGGCTGGCGTTTTCCCCCGATGCGTCCGATATCCCGCCGGCCTGGCTGGGACGGATACGCGCCGCCCACTGCGCCGCCATGCCGGTCCAAAGCCACCTCTCGCTCGCCGGCGCGCTGGCCCCGGCGCGGGTGCAAGTCGACTCGCCCTGGTATGACGAGCGTGCGCCGGCGGTGGATTTCCACACGAAGCTGCTCGCCGGCATCGCGATGCTGCTGCCTAGCGAGGCCGACTGCCTGGTCTGGCGCCCCCACGTGCCATCGCTGGATACCGCCGCCGCGCTGGCACGGCAGGCGTCGCGGCCGGTCCTGGTGAAGCGCGGCAGCGAGGGTGCCGTCCTGCTCGGCACGGACGGGCAGCCGGTCATGGCCTGGCCCGCCTGTCCCGTGACGGTCATCGATCCGACGGGGGCAGGAGATGCATTCTGCGGCGGCTTCCTCGCCGGGCTCGATCGGTTCGCCGACCTCGCGCAGGCCGGCGCGTGCGGCACCGTCTCCGCCTCCTTCGCCGTGGGCGGCGAGGGCACGGACGGCCTGCTCCGGGCCGACCCGGCGGAGGCGGCGCGGCGGCTCGCCTGGGTGCTGAACAACATGGAACGGGACGACAAACAACGATGATAACCGTCGGCGTGATTGGCAAGAACGAGCAACACCCGAACGACGTGGTCGCCGGGCACACGATGCAGGCGGCGGAGGAAATCGGCCGCCTGGTGGCGCAACGCGGCGGGGTGATCGTGACCGGCGGACGCGCGGGCGTCATGGAGGCGGCGTCCAAAGGTGCGCAACAAGCCGGTGGCCTGACGATCGGCTTTCTGCCGGGCATGGATAAGGCGGGTGCCAACCCGTATGTCGACATCATCTTCCCGACCGGGCTCGGCCGCGCCCGCAACCTCCTGACCGCGCGGTCGTGCGATGTGCTCATCATGGTGGGCGGCAGCACCGGCACGCTGAACGAGTTGACCATCGCCTACGCCGAAGCCCGGCCCGTGGTGATCCTGCGCGGATCGGGCGGCTGGGCGGACAAGATCGGCGGCGTGCTGCACGAGGGCCGTTATCTAGACGAGCGCGAGACCGTTGAAATCACCTTCGCCGACACGGCGGCCGAAGCGGTGGAGCGCGCCTTCGCCCTCGCCACCGATACGGGCCGTACCGCGGTTGCGGACCGGCCATGATCGGAGTTTCTGGGGGGAGCTACTCCATCCCCCATTTCCGCATCCGCATCACCGGCGTCTGCGCGCGCGCAACCCGCGCGGCCGGGCTGAGCGCCAGCCACTCCTGCAGCAGCCCGATCACCGCGCGCGTTGGCCGGGCCAGGTCCAGCGCCAAAGCCTCGTCCACCCCGTACCACCGCAGCCCTTCCAGTTCGCCCGACCCGGCCAGTTCGCCCTCGACCGCTTCGGCGCTGACGGTGAAGAACCGGGCATTGAACCGCACCGGGCTATCCGGCGGCGTGATCGCCCGGCCGAGATAGTCGAAGCCCGATAGGTCCGGGGGCGCGCCGAGGGACAGTCCGGTCTCTTCTTCCAACTCGCGCGCGGCGGCCACGGCCAGGCCGTGGACGAGGCGGGGCTTGGCGGATTTGGCCAGCATGGCAACGACGTGGGCCGGCAGGGGAGCCGCAACCGCCGCAGTGGAATCCGCCCGGTCCACCGCCCCGCCCGGAAACACCAGGCGATTGGGCATGAAGCGGTGGCCGGCACCGCGCATTCCCATCAGCATCTCCGGCGGCGATCCCCGCAACACGATCAGGCTGGAGGCGTGCCGCGCCCGCACGGCGGCGGCGCGGGGGGCAACGAGGGCGGTGTCGGACATGATCTAGTCTTCCTTGCGGGCGAAGCCGAGCAGTGTGGCAGCCTGCCGGATGGTCCAGCCTTGCACCACCAGGGACGCGACCACCGTGCCGAACGCGATGCCGAAGAGCCGCTCGGCGCCGGGGGCACCCGACAGCACGGGGATGATGGTCAGATAGATCGGCACCGCGCCGCGCAGGCCCACCCAGGCGGCAAAGCTGGATTGGCGCAGGCCGAAGCCGAACGGCAGCAGGCAGACGTAGGCGGCGAGTGGCCGGGCCACCAGGATCAGCACCGCCGCCACAACGGCGATCACACCGGCCGCCGGCAGCAGGTCGTGCGGCGTCACCAGCAGCCCCAGCATCAGGAAAAGCGTGACCTGCGCCAACCAGGCGAACGCCTCGTAGAACTGTTCCATCCGCTTGCGGGTGCGGTAGTCGCCAGTCCCGGCAATCACCCCGAGCAGATAGACCGCCAGGAACCCACTCGCCCCGACGCTCTGGGCCGCGCCGAACAGTGTCAGTACGGCGGCGAAGGCCAACACCGGGAAGATCGGTGCCTCTGCCGGCAGCCGCCGCAATAGGACCAGCAGCGCGTAACCGGCGGCAATGCCGAGCACCGCGCCCCCGCCCATTTCAGTGACGAACAGCCGGGCGGCGTGGCCCGGCGACAACCCGTCGGGGGCCACCAGCGCCGTCACCACGGCGATGGTCAGGAACACCGACATCGGGTCGTTCAGCCCCGATTCGATCTCGAGCAGCGCGGTCAGCCGCTCTGGTACGGCGACCTTGGCGCGGCGCAGCATCAGGCCGACGGCGGCGGCATCGGTGGGCGCCATGGCCGCGCCGATCACCAACGCCTGGCCCCACGGCACGCCAAACAGCCATACGCTGGCCGCGGCCACGACCCCCGCGCTGATCGCGACCCCGGCGGTGGCCATCGTCAAAGCCGGCCAGAAGGCCTGTTTCAGGGCGACGCGCTCGGTCTTGAACCCGCCCTCGAACAGGATGGCCGCCAGTGCGATGCTGCCGATCAGGTACGACGCGCGGAAATCCGAGAACTGGATACCGCCCGGCCCGTCCTCGCCCGCCAGCATGCCGATCGCCAGAAACACCAGCAGCAACGGTGCGTTGATCCGCGCCGACAGCAATCCGGCAAAGATGCTGAGCAGGCCAAGCACACCGCCCAGCAGGATGAGGTCGTGCGCTTGCTCCACGTGGCTTGCATAGCCCAGCCCGGCGTAGGATTGAACCCGCCGGGCCAGCCTTCGTTTACCGCCCGAACTGGAGCGACAACCCATGGCTGAGATCCGCAGGCTGAACCCCCACGACCCCATGCCGGAGGGCGGCCATTCCGTGATCGTGCTGCGCCGCTTCGACGAGGACGATCCGCACAAGACCGTCGTGGAAGTGACTCTCACCCATCGTCACGGCCTGCCGGAACGTACCCGCCCCGCGCACCCGAACGGCGTGGCGATGAACCTGGAGGAAGCGGTCGAGGCGGCACGCCGGGTCGCCGACGAGGCCGGAATCGACGCGGTGCAAGTCATCGACCGCACGGCCGGGCCGCGGGAGCGCGACATTCTGCAGCATGGCGGCGACCACACGGTCCACATGGAGCGGCTGGACGACGACGACCTCGAGGAAGGCGAACGCGGCCCGGACATGCGCGATCGAAGCTGACGCCGCCGCTACCGTCATGCCAGGGCTTGACCCTGGTATCCACGGGCTCCGCAAGTATCGGCCCGCCCTGTTGTCCGCGACGGTGCCAAGCGCTCGGTCGACGGGGATACCAGGCTCAAGGCCTGGCATGACAGGGGCGGCATGACGCGAGCTGGAACGGTCACGCTGGCCCGGCAGGCAGCCCGGCTTGCGGCCGCCGGGCTGGCTCTGGTGAGCGCCGTGCTCTGGTCCCTTCCGATGCTTGCTTCGGGGCTGTTGGCGCTGCTGCGATACGGCTTCGGCAGCCTGTTCGTCGTCGGCGAGAGCGTGGCCGAAGCGCTGCTCCGCTCAACCGGTGCCGACATCGCGGGCACTGTCCAGCGGCTCCATACCTCTCCTTTGTTGAACGCTGCAGAAGCGGCGGCCGGGCTGTTGCTGGCGACTGGAGCAGCGGGCACGGTGCTGCGGCATCCGGTTTCGGGCGCCGTGTTGGCAGCGCTGTCAGCGGGGGAGGCCTGGTGGTACGGCATGCCCATGATCACGGCGCTGCTGGTACCGGCCGCGATGTGCGGAATAGCCTCCGCGCGGGGTTGACGTTACCACTTCGACGGCTCATTTGCCGTCATACAGGACCAACAGGGTCCCGTTTGCAGAACTAGCATCGGGTTGGCATGTTCAGGCTTTCCAAGCTCACCGATTATGCGGTGGTCGTGCTCATCCGGCTCTCCGATGGCGACGGGGTGCAGACGTCGCCCGGCGTCGCCCAGGTCACCGGCGTGCCCGAGCCCACCGTGGCGAAGGTGCTGAAGGCCCTGGCAGCCTCCGGCCTCGTCGTGTCGCAGCGCGGCGCGCGGGGTGGCTACCGGCTGATGCGTCCGATCGCGAGCATCTCCGTCGCCGACGTGATCGTGGCTATCGACGGCCCGATTGCGATGACCGCTTGCGTCGAGGGTTCGGGGGCGTCGTGCGAGGCGTCGTGCAGCTGCCCGATCCGCGGCCGATGGGACCCTGTGAACGACGCTGTCCGCGATGCCCTGACCGGCATAACCCTGGCCGATATGGTCCCGCCGGCGCGACGTTATGCCGCGCCATCCCTTTCCCTTTCTGCCGAGTAGGACGCCCCGTATGGCCGCCGTCGCCGAAACACTCGATACCGTCCAGTCGCTGACCGATTCCGGCTACAAGTGGGGCTTCGAAACCGACATCGAGATGGATGTCGCGCCCAAGGGCCTGAACGAAGACACCATCCGCATGATCTCCGCCCGCAAGGAGGAGCCGGAGTGGCTGCTCGCATGGCGCTTGAAGGCCTATGCCTCGTGGCTGCAGATGGCGGAGCCGAACTGGGCGAAGGTCGGTTACCCGGCGATTGACTACCAGGACATCCATTACTACGCCGCCCCCAAGAAAAAGGACGGCCCGCGCTCGCTGGACGAGGTTGATCCGGAGCTGCTCCGCACATACGAGAAGCTCGGCATCCCCATCAAGGAGCAGGCGCTGCTGGCCGGCGTGATCGGCGCCGACGGCGAGATGTCGGGCGAGCCCGGCCGTCAGATCGCCGTCGACGCGGTGTTCGACAGCGTCTCGGTCGCGACCACCTTCCGTAAGAGCCTGTATGAAGCGGGCGTGATCTTCTGCCCGATCTCCGAGGCGGTGCACGACCATCCGGACTTGGTGCAGAAGTATCTCGGCAGCGTGGTGCCAGCGGGCGACAACTTCTTCGCCGCACTCAACAGTGCCGTGTTCACGGACGGCTCGTTCGTGTTCATCCCCAAGGGCGTGCGCTGCCCGATGGAGCTGTCCACCTACTTCCGCATCAATGCCAAGAACACCGGGCAGTTTGAGCGCACGCTGATCATCGCCGAGGAAGGCGCCAGCGTGTCGTATCTTGAGGGCTGCACGGCGCCGATGCGCGACGAGAACCAGCTGCATGCCGCAGTGGTGGAACTGGTCGCGCTGGACGACGCGTCGATCAAGTACAGCACGGTGCAGAACTGGTATCCGGGCGACGCGAACGGCAAGGGTGGCATCTACAACTTCGTCACCAAGCGCGCGGCCTGCCGGGGCGCGCGGTCCAAGGTGAGCTGGACGCAGGTGGAGACCGGGTCGGCGATCACCTGGAAGTATCCGTCGTGCATCCTGCAGGGTGAGGACAGCGTCGGTGAGTTCTACTCGGTCGCGCTGACCAACAACCGCCAGCAGGCCGATACCGGCACCAAGATGATCCACATCGGCAAGGGCAGCCGCTCGACCATCGTCAGCAAGGGCATCAGCGCCGGCCACTCGGACAACACGTATCGCGGGTTGGTGCGGATCCTGCCGAAGGCGGCCAATGCGCGGAACTTCACCCAGTGCGACAGCCTGCTGATCGGTGACCAGTGCGGTGCCCACACCGTGCCGTATATCGAGAGCCGCAATGCCACCAGCCAGGTGGAACACGAGGCCACCACCAGCAAGATCAATGACGACCAGCTGTTCTACTGCCGCCAGCGCGGGCTCAGCCAGGAGGACGCGGTGGGGTTGATCGTGAACGGTTTCTGCAAGGACGTGCTGAAGGAATTGCCGATGGAGTTCGCCGTGGAGGCGCAGAAGCTGCTTGCCATCTCGCTCGAGGGGTCGGTCGGTTAATGCTCGAGATCAAAGGACTGGCGGCGTCGCTGGAAGACGGCAAGGCGATCCTCAACGGGATCGACCTGATCGTGCCGACCGGCGAAGTGCATGCCATCATGGGACCGAACGGCTCCGGCAAAAGCACGCTGAGCTACGTGCTGTCCGGCCGTGCCGGCTACGAGGTCACGGCGGGTTCGGCAACGTTCGACGGCAAGGACTTGCTGGAGATGGAGCCGGAGGAGCGCGCGGCAGCGGGGCTGTTTCTGGCATTCCAATACCCCGTCGAGTTGCCCGGCGTTGGCAACGCGAACTTCCTGCGCACCGCCTACAACGCCCAGGCCCGCGCCCGTGGCGAGCCGGAGTTGGATGCCATTAAATTCCTCCGCGTGGCGCGTGAGGCCATGAAGCGTCTTGCGATGCCGGACGACATGTTGAAGCGCAACGTGAACGTCGGTTTCAGCGGCGGCGAGAAGAAGCGCAACGAGGTGCTGCAGATGGCGGTGCTGATGCCCAAGCTCGCCATTTTGGACGAGACCGACAGCGGCCTTGACATCGACGCGCTGAAAATCGTGGCCGACGGCGTGAATGCGCTGCGCGGCCCGGCGTTCTCGTCGCTGGTGATCACCCACTATCAGCGCCTGCTGGACTACATCGTGCCAGACCGCGTGCACGTTTTGGCCGCCGGCCGCATCGTCCGCTCGGGCGGCCCGGAACTCGCAAAGCAGCTCGAGGCCGACGGCTACGCCCAAATCGTAGCGGAAGCAGCGTGAGCGCGTACACCTACAGTCCTCCCTCGTGCTTCACGGGGGAGGTGGCGGCGCAGCCGACGGAGGGGGCGCGCCACACGCAGGGTCGGAGTCTTCGGCCGGCCCCCTCCACCCCGCTTCGCGCGGTCCCCCTCCCCCGCGCCGCGAGGGAGGATGTTGGGTCGTGAGCACCACCCTGAACCAAGGCGCCGACGCCTTCCTGGCCCGTTACGAAGGTCTGCGCGCTCGCCTTCCCGGTGATCACAGCACCCGCGACCTAGCGGCGGCCGAATTCCGCCGCGCCGGCCTGCCGACCGTGCGCAATGAGGCGTGGAAATACACCTCCCTGCGCGCCCTGGCCGAGAATGACTTCCGCGAGGCGCTCACCTCCGTCGAGGGTGGATTGTTGCCGACGATCCCCGCCATCGACGCCCCGCGCATCGTGTTCGTGGACGGCCGTCTGCGCGAGGATTTGTCCAATCCGCCGGACACACTGACCTTCCAGCGGTTCGCCGACGCATCCGAGTTCGGCCGTTTGTCGCGCCCCGAACAGCAGCCCATCGTGGCGCTCAACACCATGCTGGCCGAGGACGGCGCGATCCTGTCCGTCGCCGACGGCGTGGATGCCGGCACCATCCTCCTGGTGAGTGTCGCCGCCGAAACCGAAGGCCGCACGGTGGCCTTCCACCCCCGCCACTCGATCCGCCTGGGGGCCGGCGCGCGCCTGACGGTGCTGGAATTGTGCCTGGGCCGGGGCCGCTACCTGCACAACCCGGTGACCGAGATCGACGTCGCCGAAAATGCCACGCTCACCCACATCCGGCTGCAGGACGAAGCGCCCGAGGCGTTTCACCTCGCGACGATCTACGCCGACATCGCGCGCGCCGGGTTCTACGACGCGTTCACGCTGACGCTCGGCGGGCGCACATCCCGCGCAGAGTTCCACGCGCGCCTGCGTGGCCCGGGCGCCACGGTGCACCTGAACGCGGCGCAGATGCTGGGCGGCAACCAGGTTGGCGACGTGACCACCGTCGTCGCCCACGACGCCCCGAACTGCTCAAGCCGGCAGGCGGTGAAGAACGTGCTGGCCGGGCGCTCGCGCGGCGTGTTCCAGGGCCGGATCGAGGTTGCGCGGGTGGCGCAGAAGACCGACGGCTACCAGATGAGCCAGGCGCTGCTGCTCTCGCCGGACGCCGAGATCGACTGCAAGCCCGAACTGCAGATCTACGCCGACGACGTGAAGTGCAGCCACGGCGCGACGATCGGCGAGTTGGACATGGACCAATTGTTCTACCTGCGCGCCCGCGGCATTCCGGAGGCCGAGGCCCGCTCCATGCTGGTTCGCGCTTTCCTGGACGACGCGCTCGAGGCCGTCACCCACGAGGCTGGTCGTGCCTTGTTGGAACAGGCCGTCGAGGGCTGGTGGCAGCGCCAGGCTCTTTGATAGGAAATTGCTGATGGACATGATGGCTCCCGCCGTATTGGACGTCGAGCGGATCCGGGCCGAGTTCCCGATCCTGCAGCAGCGTGTCCACGGCAAACCGCTCGTGTTCCTGGACAGTGCCGCCTCGGCCATGAAGCCTAACGCGGTGATCGATGCCATGTCCGACACGATGCGCACCCAGTACGCCAACGTGCATCGCGGCCTGCACTGGATGAGCGAGCGCACCACCGACGCCTACGAGGGCACGCGGGATGCGGTCGCCCGGCTGCTGAACGCGTCGACCCGCGACGAGATCGTGTTCGCCAAGAATAGCACCGAGGCGATCAACCTGCTGGCGCACAGCTATGGCTCGCTGATGAAGCCGGGCCAGGCGGTGCTGATCTCGGAGATGGAGCACCACGCCAACCTGGTGCCGTGGCAGATGCTGCGGAACCGCGCCGGGATCGAGATGCGGGTCGCGCGCGTGACCGACGCGGGCGAACTGGATTGGGACGATTTCGAGGCCAAGCTCGCCGATGGCCGCGTCGGCTTGGTCGCGATGACTCACATGTCCAACGTGCTCGGCACCTATACGCCGGCGGCCCGGATCGCGGCGGCGGCCCACGCGGCGGGCGCAAAGGTGCTGTTCGACGGCAGCCAGGCCGTGGTGCATCGCCGGGTCGACGTGCAGGCGCTGGACGCTGATTTCTACGTCTTCACCGGCCACAAGCTGTATGGCCCGACCGGAATCGGCGTGCTGTGGGGTCGGATGGAGCTGCTCGAGGCGATGCCTCCCTTCATGGGCGGCGGCGACATGATCGGCAGCGTCAGCTTCGAGCACAGCACCTGGGCCCACGTGCCGCACAAATTCGAGGCCGGCACGCCCCCCATCGTCGAGGCGATCGGCTTGAAGCGTGCCATCGAGTGGGTCGAGGCGATCGGTTACGACGCCATCGCCGCCCACGAGGCCGCGCTCACCGACCACGCCTTGACCCGGCTTGCCGGCGTGAAGGGCTTGCGCGTGCTCGGCCAGGCGCAAGACCGGGGCGGCGTGATCTCCTTCATGCTCGACGGCGCCCACGCCCACGACGTAGCCACGCTGCTGGACCGCAACGGTATCGCCGTTCGCGCCGGCAATCACTGTGCCGAGCCGCTGATGCGCCGCCTGGGAGTGGACAGCACGGCGCGGGCCAGCTTCGGCATCTACACGACGATGGGCGAGATCGACGTGCTGGCGGATACGCTGGACCGCGTGCGGACGTTCTTCGAATGACGGCCCCTACCGTCGTGGCGAACCTTGATCCAGGGCTGTCCGGTTCATGGGATCCAGGTGCCGTCATGCCAGGGCTTGACCCTGGCATCCACGGGGTCGGGCGAATGACGTCAGTGAAGTGCTTGTCACTGTCGCGTGCGACGTGGGAGGGCCGGTGTCGGTGGATGGCCGTGGATACCAGGGTCAAGCCCTGGCATGACGGGGGATGAGCGAGTTCGCCGACCTGCGGGACCTGTATCAGGAGGTCATCCTGGAACACAGCCGCCACCCGCGCCATCAGCACCGGCTCGATCCGTTCGACGGCGCCGCCAAGGGTGACAACCCGATGTGCGGCGACCGGGTGGAAGTGCGCGTGCGCCTGGACGACGGCCGGGTTGCCGAGGCCGGGTTCGAGGCGCGCGGCTGCGCCATCAGTGTGGCATCGGCCGATTTGATGGCTGAGGCGGTGACGGGCCACTCACCGGGCGAGATCCACGACCTGGCGCAGCGCTTCCGTGCTATGGTGCAGAGCGGCGACTGCCCGGATTGCGCCGATATGGCGACGTTGAAACCGCTTGCTGGCGTGCACGAATATAAGTCCCGGCTGAAATGCGCGACCCTGCCGTGGGACGCGCTGTTGGCCGCTCTGGAGAATACCGCTCATGGCTGAAGGACATGGCGCCTGGACCCCCGACGGCGTGACCGAGCCCGCTCCGAACGAGGATGCGGTGATCGCCGCGATCGGGACGGTCTACGACCCGGAAATCCCGGTGAATATTTACGAGTTGGGCTTAATCTACGCCATCGACATCGGCGATGACGGCCGGGTGAAGGTCGAGATGACGCTGACCGCGCCAGGCTGCCCGTCCGCGCAGGAGTTGCCGGTGCAGGCGCGTGAGGCGATCATGGCCGTGCCCGGCGTGACGAATTGCGAGGTCGAGACCGTTTGGGATCCGCCGTGGGACCCCAGCCGGATGACCGAGGAAGCCCGCTTGTCGTTGAATATGTTCTGACGCCGACCGATCTAGGACGCATCATGAGCCAAACCCAAACTACGCCAAAGCCCCGCCGAGCCCTGCCGCCGCTGATGACGATGACGGACGGTGCTGCCGAGCGGCTGGCCAAGCTGTATGCCGGCGGCCAGAAGGGGATGCTGCTCCGCATCGACGTCAGCACCAAGGGGTGCTCCGGCATGTCCTACAAGATGGAGTGGGTGGCGGAGCCCGGTCCCGGCGACGAGGTGGTGAACGATCACGGCCTGACCGTGCTGGTGGACCGCAAGGCCAGCCTGTTCCTGATCGGGACCATGATGGACTACGAAGTGAAGAACCTGACGAGCGGCTTCACGTTCGTTAACCCGAATGAGAAGGGCCGTTGCGGGTGTGGCGAGAGCTTCCACGTCTGATCGAGTGGCGCTGACCCCTCACCCCGGCCCTCTCCCACAAGGGGAGAGGGGAAGGAGCGTTAGATGATCCGTGACGATCTAGAGGCAACCATGCGGTCGAAGCTGCAGAGTTCTACGGCAATCGACGCCACCATCCTGTTCGATCTCGGGTCGGACGGAACGATCTATCTGGACGGAAAGTCCACCCCACCATCCGTGGGCGACAGCGGTCCCGCGCCGGATACGACCGTCACGGTGTCCGCGTCTGACCTTAAGGACATGATGGCAGGGGATCTGAATCCCATGGAAGCGTTCACCCTCGGCAAGCTCGAGGTCAGCGGTGACATGGGGCCGGCGATGAAGCTGGGCTCGCTACTGGGCTGACCCGGCAGCGAGCCTCCCAGCTCAGGCCCGGCGGCGAGCGATATCGAGCAGAGTATTTGCCTCCAGCTCCTTTTGGTCGAGGCGGAGCTTCACCAGGTCGCCGATGCTGACCATTCCGGCCAGGTCGCCCCCGTCCAGGATCGGCAAGTGGCGGATGCGCCTTCTGGTCATCAACTCCATCGCGTGTTCCACGGTGTCATCCCGACGCCCACTGACGACTGGCGAACTCATCAGCTCGCTGACCTTGTAATCGTAGGCACGCGCACCGCTCTTCGCGAGCCCGTTGACCAGGTCACGCTCCGAGAACACGCCCACGGGCTTGAGCATCTGCTCCACCACGAGCGCGCCGATCCGGTGCTTGGCCAGCCGCTCGACCGCCTCACGCACCGTCTGGTCGGGGCGGATCGTAATCACCTCGTGACCCTTGCCGCTGAGAACATCTGAAATACGCATGTCATACTCTCCCACACTGGTGGGGTAGCCTGCTGGCCACCCCAAAACCCGGCGGGCGCCGCAAGGCGTCCGTCATGACAAACAGAAGATGGTGCGCCGCGCTCCAAGCGGCCAGGCCTTCGCCTGAAACATGACGGCGGCCTCATCCTCCCGACATGTCCACAGTCCAGATCCTCCCTCGTGCTTCACGGGGGAGGGGGACCGTGCGAAGCATGGTGGAGGGGGCGTTTGGGCACACACTGCGCGCCCCCTCCGTCGGCTTCCCCGCCACCTCCCCCGTGAAGCACAGGGGAGGATCGACAGCCTCCCGGTTAGTGCGCGGCGGAGGCGGCCGGTCCTTTTGGCGCTGCCACCTTGCGCATCAGCGGCACCAGCAGTGTTGCGACGATGAAGGCCAGCATTATGGCGCGGAACGCATCGGCGAACGCCAGGGTGGACGCCTCCCGATAGGCCAGGTTCCACAGCTGCTTCAGGGCGGCAATGTGCGCTTCCGCGGCGCCGCCGGGCAGGGTCGTGTAGCGTTGCGCCATGGTGTCCAACGCCCGGCCCATCGCCGGATTGGCCGGCGTCAGATTGGAGGCGATCTGCAGGAAATGCAGGTTGGTGCGGTCGTTGATGATCGCGGCGCTGACCGCGATGCCCACCGCGCCGCCCAGGTTGCGCATCATGTTGAACAGGCCGCTGGCGTATTTCAGCCGCTCCGGTGGCAAGCTGCCCAGGCCGAGGTTGACGCTGGGCGCGACCGCGAACACCTGTGGGAAGCCGCGCAGGATTTGCGGGATCAGCAGCTCGGCGCCACCCCAGTCATGGGTGATGAAGCTGTAGCTCCACATCGCCAGCCCGAAGCAGGCGAGCCCGAACATCATCAGCCAACGGGTATCGAACTTGCGGGCGAGCAGGATGTAGACCGGCGTTCCCACGATCGACGCGATGCCGGTCGAGAACAGCGCCAGCCCGGTCTGCCAGGCGCTGAACCCGCGGACGTAGCCGAGGAACAGCGGCGTCAGATAGATGGTGGTGAACATGCCGACGCCGGTGACGAAGGACAGCAGGCAGCCGAGCGCGAAGTTGCGGTTGGTCAGCGCGCGTAGATCCACCACCGGGTTCTTCACCGCGAGACTGCGCCAAACGAACAAAGCGAGCGAAATGCCGGCGATCCAGGCGGTGTCCCGGATCGTCGAGTCGCTGAACCAGTTCCACCGGGTGCCTTCCTCGAGCGTGTATTCGAGCGTGCCGAGCCCGATCGCCATCAGCACGATCCCGAGATAGTCGGCGCCCTTCAGCAGCGAGCGGTCGGGCTCGTCGATGCGCACCAGCATCGGGATCAGCGCGGTCACGATCACGCCGGGCACCAGGTTGATGTAGAACAGCCAGTGCCAGTTCAGCGTATCGGTGATCCAGCCGCCGATCACCGGGCCGAGCGAGGGCGCGATGGCGGCGATGGTGCCGATCACCGCCGCCGAATACACCCGTCGCGAGCCCTGGAAGTAGTGGAACGACGAGGTGAACACCGTCGGGATCATCGACGCGCCCAGCAACCCCTGCAGCCCGCGGAACAGGATCATGCTCTGGATGCTCCAGGCCATGCCGCACAGCATGCTGGTGAGCGTGAACCCGGCGGCCGAGATGGTGAACAGCCAGCGGGTCGAGAACACCCGCGTCAGCCAGCCGGAGAGCGGGATCATGATGATCTCGGCAATCAGGTAGGCGGTCTGAACCCAGCTGATCTCGTCCTGCGCCGCCGACAGGCCGCCGCCGATGTCCTGCAACGACGAGGCGACGATCTGGATGTCCAGCAGCGCCATGAACATGCCCACGCACATCACCACGAAGGGGAGGATGCTGGGCGGGCGAGGCTCACTCATGACCGTTTGCCTGGCCGCGGATGTCGACGCTGACCACGGTGGACAGGCCAGGGCGCAGGGTGCCGAGCCGGCCGTCCACATCGTCCAGCACGATCCGCACGGGAACGCGCTGCACGATCTTGGTGAAGTTGCCGGTGGCGTTTTCGGGCGGGATCACGCTGAAGATCGCCCCCGTGCCCGGCCCGAGGCTGAGCACGTGGCCATGCAACACGCGGCCCGGTGCCACGTCCGCCACCAGCTCGGCGGCCTGGCCCGGCGCCATGTGGGCGAGTTGGTCCTCCTTGAAGTTGGCATCGACCCACAGCCCCTGGGCCGGGATCACCGACAGCAGGTACGACCCGGCGGACACATAGGCGCCGACCCGGGCGGCCCGGTTGCCCACCACCCCGTCGATGGGGCTGCGCAGCTCGGTGTAGCCGAGGTTCAGCTGCGCCATCCCAAGATCGGACCGCGCCTCAGCCAGTTGCGCCGCCGCGGCCTGCACGCTGGCTTGCAGCACGGCCACGCGCTGCTCCGCCGCGTCCAGTCCGGCGCGGGAGGATAACGTCGCCGACTGGGCCTCCTGCTGGGCGGTCAGAGTCCGCTGGGCATCCTGGCGCGACCCGGCGGCGGTTTCGGCCAGGGCGGCATAGCGCCTGGCATCCTCGGCCGAGTAGTTCGCCCGCGCCGTCTTGGCGACGAGGTCGGCGGCAGCCTGGCGGATCACAGATTGCTGCAGCACCAGCTGCGCCTGCAGGTTCACCAACGCGGCCTGCCGCTCGTCCACCACCGCCTGTGCGTGATCGGCCGCCGTTTTGTAGTCGCTCGGGTCCAGCCGCAGCAGCACCTGGCCAGCACGGACGCGCTGGTTGTCGGTGATCAGCACCTCGGAGATGAACCCGGCAACGTGCGGCGAAATGGTGGTCACCTCGCCACCGACATAGGCGTCGTCGGTCGACTCGATGAACCGGCCAGTGGTCCACCAGCCATAACCATACCATCCGCCGATTGCGATCGCGAGCGCCGCCGCCGAGAGGGCCAGGCGTTTGCGGCCGATGCGCGGCCTCGCCACGTGATCGATCGAACCGTCTCGCTCCAGGACTGCGCTCTGCATGGCATCTCTCCAGTAAGCGCAATCTGGGCGCTATGATTGCATGATGATACTGACTAAGCTTGGAACGTCGCCTTCCATATTCCGGAAACCGCATGGATCGGTTCGCATCGATGTCCACCCTGCTGGCAATCGTGCAGACCGGCAGTTTGTCGGCAGCAAGCCGCCGGTTGGGCACGCCGTTGGCCACGGTCAGCCGCCGGATCTCGGACCTGGAGGCGCATTTGGGCACGCGGCTGCTCAACCGCTCCAACCGCAGCGTCACGCTCACTGACGCCGGCGCCGGCTACGTCGAGTCTTGCCGCCGCATCTTGGCCGAGGTGGAAGCCGCCGAGCGCACCGTATCGGGCGAATACCAGGCGCCCCGCGGAGAGTTGGTGGTCACGGCGCCGATGGTGCTCGGACGGGTGCACGTGCTGCCGGTGGCGTCGGCGTTCCTGGCTGCCTACCCCGATATCGTGCTGCGGCTGCGGCTGAGCGATCGCGCCTTCAACCTGCACGAGGAGCACGTCGACGTCGGCGTGCGCCTCGGCAATCTGCCCGACACGACCAGCCTGGTGGCGCGTCGCATCGGGGCGGTCCACCAGGTCATCTGCGCCAGCCCGGACTACCTGGCCCGGCGTGGCACCCCGTCGACGCCGGATGACCTGCATCAGCATGACTGCGTGACCTTCCTCGGCCTGCAGCGCGCGGATGCGTGGAACGTGCCGGGCGGTGCGCCGGTGCCGGTGCGGTCTCGGTTGCTGGTGGACAATGCGGAGGCGGTGGTCGACGCCGCCGTGGAGGGGACCGGGATCGCCTGCGTGTTCTCCTACCAAGCGGCCGCGGCGGTGCGGGCGGGGCGGCTCACGCGGCTGCTGCGCGGCTACGAACCGCCGCCGCTACCCGTGAACATCATTCATCTTGCCGAGGGACTGATCCCGCTGAAGCTGCGGGCCTTCCTCGATTTTGCGGCACCGCTGCTGCGCGAACGGCTTGCAGCCGACCTAAGTTGACCGCCGCGCTCGTTCGAATACCACCACGCTCTCCACCGCGGCGGACCAGAGGAACTGGTCCACCGGCGACGCCTGCAGCGCCACGTAGCCGGCTTGCTTCAGCAGGCGGGCATCCTGCGCCAGGGCGGCGGGGTTGCAGCTGACATAGATCACGCGCGGCGCACCGGAGGCCGCCACTGCCGCCATCTGCGGTCCGGCGCCGGCATAGGGCGGGTCCAGCACGATCGCGCCGGCGCCGGCCAGATCCTTCACAGTCAGCGGCTGGCGGACCAGGTCGCGGCGGATCGCGTCGATCCGTCGCCCGGCACTGGCCCGGCGCAGTGCGGCGTGGGCCGCCGGGTCACCCTCGTAGGCGACGACGCGGGCGTGCTGGGCGAGCGCGAAGGTCAGCGTGCCACAGCCGGCATACAGCTCGACGATGCGGGCGCGCGCCGTCATGCGGGGCAGGCCGGCCAGCACGGCGGCAATGATGGCGGCTTCGCCCTCGCGGGAGGCTTGGAGGAACGTGCCGGGCGGGGGTGTGACCTCCACGCCGGCCAAGGCTGTCACCACGGGGCCGAGATGGGCGGCAGGTTCGTTCGGCCCGGTGTTGAGCGCCGAGGAGATGCGGCATACGCCGGCGTTGCGGGCCATCGCGGTCAGGGCGACGCGGTCCGCGGCGCTGAGTTCGGCGTCTGTGCGGAGCAGCAGGTCGATGCCGCTATCGAGCAGGTTCGCCAAGGCGGAGCCGGTTCGCCGCAGGCCGGAGACGCCGGGGAGCACCTGGCGCAGTGCCCCGATCAGGGCGGTGAGGCGGGGATCCAGCACGAGGCAGGTGTGCAGGTCGATCACCTCTCGCCCGCGATGGCGGTGCAGGCCGACTTTCACGACCGCGCCGTCGCGGATCAGCGCGAGGTCGACCCGGCGGCGACCGCCCGGGGGTGTCCGGGCGAGTGCGGTGGTCCGCACGTCGGCGAACCCGGCGCGGGACAGGCCGGCCTGAAGCTGGCTGACCTTCCAGTCGGCGTAGGGAGCGTCTTGCCAGTGCTGCAGCGTGCAACCGCCGCAGGCGCCGAAATGCGGGCAGGGGGCGAGTTGGCGCTCGGGGGAGGGCGTGAGGATCTCGGCGGCGCCGGTCCAGCCTTTACCGCGCTTGGTGAGCCGCGTGGCACGGATCGTCTCGCCTGGAAGTGTATAGGGGAGGTATGCCGGGTCGCCGTTCGGAAGGGTGGCTAGGCCGTCGCCGTCGGTGCCGAGGTGGCTGATTTGGAGCTCGTGACAACCCTCACCCCGGCCCTCTCCCGCAAGGGGAGAGGGTGAAGGGAGCGAGGTCAGGCGCCGAACGCGGAGAGCCCGGTCTGCGCGCGGCCCAGGATCAACGCGTGCACATCGTGCGTGCCTTCGTAGGTGTTCACCGCCTCGAGGTTCATGACATGGCGGATCACGTGGTACTCGTCGGCAATGCCGTTGCCGCCGTGCATGTCGCGGGCGTCGCGGGCGATGACGAGCGCCTTGCCACAGCTGTTGCGCTTGCACAGGCTGATCATCTCAGGGGCGGCGCGGTGCTCCTCCATCAGGCGGCCGAGGCGCAGCACGCTCTGCAAGCCGATGGTGATCTCGGTCTGCATGTCGGCGAGCTTCTTCTGGATCAGCTGCGTCGCAGCCAACGGGCGGCCGAACATCATTCGCTGCAGCGTGTACTCGCGGGCGGCGTGCCAGCAGAACTCGGCCGCACCCAGCGCACCCCACGAGATGCCATAGCGCGCATTGTTGAGGCAGGAGAACGGGCCGCGTAGACCCTTCACGCCCGGCAGCATGTTCGCTTCGGGGACGAAGACCTCGTCCATCATGATCATGCCGGTCTTGGACGCGCGCAGGCTGAACTTGCCCTCGATCGCGGGGGCGGTCAGGCCCTTCATGCCCTTTTCGAGGATGAAGCCGCGGATCGTGCCGCTGTCGTCCTTGGCCCACACCACGAACACGTCGGCCAGCGGCGAGTTCGTGATCCAGGTCTTGGAACCGCTCACCAGATACCCGCCGTCGACGCTCTTGGCGCGGGTGCGCATGCTGCCCGGGTCCGACCCGGCGTCTGGCTCGGTCAGGCCGAAGCAGCCGACGAACGTGCCGCTCTGCAGCTTGGGCAGGAATTTCTGCCGCTGCTCCTCCGAGCCGAATGCCCAGATCGGATACATGACCAGCGAGGACTGCACGGAAAACGCGGACCGGTAGCCGCTATCCACCCGCTCTACTTCGCGCGCAATCAGGCCGTAGGCGACGTAGCCGACGCCGGCGCAGCCGTAGCCCTCGAGCGTCGCGCCCAGGAAGCCCATCTCGCCCATCTCGTTCATGATCTCGCGATCGAACGTCTCGTGCCGGTTGGCCATCAGCACGCGCGGCATGAGCTTGTCTTGGCAATAGGCACGCGCAGCGTCGCGAATGGCGCGCTCGTCTTCGGTCAGCTGGTCGTCCAGCAGCAGCGCGTCGTCCCAGCTAAACGGGCCCATGGGCCGGTTCTGCGGCACGCCGCCGGGCGGCAGATCCTGCTGCGGGTTGGCCTCGGCGGCCTCCGGCATGGGGATGGGGGTGGTGACGTTCATGCCGGGGTGTCCTCCGTTTGGCGCGCTTGAGCTGCGCGGATGGGAGACCGTATCAGCATGAAGGCCGGCACGTCATCGCCAAATCCCTGCACGGACGGCCCGAGATCGTCGTCGCGATAGCGTCCCTCGCGGCGCGGCGGACGCTCGCGACTGCGCTCGGCGGCTACCTCCCGAACGGGTGCCGGTTCGCGCATCGGAGCCTGTTCGCGTACCGGCGCCTGCTCGCGGGGGCGGCGTTCGCGGGGGGCACGGACCGGTGCTGCCTCGGCCACTTCCTCCGGCACCGCGGTGGGCTCGGCGCGCGGGGCGCGGGCACGGCGGGGAGCCGGCTCGGCCTTTTCAGCAGCGGGCTTGCGCTCGCGGGTCTTGGCTTCCGGCTTGGCAGCGGCGGTGCGCCCGCGGCCACGGCGCTTGCGGCCGTCGCCCTCGGCCCATTCCACCTCGTCCAGTCCCTCGACAGTCAGGCGAGGTATGGGCGCACTGACCAGCTTCTCGATCGCTTCCACGGCAAGGCGGTCATCCGGGCTCGCCAGGGTGAAGGCGTGCCCGACCAAGCCAGCGCGCCCGGTGCGGCCGATACGGTGGACGTAATCCTCCGCATGGTGCGGCACGTCGAAGTTGAACACGTGCGACAGGCCGCTGATGTCCACGCCACGGGCCGCCACGTCGCTGCACACCAGAAGGCGCAGTTCGTTCGCCTTGAACCGGGCCATGGTCGCGGTGCGCTCGGACTGCGACAGGTCGCCATGCAGCGCACCGACGTCGAAGCCGTGCTTCTTCAACGACTTGAACAGGATGTCGACTTCGGTCTTGCGGTTGCAGAAGATCAGCGCGTTCTGCACCTCTTCCGACCGGATCAGCCGGCGCAGCGCCTCGCGCTTGTCGGTCTCCGCCACCAGCGCGAGCCCGGCTACGATCGTGGTCGCCACCGAGGCGGGGCGAGACACGGTGATCAGCTTCGGGTTCTGCAGGAAGGCGTCGGCCAGCCGCTTGATCTCCGGTGCCATGGTGGCGGAGAAGAACAGCGTCTGCCGGGTGCGGGGCAGCATCTGCACGATGCGCTCCACGTCGGGGATGAAGCCCATGTCGAGCATCCGGTCCGCCTCGTCGATCACCAGGATGCGGGCATCGGTCATCAGCAGGCCGCCGCGCTCGAACAGGTCGATCAGCCGGCCCGGCGTCGCGATCAGCACGTCGACACCCTTCATCAGGGCGTCCTTCTGATCGTTCATGCTCTCGCCGCCGATCAGCAGCGCATGGTTCAGCTTCAGGTGCTTGCCGTACTGGACGAAGTTCTCCGCCACCTGCAGAGCCAACTCGCGGGTCGGCTCCAGGATGAGCGAGCGGGGCATGCGGGCACGGGCGCGGCTGCCGGCCAGGATATCCATGAGCGGCAGGGTGAACGACGCCGTCTTGCCGGTGCCGGTCTGCGCCACGCCCAACACATCGCGGCCCTGGAGCACGATCGGGATCGCCTGCTCCTGGATCGGTGTCGGATGCTTGTAGCCCATCTCGGCAATGGCCCGCAGCAGCGGCTCGGACAAGCCTAGATCGGCGAACACGGCGAGCGGGGCCGGCTCGGGGATCGCTTCGTCTTCTTCCTGCACCAGACCAGACGCAGCGCCACCGACATGCATCGAGTGGCCATTGTCCGTCGTGGGCGATCCCGACGACTCGGGAAGATCCGATTCCGGCTCGGCCGGTATGTCCTCCAGCAGAGCAACCGGCTCGGGCTCACCCGGCTCCATCGACGGCTCGTCGACCGGCTCGGGCCCACCCGATTCGACCAACGGCTCATCGACCGGCGCGGCAGTCTCCTCGGCTTGCGCCACGGCAGCGATGGGGGCAGCGTTGCCCGTCTCCGAAGGCGTATCCGCCTCAGGCTCGGGTTGTGCGGTGTGGTCCGCGTGAGCGGTCGTCATTTCGGTCAACAAGTGGTTCCGGTCGCCTGCAATTGTGCCGGCTAGGTCGCACCGGCCGAAAGCGCCATGTTGGCGCGGGCGCGCAGTCTGGCGCCTCAGCCGGGGATATCTTGCCCCACGGCCCGAAAGTCAAGGTTTTAGCGCACAATGGCCACGCAACAGTTCGTTGTTGGGCGCGTAAGAGCAGCGGCGACACCGGGGTGCGACATGCCTGCAACGGACCAACCGTTACCGATCGAAGACTACGCCCTCATCGGCGACTGCAATACCTGTGCGCTGGTTGGGCGCAACGGCTCGATCGACTGGCTGTGCTGGCCGCGGTTCGACAGTGCGGCCTGCTTCGCCGCCTTGCTGGGCACGCCGAAGAATGGCCGCTGGCTGCTGGCCCCGACCGCCACGGATGTGACGACCACGCGGGCGTACCGCGACGGCGGCATGGTGCTGGAGACGGTGTTCACGACGCCCACCGGCACCGCGGCGGTGATCGACTTCATGGTGATGGGCATTCCCAACTCGGCCCTGGTCCGGATCGTGGAGGGGCGGTCCGGCGAGGTGCAGTTCGATATGGACCTGGCCCTGCGCTTCGACTACGGCGACGCGATCCCGTGGGTAACGCGCTACGAGGGCCGCCATGCTCTGCTCGCCAAGGCCGGGCCGGACCTGGTGGTGTTCCGCTCGACGGTGGAGTTCACCAGCAAGGACATGCGCACGGTGGCGCAGTTCACCGTCGCCAAGGGGCAGCGCTGCCCCTTCGTGCTGTCCCACGGCCCGTCGCATCTGCCGCCGCCGCCCGGGATCGACGTCGAGTCGGCACTGGCCCACACCGAACTGACCTGGTCCGAATGGTCCGACCGCTGCACCTACAAGGGTGAGCACCGCGACGCAGTGATGACCTCGCTGCGCGTGCTCAAGGCGCTGACCTACAATCCGACTGGCGGCATCGCGGCGGCGGCAACGACCTCGCTGCCGGAGCAGCTGGGCGGTTCGCGCAACTGGGACTATCGCTACTGTTGGCTGCGCGACGCGACGCTGACGCTGTTCTCGCTGATGCACGCCGGCTATTTCGAGGAGGCCGGGTCGTGGCGCGATTGGCTGCATCGAAGCATCGCCGGCAGCCCGGACCAGATCCAGATCATGTATGGCATCTCCGGCGAGCGCCGCCTGGCGGAGTGGGAGGTTCCCTGGCTGCCCGGATACCAGGGGGCCGCGCCGGTCCGCATCGGCAACGCTGCGTCCGAGCAGCTGCAGATCGACGTATTCGGCGAGATGATGGAGGCGCTGCACCAAGCCCGCAGCGGCGGCTTGGCCGACCCGATGGCGAGTTGGACCCTGCAATGCGCCATCATCGAGCACCTGGAACAGATCTGGCAGGAGCCCGACGAAGGTATCTGGGAGACGCGGGGCGGACGTAAACACTTCACCTACTCCAAGGTGATGGCGTGGGTCGCGTTCGACCGCATGATCAAGGACGCCGAGGACCACAACCTCCCCGGCCCGGTCGACCAATGGCGCGGAGTGCGCGACCAGATCATGAACGCGGTGATCGAGCGAGGCTTCCACCCGGGCAAGAACAGCTTCACCCAGCATTTCGACACCGACGAGTTGGACGCCAGCTTGCTCCTCATTCCGCTGGTGGGTTTCCTGCCGCATGACGATCCCCGCGTGCGCGGCACGACGGCGGCAATCGAGAAGGAACTGCTGAAGGACGGCTTCGTGCTCCGCTACAGCACCGCCGACAGCAAGGACGGCCTGCCGCCCGGCGAGGGGGCCTTCCTGGCCTGCTCGTTCTGGCTGGTGGACAACTGGCACATGCAGGATCGCGAGACGGACGCGCGGGCGATGTTCGAGCGGCTGCTCTCGCTGCGCAACGACCTCGGCTTACTGAGCGAGGAGTACGATCCCGCCGCCAAACGCATGACGGGGAACTTCCCGCAGGCGTTCAGCCACACCGCGCTGATCGCCACGGCCATGAACCTCGGCCAGGCCGGGCCGGCACAGGTGCGGGAGGCCGAGTCGGTCGCCAGTAGCTGACACTCCGGCAACCGGCCGGTTGCCGGCCGGTTGCCGGTTTGGTTGGCGCGTGCGAGGGTCCGCGCCCCATGGCCGTGATCGCATGACCCTCATCTCTCCCAGCCGGCCCAATCCCTACACTGGCAGCCCGCTAGACCGCGCCTCCCACCTCCGGACCGATACGGAGTGGGTTGCCTCCGCCCTTGCCGACCCGGCGACGCGTTTCGTGCCGGTGTGGCGGGCGCGCAGCCTGTTTAGGCCGGCGGGCGACGGAGGGCCGGAGGCCGTTTTCGTGCCGCCGATCGATGTGGGCCAGCATCCGTGGGCGTTCCTCGGCAACACCGGCGGCGTCGCGCACGTGGCCGTCGACCTGAGCGCGCTCGAGGACCCGCTGCCCTTGCTGCCGCCCGGCGTCGGCGAATTCATCGACCTGCGCTCGGTGGGCGCGGGCCTGTCGGCGGACCACATGGCCATCCTGGCGCATGCCCGCGGGCTGATGCACTGGCGCAGCCGTCACCGCTTCTGCGGCCTGTGTGGCGCCGCCTGCGAGCCGCACAGCGCCGGCAACGTCATGGTTTGTACCGCCTGCAAGACGCACCATTTCCCCCGCACCGACCCGGCCGTGATCATGCTCGTCACGCGCGGCGATCAGGCGTTGCTCGGTCACTCGGCACGGTTCCCCAACAGCGTCATGTACTCGACGCTCGCCGGCTTCGTGGAACCGGGCGAGAGCCTCGAGGAAGCGGTGGCGCGCGAGGTGCTGGAGGAGTCTGGCGTGAAGGTCGGCGAGGTGCGCTACCACAGCAGCCAGCCCTGGCCGTTCCCGGGCAGCATCATGCTGGGCTTCTACGCCGACGGGCTGTCGGAGGAGATCATCCTCGACAAGGACGAACTGGTCGACGCCCGCTGGTTCAGCAAGGCGCAGATGCGCGACCCGAAGGAGCACGGTTTCGCGTTGCCGCGCGCCGACAGCATCGCCCGCCGCCTGATCGAGGACTGGATCGCGGCATGAGGGCGTTCGCACTCGTTCTGCTCACGGCCACCGTGGCCGGGTGCACGCGCTTCGACACGGCGCCGGCAGCCCCCGTTCCTGACGTGTGCGAAGCCCAGGTCTATGCCGACCCGCACGTGAAAGACCTGTTGATGAAGGGTGCCGGCAGCTTCAATTTCGCCCGTGATCACGAAGACGAGCTGAAATTCGCCAAGCTCGACGCCGCCCACCGCTGCCTACAGCTGAAGGGCCTGCTCCCCCCCGGCGGCGGCGTGCAACGGCCGACCGTAAGGGAGTAGCCTAACTCCTCCCCCTCCCCTTGATGGAGGACGCCGGGGGGAGGGGTGGCCACACGTACTTTTTTTCGGCGGTGCAGGGCTCGTGCCGCTGGCACCCTCCCTTAGCCCCTCCCTCAAGG
>CAXTCJ010000032.1:0-45569 GCA_964242215.1 uncultured Acetobacteraceae bacterium | reverse complement strand
CCACCGCCGATCTGGTTGCGGATGCCGTCGGGGCTGACCGCCTGGCCACTATCGACCGCACAGTGCGCGCGCACCACCCGCACCCGGCCGGTCTCGTGGTCGACGGCGGCCTCGAGCGCGACTGCGCAGTACGCGCCGAGGTTCTTGTAGCGGGCGAACGCGAAGCCGCGGCCGTGACCCGGCGGCAGCGTGGCAGCAGCGTCCCAGCCGAATTCTTTCGCGGCCAGGGTCACGACGTCCCGTGCGCGGCTGTCTGATAGATGCGCCAGCCGGAACGCCACCGGATCCTGCCCGGCGGCCTCCGCCAGCTCGTCCATGAAGCTTTCGATGCTGAACACGTTGGTGTAGGCGCCAAGGCCGCGCATCGCGGACACGCGCAGCGGCATGGCCGGGATGAAGTGCGACACCACGCGCGCCTGAGGCAGGTCGTACAGCGGGATGGCGTTGCGGTCGCCGCCGCCCTCCGGTTGCGGGATGGGCTGCGGCGGCGAGGGCTGCAGCGGGTTGGCCAGCAACTGCGCCGCCAGCATCCGGCCAGCATTGCCCGGGCGCATGTTGTGCGTGTTGCTCCACACGCCATACTGCCAGTCGACGATGCGCCCGTTCGCGTCCAGCGCGGCTTCCACCTCGGTGATGATGGCGGGAGTGAACGGCTCGCAGGTGTTCTCCTGCTCGCGCATCCACTGCACGCGCACTGGGCGCCCGGGGACGGCGCGGGCCAGCAGGGCGGCGTCAGCGCCCACGTCGTCGGCGCCGTTATGGCCGTAGCAGCCGGAGCCTTCGGTGTGGATGCAGTGCACCTTGTCCTTGGGCAGCGCCAGCAATTCGGCCAGCGCATCGCGCATCGGATACACGCCCTGGGTGTGCGTCCACACCGTCATTCTGCCGTCCTGCCACTGCGCCACCGCACAGGACGGGCCGATCGAGCCGTGCATGCCGTACGGGCGCAGGTACCGCGCCTTCAGCCGGCGCGACGTGGCGGGTTGCTCGGCCTTGCGGTCCAGGATCACGCTGTCCTGCGCCGGGAGCGCCTGGATGGTGTCGAAGATCGTGGCCTGGTCGGGCAGGGCAGTGCCACCAGTCCACCGCGCCCCATTGGCCAGCGCGCGCATGGCGACGATCGCCTGCCACTCGCCCTGCGCGAGCACGCCGACGAAATTGCCGTCGCGCACGATCTTGACCACGCCGGGCATCGCGGCGACCGACGCTTCGTCCAGTGAGGCCAACACCGCGCCATAACGCGGCGGGCGGACCATCCGGGCGTGCAGCATTCCGGGTAGGCTCATGTCCTGCACGTAGGCCTGCCCGCCCGATACCTTGGCGGGGATGTCCACGCGCGGGACGGGCTTGCCGATCACCGTGAACGCCGCCGGGTCCTTCAACGGGGCGCCCGGTTGCGCAAGCCGGTCGGGGGTCAGGCCGCCGACCAACTCGCCATAGCCCAGGCTGCGGCCATCCGCTGCCGTCATCCGGCCGTGGGCCGGTGTCAGCGCCGCCGGGTCGACGCCGAGGCGGGAGGCGGCTTCGGCCACCAGGATGCCGCGCACCTCGGCCGCCGCGTTCATGATCGCAGTGCCGCTGTCCTGCATGGAGTGGCTGCCGGCGGTGTAGCCCTCGTTGGCGGTGCGATAAGTGTCGGCAGTGACCAGCAAGACCTGGTCCGGCGCCAGATACAGCTGCTCGGCTGCGACCTGGATGAGCGCGGTCTTGATGCCCTGGCCCAGTTCCGCCTTGCCGGTGAACACGGTTACCGCGCCATCCGGGGCGACCTGCACCCAGCCGGCGAGGCGGGGCTCGACCGAGAGGCTGCCGGGCAGCTTGCCGGGTGCCTCCTGGGCACGGACCTCGAATGCGACCACCAGCGCGCCAACGCCGGCCAGCAGGCTGCGGCGGGACAGCATGGCGTTCATGCCGCCCCCTCCCTTGCAACCGTGGGCAAGGCGGGGGTCAAGGCGGCGGACCGCATCGACGCGGCGGCGCGGCGGATCGCGGCCAGGATGCGCATGTGGGTGCCGCAGCGGCACAGGTTCGGCTCCATCTGCGCGCGGATCTCTGCTTCGGTCGGGGAGGTATTGTGTTCCAACAATGCCTGCGCCCGCATGATCATCCCGGCGATACAGTAGCCGCACTGCGCCGCCTGCTCGTCGATGAACGCCTGCTGCAGGGGGCCGGGATGCTGGGCGCTGCCGAGCCCCTCGACGGTGCGCACCTGGCGGCCCTCCAGCACGGCGGCCGGGGTCAGGCACGAGAACACGGCGGCCCCGTCCACCATCACGGTGCAGGCGCCGCACTGCCCCAGGCCGCAGCCATACTTGGCCCCGTGGAGGCCCAGTGTGTCGCGCAGCACATACAGCAGCGGCGTGGCGGGGTCGATGTCCAGATCGTGCCGGACGCCATTCACGGTCAGTGTCGTCATGATGCCTTGTCCTGACGGATCTTGTGGACGCTGGGCTGGAGGTCGCTCCAGGCCGGCAGATCGGTGAAGCGGCCCCGCACATAGGCCAGCACAGCCGCGACCTGCGCATCGGTCAGCGACCCGGCGAAGCCCGGCATCCACGGCCCTTGCTCCTCGGGCTGCGGCTGCAGGCCGTACAGGATCACCTGGGTCGCGTTGCGCGGAGTCGGTGCGGTGACGGAGCTGCCGAGTGCGAGGGAGGGCCGGTTGCCATCCAGCATCATCGGCGCCCCCGCCCCGTGGCAGGCCGCGCAGGCACCGGCGAAGATCGTGGCGCCCTCCGACCCGGCCAGCGCCTGGGGCGGGGTCTGCGCCGACGCGGCCCGTGCCGCGACCTGCTGTTCGCGCGCCGGGTCTGGGGTGCCGGTCATGCTGGCGATGTAGGCGGCCATGGCGCGCACGTCCGCCTCCGGCACTGCCGTCAGGTCGTGCGACACCGCCCCCATTGGGCCGGCGGCCGCCGCGTGGTGGTGATCCAGGCCGTAGCGCAGGAAGGTGTAGAGCGCATCGGCACTCCAGGCGATCGCCGCCGGTGAGGATGCGGCGGTCAGGCCCGGACCCTCCCACCCGTCTGCAAGGCCCCCGGTGAAGGCGTGGCTGGTTTCCTCCGCCCCGAACAGGTTGTGGGGTGAATGGCACGCCTGACAGTGGCCCAGCCCCTCCACCAGGTAGGCGCCGCGGTTCCAGGCCGCATCCTTGGCCGGGTCGGGCAGAATGGGGGAGCGGTCGAGGAACAGCAGGTTCCAGCCGGCCATGATGGGACGGATGTTGAACGGAAAGGGCAGCTTGGTCGGGGGTGCCTGGGCCGACACGGCCTGGCGCGTCATCAGGAAGGCGTAGATCGCCGAAAGGTCGCCGTCCGAGACGTGGGTGTAGTGGTTGTAGGGGAAGGCGGGATACAGGAAGTTGCCCGGCCGGTCGACGCCGCTGCGCATGGCGCGCACGAAGGCAGCTTCCGACCAGGTGCCGATGCCGGTGGCCGGGTCGGGGGTGATGTTACTGGCGTAGATGGTGCCAAACGGCGTCTGCACCGGACTGCCGCCGGCATAGGCTTGCCCGCCGCTGCCCGCGTGGCACACGGCGCAGTCGCCGATCGCAGCCAGTTGGGCGCCCTTCACGACCAATGCGTGGTCGAACTGCCCCGGGTTCGAGATCGGCGCGATGGCGGGCCGCCAAACGACGGCGCCGATGGCCGCAACACCGATGACCGCAACGCCGGCCGCGAGCAGGAGCGCAAGCCGCGTCTTCAAAGGGGGATCCGAACCGGGTGCATGGGTATTTCGTCCTCTCCACAGCCACGGAGTGATATTGGCGACCGGTTCATTAGTAGAAGGTGGAAGTCGGAGGCAACGCCGGGCCGCCGCGTTAGAGCCTCGCCTCGAACTCGGTCAGCAGGTCCTGCACGGCGTCCGGCTCGGTTTGCGCCATCACGGCGGCAGCCAGCGCCTCGCAGGTGGCGATCGTGGTGGTGCGTACGGCCTGCTTCACGCGCGGCACGGCGGTCGCGTTCATCGAGAACGAGCGCACACCCATGCCGAGCAGGAGCGGGGTGTAACGCGCGCTGCCCGCCATCTCGCCGCACACGGACACAGGGATGCCGGCCCGGGCAGCCGCCGTCACCGTCATGCGGATCAGGCTCAACACAGCGGGATGGACCGGGTTGTAGGTGCTGGACGCCTCCGACTGCGCGCGATCCGCGGCCAGCGTGTACATCGTCAGGTCGTTGGTGCCGATCGCGAAGAAGTCGGCGGCGCCGGCCAGGGCCTCGGCACACAGCGCGGCGGCGGGCACTTCCATCATCGCACCCAGCGGCGGCAGGGTGGCCGGCAAGCGAACCGAGCGGGCGCGCAGCTTGTCCGCCACGGCCTCGTAGATGGCGCGGGCCTCGCGCACCTCGGCGACGTTTGTCACCATCGGCAGCATCACGCGCACCGGGCCGAACGCCGCGGCGCGAAGGATCGCGGCGAGTTGCGTCTCCAGCACCTCGGGGTGGCGCAGCAGCATGCGGATGCCGCGCAAGCCCAAGGCGGGGTTCGCGTCGGAACTGTCGGGCACGATGCCGGCATTGGAGAGCGCCTCGATCTCCTTTTCGCCGCCCCAGTCGAGCACGCGGATGGTGACCGGGTCGCCCTCCATGGCTTCGATCACGCTGGCGTAGATCTCCGCCTGGGTGTGCTCACCCGGCAACACGTCGCGGTTCATGAACAGGAACTCGCTCCGCAGCAGTCCCACCCCATGCGCGCCGGACTGCGCGATCAGCGGCAATTCGGCCGGGATCTCGAAATTCGCCTGCAACTGGACATCGGTGCCGCACTGCGTAACGGCGGGCAGGCGGCGCAGGCGGGCCCAGCGCTGTTGCCGGCGGGCGAAGGCGATCACGCCGCGGCGTGCCTGGGCGACGGTGGTGGGCGCCGGATCCAGGATCACGAGCCCGGCGGTGCCGTCGATCACTGCCGTGCCGCCCATGGTCATGTGGGCGGTCAGCCCCATCGCACCGAGCACGGTCGGGATGCCCAGGGCACGCAGCATGATGGCGGTGTGGCCATCCGCGCCGCCCTCGTCGGTGGCGACCCCCGCGACGCGCGCCGGGTCGATCAGGGCGGCATCGGCGGGCGTCAGCCACTCCGCGACCAGGATCGCACCCGGGGGCAGCCCGGTGAAGGAGCGGAACGGCGCGCGCGTCAGGTTTCGCACCAGGCGGCGGGCGATCTCGCGCACCTCGTCGGCGCGGCGGTGCCCGGCCGGCAGGTCGTCGGCGTTGGCGACCAGCAGGGCGGCCGCGATCGCCTCCGCCTCGTCGGTTACGGCCTGTTCGGCCGAGCGTAGTCCCTCGGCGATGCGCAGCCGCGCGCCGCGGAGCAGACGCGACGGGCCGAGCATCTGGACGTAGGCGTCCAGCAAGGGGGAGATCTCCGCCTGGGTGTCCTCAGGCAGCACGTGCAGCCGGGCGCGCAGCTTGCCCAATTGCTTGCGGGATGCGGCGATGGCTGAATCCAGCCGTACGCGCTCGGCCTCGATGTCAGCGGCGGCGATCCGGTGGCGGGTGATGATGGTGGGGGTCTCGATGGTGCCGAACATCGGCCCGATGGCCACGCCGGGTGCCACTGGCAGCCCCATCAGCCTCCGTTCGAAGCTGGTCCCGTCCGACCCGGCCTCAATCGCTTTCATGGAAACCGGCCTCGACGAGGGCCGTCAAGGCGGCCAGCGCCTCCGCCGCGTCGGGCCCGGTCGCGCGCATCTCGATTTCCGACCCCTTGCCCGCGCCGAGCATCATCAACCCCATGATGGACTGCGCCGACACCGATTGCCCGTACGCCTCCACGTCGACAATAGCGACGAATCGCTCCGCCGTCGCTACGAATTTCGCCGCCGCCCGGGCGTGCAGGCCGCGGCGATTGCAGATGGTGGCACGGGCGACGAGGGGTGCGTCGGTGCCCGACTCACTCATATCTGCTCACTCATACCAAGCCGGGCAGCAGAAGCGGGGCGTGGCTCGCTCAATTGGCGCCGTTGACCTTGCACCCGTGCAGCACGTGGGAGGCTGCGGCGATGTATTTGCGCCCGGCCACCTGCGCGCAATCCACGCATTCGCCCAAGCTTTGGCGGCAGCGGACCTTGGCCAGCTTGACCAGCATCGGCAGGTTCACCCCGGCGATGACCTCCACGCCGGGTCGGTCCATCAGCGAAATGGCGAGGTTGGAGGGGGTGCCGCCGAACATGTCCGTCAGCAGCACCACGCCATCGCCGTCGTCGACGCTGTTGATGCTGCTTTGGATGTCGGCCCGGCGCAGCTCCATGTCGTCGTCGGGACCGATGCAGACGGTCGCGACGTGCTCCTGGGGGCCGACCACATGCTCCAGCGCCAGGCGGAGTTCCTCCGCAAGGCGGCCGTGGGAAACGAGGACAAGGCCGATCATTTTGTTGGCTCAGGCCTCCTGCGCCTGACGGGCTTCCGGCAGCAAGGTGGCTGCTTTCAGCAATTCCCTGTGTGCAACCGTGATCTGACCGTAGCGCGTGTCAAGCCCACCATTGCCGGTCAGTCGGTCTACGAGCTTCTCCACGATCCGGACGGAGCGATGTCGCCCACCGGTGCAGCCTACAGCAATGGTCACGTATTTTTTTCCTTCCTGCACAAATCGCGGCAGGAGCAGCCTCAACATGGCCTCGATCTGGTCGAAAAACGCCTGAAAGTCCGGATCCGCCTCAACATAGGCGGCGACCTCAGGGTCCATTCCAGTCTTGGGACGTAAATAAGGATCATAGTGCGGGTTACGCAAGAAGCGTGCATCGAACACCAGGTCTGCTTCCCGCGGCAGCCCACGGGGATATGCAAACGACATCAGCGACACCGTTAGCCCCAATCCGCTGCAGGCGAAGCGGCTTTCGACCAAGCGCCGCAACGCCGGCAACGCGGTATCGGACGTGTCGATCACCAGGTCGGCGGCCTCCCGGAGGGACACCGTCATGGCAATTTCCTGCGCAATGCCGTCCAAAACGCGCCCGCCTGGGGCCAGAGGGTGGCGGCGCCGGGTTTCGGTGTAGCGGCGGAGCAATGCCTCCTCGTCCGCATAGGCGAAGACGAGTTCGGGGCGGAGCGCCTGGTTCAGTCGGAGCCGCTCGATCGTGGACAGCACGGCGGCGGCATCGAAGCCGCGGCTGCGGGCGTCCAGCCCGATGGCGACCGGGCGTTCGCCACGGCTGACCAGTTCCTCGGTCAACGTGAGCGGGGGGTTGTCGACGGCCTCGTACCCCATGTCCTCCAGCACGCGGAGGATGGAGGATCGTCCGGCCCCGGATAGCCCCGTGACCAATACGACCCGGCGGGGTGTCATGCGAACGGGCCGGCGAGCTGGCGGGTGCGGCCCAGTGCGCAATCCAGCGCCAAGGCCACACGTTGCGGGGCCGACGGGCTGGCCGGGTCGATGGAGACCATGGGGCGGCCGGATTCGGCGTGGGTGGTTGCGTCGGGCAGGCGCGCGCCCTGGCCCAGTAAGATCGCCAGCGCGACGGGGGCGGTGGTGACGTAAGGCAGATGCAGCAGGCCGAGGCCGCGCACCTCCAGCAACCCGGCCAAGGCTGCCGGCGCAGAGGCGACCCCGGCATCCAGATCGACCCGATCGTCAGCCACGAGGGCGAACCCGCGGTCGAGAAGACGCAACAATAGGTCCGACTTCCCGGAACCCGAGGGCCCTATCAGCAGCACACCGTGGCCCTCCCGGGCGGCGCAGCTTGCATGGATTTGCATCGAGACGGGTATGTGGGCCGGTGCGAACAAGAAAGAAAGCGACTTCTTACGGGGCGTTCACGATAGCAACCCCGTGTGGCAGCCATTCGCCGCCCTAGCGCGGCATGTTTTAACATGCGGGACAGAGTGTTGCAGCGCGGCCCTATAGTGCAACCGAAGCATCTCAACTTTGACGATTTTTCCCAAACCAGGGGCGTTGCCGCCGTTCCCACTCTGCCGTAGGTGTAACATGTCCGCATTTACCGGACGTTACGACCATCACCGGGTGATCAATGGCTTCTCCAATCCTCGCCGGCCTTACCGTCCTCATGCTCGGTGACAGTCACTTCGCGACCCAGGGCTACCTCATTACAACGCTGCAGGATGCGCTGATCTCGCAAGGCGCCAAGGTCACAACGGAGGCCGCCTGCGGGGCAGCGACCGATGTGTGGGTGTCCCAGGGCGTGGCCCCGTGTGGCACGGCGGAGCGGGTCGAGTCGGGCCCGGTGAAGACGAACAAGGCCGCCAACGCACATGTTCCGGCGTTCGACGAGATGCTGCAGCGGGTCCACCCCAACCTCATCATCATCGGTGCCGGCGACACCATGGCGGGATACTCGCAGGCGGCGCTGCCGACGCAGTACATCGACCAGAACATTTCGGCCCTGACCCGGCGCATCCAGGCCTCCGGGATCTCGTGCGTGTGGATCGGACCCGGCTGGGGCACCGAGGGCGGCCCGTATTTCAAGACATACGCCCGGGTCAAGCTGATGAGCGACTACCTGTCGACCCACGTCTCGCCGTGCCGCTATATCGATAGCCTGAAATTTGCCCAGCCCGGCGAGTGGACCACGTTCGACGGGCAACATTACGGCCTGCCGGGCTATCAGAAATGGGGCATGGCGATCGATCAGGAGATCCTGGCGCTGGCGCAGGCTCACTAAGCAGAGTGAGGCCTGAACTGCCTTCGCACGCCGGTCCACCGCCATGATCTTCGCCTCGTTCGAGTTCCTGTTCCTCTTCCTGCCGATTTTCTTCGTGGTCTACTATCTGACCCCGGTCAGGCTGCGGAACTGGCCGATCCTGATCCTGTCCTGGGCGTTCTACGCCTGGTGGCGGGTCGACTTCCTGGCGCTGCTGGTCTGCGTAACGCTGTTCACCTTCCTCACTTCGCGCATGATGGTGGCGGCCGGGCTGGGCAGCCGGGTCGGCAAGCTCTGGCTGCAGGCGGGGCTGGTCGGCAATCTCGGTGTGCTGGCCTACTTCAAATACGCCAATTTCAGCGTCGACTCGCTCAACGGCGTGCTTGCGGTCGGCAACATGGGCCCGATCCCCTGGGCCGCGATCATCCTGCCGGCCGGGCTGTCGTTCTACGTGCTGCAATCCATCAGCTACCTGGTGGACGTCTGGCGCGGCACCATCCCCGTCAGCCGCTCGCTGCTGAACTACGCCGCGTACAAGGCGATGTTCTCCCAGCTGATCGCCGGGCCGATCGTGCGTTACGCCCAGATTGCTGACGAGCTGAAGGGGCGGGAGCATAGCCTGGCGCTGTTCGGCCTCGGCGCGCGGCGGTTCATGATCGGCTTCTGCATGAAGGTGATCATCGCCGACACACTCAGCCCCCTGGTGGACGCGATCTACCACCTGCCGGCACCCAGCCTAGCCGATAGCTGGCTCGGCGCCGTCGCCTACACCCTGCAACTGTATTTCGACTTCGCCGGTTACTCGGCCATGGCGATCGGCCTCGCCCTGATGATCGGCTTCCACTTCCCCGAGAACTTCGACTTCCCCTATCTCAGCGGCTCGATCCAGGCGTTCTGGCAGCGCTGGCACATGACGCTGTCCTCGTTCCTGCGCGACTACCTGTATATCTCGCTGGGCGGTAACCGCCGCGGCGAGGTGCGTACCTACGTCAACCTGATCCTGACCATGCTGATCGGCGGCCTGTGGCATGGCGCCAACTGGACGTTCGTCGCCTGGGGCGCCTGGCACGGCGGGCTGCTGGCGTTGCACCGCTACTACCGCTCGAAGGGCGGCAAGATGCCCTGGTTCAGCGGCCACATCCTAACGCTGTTTGCGGTCGTGCTGGGCTGGGTGGTGTTCCGCGCCGACACCTTCGGGGAGGCGCTGCACATGTATACCGGCATGCTCGGTCTGCACGGCATGGGGGTCTCGGACGGGCTGGCATGGCAGCTCACCCCCGACCGGTTCTGGACCATCCTGATCGGGGTGGCCGTCGTTTACGTGCCGCTGATCGAGCGCCGGGTGGCCCGGGTCATGGGCCGCGTCGGTGGCGGGTTCTCGCTCGTCGGCCCGTTCTGCGGGTTCCTGCTGGCGATGGTGCTGCTGTACAGCCGGTCTGCCGTGCCCTTCCTGTATTTCCAGTTCTGATGGCGCGCTCCCCCTTCATCACCGGCGCCCGGGCGCAGGGCTGCGCGATGATCGCGATCCTGGCGGTCGGCTTCGGCCTGGGTGTTGCCACCCTCTCCAGCCCCGGGCCGCATCGCCGGCTGGTCGAGGCGATGACCCCGAAGGCGTTCTTCGGCGGGCAGACGGCGGCGGCGGTGAACTACGCCATGGCGCACGACCTGCCGATCGGCGACGCCCTGTCCACCGCGGGCGGCATCCTGCGCTGGCGCCTGTTCGATTCCGGCGGCCCGCAGGTCACGGTCGGCTGCGGCGACTGGCTGTTCCTGACCGAGGAGCTGCGGCCCTGGCCCGGGTCGCAAGCCGCCATGCAGGCCCGGGCCGACGCGGTCCACACGGTGGCCGCCGCGTTGACCGCCAAGGGAATCGCGCTCCAGGTGGTGCTGGTGCCGGATAAGCGGCGGGTCGAGGCGGAGGCAGCCTGCGGCGTTCCGTATTCCACGCAATCCAACGACCGTTACGCCGCCTTCGCCGCCATGCTGACGGGCCTGCCGGTGGTGGACCTGCTGCAAACCTTCACCGGCATCCGCACCCCCGTGTACTACCGCACCGACACCCACTGGAACCAGGACGGCGCCGCGATTGCCGCCGCAGCGACGGCCTCCGTCACCGAGGCGCCGATCGGCCGCGACCGCCCCTTCCACACGCAATACGGCCCCGAAGCCAAGCGGGCCGGCGATCTGCTGCGGCTGATGAGCCTGGAGCATGTGCCCGACCTGGCCCCGAAGCTGCGCCCGCTCCCCGACATCGAGAGCCCGGCGACCACCGCCGAGACCAATCCGCCCGCCGACACCGGCGGCTTGCTGGACGACGCCCCGGTGCCCGAGGTGGTGCTGATCGGCAGTTCGTATTCCGTGAACGCCAACTTCCTGGGCGCGCTGGAGGAGGCATTGTCCGCCCCGATCGGCCAGTTCGCCCAGGCTGGCGGCGCGTTCTGGGGCTCGGCACGCGACTACTTCCGCAGCCCGGCGTTCCGGGAAACGCCGCCGAAACTGGTGATCTGGGAGATCCCGGAGCGCGTGGTGAACCAGCCGATCTCGGACGAGGAGACGGCGTTCCTCCGCAACTGGCAGGGCCAATGACCGGGCGCTTGCCGGAGGAACTGACCGAGGAGGAGGCCGCCTCGGAGCTGGAGCGGCTCGCGGCGGAGATCGCCCACCACGACCGGCTGTATAACACCGAGGACGCGCCGGAGATTACCGACGCCGACTACGATGCGCTCCGTCAGCGCAATGCCGCGGTCGAGGCGCGTTTCCCGAGCCTGATCCGGCCCGATAGCCCGTCGCGCCGGGTCGGGGCCGAGACGGCCAGCGGCTTTGCCAAGATCGCCCATCGCGTCCCGATGCTCAGCCTGGACAACGCGTTCAGCGCGGCGGATTTCGATGATTTCTGCGCCCGAGTGCGTCGCTTCCTGGGGCTGAAGGACGAACCCCTTGCCCTGGTGGCGGAGCCCAAGATCGACGGCCTGTCCATCTCGCTGACCTACGTGAATGGCCGCCTGCTGCACGGCGCCACCCGCGGCGACGGCGCCGAGGGGGAAGACGTCACGGCCAACCTGCGTACCATGTCCGCCGTGCCGACCCGGTTGCGTGGCCACGCCCCCGCCCGCATCGAGATCCGCGGCGAAGTGTTCATGACCAAGGCCGACTTCCTGAAGCTGAACGAGGCGCAGGTCGCCGCCGGGCTGCGCACCTACGCCAACCCGCGCAATTCCGCCGCCGGCAGCCTGCGCCAACTGGATGCGAAGATCACGGCGGCGCGCCCGCTCTCGCTGTTCGCCTACGCGTTCGGCGAGGCCAGCGAGCGGCCGGCGGAGACGCATTGGGGCTATCTGCAGCAGCTGAAAGACTGGGGGTTCAGCGTCAACGAGCTGAGCGAGCAGGTGGATCAGGCCGGCGCCGAGGCATTCCATGCCGCCATCGGCGCGCGCCGGGCGGCGTTGCCGTACGACATCGACGGCGTCGTGTTCAAGGTGGACAGCCTGGCCTTGCAAGGGCGGCTCGGCTTCGTCGGCCGCACGCCGCGCTGGGCCACCGCATGGAAATTCCCAGCCGAGCGCGCCACCACCTTGCTCGAGGACATCCGCATCCAGGTGGGGCGCACCGGCTCGCTGACGCCGGTCGCGTGGCTGCAGGGGGTGAACGTGGGCGGCGTGTTGGTGACCCGCGCGACGCTGCACAACGAAGACGAGATCGCCCGCAAAGATGTTCGCGTCGGCGACACCGTCGAGCTGCAACGGGCCGGCGACGTGATCCCGCAGGTGCTCGGCCCGGTTCCAGGGACGCCGCGCGGGCCTGCCGCCTTCGTGATGCCGGAGCACTGTCCGGTTTGCGGCAGCCTGGCCGTGCGGGCGGCCGGTGAGGTGGTGCGGCGCTGCACCGGGGGGCTCACCTGCCAGGCGCAGGTGATCGAGCGCCTGGTGCATTTCGTGAGCCGGGCCGCGTTCGACATCGAGCATCTGGGCGAACAGACGATTCGCGCCTTCCACGCCGACCACCTGATCGACACCCCCGCCGACATCTTCCGCCTTCACGACCATCAGGACGCGATCGCGGTGCGCGAGGGCTGGGGTAAGACCAGCGCGGCCAACCTGATGCGCTCGATCGAGGCGCGGCGGACGATCTCGCTGCCCCGGTTCATATATTCGCTAGGGATCCGCCGCATCGGCGAGACCAATGCCAAGCTGCTGGCCCGGCATTACGGCTCGCTGGCGCATTGGCGCGAGCAGATGGTGCGGGCGACGACGGTCGGCTCGGAGGAACGCCAGTCGCTCGGCAGCATCATGCGCATGGGCGCGGCCACCGCCGACGAGTTGGTCGGGTTCTTTACCGAGGAGCGCAACCGCGCCGTGCTGGATGACCTGGCCGGGCAGCTGACGGTGCAGGACGAGGTTGCAAGCGCCACCGGGCCGCTTTCGGGCAAGTCGATCGTGTTTACCGGCAGCCTGGCCACTATGACCCGGCCCGAAGCCAAGGCTCGTGCCGAGGCATTGGGCGCGCGGGTGACCGACAGCGTGTCCAAGAAGACCGATCTCGTGGTGCTGGGCGCCGACGCCGGGTCGAAGGCGAAGAAGGCTGCGGAGTTGGGCGTGGCCACGGTGGACGAGGCGGGCTGGCGCGAGATCGCCGGGTTGGCGTGAGGAGCGGCCGATAAACACCCGCCGCACCATCGATCGGCTGCGTGTGCTTTACGCGGTGGTGGTGGTCGCGCAATTCGTCACCCTCGGCACCTACGAGGCCGGTGAATTGCCGCGGGAAGTTGCCGTCGTTGCCGGGCTGGTCACCTCGGTCGTGGGTCCGTTCCTGAGCTTTTTCGTGAGCTTGCACGTGTTTCACCATCGCCGCGCGTCGAAGGCGGTGGATCTTGCGAGCGTGGCGTTGACCTATGTCGTGACGTGCACCTCGTTCGCGATCATCTACGCCATCATTGCTGAGCGTGCCCCGCACGCGTTCAGCCTGCCTGCCGCCAACCCTACGTTGGATTTCGGCAGTGCGCTGTACTTCAGCGTTATTACGATAACGACCACGGGATATGGGGACATATCGCCGGTATCGGGACTGGCCCGAATTGCCGCCTGCTGGGAGATTTCGACCGGGTTGCTTTACCAGGTCTTCGTGTTCTCGGTGGTGGCGTCCCTGATAGCGCCAGCCGACCCTGGAAAGACCTGAGCGTGGCGGGCACCATCATGGTGCCCGCCTGCTATTGTCTTACGGGGTTTTGTTGAGAGTGTCCCGTGCAGCGTCCTTGACGCCGCCGACGGCGTTTTGCGCCTTGCCGGCCGCCTTATCCGCCGTGCCTTCGGCTTGGAGTTTCGTGTCGCCAGTCACCTTGCCAGCGGCTTCCTTGACGGCGCCCTTGGCCTGGGTCAGCGAGCCTTCGATCCGATCCTTATCCATTAGATCCTCCACGCGGCTTGATGCCGCTGTGGTTCTAACGAGGCACGGTCCACCCGGTTGCAGCCCCAGGTATCGCATGACGTCTCCCTCTCCCGTTCTTCTACGGGAGAGGGTCGGGGTGAGGGCTGCTTTGCGACCCACCGATTACGTGGCCACCCCTCACCCCGGCCCTCTCCCACAAGGCAGGGCGATTGCATTTGCCTTATCCTCCCTCGCGAAGCGGGGGAGGGGGACCATGCGAAGCATGGTGGAGGGGGCTCTTGGGCAAGATCCGTCGCCCAAGCGCCCCCTCCGTCGGCTTCGCCGCCACCTCCCCCGCGAAGTGGCGGGGGAGGATCAGCCAAATGCGATTGCCCTGCCCACAAGGGTCGAGGGAGAAGAAGCCTTGCCTCAACGGGAGTGGGGTGTGGGCGCCAGCCATGCCAGTGACTGGGCCAGGGCATCGGCTGCTTTGCCCTCGAACGGTCGGCCGTGCGCGAATACCACGTGGTCGGGCCGAAGTGCTACGAGCCGTGCAGCCGCGTCGCGGGCCGCCCAGCCGCCGAGCTTGAACAAGGCGCGCACGTAGGCCGGCGCCCGGCCGACGGGCGCCGTGATCCCGAGCAGGCGCGCGAGCGGCCGCATCAGGGCGGGCAGACGGTCAGGCTCGATGTTCATCACCAGGTCGGTCAGCACCAGGCTGCAGGATGGCTTGTGGAACAGCGCAATCTCGCTGAAGCCGAAGCCGCCCCGGACCGTCACGAGGTCGATCGCCCCGCCCCAGGCCAAGGGCTGCGTGCCGGACAACTCGTGGTCGATCACCAGCCCCGATTCCTGCACCTGCTTGCGCTCTGCCAATCCAGGAGCGGCCCAGGTCTCCGCCTTGGGGTAAGCGCGTTGCCAGTCCCGCACGAACATCCAATGCGCCGGGCTGGGCGCCACCAGGGCACGGACCGGGCCCAACGCCGTCAGTTCGGCTTGCAGCTTGGGCGTGAGCTGGGTGGGGGAGTGCAGCAACAGGCTGTCATCGGGCAGTTGGATCACCGTCATGCGCAGAGGCAGCAGCCCATCCAGCGGGCCGCTATCGACGGTCCAGATCCGGTCTGCCAAAGGCTTCAGCGTGTCGAGCGGATCGTAGCCCGCCGGCAACGGCGGATGCATGACATGCTGCTGGTGAGCCCCTGCCGTCAGGCCCAGGCCAGCGATCCCAGCCACCAGCATCACGCCCGCAGTCCGCGGACTGCGCCGGTTCAGCACCAGCCCAGCCCCAGTCAGGGCGGCCCCGGCGCAATAGCCGATCGTGCTCAGTTTCATCATGCGCCACTCCGATCAGGACGCTGCTACAGCGCAGGGACACCGTTGCCGTTGCATCCTGAAACTAGCGACGCTGGCCGAGCACCCGCATGGCGGCGCATGCCGCGCCGTACCCGTTGTCGATGTTGACGGCGAGGATGCCGGGCGCACAGCTGGCCAGGATGGAGTGCAGGGCCGTGTGGCCGCCCTCCGCCACGCCATAGCCAACGGAGGTGGGGATGGCGATGATCACGCTCGGCACCAGGCCGCCGATGACGCTGGGAAGGGCCGCGTCCATGCCAGCCGCCACGATCAGCACCGGCAACGCGCGCAACTCGTCGATCCGCCGCATCAGCCGCCACAACCCGGCGACGCCGACATCGGCGATCAGCGGCGCCTCGTAACCGCTGAACCGCAGCGTGCGCTGCGCCTCCCGCGCCATCGGCACGTCCGACGTTCCGGCGGTAACGATGGCCACCCCGGACGGCCCGGACAGCGGGGCCGGCTCACCGGAATACGCCGTACGGGATACGGCGTCGTACTCCAGCCGCGCCTGGTGCGACGGTGGGAGTGCGGCGAACTTTTCGGCATCGAGCCGGGTGAACAGCATCGGCACGCGGGCGCCGTCCAGGATATCGGCGATCTGCGGGGCGGACTTGCCGGCGCAGAACACCGCTTCGCCAAAGCCGATACGGGTCGGCCGCGCCTCGTCGAGGAGGAACTCCGAACCGCTCATGCCGGCGTCCGGAGAAAGGCGCTGCCGGTGCGGTATGGGGCGAAGGCGACGGGCTTGGTCAGCCCAGCTCCCCGCGCGAGCACGGCCACCTGGGCCGCAAGATCGTCGCGGCGGCTGCCATCCATCGCGTCGAGCGTGGCCTGGTCCAACTCCATCACGACCGCGCCGGCCCGCACCCGGCAACGCACCGTGGGGGCCGCGAGCGCCTGCCCGACCAGTTTCTCGGCGGCGTGCACCATCGCGAGCACCGCCGGCTCGATCCGGATGCCGGTCTCGATCCGGCTGGACAGGCAGGGCGCGGACGGCAGTTCGGACAGCGCACCCATCCCCAGCTCGGTCGCCATTGCGCGGACCGTGCGCTTGTCGATCTCGGCCTCGACGAAGGGGTGGCGCACGTTGTGATTGCGCGCCGCCTCCAGCCCGGGCCGGAAGTCGCCCATGTCGTCGAGGTTGGTGCCGGACAGGATCGTGCGGGTGGTGCGCCCTGCTACGGCCCCGTACAGGTTGGTCTTGCAGAAGAAGCAGCGGTTGACCGGGTTGGCACGATAGGCCGGGTCGGCGAACTCGCCGGCGTCGAACACGTCGAGCGTCCAGCCCTCCTGTGCGGCCAGCGCCCGGGTGCGCTCGGTCGCCTCGCCGGGCACCGCCGGGGAGGTCGCGTGATGCATGGTGACACGCTCGCCCAGCACGCGGTGCGCTGCGGTCGCGAGTGTGAGGCTGTCGATGCCGCCACTCACCGCAATGGCCGCCAAGTCGAATGTTCCGAGTACGTTTTGCAGGCGTGTGAGGGGTGTCATCGTGTCTTTGCCCATTCCTCGGCGGCGTGACGCAATTCCGCACGGGCAGCGTGGCTGGCAGGCTCGGCAATATGGTCCGCCTCCGCCTTCGCCGTCACGCCGTTCGGACGTTGCGCGATCTTAACACGGACTTCCCGCTCCGCCATCTGCATGTTCACGAAACGGCGAGGTAAAGCACGTCCCTCTACGGTATTGATGCGTAAACCTATCGTTGTGGTCTGCGTGAAACTCGCATCAACCGCTCGTTCGAGCGCCTCCGGCCGGACGAGTATTTGCACGTGCACCGCCATCCGGCCCTTTTTACCGAGCGCGGCCATCTGCAGCACGTCGTGCACGCCCTCGGTCGCGCGCACGCGGTCGAGCCCGGCGGCCAGGTCCTCGCCGGATTGATCGTCGACCTCGAAGGTGATCACGGCGAGCTCACGATGCTCCGGCCCCGCCTCCACCCCGGTTTCGAAGGCCAGGGCGCGGAGGCAATTGCTCAGGCCGGGCAGCCGGCGCGTGCCGAAGCCGAAGCCCGACGCGAGCAGCGTGCCCGGCGGGCGCTGCCTGGCCGGTGTTAAGTGGCGCAGGATGGCGGCCCCGGTCGGGGTCACGCGCTCGCCGGGTATCCCGTCGTCATGGGTGGCAAACCCTTCCAGCAGCAAGGCGGTGGCGGGTGCGGGGACGGGCATGATGCCGTGCGCCGTCTGCACCTGGCCCGAGCCGATCGGCAGCGGCGACACACTCCAGCTGGCCGGCTCCAGCGCCGCGATCAGCCAGGCCGCCGCGACGATGTCGGCGATGCTGTCGGCGGCGCCCACCTCGTGGAACACGACTGCGTCCGGTGCCACGCCGTGCACGCGCCCCTCCGCCTCGGCGAGGCAGGCGAAGATGGCAATGGCGTGATCGCGGACCGGCCCGGGCAGTTCGGCGGCGGTGAGGCGGGCCCGGATCTCCGACCAGTGCGTGTGGTGGTGATGGTGATGGCCGTTCGCGTCGACGAGGAAGCGTAGGCCGGTCAACACGCCGTCTCCGTGGTCTGCCACCCGGCATGCGGCGCCCGACACCGCGCTCGCGGCTGTCAAGGCGCTCGCCATCTCGTCCGGACGCAAGTGTAGAAGGGCGGCGACGAACATGTCCCCGGCAAGGCCGCCCAGCGGGTCCAGATGGATGTGATGCATGCGCTGGGCCTTGCTGTTGCCGGGGTAACGCGCGCCGCCCGGCCTGGGTTACGGCTTGCCCGATACACCGGATGTGATGCCGCTCCCTCGGCAACCCTGATGCCGCGTCGCCGCTCTAGCCACGCGGCGAGGAGCAAGGATGCGCTCCGGAATGACAAAGGATTTCATATGGCTGATATCGAGCGCGACGATCATGACAAGCTTCGCCGTTCCCTGATGCTGGGCGGCGGCCTGGTCGCCGGGGCGGCGCTGGTGGGGGCAGTTCCCGCCGCGGCGCAGACGGTGCAGACCGAGCAGCTGCCCACCGAGTTGGATGGCAAGACGATGCCGGAACCGCCGCCGGAAAAGTCGGCCGGCCCGATCCGGCCGGGCCGCGGTTCGATGCTGACGGGCAAGATCGCAGTAGTGACCGGCGCGGCCCGCGGCATCGGCCGCGCCATCGCCGTGGAGTTCGCCGCCAACGGCGCCGACGTCGTGGTGCTGGACATTGCCGGCCCGGTTAGCCCGGCCTCCAACGCCACGCCCGCGACGCCCGAGGAACTGGCGGAGACGGTGCGGCAGATCCAGCAATACGGCCGCAAGGCGACGAGCGTGCAGGCTGACATCCGCGACATCGCCAAGCTACGCAGCGTGGCCGATCAGGTGGTGCAGGAGCACGGCAGGATCGACATCGTGGTGGCGAACGCGGCGATCCAGCGGTGGGTGCCGCTGATGGAGATGCAGGACACCGACTGGCGCGACGTGATCGACAACAACCTGAACGGCACGGCGAATACAATCCGCGCTTTCGCCCCCAAGATGGTGACGCAGAAGAATGGCCGCATCATCGTGCTGTCGTCGATGCAGGGCCTGCACGGCACCAAGGACGCGGCCAGCTACTCGGCGTCGAAGTGGGGCATCATCGGCTTGATGAAGTCGGCTGCGATGGAATTGGGCCAATACAACATCACGGTGAATGCCCTGCTCCCCGGCCTGGTGGATACGCCGCTCACCCGGTACGAGGTGCGCCTGAAGGAGACCATGGCCGAGACCGGCCGCACCCCGCCCGACCACCCGACGCCGCAGGAGGCGTGGGACGTGCGGGCGCCGACTGTGCCGTTGAAAGTGGGCTGGCTGCAGCCGGACGACATCTCGCCGGTCGCGGTGTTCCTTGCCTCGGACGCCGCGGCGATGGTGACCGGTGCGGAATACCAGGTGACCGGCGGCGACAGCGCAAAGGACGTCTGATTACGTCTCCCTCTCCCTCAAGGGGAGAGGGAGGTTCCTGCGATAACCCGGTCCACCCATGTCCCTGCCGCAGTTACCGCTGGCCCGAGGTCGAAAGCGGCGGATAGATCCACACCAGCGGCCGCCGGGTCGCGGGATAGTACTGTGCGCAGCCCATCTCCGGTCCGGCGTACCTCACCGGCGGCGTGTTCAACCAATTCGTGCGCCTTCTCGCGCCCGAGCTTTGCTGCCAGCCTGCCTGCCGCCGCATCCGCGAATAGCAGCCCGTGCGTGAGATCGATGTTGGCCCGCATGCGATCGGCATTCACCTCTAAGCCCTCCGCCAGCGCGCGGGCTTCACGCAACGCACCCGCTGCCAGACCGAACAGCGTTGGCAGCGCATGCCACTCGGCGTGCCACAGCCCGACGGGGCGCTCGTGTGCAGCAGCCATGGTGCTCAGCATCGTGGCGGCGAGCCCGGGCGCCGCCGCATGCGCTGCCAGGATCACAGTCGAGGATACCGGGTTGCGCTTGTGCGGCATCGCCGACGATCCACCTCGGCCGGGCACATAGGGTTCGGCCACCTCGCCGATCTCGGTCGACGCGAGGCTCGCCACGTCGGTTGCCAGCTTCGCGAGCGCGCCCACCAGCCGGGCCAGCCAGCACGCGGCCTCTGCGACCCGGCCGCGGCGCGTGTGCCAGCTGATCGCGTCGCCACCCAGGCCGAGTTCGCGCGCAAAGGCGTCCGCCACTGCCGTGCCCTGCGCGCCCAGCCCGGCCAGCGTTCCCACGGGACCGCCGAGCGAGGCTGTCAGCACCCGGCCTCGAAGCGAGGCCAGTTGATCGGCCACTTCCGCCACGCCGGCGAGCCACACGGCCACCTTGAACCCGAAGGTGAGCGGGGCCGCGTGTTGGCCGTAGGTGCGCCCGACGCAGGGGGTATCGCGGTGCGCCGTGGCCAGCGCGGCCAGGCCAGCCAGGGTCGCGGACAAGTCGACCTCCAGCAGGTCGAACGCGTCCCTGACTTGCAGCACCAGGGCGGTATCCAGGATGTCCTGCGTCGTGGCGCCCTTGTGGAAGAAGCGCTCCATGTCGGCGGGAAGCTGCGCCTGCACGGCCTTGACGAACGGAATGGTGGGGACGCCGGAGATCGCGGTTTTGGCGCCGATCGCCGCCGGATCGAGCCGGGCCGGGTCGATCGCCAGAATGGTGCTTGCGAGGTCGGGTGGCACTAGGCCGGACGCGGTCTCCGCCCGGGCCAGGGCTGCCTCGACCGCCAGCATGTGGCCGAGCCGCGCCTCGTCCGAAAAGCAGGTGGGCATCGCCTCGGTCGTGAACAGCGGGCCCAGCAGGGCGGAGTCGAGTGCAGAGAATGTCATGCCGGCAGAGTCGCGCGCCGCGGCGCACTGGACAAGAGCAGACGAGATCGTGAAGACCGCCGTTGTAACGCCGGCAGGGGAGCCACGTTGGCACCGCACTCCCCCAAGCTACCCCTGGGGGATATCCACTTGGAAGGCTTAACAAATGGCTGAGAAGACCCTGAAAGACGCGTTCTACGAGACCCTGAAGGACGTTTATTTCGCCGAGCGGCAAGGCATCAAGTCGCTCAAGAAGGCCGTCAAGTCGGCAAAGTCGCCGGAGCTGAAGCAGGCACTGACCAAGCACGGCGAAGAGAGCGCGCACCAGGTCGAACGTCTGACCCAGGTGTTCGAGCTCCTCGGCAAGCCGGCGCGGTCCAAGACCTGCGAGGCGATGACGGGCATCACGTCCGAGATGGAAGAGGACTTGGAGGATTTCGGTGATACCGAGGCCGGGGACGACGTGCTGATCGGCTGCGCCCAGGCGGTGGAGCACTACGAGATCGCGCGCTACGGCATGCTCAAGACCTGGGCCAAGAAGCTCGGCATGTCCGAGGCGGAGACCCTGTTCGGCGAGACGCTCGAGGAGGAGAAGCGCTCCGACGCGCTGCTGACCCAGATCGCCGAGGGCCTGCCGGCTTCGGGCGAAGACGAGGAGCCGGAGAGCGACGAGGATGAGGCTGACGAGAACAAGGAAGCCGAGACGAAGCTGAAGTCAAAGTCCAAAAAGGGCTGATTGCGACGCCCTCTCCGGCAGTGGCGGGAGAGGGCGCTCGTCGTTGGAAACAAAGGCAAAGACCAGCGTAGACGCACCCCACGACGGCCGTTAGAGATGTTGCAAAGACAATGCCGTCGAGGAGACCGTCTATGAGCCATCCCACCCAAGCGCCGCTTGCCGGCACGGGCGTAAGCGCGAGCCACGTGGTGCACGCCAATCTGCATCCGCCAGCGCTGGTCGCGGCGTCGATGCGGCGTAGCGAGGGGCGGCTTTCGGCCGATGGCGCATTGATGGCGATGACCGGCGTTCACACCGGCCGGTCCGTGCAGGACAAGTTCGTCGTCGACGAGCCCGAGACGACGGCGGACATCTGGTGGGGCAAGATCAACCAGAAATTGGCGGCCGACAAATTCGAGGGTCTGCGCGGCCACGTCGCCAGCTATCTCGGCGAGCAGCAGGAGCTGTTCACGCAGGATCTGTATGCCGGTGCCGACCCGGCGCATCGCGTGCGCGTGCGGCTGGTGACGTGCTCCGCCTGGCACGCGCTGTTCGCCCGCAATATGTTCATCCGTCCGCCGGCCGAGGAGCTTGCCGGGTTCGAGCCCGACTACGTGATCCTGCACGCGCCGCACTATCAGGCCGTGCCGGCGCGGGATGGCGTGCGGACGTCGACCGCGATCGCGTTGTCGTTTGCCCGCAAGCTGATCGTGATCGCCGGCACCGAGTATGCGGGCGAGATCAAGAAATCCATCTTCACCGTGATGAACTGGAAGCTGCCGGCCGAGGGCGTGCTGCCGATGCATTGCAGCGCCAACATGAACGACGAGGAGGAGGTCGCGCTGTTCTTCGGCCTGTCCGGCACGGGCAAGACAACGCTGAGTTCCGACCCGGCGCGTCCGCTGATCGGCGACGACGAGCATGGCTGGGGCGAAAATGGCGTCTTCAATTTCGAGGGCGGTTGTTATGCCAAGGTGATCGACCTCAGCCACAAGGCCGAGCCAGTAATTTGGGACGCCACGCACCGCTTCGGCACCGTACTGGAGAACGTGCAGGCGAACGCGGCCGGCGAGCTGGATCTGACGGATAGCCGGGCGACGCAGAACACGCGCGCGTGTTACCCGATCGACTTCGTCGCCAATGCCAGCAAGACGGGCAAGGGCGGCCAACCCAAGCACGTCGTGATGCTGACCTGCGACGCGTTCGGCGTGCTACCCCCGATCGCGAAGCTGTCGGCCGGGCAGGCGATGTATCACTTCCTGTCCGGCTACACCGCGCGCGTGGCGGGCACCGAGAAGGGGCTGGGCGGCGAGCCGCAGGCGACGTTCTCCACCTGCTTCGGCGCCCCGTTCCTGCCGCGCCGGCCCGAGGTGTACGGCAAGATGCTGGCCGAGTTGATCGGCCGCTACGGCGCGGATTGCTGGCTGGTGAACACTGGATGGTCCGGTGGCGGCTATGGCGTGGGGCAGCGCATGCCGATCCAACACACCCGCGGCCTGCTGAACGCTGTGCTGAACGGCACGCTCGCCAAGGTCCAGTTCCGCAAGGACCCGGTGTTCGGCCTGATGGTCCCGACCGGCGTGTCCGGCATCCCAGACGAGGTGCTGAACCCGCGCGAGGCCTGGGCCGACAAGGCGGCCTACGACCGGCAGGCGCATCATTTGGCCGGGTTGTTCGAGAAGAATTTCGCCACCTTCCAAGACGGCGCCAGCGAGGACGTAAAGAACAGCGCCATCCGCGTCGCCGCTTGATCCACTAAAGACAATCCTCCCCTGCGAAGCGGGGGAGGGGGACCGCGCGAAGCGTGGTGGAGGGGGCGAGCCACGCGCACTGACACGCGAACGCTAAAGGCAGCCCGAACCCTCTGGCGAGCGATGACCTTGCCGGAGGTGCAACTGTGGCAGTTCCTCCGCGGGGTCGTGCCGAGGTTTCGCAGGCAACACCCGATCGGCCCCTACATTCTAGATTTCTACTGTCCGGCTGCAAAACTCGTTGTGGAGGTTGACGGCTGGAGTCACGTCACGGGCGACCACCCAGCCCGCGACGAGCTACGGGACGCCTGGCTTGCGGCGCAAGGCCTATTGGTCGTCCGGCTACCAGCGGCTGATGTGATGCGTGATCCAGGCAGCGTGGCAGAGTCGCTTGTTCTGCATGCGAGAGAACTGGCCGCGCCCCCTCCGTCGGCTTCGCCGCCACCTCCCCCGTAAACGGGGGAGGATGAGACAGTAAGTGGGGGCGGCGGCTTGCCTTCACCGTTCGCACCGTCGACCATGCGCCCGTGAGCACCACCGTCACCCGCACGCAAAACTTCGCCTTCGCCCGCCGCCTGCTCGAAAGCCCCGGCGCCGTCGTGGGCCTCGTGATCATGGTGGCGCTGGTCATCCTCGCCGCCGCGGCGCCCTACGTCGCCCTGCACGGGCCTGCGGAGCAATTCCGCGAATCGTTCCTCGCGCCACCGTTCCAGCAAGCAACCTTCCCCCTCGGCACCGATAGCCTCGGCCGCGACATCTTCAGCCGGTTGATCTACGGCGCCCGGCTGTCGCTGCTGATCGGCGCCTTCGTCGTGGCGCTGTCGCTCTCCATCGGGACGATGCTCGGCCTGATCGCCGCCTTCGCCGGCGGGCTGGTGGACGTGGTGATCATGCGCTTCATGGACGTGCTGCTGGTGTTTCCGTCGCTGCTGCTCGCCATCGTGGTGGTCGCGATCCTGGGGCCGGGCTTGACCAACGCCATGCTGGCCGTCGCCGTGGTGCTGCTGCCCGCCTATGTCCGCCTGTCGCGCGCGGCGGCCCTCGGGGAGCTGGCGCGCGAGTACGTGGTCGCAACCCGCTCCGCCGGCGCCGGGGTGTGGCGGCTTATGCTGCTGGTGGTGCTGCCGAACTGCCTGGCACCGCTGATCGTGCAGGCGACGCTCGGCTTCTCCTCCGCCATCCTGGACGCCGCCGCACTCGGCTTCCTCGGCCTCGGCGCCCAGCCGCCCACGCCGGAATGGGGCACCATGCTGGCCGACGCGCTGCAATTCTACAGCCGCGCCTGGTGGCTGCTGACGTTCCCGGGGCTGTCGATCCTCGTCACCGTGATGGCGTTCAACCTCCTCGGGGACGGCCTGCGCGACGCGTTGGACCCGAAGCTGCGCCGATGAGCGGCGCTCGAGCCGAAGCTGCGCCGTCGAGCGGCGCACTGCTGGAAGCAACGGATCTCTCGGTCGCGTTCGAAACCGCCGCCGGCCGCTTCAATGCGGTGGAATCGGTGGACCTGACCGTGGCCGCCGGCGAGGTGTTGTGCGTCGTGGGCGAGTCAGGCTCGGGCAAGAGCGTCTCGGTGCTGGCGGTCATGGGCCTGTTGCCGCGAACCGGCCGGGTCACCGCCCAACGGATTGCGTTCAAGGCCACCGAACTGCGCACCCTGTCGCCACGGGCCCGCCGCCGGTTGGTCGGGCGCGACGTGGCGATGGTGTTCCAGGAGCCGACCTCCTCGCTCAATCCGTGCTACCCGATCGGCTGGCAGATCGGCGAGGCGTTGCGCGCGCACCACGCCGTGCCGCGCGCGCAGGTGCGTGGCCGCGTCCGCGACCTGCTGGGCCAAGTCGGCATCCCGGCGCCGGAGCAGCGGATGCGCTCGTTCCCGCACCAGCTCTCGGGCGGCCTGAACCAGCGGGCGATGATCGCGATGGCCATCGCCTGCAACCCGGCGCTGTTGATTGCCGACGAGCCCACCACCGCGCTGGACGTCACCGTGCAGAAGGGCGTGCTGGACCTGCTGGTTGGGTTGCAGCGCGAGCACGGCATGGGGCTCGTGCTGATCACGCACGACATGGGCGTGGTGGCGCAGACGGCGCAGCGCGTGCAGGTGATGTATGCCGGGCAGGTGATGGAGGAGCAGCCCGCCGCGACGCTGTTCACCCACCCGCGCCACCCCTACACCGCCGCCCTGCTGGATGCGCTGCCGGAACGCGCCGAGGGCAAGCCGCGCCTTCCCACCATCCCCGGCGTCGTGCCCGGCATCGACGACCGGCCGGGCGGCTGCCTGTTCGCCCCGCGCTGCCGATGGCGCACCATGCGCTGCAGCTTCGAACGCCCGGCGCTGCGGCCGTTCATGGGCGCCAAGGTGCGCTGCCACTATCCGTTGGACGATGCCGGCAATCCCGTGGGGTCGCACCTATGATCGTGCTGTCCGCGGCGGACGTCACCCGCCACTACCCGGTCAGCGGCGGCCACGTGCTCAAGGCGGTAGACGGCGTGTCGTTCCAATTGGAGTCCGGTCGCACCCTGGCCGTGGTCGGCGAATCGGGCTGCGGCAAGTCCACGTTGGCCCGGGTCTGCGCGTTGATGGAGCCGCCCACTGCCGGCACCATCTCGATCGCAGGCAAGCCGGCCGGCAGCGACCGCAAACTGCAGTTGCAGAACCAGATGGTGTTCCAGAACCCATACGGCTCGCTCAACCCGCGCCGTACGATCGGCGCCACGTTGGTCGAGCCGCTCACCATCAACGGCCGCGGCAGCCGGCGCGAGCGGGTGGCCGAGGCGCAGCGCATGCTGGACCGCGTCGGCCTGCGCGCCGAGGCATACGACCGCTACCCCCACATGTTCAGCGGCGGCCAGCGTCAACGGGTGGCGATCGCGCGCGCCTTGATGCTGCGGCCCGCCGTGGTGACGGCGGACGAACCGGTCAGCGCGCTGGACATCTCGGTGCAGGCGCAAGTGCTGAACCTGTTGCGCGACCTGCAGGACGAGTTAGGCACCGCCTATCTGTTCATCAGCCACGATATCTCGGTCGTCCGCCACATGGCGCAGGACGTTTTGGTGATGTACTGCGGCCGGCCCGCCGAGCAGGGGTCGCGCGCCGCCGTGCTGGACCGGCCGCTGCATCCCTACACGCGGATGCTGCTGTCCTCCACGCCGTTCGTCGACCCGGCGCGCCGCGTGGTGAAGGCGCCGGTGCGCGGCGAGTTGCCCTCCCCGGTGGATCCGCCGCCGGGTTGTGCGTTTGCCAGCCGTTGTTCGTACGTGCAGGACGTTTGCCGGGTGGACCGACCCGCCTTGCGCCGCGTGGAGGGCCGGCTGGTGTCGTGCCACTTCGCCGAGATCGTGGCTCAGGAGCGTCCTATTCCGGTGGCGGTCACAGGTTGAGCGGCGCGTTGTCCACGACTTCCTTCATGACGAAGAAGGTACGGGTTTGCCGGACGCCGGGGAGTGCGATCAGCTTCTCGCCGTGTAGCCGGTTGAAGTCCGCCATGTCGCGCACGCGGATTTTCAGGAAGTAGTCGAAGTCGCCGGCCACGAGGTGGCAGTCGAGGATCATCGGCATCGCCTGCACCGCCGCCTCGAACGCGGCAAAGCTTTCCGGGGTCGAGCGGTCCAGCACCACGCCCACCATCACCAGCGATCCGCGGCCGACCTTGTGCGGCGCGACCTGCGCGCGGACGGCGCTGATGAAGCCCTCGGCGAACAGGAACTGCGTGCGGCGGTGGCACGTGGCCGGGCTGGTATTCACCCGCTTGGCGATCTCGGCATTGCTCATGCGGCCGTCGGCCTGGAGCAGCCGGAGGATTTTCATATCCGTCCGGTCAAGCGAGGGTGCGTTGGACGATTCTTCCACGGGCAAGGTCTTTAATAGAAGATATCCAACATTCCATAGCGATGTGGCCAGGGAGACGTCAAACTTCGGAGCGAAAACGGGAGCACCTTTCGTAGCGTATTTGCTACGTTTCTGCCGTTGCCACCGAGACGGAGACTGCCCGTGCTATCGAAATTCGAACGCTACAAGCTGACCTTCGGCCCCACCCCGATCGAGCATCTGCCACGGTTGACCGCTCATCTCGGCGGCGACGTGCAGATCTACGCCAAGCGGGAGGACTGCAACTCGGGCCTGGCATTCGGCGGCAACAAGCTGCGCAAGCTCGAATACATCGTGCCCGACGCGATCGCGAGCAATGCGGATACGCTGGTCTCGATCGGCGGCGTGCAGTCCAACCACACGCGCATGGTGGCGGCGGTGGCGGCGAAGATCGGAATGAAGTGCCGGCTGATCCAGGAGAGCTGGGTGCCGCACGAGGACGCGGTGTACGACCGGGTCGGCAATATCCTGTTGTCGCGGATCATGGGGGCCGAAACCCAACTCGTGGACGAAGGCTTCGACATCGGCATTCGCGAGAGTTGGACGCGGGCGCTGGAGGATGTGAAGGCCAAGGGTGGCAAGCCGTACGCGATCCCGGCCGGCGCCTCTGTGCACAAGTTCGGCGGCCTGGGCTACGTGGGCTTCGCCGAGGAGGTGCGGGTGCAGGAGGCAGAGATGGGGGTGAAGTTCGATTTCATCATCGTGTGCACCGTCACCGGGTCGACGCATGCGGGGATGGTGGTCGGCTTCGCGGCCGACGGCCGGGCGCGCAACGTGATCGGCATCGACGCCTCGGCAACGCCGGCGCAGACCAAGGCGCAGGTGCTGGACATCGCGCAGAAGACGTCGGAGTTGGTGGGCGGCAAGCCGATCACGGATGACGACGTGGTGCTGCTGGAGGATTACGCTTACCCGGTCTACGGCGTGCCGTCGAAGGAAACTGTGGAAGCGATCCGGCTGTCGGCCCGGCTGGAGGGGATGATCACCGACCCGGTGTACGAAGGTAAGTCCATGCAGGGGATGATCGACCTCGTGCAGAAGGGGTATTTTCCCAAGGGGTCGAAGGTGCTGTACGCGCATCTCGGCGGGGCGCCGGCGCTCAACGGCTACAGCTACACCTTCCGCAACGGCTAATCCTCCCTTGCGAAGCGGGGGAGGGGAACCATGCGCTTGCATGGTGGAGGGGGAGTGGCACACACCGCGCGCCCCCTCCGTCGGCTTCGCCGCCACCTCCCCCGTAAACGGGGGAGGATCTTGAGACCTAGACTTAGGCTGCGACTTTCATCTGCCCGAGCTGATGCAGCAACGCGGCACCCGTGCGGATGCCGTTGTGAAAACACTCCAGCGTCATGTTCTCGTCCGGCGCGTGGTTCGCGGCGTCCGCATTGGCATAGTTCACCACGAACGCGGGTATACCCAATATGTCGGTGAAGGCGTAACCCGGCAGGCTGCCGAACCCGCTCGGGTACAGCAGCGCGTCCACCCCGTAAGCGTCGCGGATGGCGCGTTGCACCGGTGCCGCCAGCGGTGCGGTCAGCGGCGTCTTGGACGGATACATGCCCTCCTCGAGGCAGACGAACTCCACCTCCGGCGCATGGCGGGCGACGTGGGCGGCGACCTTGGCCAGGATGTCGGCCGGGTCCTGCTTGGCCACCAATCGGATGTCGCATTTGGCGAACGCCTCGTGCGGCAGCACCGTCTTGGTGCCGGCGCCGCCATAACCGCCATGCATCCCGTTGATGGTCAGCGTCGGATGAAAGCTCAGCCGGTCGTAGAACGCGCGGTCCGCCGGTTCGTCCAGCCGGGCTAGGTCCAGCGAGTGCAGGAAGCCCGGCAGATCCAGCGGCAGCTTGGCGGCGGCGGCGCGTTCCTCCTCGCTCGGCGGCAGGATGGCGTCGTGGAAGCCGTCGATGGTGATCTCGCCGCGATCGTTCTTCATGGTGGCGAGCAGGTGCACCAGCGTCCAGATCGGGTTCGGCACCGTGCCGCCGAAATTGCCGGAATGCACGTCGCGCTTGGCATGTCGAACCCTCAGCTCGAACGAGACCACGCCGCGCGAGCCGAACTTCAGCGTCGGCTGGCCGGAGGCGTGCATCTGGCCATCCGCCGTCACCGCCAGATCGGCCAGCAGCGTGTCCTTATGCTCGCGGATGAACTCGGCCATGTGCGGGCTGCCGACTTCCTCCTCGCCCTCCAGCAGCAGGATCACGTTGCAGGGCAGCGCGTCGTGCACCTTCAGATGCGCCTCGATGGCGAGGATCTGCGCCATGTGCTGGCCTTTGTTGTCGGCGACCCCGCGGGCGTAGATGCGGCCATCGCGGATCGCCGGCTCGAACGGTGGCGTGGTCCAAAGCTCCAGCGGCTCTGGCGGCTGGACGTCGTAATGGCCGTACAGCAGCACCGTCGGCTTGCCCGGCGCGGCGTTCCACCGGGCCAGCACCATGGGGTGGCCCGCGGTCGGGATCGCCCGCGTGTCCAGCCCAAGATGGGTCAGCGTGCCAACGAGAAGGTCGGCGACTTCCTGGATGCCGATGTTCTGCGCGCTGATGCTGGGGTGGCGCAGGTATTCGGTCAGGCGGCCGACATAGCTGTCGCGGTGGCTGTCGATGTGGGCGAAGACGGCGTCGAGGGCGGCGGGCATAGGCGTCATCCCAACAGATTCAGCGGCGGAGCCGGTTGCCCAGGACATAGCCAAACAGCCCGATCAGCACGACCCCCAGCACATACTGCACGCTCGACACGAAATAGACGAAGTGCAGCGCCGGCTTCAGCCCGATATCCGGCACGCCCGACGTGCACATGTTCAGGAAGCTGAACCCCAGCAACTCGAACACATTGTGCACGGGTTCTCCCACCCGGTCGCCGCCGCTTTCCGCCGTGTAGCGCAGGCTGCTGGTGACGCCGTAGTACAGTGCGAAGGCCCCCAGCGTCGTCACATAGGCGCGCAGCACCCGCGCTAGGCTCTCGCCATAGTCGCACAGCCACTCGGCGAAGGCGTCGCCGAACCACGACACGAACAACAACGGCGCCGTGCGCATCGAGCGGGCGCGGACCGCATCCCGCATCGCCTGCCATGCGCCGCGCTTGCCCATGCGGCGGGCCCGGCGGTAGGCCCAGCTGGCGGCTTCCGGATTGCCCTGGCCGCGGAAATTCTGTTCCAGCCCGAGGTAGCCGCGCCGGGCGGCATCGAACTCGCCGGCCAACTCCTCGCCCAGTCCGTCGCCGAGTTGCTCGACGCTGAACCGGGTGCTTTCCAGCCAGGCGCCGGCGAGGCGGACGTGGCGCAGGTTGCAACTCGATAGATCCACCCGCGGCAGGCTGGCGCCGGTCAGGTCCGCATTCTCCAGGTCGGCGCGGGCCAGGGTGGCGCCGCGCAGATCGGCCCCCACCAGCTTGGCCCCGCGCAGGTCCACCTTCTTGAGCTCGGCGCCCTCGAGGTTGGCCCCGGTCAGGTCCGCTCCCGCCAGGTTGGCCTCCTGCAGCACCGCGCCCCGCAGCAGTGCGTCGGTCGCGTCGATCCCGTCCATGCGGGCGGCCCAGAGGTCGGCGCGTTCGAAATTGGCGTTGTCGAGCAAGGCGCCGGAGAATTTGGCGAAGCGCAGGATGGCTCCGGCGAAGCGCGCATCCTCCAACAGAGCGTCGCCGAACTGCGCCTCGCTCGCCCGCACGTCGGAAAAGTCGGAGCCGGATAGGTCCGCCTCGGCGAAGTTGCCCCCCTCCAGCTGGGCGCCGCGCAGGGTGGCAGAGCGCATCGCGGCCCCGGTGAAATCCGCTCCGGTCAGGTCCGCGCCGGACAGATCGGCCCCGTGCAGGTCGGTGTTGCGCAGTTCGGCGAAGCGCAGGCTGGCGCCGCCGTCCTTGTGCCACCACACCGGTGGGGCGGCCCCGCCCTGCGCGTGGGGGCGCAGGCTTTCACTGTCCAACCGCAGATCGTGCAGCGCCAGGCGGCGACCCGGCACCACCGGCAGCCGCAGCCGCCCGTCGGGATCGGCGTCGATCGAGGCGAGCAACAGGGCCAACCGCTCGGCCGGCGCAGCGGCCTCCAGCGCGTGATCGCCGCCGGGTAGGGCCTGCTCTATGTTGGTGCTGGGGCTCACCCGGGCACAGCGCGAGCCAGCGGCAGGGGTTCCCCCAATCTTCATCAAACCCGCCCACATGAGCGAGGCGACGGTGTTGACGCCCTCCGTCTAGCCTTCGAAGCTGCCCGTGGTTCCAACGATTGGACATACGCATGAGCAAAGTTCCGACCGGTGTCGGCCCGCGCAACCCCCAGGTTCTCGTCCTGGTAGGGGCTACCGGCGACCTGTCGCAACGCAAGCTGCTTCCGGGGCTGTTCCATCTGGCCAATGCCGGGTTCATCCCGGGGTGTCGCATCATCGGCGTGTCGTTGGATGACATCGGACGGGACGGCTTCCTGACGATCGCCAGGAAGGCGCTCGGCCAGTTCTCCACCCGGACGGTGGACGACGCGGCGTGGCAACATTTCGCCGCCATGCTGGATTATGTGTCCATCGCCGCCGGGCCGGATGCGCTCAGGGCGGCCGTGATGGCCGCGGAACTGGCCCTGGGTGGGGAGAGCCGCCGGCTGCATTACCTCAGCGTGCCGCCGAATGCGGCGATGTCGGCGGTGAAGCTGCTGGCTGATGCCGGGTTGGTGGAGAATGCCCGGGTTATCATGGAAAAGCCGTTCGGCGCCGACCTGGAGAGTGCGGTGTTGCTGAATGCGCGGCTGCACGAGGTGTTCGCCGAGAGCCAGATCTTCCGCATCGACCACTATCTGGGCAAGGAGCCGGCGCAGAACATCCTCGCCTTCCGCTTCGCCAACGGGCTGTTCGAGCCGATCTGGAACCGCAACTTCATCGACCACGTCCAGATCGACGTGCCGGAGACGCTGGGGCTGGGCACCCGCATCGGCTTCTACGAGAACACCGGTGCGTTCCGCGACATGGTGGTGACGCATCTGTTCCAGATCCTGGCCTTCATGGCGATGGAGCCGCCGACCGCGTTGGAGCCGGTGTCGATCAGCGAGGAGAAGAACAAGGTTTTCCGCTCCATGGTCCCGCTCGATCCAAAGGACGTCGTGCGCGGGCAGTATGTCGGTTACCGGCAGGAGGCGGGCGTGGATCCGGAGTCGGACACCGAGACCTTCGTCGCCCTGAAATGCGCGATCGACAATTGGCGCTGGGCCGGGGTGCCGTTCTACCTGCGCACCGGCAAGCGGCTGGCGGAGGGGCAGCGCATCATCTCCATCGCCTTCCGCGAGCCGCCGAAGAGCATGTTCCCGGCCAATTCCGGCGTGGGCGCGCAGGGGCCGGACCATTTGACGTTCGACCTGGCGGATGCCTCGAAGATGTCGCTGTCGTTCTACGGCAAGCGGCCTGGCCCCGGCATGCGGCTGGACAAGCTGAGCCTGCAATTCGCGATGAACGACACCGGGCGGATCGGCGACGTGCTGGAGGCCTACGAGCGCCTGATCCTGGACGCGATGCGCGGCGACCACACGCTGTTCACCACGTCGGAGGGCATCGAGCGGTTGTGGGAGGTGTCGACGCCCTTGCTCGAGGCGCCGCCGCCGGTGCGGTTGTACGATCCGGGTGGCTGGGGGCCGAAATCGATCCACCAGTTGGTGGCGCCGCACGCCTGGCGGCTGCCGTTCGAACGGGCCTGGCGTGGGCCGAACCCCGGGGCTACCTGATCTGCTTTCTCCTCCCTCTCCCGTGAAGGTCGGGGGAGGGAGAAGCCAGTCGGGTTAGCGCCGCCCGCCGCCGCGGCCGCCGCCGAAGCCGTGCCCACCGAAGCCGTGGCCGCCCCCGAAGCCGCCAACGCGACCGCCGCGGCCAAACCCGCCGCCGCCGAACCCGGGCCGGCCACCAATCCCACCACCGAAGCGGTGCCCGCCGAAGCCGTGATAATAACCACCGACGTCGCCTCCATAGAGGTAACCGCCGCCGTAATATCCTCCTGGCGCCCCGTAGATACCTGGCCCGTAGCAGCCTGCCAGTGTCACGAGCACAAGTGCCGCCAGCGCTCCCTTCTTGAACAACCCGTGGATCGACACGCCCGATATTTCCCCGATTGAGTTAGAACGCACCTCGCTAGTTTGGGTCACATGCGGTCGAACACGTCGGTGTAGCGCACGACGGAGCCATCCTGGTGCGTGATCACACCGTTGCAGGTCATCTGCCGGGCATTGCCGGACAGTGTGCACGTCAGCACGTCGGTCTGGCCGCTGGCGTCGCGGAAAGTCGATTGCACGGTGGACGCGCCGAGCTTCTGCGCGACCATTGTGGAGCCGTCGAGCGAGTAGAATTCGCCGTTGCCGGGGACGTCGAACGTCTCGACGTCCTTTTGGCCCTGGCCGTCGGTGCTGGTCGTGGTCCAGTGCACATGGGCCGTGTCCATACGGTCGATTTGCGTCGTCAAGTCGGACGGCGGCGTCTCGCCAGGTGCGGCTTTGGAGAGGCTGGTGTTCAGGTGCCACTGGCCGATGAACGGGCTGGATTGGGCCCGCGCCAGGCCCGGCGCCAGGATCGCGACCGCCCCCGACAGCGCCACGACGACATATCCGACGCGCATCGAAACCATTCGCGAACTCCTGTGGGCGAGCCAGTTATTTGGCGTACTGGCCTAAGCTCCGCGGCTGGCTCGCAGTTCCACGCGCATGTCAGGGTGTGGAGGGTGCCCTCAGCCCGCCAGCACGTCGAGCGTCACGGCGATCTCGGGGGCGAGTGCCAGGGCAAGACGCTCGCCCGGATTGTGCGGGGCCTTCTCGCCGTAAAAATCTCCGGACGTTGCGGTCGCCCTCGCCCAGGATCCCGGCCTCGCCCATGCGGTGATAGGCATCCACGCCCTGTCCCGGCTGGCATCGCCCTTGGCCGCCTGCATCGCGCAGCCTACAAACTCCGGTATGAAAGCCGCCATCATCGGCCTCAGCGGCCCGGCGCTGACGGCGGAGGAAATCATCCTGTTGCGCGAGCACCGCCCCGCCGGCGTGATCCTGTTCGCGCGCAACGTGGCCGACCCGGCGCAAATGGCAGCACTGACCTCCCATGTCGCCCGGCTGCTACCGCCGCTCGCCGTCATCGCGGTGGACCAGGAAGGCGGCCGGGTCGCCCGCTTGCGCCCGCCGCACTGGCTGCCACACCCGCCCGCCGCCTCGCTGGGGGCGCTGCACGACCGCGATCGCCCCGCCGGGCTGCGCGCCGCCTGGCTGACCGGGGCGCTGATCGGGCTGGAGGCCGCCGCCTGCGGCATCGACGTGGTGTGTGCCCCGGTGCTGGACGTAGCCGTGCCCGGCGCCAGCAGCGTGATCGGCGACCGCGCGTTCTCCGCCGACCCCGCCATCGTGGGCGACATGGCTGCAGCGGTGGCGGCCGGGCTGCTGGCGGCCGGCGTGCAGCCCGTCGGCAAGCACTGCCCCGGCCACGGCCGCGCCACCGTGGACAGTCACGAAGCGTTGCCGCGGCTCGACACGATCACCGACGCTGATCTGGTGCCGTTCGCTCGGTGCGCCCATCTGCCATGGATGATGACCGCCCACATCGTCTATTCCGGCAACGACCCGGACCACCCGGCCACGCAATCGCCCGCCATCATCGGCGAGGTGATCCGCGGCCGCCTCGGCTTCGAGGGCGTGCTGGTCAGCGACGACCTGGCCATGGGTGCGCTCTCCGACAGCCCGGCGGACCGGGCCATGGCGGCACTCGGGGCCGGCTGTGACCTGGCGATGCACTGCTCCGGCGTGCTGGCCGACACCGCTGACCTGCTCGCCGCCTGTCCACCCGCCGGCGACGCGGCGCTCAACCGGATGCGGACGGCGCTTTTCCTGGCCGAACGGTCGCGCCAGGCGTTGGACGCATCGGCCTTGCTCGCCGAACGCGACGGCTTGCTGTGATCAGCCCCTGGATCGACATCGCCGTCACGGTGATCGCGGCCATCGGCGCCATCGTGCTGCACGAGGCGGCGCACGGGATCGCCGCCTATTTCTTGGGCGACGATACGGCAAAACGGGCCGGGCGGTTTTCGCTCAACCCGCTGCGCCACGTGGACCGGGTGGGCACGATCCTGTTGCCAGGCGTGCTGCTGATCTCCCAGTTGCTGACCATCCACCACGTCGCATTCATGTTCGGCTGGGCCAAGCCGGTGCCGGTGAACGCCGGCCGATTCCGCCACCCGCGGCAGGATATGGCGCTGGTGGCCGCCGCTGGGCCGGTGATGAACTTCGTGCTCGCCTGGCTGGCCGCCCTGCTGCTGCACGCCACCGACGCTTGGCCCGGCGCCGGTGGCGACATCGCCGAGCAGTTCCTGGACATGTTCATCCTCACCAACCTGGTGCTGGGCTTGTTCAACCTGCTGCCGATCCCGCCGCTTGACGGCGGGCGCATCGTTGTCGGCGTGCTGCCGCTCGGCCTGGCGATGCGCTGGGCGAAGCTGGAGCGGGCCGGGATCTTCCTGGTGCTGATCGGCGTGTTCCTGCTGCCGCAACTGATGCGGCAATTCGGTGTGGAGTTCGACCCGGTCGGCTCGGCGCTGAACACCGTCATCCCGCGCGCCGTGGACCTCGTGATGCAGTTGGCCGGCCACAACAATGCCTGACGCCGCGGCGCCGGATAGCCAGCGCCTCTCGGTGCAGCTTGACGGCTTCGAAGGGCCGCTTGACCTGCTGCTGGACCTGGCGCGCGCGCAGAAATTGGACCTGGCCAAGATCTCCATCCTGCATTTGGTGGAGCAGTTCCTTGCCGCGGTCGACGGCGCCCGCCGGGTGAAGCTGGAACTGGCGGCGGACTGGCTGGTGATGACCGCCTGGTTGACCTGGCTCAAATCGCGCCTGTTGCTGCCCGACGACGAGCCGGACGCGGTGGAGGGGATGGAGGCCGCCGAAGTGCTCGCGGCGCGGCTGTTGGCGCTGCAGTCGATCCGCGCCGCCGCCCACTGGCTGGGTGACCGTCCAACCCTGGGCCGCGACGTGTGGGCGCGCGGCGAGAGCGAGTCGTTTACCGAGGTGGACCGCTCCGGCCTGGCCGTGGACACGGCCGCGTTGCTGCGGGCCTATATGGCCGCGGTGCGTCGCGGTGGGGGCCGCCGCACGTATCGGCCGGCCGCGCAGCCGTTGTGGAGTGTCGCGGATGCGTTGGGCCGGCTCGGTGCCATGCTGGGCCGCAAACTGGACTGGACGATGCTGGAACAATTCCTCCCGGAGTCGCCGACGCCGCTCGCGAGGCGTGCCGCGACCGCATCCACCCTGCTCGCCGGGCTGGAACTGGCGCGCGACGGCCAGCTGCGGCTGCGGCAGGACCAGCCGTTCGGCCCGATCATGATGGCTGGGCCGCCAACTGTGGTGAACGAGCATGGATGAGGAGCATCTGCGCCTGGCCGAGGCCATGGTGTTCGCCAGTGCCGACCCGGTGTCCGCCCGCGCGCTGCAGCAATTGCTGCCGGACGATGCCGATGCCGCCGCCGTGCTGACCGAGTTGCGCGATCGCTGCGCCAGCCGTCCGGTGACCCTGGTGGAGGTGGCGGGGGGCTGGCAGTTCCGCACGGCGCCGGATCTGGCGCCGGCCTTGCGCCGGGTCGTGCAGCAGCCGCGCCGCCTGCCCCGCGCCGCAATGGAGACGTTGGCCATCATCGCCTACCACCAGCCCGTCACCCGGCCCGAGATCGAGGAGATGCGCGGCACCAGCCTGTCGCAGCAGACCATGGACGCGCTGCTGGACGCCGGGCTGATCGCAGCCGGCGGCCGCAAGGAGGTGCCGGGCCGCCCGACGCTATGGGGCACGACCCCCGCCTTCCTGGTGCAATTCGGCCTGCGCGACCTACGCGACCTGCCGCGGCGCGAGGATCTGCTGGTCGAGCCGCCGCCCGTCGTGGCCGTCCCCATGCAGGACGCGCCGGACCCTGACGAGCCGGAGCTGCCGTTGGAGCAAAACGCCCCGACGACGGATGATAACCCTGGCCCACCGCAGGTGGATAACCCTGGCCCACCGCAGGTGGATAACCCTGACCCACCGCAGGTGGATAACACTGGCCCACCGCAGGTATGACGAAGATTTCCCACCCTCGGTTTAGCGTGCTAGACGCGCGGCAGGAGTGCGGCTGCTATGTTTGATTTTGCCTGGTCCGAGCTTGCCCTGATCGGCGCCGTGGCGCTCGTGCTGATCGGGCCCAAGGACATGCCGATCGCCATCAAGGCTGTCACCACCGCCATCAAAAAGGCACGCAAGATGGCGGCGGAGTTCCAGACGCACGTGGACGACATGGTGCGCGACGCCGACCTGCACGAAGTGAGGGATGGCATCCGTCAGATCCGCAGCTTGGACATTCGGGGCACGATCGCCCGGGCCGTGGACAGCGACGGCTCGATCCGCCGCACGCTGATGGAGGATCCGATCCGCACGCCACCCCCGGTGGTCACCACGCCGGTGGATGCACTGCCCGAGCACACGATCGCGGCGCCTGACCTGACGGTGCCGGATGCGGTGACGAGCGATACCGCCGCTGCTGTGGCGAGCGACCGCGCTGCCGTAGGGCGCGACACTGTAGCGGCCAGCGTTCCGCCTGCCTTCATCCCGCCGGCCGAGGCAGCGACGGTCGAAGCCGCTCATCACCCGTTGCCCGCCCCGGCTTTCATCCCTCCTGAAGCGGCCGAACGCGGCCCGATGCACGGAGCCTGATGTCTTCAGTGGCCGATAAGCCGGACGACCCCATCAACGACACGCCGATGCCGTTGCTCTCCCATTTGGTGGAGCTGCGGCGGCGGATGATCTGGTCGGCGGTATCGTTCTTCATCGCCTTCGCGTTCTGCTACCATTTCTCGACGCAGATCTACTCGTTCTTGGCCAAGCCGCTCGCGGACATCCTGCAGTCGCGGACCGGGCAGGATCGGCGGTTGATCTACACGGCGCTGTACGAGGCGTTCTTCACCTACATCAAGGTGGCGTTCTTCGGTGGCGCGTTCCTCGGCTTCCCGGTGATCGCGACGCAGCTCTACATGTTCGTGGCGCCCGGGCTGTATCGCAGCGAGAAGCGTGCGTTCCTGCCCTTCCTGATCGCGACACCGGTGTTGTTCGTGGCGGGTGCGGCGCTCGCGTACTACTTCATCTTCCCGGTCGCCTGGCGGTTTTTCCTGTCGTTCGAGACACCGAACGGCGCCGGTGGGCTGCCGATCGAGTTGCAGGCCAAGGTCGGTGAATATCTCGACCTGGTGATGAAGCTGATCTTCGCGTTCGGCATCGCCTTCCAGTTGCCGGTGTTGCTGACGTTGCTGGCCAAGGTCGGCATCGTCTCGTCGCGCAGCCTGAAGAAGATGCGGCGCTACGCCTATGTCGGCATGTTCGTGGTCGCTGCAGTGCTGACCCCGCCCGACGTGATCACGCAATGCGGCTTGGCGCTGCCGCTGATCATCCTGTACGAGATCTCGATCGTCGCCGCCCGCCTGGTCGAGAAGAAACAAGTAGACGTGTAACTCACGTCTCCCTCTCCCCTTGCGGGAGAGGGCCGGGGTGAGGGGAGGGCAACCCGCACGCGCTATGCTCAATCCAAACTGTGCTGTCCTCCGCGCGGCACCCCTCCCCCCGGCCCCCTCCCTCAAGGGGAGGGGGAGGTGGTCATGCTTCGGCTAGGATGGCGCGCAGCCCTTCGCGGTAGCTCGGGTAACGCCACCGCCGGCCCAGCGACGCCTGCGTCAGCTCACTCCGCACCTTACGGTCATCCGACCAGAACGACCGCGCCATCGGGCTCATGCCGGGGAGCGCCTCGGCAAACGGGATCAGCGGCGGCGGCACCATGCCCAACAGCCTGGCCGCTTCGGCAATGACCTCGGCGCTGGCAGCGGGCTCGTCGTCCGCCCCGTTCAGCACGCGCGGTCCCGGCGGGCGGTCCTGCCCGATCGCGGCGAGCAGGGCGCCTGCGATGTCGTCGCGGTGGATGCGGCCGAACTGATGGCCCGGCTTGTCCACCCGGCGCGCCCGTCCCGCGCGCAGATCGTCGAACACCGAACGGCCCGGCCCGTAGATGCCGGCCAGCCGCAGCAGGTCCACCGCCACATCCGGGCGCGCCGCGACCCAGTCCCGCTCGGCCGCGACCCGGCGCCGGCCCCGCTCGCTGGACGGCGCCGGCTCCGTCGTCTCGTCCACCCAGGCGCCGTCGCGGTTGCCGTAGACGCCCGTGGTGGACATGTAGCCGATCCAGCGCAACGCCGGGGCCGTGGCGATGGCGGCGGCGTGGCGGGCGAGCACCGGGTCACCCTCTCCATCGTCCGGTGCGGCCGTGGCGACCAGATGGGTGATTGTGGGCCACGGCACCGCGTCGAACGGGGCTAGCGCCACGCCGGGTGGTGCCGCGGCATCCTGTTGGCGCGTGATGACCGTTGTCTGCAGACCAGACGCCGCGGCTTGCTGCGCCAGGGCGGTTCCGGTGTAGCCCAAACCGAAGATAACGAGATGCATGGATCGGCTTGCTCCGCTTCCATTTGCCCGGCGCAGGGGCGGGCGGGTAGACTGCGCTGGTTATGAGAACGCGCGGATTACTGGTTGTGGCAGTGGGACTGCTGATTTTGGTCGCTGCCGGCGCCGTGTGGGAGTTGCGTCCCTCGGAGCTGCCGCCGCAAGAGGCGGAGGACACCGGCGAGGCCCTGCCGATCCCTCCGGTGCCCCCCCGTATCGCCGAGGGCCCGGATTACGAAAAGTGCTTGGCAATGCTCGCCGGTGATCCGGAGGGTGCGAACACCTTCGCCGACGCCTGGCAGGCGACCGGGGGTGGCGAGGGCGCCGACCACTGCCTGGCGCTGGCCAAGCTGCAACTCGGCGATGTGGAGACCGGCGCCGAGATGCTGGAGAAGCTCGCTGCCAGCAGTAAGGCTCCTGCTGCTGCGCGCGCCACCATTTACGGCCAGGCGGACCAGGCCTGGCTCATGGCGGGTGACGCGGACCACGCGTTTGCCGATGCGACCCTGGCACTCAGCCTGTCGCCCGATGATCCGGACCTGCTGATCGACCGCTCCGTGGCCGCCGCCACGCTCGGGCATTTCGACGATGCGGTAGACGACCTCAGCCACGCGTTGGAACTCGACGGTAAGCGTCCGGACGCCCTGGTGCTGCGGGCGGCGGCCTGGCGGCACGAGGGGCACCTGGACCTGGCGCAGGACGATGTGGACCGCGCGATGACACAGGATCCGGACAACCCCGAGGCCTATCTGGAGCGAGGCATCCTGCGCCAGCGCCGCGGCGATCGGGCGGGCGCCAAGGCCGATTGGCAGCACGCGGAGATGCTGGCCCCGGACTCGGCGACGAGCGACTTGGCGGAACAGAACCTGGCGCTGCTCGAAGCCGGCCCGGAGACGCGGTAGCCTTCGAGGATAGCTAGCGCCGCGTCGCCCGCGCCATCGCCGAAGCCGACCCGGTGCAGTGGGAGTCGTGTCCGACAAGGCTCGAGGATTGCCGATATGGGCTGCACCGTCATGCCAGGGCTTGACCCTGGTATCCACGGGGATGGCCAGATGACGTCGGACGAGTGCTTGGCACCGCCGCATGCAATACGGCGCCGCTAGTGTCTACGGACGGTTGTGGATACCAGGGTCAAGCCCTGGCATGACGGTACGAGGACTTGCTTCCCTCCCTCTCCCATACCGGGAGAGAAGAGGCTCAGTGGTTTACGTCGCGCACGTAGCCCATCAGTTCGGCCGCCCGATGTCGCCCCGTGTGGTGTTGTAGGACCCGGGATCGGGCGCGGTCGGCCATGGCTTTGCGCACGTGCTCCGGCGTGTGCTGCAGGGTCTGCAGCACGTCCTCCGGCTTCTGGGCGACGATGATCTCGACGTCCGGGCGGAAGAGCGTCTCCAGGCCGGGCCACCAGTCGCTGATGATCGGGGTGCCGCACACGGCAGCCTCGAACAGGCGGACGCTCGGGCTGTAGCCCGCCCGAATCATATCCGCCCGGGTGATGTTCAGCGTGTAGCGTTGCGAGGCGTAGAATTCGCGATGTTCGTCCGGCGCGGAATGCTCGAAGCGGGCGACGTTGTCGGGCCAGTGGATGATCGACGGATATTGCGGCCCGGTGACGTTGAACCGGCCCTCCGGCCAAAGCCGTGCCGGCGTGCAGAGCAACATGTCGAGCTTAGGCTGCCGGTCCTGCGAGTAGGTGCCGAGATAGCCGAGGTCGTACGACGGCTCCACATTCGAGTCGGGCACATTCAGGTCGGGATCGGCCGAGCAATACAGGGCGCGGGCCGCCTTCGCGCCGAACCGCCGCTCGATCACCCGCAGCGTCGGCCCGCCGGTAAACGACAAATACAGGTCGAAACCCGGGATCAACGCCGCCGTGATGTAGTCGCACCGGCCCTGCGCCAGCGCGGCGAGGGTGATCGGCGTATCGATGTCGTAGAACGCCTTCACGCCCTTGGCCGTCCGCTGCACCAACTCGCAGACCGCCGGGCCGTCCGCCACGTAAGATCCGACGATGACCAGGTCGGCCTCCTCGATCGCCTTCGCGTGGATGGAGCTCAGATCGCTCGCGTCGTTGTAGAGGATCGTGTCGCAGAACGGCGGGTGCGGCATATCCCGGTGGGCCGCATACCAGGGGCGGTCCTGCTCCAGGAACAGCACGTCCTGCCCGAATTGCGCCAGACCGGCCACCAATGAGCGAAACGTCGTCGCATGACCATTACCCCAGGACGAGGTGATGGAAAGACCGATGATTACGATCTTCACGGGGTGGGATCCGGCGTCGATGTCATGACCAAGCTTGCTGAGTCTCGCTTTTCAATACGCGATTGAGGTAGCTGGCGGCACTGATCAGGGCAAGATGCGTCAGCGCCTGAGGGTAGTTGCCCTGGTGCATCCCCGTCGGTGACAGTTCCTCAGCATACAGGCCGAGCGTGCTGCCATAGCCGAGCAGTTTCTCGAACATCAGCCGAGCCTCGGCCACGTCGCCGGCACGGGCGAGACACTCCACATACCAGAACGAGCATGCCAGGAATGAGCCTTCCTGGCCGTCCAACCCGTCCAGCGCGCGGTCGGCCGGGGCGCGGCGGAACACCAGCGCGTCCTCGACCAATTCCTGCTTGATCAGCGCCATCGTGCCCAACCAGCGCGGGTCGCGGGCCGAGATGAAGCGGACCAGCGGCATCAGCAGCATGCTGCCATCGGGCGTATCGGCGCCGGGATACTGCACGAAGCTATTGAGGTCCTCCCGCCAGAACTCGGCGTGAATGCTCTCGTGCATCGCCATACGAAGCCCGTTCCACTCGGGCAGAGGCGCCGGCAGCGAGCGCTTCTGTGCCAGCCGAATGGCCCGGTCCACCGCGACCCAACACATCAGGCGCGAGTGGAGGAAGTGTTTCTGCTCGCCCCTCCCCTCCCAGATGCCGGCATCTGGACGCTGCCAGTTCTCGCCGATCCAGCCGATGAGGCGGCGCATATGCGTCCAATCCTCGTAGGACGACGGGCGGCCGTATTTGTTGGCGAGATATACCGCGTCCATCAGCTCGCCATAGATATCGAGCTGGAACTGCTTGGACGCCTCATTGCCGACGCGCACCGGGACCGACGTGGCATACCCGGCCAGCGCGAGTTCGGTTTCCGGCAGGTCGTTGTCGCCGTCCAGCGAGTAAGCGACATGCAGCACGTCCCCGTTGGATTGCCGCACCCGTTCGGCGATCCAGTCGACGAAACCCTCTACTTCCTGCGTCAGGCCGAGGCGGATGAAGGCGTACATCGCGAACGAGGCATCCCGGATCCACACATACCGGTAGTCCCAGTTGCGGGCGCCGCCGGGAAGCTCCGGCAGGCCGAAGGTCGGCGCTGCGACCGGCGCCCCGTGCCTGCGTGACGTCAGCAACTTCAGCACCAGCGCCGAGCGGGTGACGACCTCGCGCCAGCGCCCTTCGTAGCAGGACTTGGCAGCCCAGTTGCGCCACCAATCCACGGTTTTCTGGAACCTGTCCGTGGCGATCTCGTGAGTGAACGGGGCGGCGCCTTGCGGATCGATCTCGAGCAGGAAACAGGCGCTCTCGCCGGCCTTGAGGTGGAAGCGGGCGGCCAGAGCGCCATCCTCGTTGGTCAGCGGGACGGTGGCGCTCAGGCGTAACACCGGGCCGGGCCCGTCCGGGCGAAAGATGCCGCCGCGCTCGATGCTGTGGCCGCAGCGGGCATAGTCGAAGCGGGGGGCGCAGACGGCCTCGAGGGCGAAGGCGCCGCGGATCACCCGGATGCTGCGCTGGATGGCCTGCACCCCGTCGCCGGTGTCGACTGGCATGAGGTCGGTCAGCTCGGCGATGCCCTCGGTGGACATGAACCGGGTCAGCAGCACGTTGGTGTCCGGCAGGTACATCTGCGTCGTGCGCAGTCCGTCGCCTTGCGGCGCGATGCGGAAACGCCCCGCCGCTTCATCCAGCAGGGAGGCGAAGATGGATGGGCTGTCGAAATTGGGGGCGCAGAGGAAGCTGATCGACCCATCGCGGGCGACCAGGGCAGCGGTCCGCAGGTCGCCGACGATGCCGTGATCTTCGATAGCGGTGGTAGGGACTGTCATGTGGAGACTACGGGCGACCTTCTCCCCTGGTTTCAGTCGGATGCGACGTCTTCGTAGCCATACGTGTCGCGCGCCTGCGCCGATGTGATCAGCCCGTTGCGCAGATCGGCGGCAAGGGCGGCTCGGTCGCGGGTTTTCGGGTCACCCATGCCGCCGCCACCCGGCAGTTCCAGGATCAGGCGCTCGCCGTCGGGGATGATCTGGAAGCCTTTGGTGCGCAGCGTCGCACCCGATTTCAGCGTCACCCGGCCGGGCGCGCCGTCGCCGCCGCCGTCGCGGCCGCGTGGCGCATTGGCTACACGGTCGAAAATTGCGTTGCAGGCAAATTCCAGGTCGTCGCGGCCGGCGATTTCCATGATCTGCCCCAGCCCGCCCCGGCTACGGCCGGTGCCGCCGCTACCGGGCCGCAGCTCCTTGCGCCAGATTACGATGGGGGCGATTGACTCGGTTGCCTCCACCGGCATGGTGCGCACGCCCGAGGGGAAGGCGGTTGCGTCCAGCCCGTCCAGCGTGGGGCGCGCGCCGGTGCCGCCGCTGTTGAAGGTGATCACCTCGAAGTCCGGCAGGACGGCCCGGTTCGGGCGGGACTGGCCGGACACGGAGCCGCCGCCGCGCAGAGGTGGGTTCCACAGGCACGACGCACCCTCGGCCGCCACCCGGTCCGGCACCGCGCCGTGAAGGCAGCCCATCACCAGGTCCGGCAGCAGGTGGCCGATCACGTGGCGGACGGCGACGGCGTAGGGACGCGGGGCGTTGAGGATGCAGCCCTCGGGGATGATGCAGCGGAACGGCTCGAGCGAGGCCGTGTTGTTCGGGATGTCCGGCGCCACCACGACCTTGATGCCGAACGCCGTGTAGGCGCGCGTGTAGGCGGCGGGCACGTTGATGCCGCGGGTCGACAGGCCCGACGTGCCGGCGAAGTTCACCGTGATATTGTCCGCTGCCACCGTCATCGTGGCCTGCAGCTGCACGGGCGCCTCGTAGCCATCGCTGCCGATTTCCGACCGGTAGACGCCTGGCGGCAGGGCGGCGATGGCGGCGATGGTGGCCCGGCGGCTGGCGTCGAAGATGTGCCCGGCCAGGTCGTCCAACCCGTCCATGGCGAACTCGGTCATCATCTCGTCCAGCCGGCGGATGCCTGCGTCGTTGCAGGCGCACAGCGAATAGACGTCGCCCTCCAGCTCCACCGGAAGGCGCGTGCCGGCGCGCAGGATGTCGAAGAACGTCTCGTTCGGCACGCCGCGGTCGAAGCATTTGACGATCGGGATGTACATCCCCTCCTCGAACACCGACCGTCCCTCCGGCCCCATGCCCAGACCGCCGACGTCGATCACGTGCGCGGTGTTGGCGAACAGACCGACCATTTTCCCGCCGTGGAACGCCGGGGAGACGACGGTGAGATCGTGCAGATGCCCGGTGCCGAGCCACGGGTCGTTGGTGATGTAGTGGTCGCCGGGCTGCATGGTCGCGGCGGGGAAGCGGCGCAGGAAGTGGCCGACGCTCTCCATCATCGAGTTCACGTGCCCCGGCGTGCCCGTGACGGCCTGCGCCAGCATGCGGCCCTGCAGGTCGAACACACCGGCGGACAAGTCCCCCGACTCGCGCACGGTGGTGGAGAAGGCGGTGCGGATCATGGTCTGCGCCTGCTCCTCAACCACGGCGATGAGGCGGTTCCAGAGGATGCCGTAGGTGAGCGGGGTCATCGCGCTACTCCGAGCCGTTGCGGTCTAAAAAGCCCTCTCCCCTTGTGGGAGAGGGTTGGGCGGAACAGCCAAAGGTTCCGCAAGCGCGAGCTTGTGGAATGGCTGTGAAGGGGAGGGGTGGTCCACACTCGGTTTACGTGTTGCGCGTCACCCTTCACCCCGGCCCTCTTCCGCAAGGGGAGAGGGAGAGGACGATCGGGTCATCACGATCAAGCCATGCTCGTTGATCGCCGCCGACCAAGCGGCACCCACCAGCGTGGACGTCTCGTCCTCCGCGATGATCGCCGGGCCGTGCACCGTCGTGCCGGGCGGCATCGCGGCGCGGTCGTGCACCGGCCAGGCGGTCACCTGCCCGCTGACGGGATCGCGCACCTGCTGCGAACGGGGTTGCTCAACCGGGCGGGTCGGCGGCGCCGGCTCGGCCCGGACGGTGGTCTCGGTCGCGACGGAGACGGCGTAGCTCATCACCTCCACGTC
>CAXTCJ010000031.1:0-46638 GCA_964242215.1 uncultured Acetobacteraceae bacterium | reverse complement strand
TTCTGATCGTCACCAAGCTAGACCGGCTCGGCCGCAACGCGATCGACGTTGCCGGTACGGTCTACCGCCTGGAGGAGATGGGCGTCCGGGTGCATTGCCTGGCCCTTGGCGGTGTCGATCTGACCAGCCCCGCCGGAAGGATGATCATGGGCGTCATCAACTCCATGGCGCAGTTCGAGCGTGATCTGCTGATTGAACGTACGCAGTCTGGCCTCAAGCGGGCCAAGGCTGGAGGCGCGGTGTTCGGGCGCCCATCGACCTTGGGTGCTGACCAGCGGGACGCGGTGCTGGCCGCGCTTGCAGAAGGCACCAGCGTGGCGGAACTGGCGAGGCGGCACGGCACCAGCCGCCAGACCATCATGCGCGTTCGGGACGCAGTTGTGGGGGCGCCGGCCCGGGCCGCGTGAGCTGGGGCCTGGCACACGGAAAACAACTGGTTTCCGTATGTGTTTTCGAAGGCCTGGAAAGGCCCAGATTTCGGCCACTTGGCGAAGGCGATTTTAGAGGGGTTTTCGGTATGAGGCAAAGCTCCCCTGATTTGAGATGGGCGTCGAGTGGCGCGGACTGTTTGGCGGTGTGGACCATCCAACGCCGAACTAGGTGACACCACCGATTTGCCTTAGCCTCGCCTACCAGCGCCGCCCAGCGCTCAACCGCCTTAATTGAGCTTTCGGAGGGAATGCGTAGGTGCAGGAGGGAGATATAATGCATCTGTCTCAGATCACGCAGTCCATCTGGTCTGCGGCCTAGGCTTTCCCCCATCAAACCCGATTGACCGAGCCTGGGTCGGTAAGCCATCCAAGAGTGATGATCTGGAACGACTTGAGCCGAGAGCGGCGCATCCGACTTTTGCTTCGCCGTCTGTCAAGGCAGCGAGTAGCGTTGGTATTGCAACCTGGCAATGTCTGGATGGTTGAGAAGGCCGTAGAAGAGGACGCGACCACAACGGCCGACCTGAGCACCTGCTACATGCGGGGGTGGATTGAGCCGCTTGCCAATGCCATTCCAACAGGCAAGCTCAAGTCCACCACCAGCATCCCGCCCTTCTCGGAGAAAACCACGATCTGGAAGCTCAACGACAGCGGATGGTACGTCATCAACCGCTCCCAGCTTTGGGTCCTGATGGGCCTTTTGGTGGCTGGGTTGTCCTTCATCGCCGCCGCAGCGGCCCTGTTTGTGGCCCTGTTTCCAGGCAAAATCTGATCGGGGCCAGGAGACCTGTTCTTTGGCGAGTTGGCCAATACCGGAGGCCCTTTCAGCAAGACGTCAACCCCCGTCAATCTCCCGCGCTTTCCGCTTCTGGGCCGCCGATAGCTTTGGAGGGCGCGGCACTTTCTTTGGCTTGGCAGGCGTAGGAGCTTGATTTGACCCAGGCGGTATCGGAAGCCTGAGCAGATCTGGCCCAGTTTCGCCTTTTGGGCCATTACAAACAACGCTTATGAATTTCAGAATATCTTCGAATAATCCAAGGCAATCATCTGACAGCGTATTGAGCGTTTTGTCGCTGATCCATTCTGCGCGGAGATGCAGTTTCCGCTTAGCGCTTTTACGAAATGCGACATGTCCTTGGGGTGTAGAATGCCACTCTCCATGGATTGCGTCGTTTCTCAGTGGTCGAATGCGTTCATACTCTAGTTCCAGTTTACGCCATGATGCTATCCACTGTGGGTTTGCTGTAAGACTAATCATAACAGTAACAAGATTTAGTAATGTCAAAGCAGGAAGTTCTGCCGTCAGGCAGTCGCCGACAACGAAATTCAGGTTTAGCAACTCACTAAGAAACGTTGCCACTATGCCCTCCACCTCGGACCATCGAAGGGCTACATAGCCAATAGCCGCGGCATGCTCTTCCGTTACAAGGGGGAAGAAGTCCGGGCGGTCCATACGAACCCTACGCTTAGGAGGCCATGTCATGCACAACGTTACCGACGCCGATTTCGCCAGCCAAGTGCTGACGATACGCACATCAGATCAGCCGCTCACGAAAGGATCAATCGTGTGCTGAAGCCGAACAGGAGTCTGGTGGCCTTTGACCGGCTGCCACCCGACTTCCCAACTCAATTGCACGCTCCCGCTTTCTGGGAAGGTTTGGGCCGTGTGGTTGGAACCTTTGGTTTCCTTGAGGAGGTGCTGGGTAAAGCGATCTTCGCCTACACCGGCACGCGTAAGATACCGAAAGATGAGATCGATGCCGCCTATGAAAAATGGCTGCCGACATTGGAGCGCGCGCTCAGCGAGTCATTAAACAGGCTGATCGACACCTATGGCAAAGCCGTCCGCGACCACGGCGGTGCCACCATACAAAACTTGGATGTGTTGCTCGGTCATCTCAAGGAAGCGGCTGAGCTCCGGAACGTTCTGTGCCATGGATCATGGAACAAGAAACCGGACGACGATGGCCGTAGCATTCCATTCTTCGTAACCGGCTTGGGAGAGAAGCATCGGCTGTTCACCGCCCCTGTCGACGTCGCCTATCTGCAGCACCTGCAGCGTGGCGTGACGGAGTTGGCATGCGAGGTCATCAATACCGTGACAGACATGGGTTGGCAGTTTCCGGGTTCTGGCGGGCCCGGCATGTCCTTATGGCCACCTAAAAGCAGCACGATAGGATAGCCCGCTCTCGCCTGACTTGGCAAGCACCCAAACAAGCACAAGGAAGTAATAACAACTTTCTTGTGGATACCGACTAACGACTTGCTTGATTAAATACAGTCGTTATTGAACCGGCATGGCAATGCTGGTATTTATGCGGGCATGATGGACACCGCGCCCGCCCCGATCTTCGATCACCGGTTCTCGCTGTGTCTGCCGCCTTCTCTGCCACGACGACCGGTCGATCCGGTTGCCGCGGGTCTGGCCGCCGCTCCCGCCGAGGCAGCGTCTTTCGACACGGCCGAACAGGCGGTGTTGGCGATTCTGGCCACCGCGGGCGAGGCTAACTGATGGCCCAACTTGCCGATCCCTGGGATCCCGCCGCGTTCGGCCTCACCCCTGCTCAACCGACCGCCCTCCCACCCAGTGTGATCGCGACGCCAGCAGCGGGTGATGAGGATCCCTGGGCGCCGGAGAAGTTTGGTCTTACGCCTGCGAAGCCGGTTGCGATCCCCCAATCCACCCAAGCTTTCGCGCCGTCCAAGCCGGACGGCATCGTCCTGAACGCCGCAGCAGGTGCCAACCAAGGCCTTGCCGGCCTGCTGGGCGCCCCGATGGAGGTCAGCAACGGCATCAGGAACCTCGCCGTTCAAGGCATCAATGCCGTTGCGGGGACAAGCATTCCGCTGACGGATGCGATCGGAGGTGCCTCAGACGTAAAGCGAGCCTTCGGTATCATCGGCGCCAACCCCGACGACGTCGCTGCGACTACGCCGATGCAGCAGGCCGTCAGGGCCGGTGCGGAAGGCGCCACGATGGCGCTGGCGCCAGAAGCGGGCGGTGCCGCGCTGATCGGGACAGGGTTGGCCAGTGCGGCGCGTGTGGCCCCCGTGGTGGAGCGATTGGGTGCTATTACCCCAGGTAACGTCGCCACCGGGGCGGCGTCAGGCATTGGCAGCCAACTGGCCTCTAGCGCGGCTCCCGATCAGTGGAAGCCGGTTGCTGGAGCACTGGGCGGCTTAGCCGGAGGTGGGCTGGCCGCGCTTCCCGCCGCCGGATATCAGGCCACACGCAACGCGCTCTCCAGTCTGGGTTCCAACATGGGGCTAGGCCCCCGCAATCCGCTGCTGGATACCGCGGGCGTGCCGATCGCCGACACAGCTGGTAACGCGCTCGCGGCCACGAACGCTCAGGCGCAGGCTGCTGGAGCAAAAATCGCCGGAGCCGCATCCGACCCTGATGCCGTTCGCAATGCCTTGGCTACACCCACGGTTACGACGTTGCCGCAGTCTCCGGCGACGACCTACCAGGTGACGGGCGACCAAGGTTTAGGCTCGCTGGAGCGCGGTATCTCTCAGCGCGAGCCCGCACCGTTCATCGACGTGCGCAACCAGCAGAATGCCGCCAGGGTTGGGGCGCTGAACAACATGACGCCAGATACGGCGAACCCCGCGGATGTTGGAGCGGCGTTCCGCCGGCAGCTCTCCACATCTGATGCGACACACCAGGCTGCGATTGACCAGGCGCGTTCCGGCCTGGATGCCGCAATGGATCGCCTTGGTGGAGGCGCGCAAGGAAGCGACGCCGCGTCGGCCCAGCAGCAATACGGCCAGCAGCTCCGCGCTCAGTTGGATACCGCGAACCAAGCGGCCAAGGCCCGAGAAACCTCCCTGTGGAATGCGGTCGATCCTGACGGCACGCTGACCGTGGATGCCAGCCCGATCCAGGCGGCGGCCCAACAGGTGCTTGGCCAACACGGGCAGTTCGCCAGCCCGCTGAGCGGGCCTGAGAACGATATCCTGAACCTTGGGGTCAATGCGCCGCAGTCCATGCGGTTTTCGGACGTGAAGGACTATCGGTCGCAGATCACCGATGCCATCAGCCAAGCACGGCAAGCCGGCGACAATCAGACGGTGCGACGGTTGTCTCAAGTGCTTGATGGGGTGCACGGCGCATTGGATGGCGCGGTGGCGGATAAGGCGGCTTCGGACACGGCCGCCGTTCAGGCTGGAACGATAACGCCGGAACAGACTATGCTTGCTAAGTTGCAGGCACTTGGTCTGAAGGGCGATGTCAGAGCAGCCACAGTCGCAGACATGGGAGCCGGGCTCGCTACTGGAACGGGTGGTGGCGGAGCGACCGGCTCATCGTCGTTCAGCATTTCTGGCCGAGGTGGAGCAGGAAGCGAAGGCGACGGGGGATTTGGCAATGCTTCGGGAGCTTCGGGCCTACCGGGCCAAGCACAACCTGTAACCCCATTCGATGCCGACGCCGCGGCCCGCTATGCCGCGGCGCGTCAAGCGACCGCCGGCCGCAGCGCCACATTCACCAACGCCCCCGGCGTAGGGCCCGTTCTCGCCCCCGGCCGCTGGTCGGGCGAGTTCAAGATGCCGGACAGTCAGGTTCTCTCGGCGCTGACGAGCGGTGCGGGCTCGGCTGAGCGGGTTCGTTCTTACCTTGCTGCTGGCGGTGATGCTGACACGCTCGCGGGCGGTCTCGCATTCGATTTGCGCCGCGCGGCCCAGAACCCCGATGGAACCCTGGATCCGAGCAAGTTGGCCGCGTGGCAGTCTAAGCGCGCGGAGGCCCTGTCCGCCCTTCCAGACCTTCAACAGCGCCTTGGCACGGCTGCCGGGGCACAGGACACCCTTGACCGTGCAACGGCGGCTCAGACCGCCAATACGCAGGCCCTCCAGACCTCAGCGGCAGGCAAGTTCCTGGGTGATGCCGATCCGGTGCGCCAGGTGGGCACCATTCTTGGATCAAATACCCCTCAGTCACAGATGCGCCAGCTTGCGCAGGCCACATCAAACGATCCGGCTGCTCGAGCCGGGCTTCAACGCGCTGTTGTTGAGCATATCCTGACCAACATGCAGGGCGACAAGCAGGCCGGTCAGACGGGCACGACGAACCTGTATGGCGCCCAGCTGCAGAAGTTCGTTCGCCAAAAGGGTGCAGCACTGGGCGAGGTCATGACCCCTGGGCAAATGCAGGTGTTGCGGGACATCTCTGCCGATATTCAAAAGTCAGACCAGTCTATCGGCGGGAACGTGCTCGGTGGCGGCTCGCCAACGACGCAGAACGCCGCGGCGATGAACGGTGCCAGTGTCGGTGGCACCCTGCTGGACCATGTCCGTCAGCACGGCATCGAAACCCTGCTCGGCAGCGGGACCGGTGCGGCGATCGGCGGCTCGGCCGGCGGCGCCTTGTTTGGTGTGCCGGGCGCGATGGTGGGGGGCAGCATCGGTGGCGGTGTGGGCACACGGCGGGGAAGGTCGCTTCGAGCCTAAAGGCCGCGAACATCAGCACGGTCGACGGGCTGGTGAAGGAGGCGATGCTCAACCCCGCTCTGGCGCGCGTGCTGCTGGCCCGCGTGACGCCGCAGACGACACCCAACGTCGGGCAGGCCCTAGCAGTCACTCTGCGTCGTTCTACCCTCACAGGGGCCGCAGCGGGCGCTGGACAGGCGGACGGGTCCCGAAGGCGCCCATCTGTGCCAACCTTGCCATCAGGCCCCGTGAACGCCCTGTCGGGACTAGGTGCTCCGTGATCGAACTGCCGCCGTCTCTGCGGCTCCACGGTATCTACGATGAGTCCGGCGCTCATCTCGGGGGCGTATACGAGCCGCTGATGGTGGATGGTCAGGTGACTGAGGCATACATCGATTGCCTGTCTCTGCGGCCATCTGCCCGGCTGATTTGCGGGCCGACGTGTGATGAGCCGCTTCGTGATCTTGGCCTCGTTTGGATGATGCCAGCCGAGACGGAGTTGCTGGTGGTCTGGCCTGCCATACTGCCCCATGTCGTACAAATGCTTGATGCCGGCGCATCAATCTCGCTGCACGCGATCACCGAGGACAACATCAACGCTGTGTGCGCGGCGGTGTCGCCGTTGCTGGGCGGCTGGCATGCGTGACTAAGCGGGCGCCGAAGTTGGTCGAGGCGGCGCTGGCGGCGTGATGGTTTCTACTGCTGCATGTGGGGCTGGAACTCCGATTCCGGATCGGGTGGCACTTCCGCAACTCCGATCCGGTCTCGGTTTCAGGTCAGTCCTTATTGCCGCGAGCCTGGCCTAGGCGGGATGTCTTCTTCCCCATCCTCATCGAGGCCGAGTGGCTCATACTGTTTGCAGATCACCGCGCCACGCAGCATGTCAGCGACGTCGTATCCGCGCAGATCGCACAGCACGAGCATGTCGGCGATCGCGTCCATGATTTGGCCCTGCTCCTCCGGCCCGGACCGGCGGCGGTAGTGGCTCCACAAAATCAGCACTGCAAGTTGAGCCCGGTCGTGTTGCGTCATGGTGTCGTTCCCTCGGGGCGTGATGCCCACCGCGAGGGTCACACCGGCGCAGGCAAGAGAGAGCGGGTCAGTGATGCTGCCGCCGGGTCATCGCCTCCTCTTCCACTTCGGCGTCGCGGTGCATGTTCGCCGTGGCCAAGATCGGCGCGACATCCCACCCTCTGGCATCGCACAGGTGCAAAATGTCGCTGATGATATCGATCGCTTGGTCGCGCTCGTCGTCGCCGGAGCGGGTTTCGTAATGCAGGGCCAGCACGGCGCTGGCGTGATGCACGCGGTCGGTGATGGTAATCATGTGTCGTCTCCCGGGCGGGGATGCCCATCCACAATAGTCCCCCCAGATCGCCTGCAATCGGCAGGGAAGAATCTTTCACGGATGGCGAAAAAGTTGTGGACGCCTCGAAGCGCGGGTGTCTCTACTGGACGGTTGGCCTCGATTTTGGGGACAATACGTCCGCGGTCACCATGCCAGGACGGTCCTGTTGCCTACGAGATAGATCATGTCCGCTGACGATCCAGGGTTTGTCGACCTTGCCACGTTCCTTGTCTCCCTACCCGCCGTGCTGCCTCCTGCCGAGCGGGGTCTCAGGCGCTTCTGGGGAGCCGATCGGTGGTCGACTTACATTCGACTAGACACCAAGCATCCGCAGGTCTGGGACGTGATCCGAAAAATCGCGATGGCCTTGGATCAAGTTACCTTTTCACAGGCGATCTGGCGGCCGGTTTCCGATTCAGGATGTCTGAAATGGGAGTTGAGCGCTTCCGTTGACGCCTCTCCGAACCGCCTCCTGGACGCGTTGGAGGACTGTTTGCCCCAAGCCGAGCAGGTACTCGCACCCACGCGCTGAGCACCGCCAGCAGCTTCGGGATATGTGTTTCATGGCCCGGTGGCCACGTTTGAAAACGTGTTTCACCGGGCTGGAAAACGTGTTGCGCAAATCCGGAGTAACGGGGGGACGAGGTGCGCTGTGGCAATCAGGATGGTTTGTTGACGGCCTGGAAAAAGCGTTACACGGGCCGCACCTTCCATCTGCCCGCTCCATGTCCGCCCGGCGCTGGCGACGCTTACGGGCTGTTCGTGCCGTCGATCACGGCGCTCCATGCCTCGGCCCCGCTGGTGAACGATCGCGCCCATCCCATGCCGTCGGGTAGACCTGGAACATAGCGGCGCCCCCCTCACCCTGGTCGGGCCGGGACGAAGACCCCGCCGGACGACAGCAGGGCTGCCCTGGCGGCGGCGAGCGTCCGGCCACTAAGGACTTGCACAATCACTAAATCGTAATGAATATCGTTTCACAACAAAACGTTTGGTGAAGCGGCCGGACATGACGATACGGGTGACAATTGGATGCGCTGCGGTCCTCGCCATGGCGGCCACTTCGGGATGCGCGCCGAGCACAATGCGTAACGCCGCAGATAAGGATGTCACCGTGCAGGCGGCGCTTCACGACATTGCCGTTGGCTTCAAGGACTACAGGGCGACAATGGACGCGGGCCAGTCGATGCGACTCGGACTTCTGACGTGCGAGATCAGAGTCTCGTTCCAGATTTCCAACACGGCGTCCGCCAGTGATGGCGTGTCCGCGACGCTCGCCGCCCCCGTGAAGGTCATCAATCTCAGCGCGGCCGCGAACTACAACGAGAACGACACGCTCACGCGCGGCAACACCGTCAACATAGACCTCCACAGCTTCGACACCGACGTTTGCGGCAAGTACACGTCACCAACGGCTGCGAGCGCGCAGGGCGGGGCGAACGCGGCTCCCGGGGCCGGAGGGGCGGCCGGGGCCCCCAAGGCGACAGCGGCGACGCCGGCTGCAGCGGCGAACAAAGGAGGCGCACAGGTCGCCGCCGCGCCTGCGCGGCCGGCAACGCCGGCAACGCCGGCAACACCCGCGACGATGACCCCAGCTCAGATTGCCGCCATCGCGGCTGCCCTCAAGCCGTATCTCGCGGAGGAAGTACGACCGCTCGGCACCTTCCACCTGGAGCCCGGGCCGGCGCCCGCACCGGCTCAGGCACCCACGCCGCCAACCCCAGCGCCCGCACGCTGACCGGACGGGCGTCAGCAAAGTCCCCCGGCGCCCTGCTGGAACACCACGAACGTCTGCTCGGGTGAGGCGCTCATGGCTCCGCCCTCGCTACGACCGCTAGCACGTCAGCCACCAACGCTGCCCTTCCCGCCAGGAGATCCCGCACGATCGCCGCTGTAAGCTTGTCGCCGGTGTAAGTCCGATCGGGCTTCAGCAACTCGGCGTCCCACAACGCCAAACTGTGGGCACGGGCAGCCATACCCTCCCTGGTAATCGCCTGCAGCTCGCATATGCGATCCACAAGCGGCTCCTGAGCCTCGGACAGCCGTTCGCGCTCCGCGTCGGCTGCCTCCTCCTCTGGACTGCCGGCGGCGTGGCCCTGGAACGTGGCCAGAGACGCCCGTTCCAGCGCATCGAAGGCCGCGCACACCTCCAGCAAATCAGCATCGGGTGACGCCGCCAGCGCAACGGTCGTTGCTGGTGACCCGCCCAGCGCCGCGCTGTCCCGCAACAGGTAGGTCAGCAGCTGACCGACTATCGTATCCTGCGCGCCGAAGTCGTAGCCAAAGTGCCCGCCATGCAAGGCGAGGCTATGCGCCCTGGCTTGGATGCCGGCGGGCGTGGTTGCCTGCAACTCGCCCATACGGTCGACGAGGACGTGCATGCGGGCGAAGATCGGGGCAGACACGACATTCGCCTCGTCATCGTCCACCACGCAGTCCGGGCCGGTGCCGTGGATGATGTTGGTCTGCCGCTCGCAGGCGTCGAACTCGGCGCAGACCACGATCAGTTCAGCGTCCAGGTGCTGCACCGGCTCAGCGCGGGCGGCAATCGGCAGCACCGTCTTTGCCACCACGGCGCCGGCCGTGAAGGCGAAGAAGTCCCGGCGGGTGCTCATGCTGGGCCCCTTTCCATGGCCACCAGGTCGCGGAGTAGCGCTGCCTCGAAACGGTCCTCCGCCGCGCCTTCTGGGTTGTCCCTGCACGCGGAGTTGCTGGGCAGATAGAAGAAAGCCATGCAGCGGGCGCGAGCGAGGTGCCCCTCTGCGGTGGTAGCGCGCCAGGCGACAATTACCTCCACCAGCACGGGTGCCTGGCTCAGTATCGAAAGACCCGGATCCCCTACCTCAATGTCGCCTGGCAGGGTGTCGTAATAGGCCTCGAACTCACGTTGGATGCGGAGGTATTCGCTGCACGCGGTGATCAGGTCCGCGATGGCTTCCAATGTCCGAGGTCCGGACATTGGAAGCCATCGCGGCGCTAGGCAGCATCACGCTTGCCATGGCGGCCGAGAACAGCCTGCGCCGGTTCATGCCGCACCTCGAACGCGGGCGGCGTGAACCGTCCCTTCGATCGCCTCGTGCGCCCCCTCCAGCTGTTGGCCCAGCCACTCCACAACTCCAGGGTCAACGGGTGTTTCGCCGTCACCCAGCCCTTTGAGAATGAGTGCGATGACCTGAACGGAATACACCGCCCGGTTGGTCGCCTCGGCTTCTGCGCGGCTCATGCGCTGGCCCTCCCGACCCATCGCCAGTCGGGCGTGTAGCCTTCCGGCAGCGGCCCATGCGCGGCTTCGCACCGGGCCAGGATCGCGTTGCGAGCAGGAGCCACCATGTCGCGCAGCAGCGAGGCCAGCAGGGTCGTGCCACCGTCCCGCTCGTCCTCGGGATCGTCATACATCTCCCGGTTCCAGGCGATGCAGGCGAGCGCCTTGGCATGCCAACCCTCCGGTGTCGTGGCGGGGGTCGTCTCGATCCAGTGTCGAAGCAGGTGTTCTGGTGGTGGATCCTGCTTGTCAGCTAAGTGAAAAGGCGCCGTGCAATACCGATACCAGCTCGTAAGCTCGGCCTCGGCAAACTGCTGACAGATCCGAATCAGCACAGCGTCGGGGTTCGGCAGGTGGGTTGGCGTATGCCGCTCGTCCGCGACGGCCAGCAAACCGCAAGGGGTGGCAGTCAGCGCCAAAGGGTGGCGGGGCATGTTCATGCGCCAGCCCTCCCAAGCAAATCTCGGCAGAGCGAGGCCACCAGCGGCTCCTCAAGCGCCACGACCCGCCGCAGCACGATCGCCTTACCCCGCAGCCCCTCCGGTGTCCGGGCCGGCAGCGCCGCGATTTCGGCACATAGATCGTGCCACGTCGCTGACCTGGCGTAGACCGCTTCCCAGGCAGCGGCGCCTTCCTCGCTAGAAAGGCGCAGACCGGCCGCGTCAATCGCGTCCGTGGCGGCGACGTTCTCGGCGTGCAGTGCTACGGCTTCATCGCAGAGCCCGAGCAATTGGCCGTCCAGTTCCGCCGCCTTCGCCGGGCCCGCTTCGGCTGCGGTCAGAAGCAGCATGGCGCCCATGGTGCCGAACAGATCCCGGCGGGTGGCAAGGGACGTGGGTGGGATGGAGTGCGGGTCTGGTGCCCGCTGGAAGGTGCTGCGGCTCATGCTGCACCGCCTTTCTCACCCGGGATTCGCGCGTCCGCGATTTCCTCCTCGCGGTAGACGCCCACCACGCGGTGCATCGCCTTCAGCTTGTCGATGCGGATAACCAGCTGCTTGGGCGGGTTCAGCATTTCCACCACGACGATCGGCACCACGTCGCTGTCCGGGTGCAGCTTCGTGCCGACCGGCACCAGCGGTTCCATCACCAGCCGCTTCAGAATTGGTGGGGAGCCGTCCGCCGGCCAGAGCGCGACGAAACGGCCAGGCTCGATCAAGGCCGCAGGCGAGCAGATCGCCATCTCGCCGTCGCGCAATTTCGGCTCCAGGCACGTTCCTTTCAACACCAGCGCGTAGGCGTCGGGATCGGGCGCGTTCGGGAACCACTCGGGTCGAATGGCAACGCGGTTAGGTTTGACAGGAACGCCGGGCAAAGCGCCGACGCCTGTGATAGGGGTGTTCGAAGCCTCGGACATGGTGGATATGCACCTGTTCTGGGTCAGGCCTGGCGGGTGGTGAGACACCCGTCTGGCCGCCCTGCCCTACTGGGCAATTGCCGGGATCGGCCCGGCGCCGAAGGCGTCAGGGCCCGGGTGGGACCGGACGCAATGGGGTTGGGGTAATCGCGACTGCGGCACCAAGCTGCCGGTGCGCGGAACCAGCGACATCGCGGACCAGCGACAATGACAGTTCCAGGCTGTCGTCGCGGCAATCCATCAGGTAGCCAGCGGCCTCGTCCATCGCGAGGATGGCGGCGGCCTTGGCGCGTAGCGCCTCCAGCGTGGTTGCCCGATAGGTCAGGAGCAGCGCCGGCACGTCCTGGGTTGTGCAGCCCTTCGGCTGGAGAGCCGTGCGGGGCCAGACGTCCTCGCTGTAGGCCTGCCACACGTGATCGGCCGGCGTGGTCAGTTCGTCTTTGTCCGACGTCGCGTCATACAGCCGCTGCCACTCGGCCCGCATTTTATCGAGCTTGGCGCAGAGGGCGAGCAGGGCGGCGTCAGGGTGTGGATAACTCTGTCTAAGTGACTGATCCTGTTCCGTCCTGGGAATATGCAGGACGGCAACCGCACCGGCCGTGAAAGCCAGCATGTCGCGTCGGGTGCTCATGCTGCCAGCTTTCGGCCAGCAACCAGAGCCTCGTGCAGCGCTGCCTTTTCCGCCCGCAGCGCCTCGAGTTCATCGGCGATGCGCGTGAAGTGCGGCTTGCAATCAGTGAGCGGGCTGTACTGCGCCATCATGCGCAGCCACTCGACCGCGTCGCGCTCAGCAGTCATCACGCTGCCAGCGCCAGCGTCGGCTGCACGTGCAGCGCTGCAATCGCTGCCTGAGCGGCGGCGACGCGCTTCAGCCCGGCGCGGAGGCGGGCCCGAGCGGTGTTCAAGCCGCTCATTGCCAGGGACTGGAAGCGACGGCGGCAGACACGGGGTGCTCGATTTGCCCGGCCCAGGCACTCGCGGGAATGATCGAAGCTGCGCTGCAGGCTATCGATCACGACACTGGCGCGGTCCAATTCCCACCGAGCCAGGTCCATGTCGGACATGCGGACCGGAGCGACGCGCAGCAGCGGGATGGAGCGGAGCGGGCTCGTGCGGGCGAGAGGATTGCGGGTCTGGTAGGTCGGCATCGTCAGCGCTCCGAGTGCAACTAAAAAGGTTGTAGTCAACCTTAAAAGGGAGTGCAACCCAAAAGATTGCCCTCGCACTAAAAGGTAGCTAACATTCCCCTATGCCTGAGATCACGCCCGCGATGAGTCGCGCCGCCCGAAGCCTGATTGACTGGACTCAACAGCAGCTCGCCGATGCCGCGAGGGTCGGCCTATCTACCGTGAAAGCCTTTGAGGTTGGCCGGAGCGTCCCTGTGACCAACAATCTTTCAGCTATCCGCGCAGCCCTTGAGGCCGCCGGGATCGAGTTCATCCCCGAGAATGGTGGTGGTGCCGGGGTTCGCATGCGGGAGCCAACCAAGTGAGCCGCCGCCCTCCTCCGCCCCACCGCTACATCTACGTCATCGGACCGAGCCAGGGTCTGCAGAAGGTTGGCATCGCTACCGACCCCAAGCAGCGCCTGGCCACGCTACAAACCGCCGTTCCCTTCGATCTGCACCTACATCTCGCCGTCGCCGTGCCGTTCCACGAAGCGCATGCGATCGAGCGCCGGGCCCACCGGCTGCTGGCGCGATCGTGCGTGAGGAACGAGTGGTTTGAGACGACGCCGGCCGAGGCCATTGCGGCGGTGCAGACGGCCACCGCGCCTAGGGAGGCAGCCAAGCCCGTTACCCAGCCAGCCCCGGCAGAATGGCGCATCAGCCGGGCAGAACGTCGGCCCGTGGCGCCGCCGCCAGTGGATCCGCTGTTGGCGTTCGGTCGCCAGTTCCGGCCAAGTGCTAGGTTCCACCAGCCGATGGCCCCTGCCCCACTGCCGCTGTTCGAATTCGCGCAACGCGTCTCGGCCGAGCGGGACGAGCACGCGCTGGTCGAGAAGGTGGTAGGCGTGCTGCTGAAGCGGATGGGCGGGTAGGTGTTCGATATCGCTGGTGTTCGGATGCGGAAGCCGAAGGGGTGAGTGACCTGCATTGGCAGCCCGAAGACGTGGACGATCTCGCCCGCACCATTCGCGAGTTCGAGGCGAAGTTACCAGGCTGGTGGTGGTCTATTGGCTCCTGCAGCGTCAGCCGGGATGCGAGTTGCGGCGTCGACCGTACTGGGCCAGACGGCGACCTGGCGCGCGAGCCGGTATTCGGTGACGCGCTGAGTTGCGACCTGGGCGACGGGTCAACAGCGGACGCCCTACGCCGGGTTATGGCGGACGCCATCCATGCCCGGAACACTCGCCGGACTACAGGGTGCCCCCTGCCCCATGACTTTGTAGCGACGGCATCGCGGACGGCGGGCAATCGCAGTCTCCAAGCCGGGCTGATACCTTTGCAGCATGATAGCGAACTATTTTGATAGCAAAGCGCCAACCTACCAAGGTTCTTGCTGTCCTCTCGCAAAAGGGCGGATCCGGCAAAACCACGTTGACGTTGCACCTCGCCGTCATCGCGCAGGCGACTGGCCTGCGGACGGTGTTGATTGACTGCGATCCCCAGCGATCGGCCGCCGGCTGGTGGCGCGCTCGCAAAGCTGACACGCCAGAACTGATCGAGGCCGAACCTGCCCGGCTTGGCGCCGCGATCAAGGCAGCCCGGGCGGATGGCGTCGACTTGGTGGTGGTGGATACCCGCCCCAGTGTTGAGCAGGATACACTGGACGTTGCCCGGCTGGCTGATCTGGCCCTGATCCCAACCCGACCGTCCATCCTGGATCTGCGGGCGATCAAAGCGACGGTCGACGTGGTGCAGGCTGCCAAGCGCCCGGCCGGGATCGTGCTGAACAGTTGCCCGCCGGGGAGGAACGATCGCGAGGCGACGTTGACCGCAGAGGCCAGGGCAGGGCTGGCCGGCTACGGGCTGCCGGTGCTGCCGGTGTCGGTGACGCAGCGCGCAGCACTGTCCCACGCTCTCATAGATGGCCGGGCTGTGACCGAGTTTGAACCGGACGGAAAGGCTGCTGCAGAGCTGCGCCAAGTCTGGGCTTGGGTGAAGGAACGGCTATGAGCAAGCGGGCAACCCTAAGCGACTTTGCGGCGACCAAACCCGGCGTTGCTTTAGCGCCAGCGGCTCCGGTGCCGCAGCCGGATAGCACCGCTGTACCGAAGCCTGACAACCGAAAGGGCCAGACATTACGGCTGTCGGTCGCGGCATGGCGGCAGCTCAAGGTGATGGCGATGGATGAGGAAACGACGGTCCATCAGATCCTGGTGGAAGCGGTGGATGATGCCTTTCGCAAGCGAGGCAAGCCGGCCATCGCCACCGACGAGCAACCTGCTCGCAAGAAACCATGATGGTTTGATGGCGTGGTGTTTTGATATCAAACGGGCAGGGCTTGGCGGATGACAATTCCAAAGCCGAAACCGGCATGAGGGGCATTCTTCGTCTCGCCGTGTTTTTTGCGGGTGTTTTCCTTGCAGTCTTTGTTGCTCATAAAACGCGCGGGAAGCTTGATGGGCCACTCACTGCCGCCGCGTTGCTTATGGTCATCGTCCCGCTCTGGATGTTCATTGCGGCTCGGGTTGATGAGATACGCGTCATCCGTCGCCGCAGACGACGCTAGCCAGATTTCTTTTCATGTAAGCCGATAACCAACGCATCTAGATTGTTTGGTTTTTTGATATCAAAGTATCGGAATATCTGTTGCAGAGCAGGGCGTAATGCCCTAGGTTCTCTTTGCCAGGGCGATCAAGCCCGGCCAATGAGGGCCTACAAAATGTCTTACGTTTCCAGAGGTTTGCGGTTCGGTGGCCACTCCAGCTTCACGGCTGGCGCTCCAATGACGGATGCGGACCTGCACCGCGTCGCCCCGTCCATTTTCGCCACCGATCGCCACGAAAGCCGCTCCGACAAGTTCACCTTCATCCCGACGTTTGAGGTTGTCGACGGACTGCGGGCGCAAGGCTTCGTGCCGGTCCGCGCCATCCAGGGCCGCAGCCGCACCGAGGGCAAGGCCGAGTTTACCAAGCACATGATCCGATTCCAGCATCCCGACTACGCGGCCCGCCAGCAGCTCGGCGGCGTGGCGCCGGAAGTCGTGCTGATGAACGCACACGACGGCACGGCCAGCTACCGCACCATGTCCGGCGTGTTCCGGTCGATCTGCACCAACAGCATGATCGTGATGGAGGACGGCGCCACCGACATTCGCATCCCGCACAAGGGCGACGTGCTGGGCCAAGTGATCGAAGGCAGCTTCGCCGTGATTGAGCAATCCCGCCTGACGCTTGACCGCGCCGACGCTTGGGCCGGCGTGACGCTGAACCAGGACGAGGCGCAAGTCATGGCCGAGGCCGCGCATATCGTCCGCTTCGCCGATGCCGAGGGCGAGGTGGCCACGCCGATCGCGCCGCAGCAGTTGCTTGCCCCGCGTCGCCGCGATGACGTGGGCAACGATCTGTGGCGCACGTTCAACCGCATTCAGGAGAACGCCATCCGCGGCGGCCTGACCGGCGCCAGAAGAGACGGCAACCAGGTGCGCCGGGCTACCAGTCGCGAGGTGAAGGGCATAGACGCCGACGTGAAGATCAACCGCGCGCTGTGGCACCTGACGGAGCGCATGGCCGCCCTTAAAGCCGCATAGACCGGGCGGCGGGGTGGCTCAATCTGAGCCACCTTGCCCTCCTAGGAGAACCCTCATGAACTCGACCGAATACCGCGATGTTATCGCCCGCCTGGGGCTGTCTCAGGGGGGCGCTGCCCGTTTGGTGGGGGTGGATGCTCGCACGTCCCGGCGCTGGGCGCTGGGGGAGGTTGTTATCCCTGGCCCCGTGGTGCGACTGCTCTGGGCCTGCGCGCAATTCCCGGCGGTGCTGGAAGCGTTGCGGGATTGGTCGGCGCCGGACTCTGCGGCAGAGTCGACGGGCCAGGGAAGAGGGGCGCCGTAACCCTAGCTGGATTTCCCCACACCAGACCGCCTCCAAGGCCGCCAAGTCCCAACATACGGGCGTCGCTTGACCCTGCGTCCAACGCCGGAACGGCTATCGCCGTTACAACGTCCTAAGGCTACGGCATCACGAGGGTGAGCGCGAAAAATGGCGTTTGTCGAGTCCAGACTCCCCAATGCGCGCTGACCTGGCGCGCTACCTGCCACGGGGTCGCGACGATTAACTTGTCCGGTCTATCCATTCCTGTTCGGCCTCTTCCCGCTCCTGCAAATGCTCAAGATTGTCCTTGTCGTCTTGTTCTTGGGCGGCCTCGTTGAGCGGCTCATCGGTCAAGTTAAGGTGCGGGATTTCCTTGTTCCATTCCTTGGGCGTCTTAACTTCTGGCATTGTTCTCTCCTACTGGTTGCTTATGCCTTGAAGCTGTAAGGCATCTGCCTCTAAGGCGACGTAACGCGCACAGTCACAGGAAATCCGCCCCGGCGTGCCCGCGAAACATGTTGGCCCGGCGTACGTGCTCGGCCACCGTCTCGTGGCGGCCTCGCCTCGGAGACGGTAAACGTCCAGTTCCCCTCCTATGCCGATCCGCTCCCATGACTTAGCGCCCGCTGGATGCGGCGAGCACGCCGCGCCTGTTCAGCGAGAGCCACTCCGGCGTAGAGAGGCTCACCTTCGTGCGCGTTTTTGCGAACTGGACACAAAATGCTCTCCAGGTAGGCGTCAAGGTGTTCGGGGGCAATCCTGATGCAGCCCGGTTCGGATCAGCCGGCGTATCGTCTCTGCGTGCACATTTAGTTTGTCGGCCACCGCTTCTACGGTCATCAGGCGAGGAAGATCAGGCATACGTCTACATCCTTACCCAATACCTACCTGCCGCGCCAACGACGCGTAGCCCGCCGTTCCAGCCCGGGTCAGGAAGTCCACCGGCGACGCCCCTGACGTGACGGCCGAGCCGTTGCCGGCCACCATCCAATCGCCAACGGCGTCGCCCTTGATCGTGCGCATACCGGCGTCGATCGCCACCAAGTGCTGCACCCGGGCGATCTGGTCCGGCGTGAGCGACCCGGCTCGGTAGCCAAGCCCAGTCAGCATCCGCCAGCCACGGGCTGGGGCCAGCTTCCAGACCTGCAGCAGCCCGAGGAAGGCGTTGATGGCCGTGGAGGACGTCAGTGCCGCTGTAGGGAGCTCTGGGGCAGCCTGGGACCGCTTGTCGACCACAAGGGCCGCCTGACGCGGGGCAGGGCGCTTTCCAGGTGGTGGGGCGTAGACGATGCGGGCGGAGCGATCGGACATGGCCCGGAACACGCCAGCACCTGCTGCGGGTGTCTACGGTCGCTTGGCGGGTGATCTGGAGTGGTGGACTCAGCGCCGGCGGGGAAGGCGCTGGCCACGCTCAGAAGGTCGCTCCCGGCTACACTGGTATCATCGCTCGGTTGTGACCTGCCAAGAAGAGGGTCCACCCCCACCGTGTGGCTGCCGGTGAACCTGCGCAGCGGGAATTACCTATTCTGATATCCGAGCAGACATCAGCATCCACAATGGTGCTATCGCTCAGCTACTTTTAGACTGAATGAGCGTCTCCGAATTGGGAAGTGTCACGAATGCCGGGTTATGTCGTTGTTTTTGGGGAAACGGAGTCGGTTAGTTCGGGGCAGACCAGCAGCAGCATGACGGTGTTATCCGGCGGCACGTTGGACATCCTGAGCGGCGGGACGGTGGTGAGCACGACGGTCCTCGGCTCCGAAACGATCCTTGGAACCGGCCGGCAGACTACCGTCTATAACGGTGCCTCGCAGACTGTCTCGTACGGTGGTTTGGCGTTGGGCACCACCGTCCAGAGCGGCGGTTCGTTAATTGTGTCTGCCGGCGGCACCGCCACGAGCGCTGTGGTTGATGGATTTGATGGAGCGACGGTGCTTTCCGGCGGCACCATCTCAAACAGCTACGTGAGCGGTGTCGGGACAAATACGCTCGTCATCAGCGGCGGTTTAGCGGTCGGGACAACCGTTGGCGGCGGCGCGATGGTCGTGTCCGGTGTGATCTCGACCACCTACGGCGCGAACCTCAACGACGACATTTCGACCGTCCTCACCGCCGCGTTCGCCATTGGCACAGTGATCCGAGCCGGTGAGCTCGACGTCGATTTTGGCGGCAGCACGACCGGGACAATTGTCTTGAGCAGTGCATCGCCGTACGGACACCCCAGCGAATTCGTGGATGGCGGCACTGCAACCGGCACCCTAGTGGAAAGCGGCGCGGTGCAGGAGATCTTCTCCGGCACGGCCGTTAGAACCGATGTCATGTCGGGCGGCCTTCTGGGCATGATTACCGGCGGCGTGGCCTCGAACGCGGTGGTAATTGCGGGCGGGACGGTGTCCGGCGCGGGCGGCACACTCGTCTACTCGGAGGAGGTAGACGTCACCAGCAACTTCGCCGGCAACTTGGTTGGAAGCATGACGGTCGTGCAGTCTGGGCCTGGCACCCTGGCCTTGGCGGGTACACTGGACTCATTCAGCGGCATGGTCGTGATCAGTGGTGGCACGTTTGAATTGGCGAGTGTCGGAAGCGGCGGAAGTGCCAGCATCAATTTCGCCACGTCTGCGGGCGTGCTGCAGATTGATAGCACGACTGGCTTGGGCAACACGATTTCGGGCTTTGCACCGGGTGACCTGATCGACCTAGCTGGGCTCGGCTATGTCGGCACAGCGGCGCCCCAGGTCCAGGGCAACACCGTGACCGTCTCGGAGGGAAGCCTGACCGAGACCTTACTGCTCGCCGGCGCCTCATTTCGGTCGTTCCGGCTAATCGACGACGGCACCGGGGGGACCGGCCTGCAGATTGCCTGTTACGCCGCTGGCACGCGGATCTCCACAGTGTGCGGCGACGTGCCGGTGGACGAACTCGCGATCGGCGACGAAGTGATCACCGGGTCCGGTGCCGCGGAAGCAATTCACTGGATTGGTCGGCGTAGTTATGCCGGACGGTTCTTGGCCGGGAAAAAGCATCTGCTGCCCGTGCGCATCAGGGCTGGGGCCTTGGGCGGGGGATTGCCGCGGCGGGACCTACTGGTATCACCAAGCCATGCGATGTTCCTCGATGGCGTTCTGGTGCCAGCCGCTTGCCTGGTGAACGGCATGAGCATCGTTCAGGAGCAACATCGCAAGCGGATTGACTACGTCCACATTGAACTCGCTCGGCATGGTGTCATTCTGGCGGAAGGCGCGCAATCCGAAAGCTTCTTGGACGACGACAGCCGTGGGATGTTCCGCAATGCCGCGGAATACGCCGCGCTCTACCCCGACGCGCCTGAGCCTGGGCCGTTCTGCGCACCTCGCGTGTCGGACGGCTACCAACTCGAGGCTATCCGGCGGCGGTTGGCTACTGTCGCGGAGCAGATCGCGCTGGTAGCCTGACTACGCCTGGTTCGCTCCCTCCGAGGCGTTGCTAGGCGGCTGGTGGCATTCGGATCGTCCTCCCGGTCGAGCAAATCGGCGCCGTTGTTCCGCACGCTGTTGACCGCCCGGACACCGGTCAGAGCCGCAGCACGCCCTCACCGCCCGGGCGCATCAGGTCCGCGGCCGCTGCTGTCTGCGCCTTGGCATCCGGCCAAGGCTTCCGGCTCCAGGATCATCGGCATGCGTTCGGCCATCCCGACTGCTCTGCACTTCCTCCCTCAAGCCGGGAGGCGAGTAAGAGCGCATTGTGGTCCCACAATGCCTAATCCTCCATCCAACTCAGTAGCAAACCTATGCTACTGTGTGCGAACGAACGAGAACCGGTCTTTGCGTAGGGAATCTCACAGATTATCAGAGAATCTCGTTCGTTCTCATGTTGAGGCGAGACCGCCAAGTCAGGGATGCAGCCGCTCCAGGGCATAGGCGGCTGAGGTGATCGAGGCCGGCAGCCAGCTTGGCATCACCGGCCGGAAATGGATCACCAGGCCGATCAGCACGGCACCGAGCGCGCCAGGGCTGGTCCGATTGCCAGATCGAGCGGGCAAGAGAGCTTTGCCGCTGAACCCGCCGCCGCACCTCATGCCGAAGCATGGACCAGTGCACCAGCGGTGCAGGGCTCCGCCGATCCAAACCGGTAACCGCGCCGTGACGTAAAAACGAGCCGCGAAAAAAGCACCAAGGGTGCATTGGTGCATACGGCTCAACCCAACGGCGGCACACAAGCGGCAGAAGGGCGGCGCCTAGGCGGCACGACGGCGGTGCGGGGCCAGAAAAAGCCGCGCCAGCGTCGCCGATAGACGCGCCCATTCGCTGAGCGGGCCATCAAGCTAGCTCTATGAACGAAGTTGCAAAACCCCCACTCCTGCGCCGCCGCCGGATCACGCTCTTCCGGGGGAGGGGTCCGATCTACAATTGGCTGCGGGCGCATCACCGCGCCATCAAAGAGATGATGGAGGCGGGCCGTACAACGTGGCCGCTTCTCTGCGAGGAGATGGTCCGCCATGGGGTAATCGCCCGCGGCGGCCTGGAGCCGTCCACCCGTGCCGCATCCAAGGCTTGGCAGACGGTCTGCCGCGATCTCGTAGAGGTTGGTGAAGCCGAGGCGGCATTACCACGCACAAGGCGCAGCAAGCCACCCTCACGCCTCCCGAAGGACTGGCGTCCGCAGGAGATTACTTCGGCAGCGGCCCTGCCAGCCCTGGCCGGACCCACAGCCGTCACCAAGGCACCCTACGACCCGGATAAGGCGATGGCCCACCTCAAGCGGATCATGAACGAACTAAGTGGCCGGCGGGGTAGACCGTGAAACCGGGGCAGTGGACTTCATGACCAGGTTTGAAAAGCAGCCTGCCTACGCTCTGTGCATCTGCATTGGCGCCGGCTCTGGCGGCAGATCGCTCGGCGGCTCACCGACAGGTAGCGGCGGAAGGTCATCACCTGGTAGCGGCTCGCCCGGCATCGGGGGCGACGGCGGTGTGATCGGATCGGGCATTTGCATGTGCATGGGCAAGGCCCTCCCCTGAGCCTACCCCAGCAACGCGGCACACGGCCTCGTGGTGCATCGGCATCGCCCCTGAACGTCAAGGTGTCGGACTCGTCCGAAGCGGACTCACGTGAGAACGGAAGCAGAAAAGCTCCTCGACTCGGAAAGCAGATTCACCTTACGTTCCGAGCTATGCGCTATACCTTGCTCTCCGTCGCCTCCCTCATGGTCTTGCTGGGCCTTCCTGCCCAAGCAGCCTCGCCGATGAGCGCCTTCTTCCAGACCAGCGCGAGCCACTTGGTGCACCGGCGCGCCTACTACATTGGCGGGCAGACCGGATCAGCTTGCATAGCCCATACACCGCGCGATTACGTGTGTATCGGCCGTGGCGGCGTGGTGGTGTGGCGATGACGGCACCTGGATCGTGGAACCACGACACGCTCACCCCGGCGACACGGGAGGACTCCCTCTTCGCTCTCAACTACAGCATGCGGTTCGGCCTGACGGGCAAGCCTCATAAGACGATCGATCCTGGCCTGGTATCTGCGATCCAACTCGCCTACTTGGAGCGGAGCGGGTTCGTGCTCATGCGCAGGCCGTCGCTGCCCATGCCTGGAACTGCACCCAAGCGATGACAGTCGGCGATGGCCCACAACCGTTCGCCAGGAAAGATCCGATCAGACGTCCTGCAGTCACCACTAGGGAGCTTCCACGGATGGCGTCTCGAGCTCGAGTGCCAGCCCGGCAGTTGTCCGACTGGCCGCTACACCGCGTGAACCGGCTGTTGCAGCACTATCCGGGCTGCACGGTGGGGCAGGTTATTGGGCGCCTCAAATGCGTCACGTGCGGGCGAGGTCCGATCGCCGTGGTGCTGGCGGAGGATAGGCCAGGGCGGCGGGTGCCGCTGACTGGGCCGGAGTGTGGCTATTGACGCCGTCAACAAACCGAGCGCCAAACGCATTACTACCGAGTTTATCGTGTCCTAGCGAAATCTTGCTAGGAGAGTATAAACTTCCTAGTCTCTCAATATGGACCCTGTTAGAAACCCGTTTGCCCCCGGTGCAGGGTCGCCGCCCCCCGAGTTAGCTGGGAGGAAAGATGTACTGGGTGAGTTGGACGTGGCGCTGCAAAGGATTGCGCTCGCCAAGCCTGAACGAAGTTCCATCATGGTAGGCCTTCGTGGAGTGGGCAAAACAGTGCTGTTGGTTCGGGCGCAGTCAATGGCCGACGCGCACGCCTATCGGACACTCCTAGTGGAAGCGCACGAGGGTAAAACGTTGGCCGCCCTGCTTGCGCCAGGGCTGCGAAACGCGTTGCAGGCGCTCAGTTTAGTAGAAGGCGCCAAGGAGCAGGCTAGGCGCGGCCTGCGGGTGCTACGAGGCTTTATGGATGGCGTGACCGTCAAGTTTCAGGACGTAGAATTAGGACTGTCCGTTCCCGCAGAAGTCGGAGTGGCCGATAGCGGAGACTTGGAAGCGGATCTACCGGCGCTGTTCGAAGCGGTGGGCTTGGCAGCTCGCGCCGCAGGCAAGCCATTCGCAGTGCTGATCGACGAAATGCAATATCTGTCAGCACCCGAGTTTTCTGCGTTGATCATGTCCATGCACCGAATGAGCCAGGTGAGTCTGCCCGTAATCCTGATCGGGGCAGGGTTGCCGCAAATTGTTGGTCTGGCAGGTGAGTCAAAGTCGTACAGCGAGCGTCTTTTCCGTTTTCCTGACATCGGGGCGCTACCTGAGCCCGACGCAGCAGCTGCGGTGCGCAAGCCGGTCCATGATGAAGGCGAACGTATTGACGACGACGCTGTGGACGAAATTTTACGCGTTAGCGAACGCTACGCCTACTTCATCCAGCAATGGTCGCATGATTCTTGGAACGCTGCTGAGGGCGGCACGATCACTTACGATGACGTAATCCGAGCCACCCCGATCGCAATCAAAGCGCTAGACGCCGCTTTTTTTCGGGTTCGGTTTGATCGATGCACCCCCGGGGAGCGGCGTTACATGCGCGCATTGGCCGAGTTTGGACCAGGAGCCGCACGGTCAGGGGATATCGCCCAAACACTTGGCGTGCGTACGCAGACCGTCGGTCCGGTTCGGAGCAGCCTTATCAAGAAAGGGATGATCTACTCGCCGCAGCATGGCGATACGGCATTTACTGTGCCGCTGTTCGACTCCTACATGCGCCGGGTAATGCCAACACTCGATTGAGGTTATCCAATCGTCGGGCGAATTTGGCGGGCAGGCCCGTAGCAACAGGCTTACGAGACGAGGTCACGACATAATGGCAGAATAGAACGGCCTATAGCCAACTTTCGTTCGGCGCCTTCTACCATTCTCTTACTTGCCAAACGCCAGGAGCCTGGCAGGCCCGGGTGGCACCATTAACGCTCATCTTTTACCTGCACCTTAAATAGTATTTTGTCCTCCACTGGATCAGGATTTTCAGCGGAAGTGATAACGTATTCAGCCTGGAATGTCTTCGCCAAAGCTTCTGAGCTAAACGACAGCCAAATATCGTCGATCACACACCGATGTCCATGCTTAAGAAAAGAGGCATTCGATGTTACAAGACCTTCGCCTTTTTTGAAACGCGCCACTCCGTCCCGGTCTAGTCTCGGCATATACACTGAAGGATCAAGTGCAAGCAGATTACCTCCAAAACCACCGAATTCGTGAAGCCATTGCGGCGGTGGTTTTGGTTCTTCTGGCGGTCGAGGAAGACGGCTAATATTATAGGGCCGTATTCCGTTTGGGAAGACAATCTCAATATCAAGCTGAGTGGCAGGCACAGTTCCCGTATTAGCGACAGCTAGCTTTGCATTAAAACCCAGCTGCCAGCGGGTCTTCCAATCGGCATATAAATCTAGGTAGTTCTCCCAACTCTGGTAAAATTCCTGAGTTGCTTGATTGTGTCTTTCAGCATCAGCTTTTGTTCTTATTAGATTGTATCCGGCAATAGAACGCATAATCTCCAGTGTGTCCTGAGAACCGGTTGAAACGAGGGGATATTCTGCCTTGATCTTAGATATAGGCTTAAGAGAAGCCAGAGGATCACTAATACCTACCACGTAGGATTCGTTTTGATCTCTTTCCACATGAATTAGCCCTAACTTCGGAATGCGGTTCTTCCACGCCAGATTATCTCGTCGGAGAGTTTGCAACTCCTTTTCGATGGGGTCGGCTTCCTCGTTCAGTCTGTCGTTTTCAGACGGCGACAAATGAGCAAGGGAGTGGCGGCTCCGAAGTTTGTTTTTCAGACCAATATCGCCGGATGCAATGTACGTTTTGGTTTTCGGCCACTCGGCAGCAAACTCAAGCGCGCTGGCGATGAGCCTGTCGTCCGCGACAAAAAGAGAAAGTCTGTGCTCCGGAAAATCCAACAGCGGTTCATGGTCTATAGATATGAAGAATAAGCCCTCCCTGAGAAGGTGAGGCTGGTCGTGATCCAGCAAAGTGTCTAACCAACGGACTTGCTCTGCTGCTCGCTGCCTCAATTTGCGAGAGTCATTTTTGACTTTCTGCTCTTCTAGTTCCGTGATCAACACGGGAGCGATAACAAGGGTAACGGTTGAAGACCCCGTCAAGGTGGCCCAATCGATCTGGTCGGCTCGCTTGAAGTGCATGGCTACGTTCGTGTCGACGAAGACGAAAACTTGTTCTGTCACGTCTACCCCGCTTTAGCCTGGACGATCGCTACCGTGAAGTGCATCGCGGGTGTCGGTAAAGTCCGAATCACCCGATCCCCAGGCGTCGAGCCTCAGTCTTCGGCACAGCCGGTGATGACGGATGGAGCGCCAGTCCGTCGGCTTCAATATCCACCCGGGCTTCAGGATAGACCGCCATCGCTAGGTTCAGCGCATCCACGAACACCGGTTTCATCTGGCGGATAGCTTTGAACCCAGCGCCGAACTGGGCGTGGACGGCCGGCCAGCTCACCGGGGTGGTCTTGATCAGCGAGTGCAGGCGATAGGCCAGCCAGACATAGACGTCGATCGCCATGGACCGCGGCCCGATGGCTCTGATGGCTTCTTCACGGACCGGCACAGGGTGGCTCTGCAGCGACTTCCAGAACCCGTTGTCGAGCCTCACTTTGTCCTGCCAGAGGGACGGTTGGGAGGTATCAGCGATCCCGGCGAGTGAGATCGCATCTTGGACAAAGGCGCCGTTGTGCCGGTGTTCTGCGCCGCCCGTGAGGTCGGTCAGAAACGTGAGGCGGCAGGCAGAGATCCGGCGCGCCTGTTCGGCTACGAGTTGGTAGTTGCGACCGCCACTGGCCAGCGACATCCGGGTCATCCAGCTGCGCATAGACCGACCTAGCTCAACTTCTGGGTTGTTGGTCCGAATGGCCTCTGTCTGCAGATAGAGCAGGATCAGTCGTGCGACGCTGCCATAGGGTACGCCGATCCAGCCGCCATCCCCTGTTCGTCCTGACTCCACCAGGAGCTTGGTCCGGTTGCCCTGCCGAGTCCAAAGAGGGTCCTCGATGCGGCGATGGGGCAGGGACGTCATGGCGAACCCTGCGTGAGTAATGCCGAGCCGCGTCTCCTCCTCCGCAAGCAAGGCTGCTGCGGCATCGACCGCTTGACGGCCTGCCTTACTTTCCACCATCGCCCGAGCAGTCTCGGCGCCGTGGCGGAGGATCAGATTGTGCACCTCACCCATACGCACTCATGAACGGGTTCGGTCTGCTTTCGCAACACGGACTTTACCGACAGGGCTATTCGAAGGGGTATTAGATTCAAGCTATTAGATTCGTCGCAAAAGTCCGTGGGATAACCACGAGTCGCGTCGCAAAAGTCCGTGGAGGGTGTCGGTAAAGTCCGTGGTCGGGTTGTGGATAACGTCGCGTCGGCCCTCAGCGCCTGCGCGCCCCGAGTCGGAGGCGCCTAGTAGGGTCTGACCGGCTCACGACCTGCCTTGGCTGAGGCAGCGATCACAGGAGATCCAACAAAGATCACTTGGCTAGCGTGAAGGACGATGATCTAGTTCAGCGCAACAACGCCCGGCTACAGGGCAGCAATAGGGAAAAACGACATGGCCGCATTCAAGGCAAAGATGCTTGGCCTTTGCGGGCTGCTGCTGGCGCCAACGATCGTGCTCGGGGCCGTCGAAGCGAAACGGTTTAAGCAATTGACCGTCGAAGAGCTCACGCCGGAGCAGCACCAAGTCGCGGACGAGGTGCTCAAGGTTTCCAGCCTTGGAATCCAGGGCCCCTACAATGTCATGCTACGCAGTCCGGCCATGGCACAGCGCTTGGTCGCGTTGTTCGACTATCTTCGGTTCAACACCTCCGTTCCGCACCGGCTCAACGAATTCGCCATCCTGATACAATCCCGGATATGGACGTCTCAGGTTGAGTGGAAGGCGCACTATCCTCTCGCAATCAAAGCTGGGCTTTCCGAGGGTGTAGCTGCGGATCTGCGAGAGGGACGGCGTCCGAATGGCATGCAACCGGATGAAGCTGCCGTGTACGACACGTGCGTCGAACTTTCCACGAAGCACGAACTATCCGATGCGACGTTCGCCCGCGCCAAGCAGGTAATGAGCGATCAGCAGATCGTAGACTTGGTGACCATCTCCGGCGCCTACGTTTTGGTGGCGATGCAACTGGCTACGGGTAAAGAAGGCACACCGGATGGGTCCACGCCTCTTGCGCCCATGCCGGCTGGATGGACGTTAGAATAGCAGGCGTCCTTCTGCCGGGCTTGCAGGCCAGCTAACCGAAACAGCCTCACGCAACCCCAACTCCTCCGGCTCGGCCTGGTCGGGATCATGCCAGCCCTAGAGCCACTGCTCACGCTCGCCGCTTTCATCGGGGTGAGCCAACGGGTTGCCTTGCTTAACGGGTCCATGCCGGTGCATGTCCGACCCCGACAAAAGGGTCGGACATATGCTCGCCAAGTAACTTCGCGTTTAGCCTGTCGATGTTGATCCACAGCCGCCCGCAGTCGACAACGGATTGCGGCTATTCGTCACCACAGATGATCAGTTGAATAGAATGCTAGGTGGTTTAATTGGTTGTAAGGCAAGAGCACTGCTCGTGGCTAACGCCACCAGTCGTGCCACTTACAAAATCTCCCACATCGCCACAGTTTATCCACTGACCATTCCGTGGCCCTGCAGTTACTAATGCACCGACACACGCCTGCGCGCCGCTGACCGAACACCACTCCGAGCAAGACTTGGTCCCGTTTTGTATAGGAGGTTTGATTATAGACATACGGCTTTCAGCCTTCACGCCATCCAATGATGTCTTGAGATTGTTTACAGCCGCTTCGTCGGTGCTTTGGGTATCCTTCAACGAAGACAGAGTTTTTTCAAATGAGTCCGCTTCGTCATGATTGATGGCAGGCTGGTAGTAATCAAATAACGGAACCGTAGCTGCATCTGTGTTAGTTGCCACCGTGATAAGTCCGCCTAAAAAGTGCTGCCTGTCAGATTCTCCCGGAACTTTCTGTGGTGTGCGGACGCAGGAAAGAGTAAGCGTCTCATTTTGAAGAAGTTTTTTACCTTGAACGGCTGTTAAAGGGGTATTGCTACCGTTCAACCCAGCCGTACAAGTCGCAGCTTCACTCGGTTGAACCGACGCGACACTTATCGTGACGGGACTAGTATTTGCATTAACAAACGTCGCTGTTAGCGCTGCAGAATTTGTGGCAAGACCGGATAGTTTGAATGATCTGTGTTCGAAACACGCTTGAACTACAGAGGCACCTAATGAAGATATAGTTGACGCATTTAGAGACGAAACTCTACTTGACCAGTACAGTCCATAATGCCCTTCGCAACGGGAACTCTGCATGCTTTCAATTTTGTCGTCGCTAGCAGATGCACCACCGCTGAAAAGCTCGTATGACGCATTTATACTTGCCTTTTCCGACTCAGATGCCGAGCTATAGTCTGCTGTGCATAGTTGAGACTGCGTTATCGCTTGTTGTTGGTCGCTGTTCTGAGACTGGACGATGTTTACCGCCATAACCTTGGCGATGTCGACGCATTCCTGGGCCTGAGATTGGCCTATAATGATCATTAGGCAGAAGGTCCACGCACCTAAACGGAACATGATCGTTTCCCCCGTAATTTCGGAGTAGCTTACGACCTCGCAACGATTTGTAAACAGATGTTATGTGATTAGGTAGACAACGCTCGCGAGCCTCGAAGGACTTTGCTTCAGCAGCGGCGTCAGTCCAATCGTCGTCGAGCCGCGTGAGTCCGTTGACTTGCCTCTTGGTTACTATTCCACTATCCCCCGCACCCACGCCCCTGGTTCAGCTTGTGCTGCAACTGCGCCACCACCCCGCGCTTGGCCTCCAGCCGCTCGGAGTAGCGCGCCGGCATCTGCATGGATTTCCACCATCCGGCCGCACGAGGCTGGCCAGGTCAGCCGGTATCGGTCATACGACATGACCCACATGGCGGACATCATCGCGTGATTGTCGGCCAATGTGGAAGACGCTTACCGCACGGCCGGCATCACCGACTACACCGCCAAGGATTGCGTCGACCTAGTAGCCCGCGAGGTTGTGCGGGAGTTCCTGCGTGACAGCGCGCTGGCCAAACAAGCCGAAATCCACACCGAGACGCTTTGAATCTGCTTTTGTTCACATAGCGCTACGCGCGATTGGATAACCAGAAATGAAGATGCAGGAGACGTTCAAAGAAGCTGGCTTTTTAAGCCGCTGGTCCAAACGAGGCATTCACAACGTTCGCGCCGCCAACCGCGCCTGGTTCGATCTAGCCTATGACCTAAACGCCGCTTTAGTGGCAACCGCAGATCGCGCCATGAGCGTCACCACGGAAAACAACTGGTCGCAGGTATCCGTTGCCGTCCGGCTGTTGTTGCGAACATCCAGTTCCTTTCAGGCGATCGTCCTATTGTCCGAACGAGGGATGGTATCGCCCGCGCGCGTTCTGGTACGTACCATCGTGGAGGATTCACTGTGCGCCGCCGCCCTACTCGACAAACCGGACGAGGTTATCCGGATGCTCAAGGATGATTGGGAACACAGCAGACGAGGGCAGGCAAACTTCATATCGGAGCAGCAGCTTGGGGGCGATCCGGCCATGCTTGGCAAGCTTCAGACCGCCATCCAGGCCATGGGCAGGAAGCCGCGCATTAATTGGAAGGACATGGCAAAGCTCAGCACCATGCTGCCCCAGTACCTGAACTACTTGCGCCTCTCAGACGGCGCCGTACACACCTCCGCTGCCTCCCTGGAGCGGCACATCGCGCGGAGGCCGGACAAGGAGGGGTGGGCATACAAAATCGGGCCTGGAGCACCGGGCGACATCGCCGCGAACCTTCACCGAGCCGCGCTGGCCGCCTTGCCCGTTGGTATCGTCGTCACCCAGATCATTCCCGATACCATGGGTAATGCCGCCCTTGCTGGCTTGGGTGACCGGTTCCAGGCACTGCCGACTGGCAACGTTGTCTAGGGCGCTATAACTTCACTCGGTCTTCTCGTCCCCCTTTTATGCTCCAGGCTGCCGGAGTGGGAATATGTTGACTCTACCCGACCTAGTAGGGCCACCATCGTAACAAAGATTGGGGCAGTGACGTGATGAAGACGCTGCTGGTAAGTGCGTTCCTATACGGCTTGGTGCTGCAAGTGCCGCACGCCTTTGCGCAATTGAACGACCAAACCAAAGCTGAAATTAGAGCTATGGAGTGGACCCCAGCTACGGGGACAAGGCTACTTACGTCCAATTCGATGGTGACGAACCTTCCCTCATACCAAGCGGTGGTCGGCCAGCAAGCCGTTCGCGTGCAAGAGGTCCTGGGGAACTCAACTGACGGCGTAGAAGGTTATTTTGCGAATTTTGCGGCCGGATCCGAGGCTATCCTAAGCTACATACCGACCGGCTACGTAAAGCTGGACGATTGGGCACGCGTCGACCCGGCGGAATTTCTTAATCAGCTAATCAGCCAGACCGAAACGGCAAATGCCAACCGGGTCAATCGAGGAATCTCGCCTTTACATGTCAATGGATGGGTCCAACAGCCAACCCTGAACCAGGAAACACATACCGTTTCTTGGGTGCTGTTGGATCACAGCGATACCGGCGAGCGCGGACTGAATGCAGTTGCCATCAAGCTTGGACGGCTTGGCGTTGAGAGAATTACGTATGTGGATAATGCAGCAAATGCCAGCGCCGCGGTTCCAAGCCTTCTTGTTCTTGCTGCCGCGCACAGTTCATGCCTGGATCACGCTACGAGGACTATGTAGCGGGAACCGACAAAGCAGCGGAGTACGGCATTGCCGGCCTCGTTGCCGGGATAATGGGAGTAAAGCTTGTCCAGGTGGCTGCGGCTGCTGGCGTGCTTGTACTCCTCAAAAAGGCTGGGTTTATTCTTGTGCTTCCTGTGGTCTGGCTCGGGCGGAAGGTGTTCCGAAAGAAGCCCAACGTTGCGGTCTCTGCTCCGCGTATTGAGCCAAAGGTCTAGGAAGTGACACTGATAAGCAATGTCATTTAATCGCCTGCACCAGGACAATCCACCGCTCCAACAACGGAATGATGCGGTGCATCTCGCTGAGCACCCAGGCGGCTACAACCGGAACGGCGGCTATCACCGCTTGAACCAAGTATCTTCCGATCTCTCGCTTTGCCCCTTCGGCTACATCGGGGAGTGCGGCTTTGAGCGCGGACAACGCCGCAGTTGCCTTTGGTGCGCCGGCAGCGCCTTCCTTGAGGGCCTGTTTTGCCTCTGCAACTGGAATTGCTACCTTCTACGAGGGCAGGGCCTCTATTGCCGCCAATGCCATGCCGGGCCTCGTCGCCAGCCTGCAATAAACGCTCAACTCGTTCCAATCGAGCGAGCAATTCTTCGGCGATTGAAGGCAGATCCGCGATCGTGGCCTGGGATACGTCCAGCACGGCGGATGAGACTTGGCCCGGGATCAGCTGCCATGCTGTCGACCGGACGTGTAACTCAGCCGCTAGCGAGGCGCGCACGTCGTCTGGAAGCAGGGAGCCGAATTCGTCGTCTATGATGGCTGATGCGGGCCATGTTTCTGGTGCCCACTTCGCCCCGGAGTCCCATCCTGCTCCAGGTGTATCCCACGCGAGCCACGGACCCGGTCCCAGAGGCTCGTAGTTCGCCAGGAACCACGACCGCACAACCTCATCCTGATCAGCTTGCGGCAGAGATGAGAGTGTGCTGGCGGGCAAGCCCAGCCGATTGGACGGAGTTTGATAAGCCCACTCGGCTAGCGGTTGGTCGGCGGCCATATCGGCTTCAAAGTGGCGCCATACCAACCCTTGTGGCAGCGGGTATTGAGGCGGGCGGCGCTGAGGCATTACCGCACCTGAACCGGGTGTGGTCGAAGTCCTGTGTACTCGACAGAGCGGGGGCATCCCACCCATCGGGCGATAATGACTGACAAAATCCGCCAAACGCCATCCCGACCACATACCTCAACGTCGGTCGCAACCGGCATTCTTTCCTCCTACCCCTAACAGCCCTGCAACCGTTTAACCCCCGGCGGTGACGTGACACCTTGGCCTTAGGTTCCGCTGAGGCCAATGACCTTGTAGCCTTTTCGCCCAACGCACTTTGGAAGCATCTGGTCCGTCACAAAGACACCTTGCTCTTTGTAGCAATCCGCTAGGTCGCGGTTGTATTTAACCTGATCAACACCCTGCAGGTCGATGATCGGCACAGGATGGATGTGCTCACATCCGACGGCCACTAGCGTTGCCAACAAGACTAAGGTGCGCGGGCAGTTCATGGTTGGAAGATCACCCCTGGAGGTAGGCCAGCCACTCTCGTTCGGCCAGGCGTGAACCTAACGGCTGGTATTGGCCAATCTGGTGCGCCCACGGTCTCTTGCACCACAGAAAGTATCAACCCCTGTTCTGCAGCATCGCCAGCTTGGCGGCGCCACCGCGTCGAGCCTCGATCTTGGCAGAGTAGCGCGCTACCATCGCCGGCGACTTCCATCCGCCGGCCTGCATCACAGCCGGCAACTCCACCCCGAACCGCACTTGGTCCTGTGCGGCACCGACCCGGCTGCTATGGCCGCTGATCCCGGCGACCATCTCTGGATTGATACCGGCCCCGCGTGCCATCGCCTTGAACACCCGGGCCACGTCGCCGGGGTCGAGTGGGCCGCCGATCACATCGGACTTGCTGACGGCGCGAAACAAGGGCCCATCGTCGTGACCTGCTGCAATCAGCCATGCCCTGACCTCGCGCATGCTGTCTGGGGCGACATAGCGCACCTGGCCCATGCCCTCCTGGTCCGTCTTTGACCGCCTGATAGTGATCGTCCCGTGATCGGTGGCGTCCTCCAGGTCAGCGAGATCAAGGGCCACCAGCTCCGAGCGCCGGGCCAGGGTGTCGTACGCCATGGCCAGCAGGGCACGGTTTCGCTGCGCGCGTAGGCCAGACCCGGCCGCCTCGAGCATGCGCTCTACCAGGTTGCGGGTGAGGGCGGTCGCCTGAATTTGGGCACGACCTCTAAGGCGATGTAATCTACGGAGGGCCAGCCGCACCACCTCGTCAGCCGTGGGGTTTGGGAGACGCGCCGCTCGGTGGAAGGTGGCAATGCTGCTGACGTAGCGTCGGACGGTGGCGGGCGCCTTCACACCTCCCATCGCGTCCACGAACGTGGCAACTGTGCCAGGTTCGGCCGGGAGAGATGCCAGCCCCGCGTCGGAGCACCAGCCGGTGAAGGTGGCTACGTCGGCGCGCAGGGCGCGCTCGGTGTTGCTGGCGTACGCACCGCGGGCAGCATGAGCGTGCTGCTCCAGGTTCGCTAAAGCAGTGCCTTGGCTGGGCAGAAGAGCGATGTCCGGCATTTTGTCAGTGGGCTTCTATCACCAACGCCCGCTCCAAGGTTCGGTTGACGATAAGATATCGGCCACGCGACATTTCAAAGCCTCGAGCTGGCTGACCATCAAGCACTAGTGTCTGACTTGCCCCCTCGCCTTGGCCATCCACAATTACTACCAACCGCAAGTTGGCGGGCGAGGTAACGCCTAACGGCCATGTCACGGCATAGGATGCCTTACCGCCGACAGACGGCAAGTCATGCATCACACAAGCGCCTTGGGCGTACGATGTCGTCGCCAAGTCTGAATAGTCGCAGAACGCAGCGCGGCGATCTGCGGCATACACTGCGCCAGGAAACGTGAGCGCAGCGACCACGGTCAAAATCGGGAATGGAGCTCGCATAGTTGTGCCTGATAGACGCAATTATCAGGCACGATAGGCGAGGGAGAGGAAGCGGGCAACGAAAAGTAGTGCACTCCTTGCATTTCTTCTTGCTTCCGCATGCCCGGCGGATCTACGTTGGACAGAAGTGAAGGGAGTGCCCTGCATTGCTGAGCCCGGCCGAAGCTGTAAGCGAAATGAGCGCCTTGCTGGGCACGACCGTGGTCTCGGGCAAGTACTTTACCCGTCTTTTACGTGAAGACGGTCGGGGGCTCTGGCCCGAGTTCGGCAAGGGCAACCGCGGCAGTGTCGGGCTGCGGCACCTGGTTAATCTCTGGATGGCCTACGTTCTATGTGGCGGCCAGCCTAACGATGGACCGTGCGCTGCCTATGAGTTCGGACGACTGCGTTGGGTAAAGGAGACAACACGCGAGGCTGTCACGCGGCCTCTGCCGCCTAATGCCAATGCTCTTCTTGGGCTTATGCCGCCCACCGAGTTTCGTGAAACAGACCGCTACTTTCGGAAAACAGAAGGGGTGAACGATTTTATGCTCGTGGACCACCTGTGTGGCCTAGTTGGGTCTGCAGTGGGAGAGGTTCTCGGTCTTTTTGCAACGGAGCGGCCCCACAAGTGGCCGGTCATCTGCATCACCCTGGGCTCACCTGGGCATCCGATGTCGGCCGAAGTGACATGGCCCAGCGCGGACAGGGCGCACAACAGCGAAATCGACACCTACACCGTAGATGATGAGGAGATGTTGCCGGGAATTACCCTCCCGGTCACGCCTCGTAACAAGCTTGCCCGGACGCAGGTCATCATAGGCCGGGACGAGATCATGGCCTTTGCATCTCTGGCCAAGAAGACTGACGACTTCGGCTTGCCGCCTATGGCCGACCCGGCGCCTGCCAGCGCCGTGGACGATGCTACGCCTGAAACGACAAAGGCCACCGAGCCTGCCAGCTGCGGTGACCTCCTGTCTGACGTGCCTGCAACGCGTGCCTATCCCGCACTCGCACCGGCTGTAGCCTCACAAGCGCAGTCTGCCACCAAGGAAGGGAGCAAGCAATCGGCTTCCCGTTCGGTGGCGCGCGGGTCGCGGGTTCGTCAACCCGTAACCGTAAGGACTCGCCACCATGGCGCGAATTGGTCTGCCGCATCTCCCGCGTAAGCTCGCCGAGTATACCGGTCAGCCTGGACCGAAGTACCGGGTCATCTACGACGCAGCTGTTGAAGGGCGCATTCCGGCCGATTTCGACGGGCGTTGGTCAGTCGATGATGCGGATTTGCCGATCATCGCTACGGCGTTGGGCATGAAGGCTGCGGCTCCTGCCGCCCCAGCCAAGCCCACCCGCAAGGCTGTGGCCGCTCCCGCTATTCCCGTCGCGGCGTAAGCCAGCACCCCACCAACTCGCGGTCGCACGCGAAGCTGGTAGAGGGCTGAGCACTTACAAAGCTATGGGGTGTCAGTTTGCCGACGGACGCCCTTAACATAGCCGCTTCGGCCCTTTCTGCAAGCTTTCCGTGCCCGCCGTTCCAAAGGGGAACGTGTCGTGGCCTATATTCATCGCGCCGGAATTGCCGGCATTTACCGTCCACAGTGCAGCTCGATTAGTTCGCCGCTAGGCCGTGACGGCACGCTGCCCGACATGCAGCGCACCATCGCCCGCCATTTGGATCTCCAGGCCGACGTTGAGCTCAGCCACGGCCATCACGGCGCAGCCGAGAGGCTGAGCCGATTGGCTGCTGAGATGCGGGGGCTGGCATGATGATCAATGACAACGGTCACTCAGTTCCGGCGGCGGGCATGCCCAGCAACCAGCAAGCCGAGCAGGTGTTGCTGGGCGCGATACTTCTAGACAATGCCAAGCTAGCAGTTGTGGCGCCGCTCTTGGCTCCGGCCAGGTTTTCCGACCCGATCAACGGCGTAATTTACGCGGCCATCTGCAGGATCGTGGAAGCCGGAATTACGGTCGATGCGGCGTTGCTCCGCGCCGAGTTCGACGGAACAGACATCCTGGATGAGGTTGGGGGAGCTCGCTATCTCCGCGATCTTGAGACCCAGCACGGTTTAGGCAGGGTCGACATCCGCAACTACGCGGAATCGATCCACGATGCCTGGGTGCGGCGCGAGCTGATCAGCGTTGCCGAGCATCTTCATGCGCTCGCTGCAGACGCTATCCAAGGTGCCTACGGTGAAGCAGTCAGTGATTTCGGCGAAGCAACCGGGGTCGACCAGGCAGGTTACGTTGCCTCTCGTCTCCGCGGTCTGCTTGCCTCGGTCGACGCTGCCGCTGGGAAAGGGGCATGACCGGCTTTCCCGGCCGCATCTACAGCGGCGACGGCGTTGCGATGGATGGATCGTCCGGCGACCTGACGCAGGATCTGATCGACGTTTGCGAGGGCAGGGGCATGGTCTGCGCTCGCGGCTTAGCTCCGGTCGCCTGGGTCTGGCTCCTTCGGGTTGATGCCACATGGTCGGACGTGCCGCAGGGCATTCGCGACGCTGCTGTCACGCTGGTCGAAAGCGGCCAAGCCATCGTCATCTTGTCCCGGCATCCTGGGCCTGAAATCGACGTGCGCGACGGTCTACTCGGCATCCTGCCTGACAGTGATGGGCCTGACGTCGCGGGGCACGCGTGAGCGCGTTCGGCAGCAAGGACGCGCTGCAGGACGGGGTCGAAGCTGTCACCCGGCAGGCCGCGGGCGCGCTGGAAATTGTCGTTGTCATGCAGCACGAGATACCCGAGGCAATCCTGACTGCGCTGTCTGGCGACCCGGCGATTGTGCAGGTCGCGCAAATGATCATGCAGACGCTCGCGCACATCGAGGGTGCGCCGCGGCACTCGCCGATGTTGTGCGCGGTCTGTCCGCAGCCCCTTCGCATCAATGGGCGGTTCAATCTGGCAATGGCGATGCCGGCCTGTGATAGCCCGGTGCAGGCGCTTGGCTTGGCGATCTGCGGCAAGTGCGCGACCGAACCCACGACTGTGCAGGCCAAGGCGATCGAGGGACTGCGGAAAATCTGGCCGACCTTGCATATGGGCAGGATTACGCACCCTGCTGGCGGTCACGCTTGAACCGGTCCCAGCGCCGGCAGAGCAAGCCGAAGCATCCGCCGATCCCGGCGACGTGGGGCGAGGCGTGGGCACGGTGCCCGTTTCGCTCGTTGGTGGGTATGGGCACCCCTAGCGACCCAGGCGAAATGATGGGTCGGCTTGCCCATAGCTTCGCCGCGATCAGTGGCGAGATTGCACCAATCGCCGACGACCTACTGGACGAAATGGCCGCGAGCATCCGGGCCGGTGGCGTCGTGCTCGTGATCTCGGATCGATCTGATCTGCGAGATGCGGCCAAGCGGGCAATCCTAGCGCGGGCACACGGTGCGGCGGGGTCAGCATGAGCCTATCGGCTGCTTTCTCTTACGCCAACACCTCGCCCGAGTTATGCGGCTTGCTGGACGCGTGCGCACGCCAAAAGCTGAATGCTTGGGAAACCAGCTTCGTCGCCGATATGCGCATCCGACGTTATGAGCCGACCCCAAAGCAGTGGGCCGCCATCCGCAAGATCGCGGCCGGCACTCCGAATTACGAGATGATCGCCACGGCGGCGCTGAACAATCTATCGGAGATCGTCTACCGCTGGTTGCCCGACGCCAAGCGCGTCGGCAACGAGGCACAAGCGCGCAACCCGAAGCGCGGTGACAGAGAACCCGGCTCGTTCTCCATCAATCTGCTCACTGGCAAATGGGCGGATTTCGCCACCGGCCAGAAGGGCGGCGACGCCATCAGCCTTGCGGCCTTCCTATTTGATCTTCCCCAACCGGAGGCAGCCCGGCGTGTGGCCGCAATGGTCGGAATTGCCCTGGAGGGCGCCCATGAGTGACGCGACACCCGGAGGTGACGCCGATCCCTTCGCACCGATCGGCGGCAGCAGACCGCCCAAGCCTAAGGCCGCACCCGAGGTGTGGGAGCCACAGATGCCGGCCCCCAGCGAGCCGCCAGAGTTGGCGACCATGCGGCACCCGAAGTACGGCGCAGCGGTTGCTCGCTGGGTTTATCGGGACGCGGCCGGGTCGGCGCTGTTCGCCGTCGCGCGGTTCAATCACACCGATGCGGAGGGCAAGCTGGCAAAAGAATTCATGCCCTACACTTATGGGCATCGGATTTGGACGACGAAGGCTGGCAACCGGCTCGACAAAATCCAGTGGCACGCGAAAGCGCCGCCGGAGCCGCGTGCCCTGTACGGCCTGGACCGCCTCGCGGCTCAACCTGACGCGCTAGTCGTGTTGGTAGAGGGCGAAAAGAAGGTGCACGCCGCAGAGGCGCGGTTCGCAGATGTGGTTGGCGTCGCCGCCATGAACGGCGCGAAGGCACCGGCAAAGTCCGACTGGTCAGCCCTCGCGGGTCGGCATGTCGTGGTCTGGCCGGATGCGGACGAACCCGGCCTTGGGTTCGCGAGGCTGGTGGCGGACCTGGCGCAGGAAGCCGGCGCGGCATCCGTTCGTGTCGTAGCCGTGCCGGTCGGAGTATGGCCGGCGAAGTGGGATCTTGCGGATGCCGATCTGCCGGAAGGTGTGACCGATGCCACCTTGCGGGAGATGCTGGACACCGCACCGCTGGTGGAAGCCGGCGATGGCCAGCCGGATCAAGGTACCAGTGCGTCAGACGAGGAGATTGCAGAGGACGTACGTCGGCTCGCTGGCCTCTCTGATATCGATTACGGCCGAGCTCGAAAGGATGCCGCCAAGGCGCTTTCCTTGGGTCTTCGCGAACTCGATGCGGCGGTAAGGGCAGAGCGACAGCGGCAGCAAAAGGCGTCCATGTCGGCGGAAGATGTGGCTGCAGAGGTTGACCGCCTCAGCCGCTTGTCCCGGGAGGATTACGCTCGGGAGCGAAAGTTTGCCGCCCAAGCTTTGCTGATGGGCGTAACAGACCTAGACGCTGCCATTGGAGCAGAGAAGGCAAAGCGTCGGGCCGCCGCCGAAGCGGAACACCGGGCTAGGCCAGCGCCAGAGAGGGGCGAAACCCGCTGGCCTCTTGGTATTCTACCGTGCGCGGATGGGCTCTATGCCGATAGCGGCAGCGATGCCGGCCCAGTATTTCTATGCGGCCCAATAGAGGTTTTAGGCGAGGGGCGTGACGGGTCCGGAGAGGGCTGGAGCAAATATCTACGGTGGCAAGATGCGGATGGTCGCTGGCATCCGTGGGCCATGCCGAACAGGCTTTTGGCAACCCAACAGGGTGAGCTGGAGGCCGTGCTGATGGACAAGGGCTTGAGCGTTACCACCGATGCGGCAGCGAAGGCGCACCTGCGCGCTGCATTAGCTGGCGTAAAATCCGGCTCCCGTGTGGCGCTGGCTGATGCGCCTGGATGGGCTGCCCCAGACGACGGCCAGGCTGCTTACGTGCTTGTCGACGGCGAAGTCATTGGCGATCCGGCGGAGGCCGTTGTGCTTCGCTCTCAGCCCGAGAACGCCACGATCAAGACGAAGCAGGCTGGCACACTGGAAAGCTGGCAAGCGAATGTCGCGGCCAAGGCTGCCGGCAATCCCGTCGCGGCATTTTCCATTTGCATGGCGTTTGCCGGGCCGCTGCTCAAGCCTCTCGGGGAGTCTTCTGGCGGCTTCCATTTCTTCGGACGCTCCAAGGCCGGCAAGACCTTGGCAATGCGGATGGGTGTTTCTGTCTGGGGCCCACCCCGGAAAAATGGTCCGCTGCGGGACTGGCGGTCGACGGCGAATGCGCTGGAGGGTGCGGCGGAGGAATCCAACGACGGCTTCCTGACCTTGGACGAAATCCACCAGGCCGAACCACGCGAAGTGGTTGGCGCCGTGTACCAGCTCGCAAACGAGAGTGGCAAAGGCCGCATGAACCGGGACGCCGTGTCGAAGCGGCGCAAGGTTTGGCAGGTGATGGTCGAAAGCTGCGGCGAGGTCGATATCGCCACCATCGCGGCGAAGCACACCTCCACCCCGCTGCCGGCCGGCGCCGACGTACGGTTGCCATCGGTGCCGATCGACGGTCGCGAGATGTGGCCCAATCTCCATGGTTGTAAGTCGTCGCTCGAGATGATGGCGGCTCTGCAGCAAGCGCTCGTCGGGCACTACGGGGTTGCCATCCGCCCGTTCCTAATCGAGCTGACGAACACCCTCGCGGAAAACGACGGAACGCTCGAGCAGGCGAGCGAGGAGATGAGGCTGACCCTATATGCCGATCTGCCGGCGGATGCTGATCCCCAGGTCAAAGAGGTTGCCCGCCGCTGTGCACTGATTGCGCTGGCTGGCGAGTTGGCTACGGAGTGGACCATTCTGCCGTGGAAAGCCGGGGAAGCCACATTGACCGCCCGAACTGTAATGGGATGGTGGCTCGGCCGTCGTGGCGGTGCCGGGGCTACGGAGGAAAGCCAGCACGTGCGCACCGTGCGCGCCTATCTGTCCGAATACGGCTCCGCCCGGTTCGTGGCCTTAGACTTACAATTGGAGCACGGCCAGGCTGGGCGGTGGATCGAACGGCACCCGGACCGGCCGATCCAATCTCGCACGGGGTGGCGGCGGACAAGCAGCGATGGCGAAGGCGACGAATACCTGATCGACCGCGATGGGTGGCAGAAGATGTGCGCCGACAGCGGGGCGGATCCTGCCGAGGTTGCGAAGACGCTGGCTGCAGCCGGGCACTTGGCGGCTGGTGATGGGAAGAACCTAGCGAAACGAGTGCGCCTGCCCAATGTCGGCTCAATCCGCTGCTACGTGGTCAAGCCGTCCGTCTTTGTCGCGATCGAGGGCGAAACCGTCCAAGGCAAGGCGGCATGATGGTCCAATGTGCCACCTCTGTTCCGACCGTTCCGACGCCAATCGAGCCGGTAGGAACAGGGCAGGGTATTGATAAGAAACATTGTTCCGACCGTTCCGACTGTTCCGACCGCACTGGCGGTGTGAAGGGTCAAAAAAGAAAGTCGTTAAGCGGATTGGTTAGTCGTCTCCGTCAGAGCAGGGGACAATCTAGTACATTTGAAACTCGCCACGTACATACACCTGCTTCCGAACCTATTACTTCACCCATCCCACCCTCACTAGAAGTCGAAACGGTCGGAACGGTCGGAACCGCCAATGAATTGGGGGTTTTTGAAGGGGTAGAGTGGTCGGAACAGTGGTCGGAACGGTCGGAACAGCCCCCACCTGTGATGGAGGCGGATTGGAAGGCGCTGGAGGCGTTCCGTCACCGGGAAGATGGTAGCCCCGATGCCTGGGGACCGGCTGAGGCGGAAAGATGCCAAGGTCTGCCACCGCTGGGCTCTGACGAGAACCCGATCGCCTGGGGCGTGCCGCAATCCATACCACACGACGTGATGGTGGCTGGTCTGCTGGCGGCGTCTCGTATCCGCGCGCCGGCCGCTCCCGTCATTAAATCGCACGGTGCGAAGAATGCCGACCCCTGGGCCGCTGGTGTCGCGGATCTTCAGCGCATGACGCCGCTAGACGGCTTTACATCGATGCAATGGACACAGACCGGGATTGACGCCGCCGAACTGCTGCGCACCTACGGCACCGATATGCACCGGCTCGGCTGGGATGCGGCCGATGCGTTTGGTCTTCATCCCGACGTGCTTGGCCGGGCAGTCCGAGCCTGGGGGCTGGCCCTGCTGCTCGATGGTGGCCGCGTGGTGGAGATAACGGCCGCCGGCGCCACGATCGAGCGGCCCAACGGTGTGCGGCAATCGTTTACTCGGCGGAGTGGGAATGGCGCGGTGCCGGCCTGGGAAATCCAGCTGTGAAACGCCCCCGCCTGCCACACGCCAGGAACGACCTGCGCGCGCGGGCTGGATCATATGAGGTTGCGCTACTGGCGCAATAGCAACCAACTGAATTTAAAAAGGAAGTTCACGAATGCCCGGCCTTCCCGCCTATCGAAAGGTCACCAGTAAATCACCATCCCGCCCGGAGGATCTACGGAAGCGCGGCCCTCTGGTCCTAGACGTGGCAACCCGTATTCTTTCGGGTCCGAGCGGGTGGATTGCCCTTGCCGCTTCGGAGTTCGCGGTCATGCGACTGCTCATTGAGCACAGGATGGTGCCGCGTGAGGAGCTGCTCGCCTCGGCCTTTCCGCCAGATACCCAGCAGCCTCGCCAGCCTGATCACGCGCTGGCTCAGCGGTTGCTGCGGCTCCGGACCGTACTTGAGACAGTGGGGGTGCCGGGTGACGCTATCACTTGCCACCCGAAGCAGGGCTATTCGATGGGGTTGAGCAGAGAGGAGTTCCGCACGTTCACTGGGCAGGGACTAGCACTTCTTGAGGAGCTACTCCGCACACATCCGAACCGACCCGCTGTAGCGCTGCTGAACCGGCAGTCAGCCAACGGTGCGACCACTGATAAAGGAGAGAGGAGCCTGCCATGAACGGGGACCGCTGATGGCTCAATCCGCCGTCACCCGCCAGTCGAGTCCTACAATTCTGCAGACGGCAGGAAAGACTTGATTTGAGAAGTCGGTCCAACGCCCCACGCGGCCTCGGCACTCCACGGCCAGCGACGAACGCGAGACTCACGCTTCGTGGCCCTCAGACCTTCGGTACCGCGGGCGGCGGCGGAACCGACTTGCTCATCCGCTCAGTCCAGCCCGCGTGCTCGCCTTCTAACAGAGCCTCCGTGCAATTCACTAGCGAGGTGAGATCGACGGAGGTCTCCTCTATGCGCGACAAGCTCGCGGCCATCGCGGCGTAGGTGGCGGCCAAGAACTGCCGGCGATCCAGCAGCCCGTAGGCGACCAGCAGCGCGCCGATGCTGGAAATCACGCCGATCCAGGGTGCGAGCCAGACCGCGTTCAATGCTCCGGCCGCGGCGCCCGTTAGTGCGGCGGCGATCGAGAGGCATAGCGAGGTCGCGCGTAGGTTTCGGGCCGCGCGTTCGTGACGCTCCTGGCCCGGCAGATAGAAGCGGTCGCGTTGCTCGCGAAGCCGATTGGCCAGATACCAGTTGGCGTCGATGGCTACGGGCGGTTGCCTCGTGTCCGGCCGCTGATCTGGGTCGGGTAGAGAGGTGAGGCCCTCGCGGGTCGCCGGCTCGGCGAGCGCCGCTCGGCGTAGGGCGAAGGCGGCCGCCGCGCCGGCCGCGCCGTAGGGGCCAATTCCGGCTGCGAAGCGAAAGCATTCAGACTTGATTGCCTCCGCCGTTGCGCGGGCGCGTATCCATCCCGCCTCGCGCTTGGCGTCCAGGATGTCGCGCCCTAGCACAGGCGTGACTGCGGCGGCCGCGGCGGCAAGGAAGGCGAGCACGCGGCCTGGGGTGTTCGCGATGCCCGCCTGACCGGCCGCGCAGCCCAACACAGCGGCCAGCGCCGCCATAGCTAGCGCGATCTTGCTCCATCGCCGCGAGGCTGCCTGCATCATGCGTGCCCGCCGCGCCCACGCGCGGTACTCGGTCCAGGCGTTTTCGATCATTCCCCGCTCTCCCCACTGGCTGTTTATTGCACTTTCGATAAGAGAATGGCTAGATTGCCGTCGCCGCGGGAGGCCGGCGCGAGCGATGTATCATTACGACGTCTTCATCAGCTATCGGCGCAACAAGTTCGAGCACCTCTGGCTTACGCAGCACTTCCTGCCGGCATTTGAGTTCTTTCTCGAAAATGCATTTCCCGGAGATCATAACCCGAAGCTTTTTTTCGATCAGCTTCACGTAGATCAGACTATTCAGAAAGGGATGCTTGCCGAGGGCGGCGGCATCGAGCCGGGCACGCCCTGGCGGCGCGAGCTGGAGCGGGCAATCCAGGGATCGCGCTGCATGGTCGGGCTGTGGTCGCTGCCGTATTTCCGGTCGAAATGGTGCCAAGTGGAATGGCGCAGCTTTGCTAACCGCAGCGGCGACCCTCTGGTTGTGGCCAGCCTGCACGAGCGTAAGAACTTTCCCGGCGAGGCACGTGCAGTGCAAATGATCGACCTGAGCGACTTCACCATGCTTGGCAACCCGCTGTCCGAAGGACGTCTGGACAAACCGTTCCGTGACGCAATGCGACAGCTCGCCGAGCACGTTGCCAACCGAGTACTGGCCGTGGGTGAATGGCGCGAGTGGCCGCTGGCACAGGAGGAGGAGCCTGTGCCGCGGCAAGTCGTGCCGCTGCCAAACTTCTCGGGCGCCGCCGGTGGCTGAGGTCGCGCAAGGCAGCGTGGCGCCCGGCCTCGTCTGCACGTTCTACTCGTTCAAGGGCGGCGTCGGGCGGTCTATGGCCCTAGCCAACGTTGCTTCGCTGCTCGCCAAGTGGGGTAGCAAGGTTCTAGTGCTGGACTGGGATTTAGAGGCGCCGGGGCTGGAGAAGTACTTTACCCAGCTTGGCCGACCGGACCGGCGAGGGCCGGGGATAGTCGATCTGGTCACCGCCTTTGCGAAGGGCGAAGAGGCAAATTGGAAGCAAGGCCTCGTGCGCTTCTCCGTGCCAGCCGGATGCGAAATCGAGATCCTGCACGCGGGCCGCGACGACGGCAGCTATCAGGACCGGCTGCGTGCGATCAGCTGGCCGGACCTGTTCCAGCGTGGCCTGGGCACCGTACTAGAGGAGCTGCGGGACGAGGCACGATCAGCATACGATTTCGTGCTGATCGACAGTCGCACCGGCTACACGGATTCTGGCGGCATCTGCACGATTCTGCTACCGGACGTGGTGGTGTCTCTTTTCACCACCAACGAGCAAAGCCTGCATGGCGTCGCCGACGCGATGCGGGGCGCCAAGTTGGCGCACGCGCAGCTTCCGCTCGAACGTGGCAAGCTGCTGATCGTGCCCGTGCCGGCGCGCGACGAAAGCCTGACTGAGTATGCACGGTCAAAGGAGTGGCGCGCGAGGTTCGCGGACAAGCTGCGCCCGTTCTACGATGACTGGATTCCGCGAACGCAAAGCGCGGAGCAGGTGCTCGACTACCTCAAGATCCCGCACGTGCCGTTCTGGAGCTTCGGAGAGTTACTGCCAGTTCTAGAGGAGGACGCGGCTAACCCAAAGACGCTCGCCTACTCCTACGCGTTACTCGCTCGGCTATTGCGCAGCCGGTGCGACTGGTCGGAAGTACGCGAGGGTGGACGCGCGGCGGCCGACGCTGAAGCTCGGCAGTTCGAAGTTGTCGAGCAGAGAACGGTGGCCGTCGCGGCAATCCGCCAACGTGCGACTGAGACTGAGTTGGCGCGAGAAGACGAGCGCCTTGCCAAATTGCGTGAAGTCGTGGCGAATCGTTTCGCGGAACTGCTACAGCGGGAGGCACGAGCGAAGTCCTCCGAATTGATATGGGCCTGGTTGGGCGGGGCCGCAGCACTTAGCGCGGCGAGCGCCATCTGGTTGCGGTCGGACATCGCATTAATTACAAGACCAGCATGGATGATCACTGTCGTCGTAAGCGCAGCGATCATAGTGGGCGGCCTTATCGTTACGTGGTCTCGAAGGCTCGTAGCCACTCGAGTCTTCGAACGGCTGGATCGCGAGAACGCCATGTTCCAGGCCTCTGCGGACCAGTATGGCGAGCTTAAGACCGAGCATGCGTTGAGGCGCTTTGCTGACCGGATTGAAGCCATCGTCCAGATGCGTCGGTTGCAGCTCGACGAGGTTCCTCCGAAGACGGCTGCTCCCGTTCTCGTAAAACCCGCTCTCTCCCTCTCTCCAGCCGATTCTCTTTTGCTTGATTCAGTCGATTTGCGGTTGCCGGATACGCCCGCTGCCGCCCTGCCGCTGGTTCCGGCCGTCGCACGCGCTGAGGAGACTGCGCCAACCTCCGCCGACGTCGCGCTATTTTATCCGCACACGCCCTTGTCCAGAAACTGGATGCAAGAATTCAAACCCATCTTTAGCGCCTGGGTGACCGAGTTGCTGGGTCGCGAGCCGCTGATTTTGGACGCAAGCCGGGCTGCATCCTACGAGGGCGGATCGGCCGAGCACGGCGCGCTAGGTGCGACGGCGTTCCCACAGACCGGCATTCGCGTCGCAGTCGTGCTGCTGCCGCGCCGCTTCGGGCGCGACGACGGAGCCCGTGCGGGATTTGAGGACCTCAAGCGTCGATTTGGCAACTCGCTCGTGCTGATGTCGCTCGAGCCGGACGCGCAGACGGATCCCGCCGTGCGGGAGTTCAACGCGATCGACTTTAGCGATCTGGCCTACGTCGGCGAGGGCTTTGCCAAAAGCGAGCGCTCGCTGCAGTTCCAGGACCGAGTGCGCGCGGTGGCGCAGGTAACGACCGATCTGATTGAGGACTCATTGTCAGCGCAGAGTTCTCAGACCTCGAACAAGCCGACCAGCCGCGTCTGGCGATAGCCCTCCACCTGTTCAAACCGTGGTTCCACAGAAGAGGCGGACCGAATCGAGTAGGGCATTGAGTTCCGCGTGCAGGTATCGGTGCGCATCTCTTCAAGTGCCTGCTTCCGGGCGGGTCCCAATTGCACAAAGCCCGGTCGCCTCGTCCGAGTTGGGGCCGGTTGTGCCGGACTCTGCGGTGTCCATAAACGTTCGATTGCGGACATCTCCTGCAGCCATGTCCACAAAGTAGCTTTACAGAGTTTCGGACGCATTCTACTAACGGACGTCTATTACGGACAGGATGTCCCGCCAAATGCCCCGCACATTCGCCTACGTGCGCGTTTCCACCGCCGGCCAGACCACCGAGAACCAGATTGCCGAGATCAGGGCCGCCGGGTTCACCGTCGACGCGCGCCGGGTGATTTCCGAAACCGTGTCGGGCAGTTCGGCGCTCGAGCAGCG
>CAXTCJ010000030.1:7704-48318 GCA_964242215.1 uncultured Acetobacteraceae bacterium | reverse complement strand
GCGCCGAAGCCCTGGCCGCCGCGCTGGCATGAGGATGCTACCGTTATGCCGGGGCGGAGCGGCCTCAAGGTTCCGCTTGCGCAGCAAGTGGAATGGCTGCGGAGGGTTGACCCCGGTATCCACGAGGTTGGGCTGGTGACGTCGGACGAGCGCTTTGCGGATACCAGGCTCACGTCCTGGCATGACGTACGTCGGTGACCGTCATCGGTGTGGATTTCGGCACGACGAACACCGTCGTGAGCCTGCTGTTGCCCGACGGCACGGCGCAGACGGTGCGGCACCGCTTCGGCACGGCGGAGTTGGACGTGGTGCGCACCCTGCTCTGCTTCTGGAACGAGGGCAGCGGCACGCACCTGGCGCTACGCAACGGCGTCGGCCCGGCGGCCATCGAGGCCTATCTGGACGACCCGCTCGAGAGCCGGCTGATGATGTCGCTCAAAAGCTACCTGGCGCAGCGCAGCTTCACCGAGACGCGGGTGTTCGGCCGCAGCTTCACGCTGGAGGACCTGATCGCGTTGTTCCTGCGCCCCGTCGTGCCCGCGGTCTCCGAGGGTGCCGTACTAGTGGCGGGGCGCCCGGTGCGTTTCGCCGGGGATGGCGCCGACGACGCGCTGGGCGAGCAGCGGTTGCGGCGGGCCTATGCCGATATCGGCTGGGGCAACGTGCAGACCGCGCTCGAGCCGGAGGCCGCCGGCTACCGCTTCGCCCGCAGCCTGGCCGCTCCCGCGACGGTGCTGATCGGCGATTTCGGCGGCGGCACCAGCGACTTCTCCGTGCTGCGGTTCGAGCCCGGCAGCAACCGGCCGGTGCATCCGCTCGGCCATTCCGGCGTGGGCCTGGCGGGGGATACGTTCGACTACCGGATCATGGACCACGTGGTCTCGCCGCTGCTAGGCAAGGGCAGCACTTATCGCGTGTTCGGCAAGGATCTGCCGGTGCCGGCGGAATACTATTCCAGCTTCGCCCGCTGGCACCGCCTGTCACTGATGCGAGCCCCGCGCACGATGCGGGACATTGAAACGGTCGCGCGCACGGCAGAGCATCCGGAGCGGCTGCAGGCATTGCTGCGGCTGGTGCGCGACGAGATGGGGTACGAGCTGTACCGGGCGGTGTCGGGCGTGAAGGCCGAGTTGTCCCGCAGCGAGAGTGCGGTGCTGCGGTTCGAGCACGCGGAGGTGTCGATCGAGGAGACGATCACCCGCGCGGCATTCGAGGATTGGATTGCGCCCGATATCGCCCGGATCGCTGCGACGGTGGATGCGGCGCTGACTGAAGCCGGGGTAGCCGACGAGGCAATCGACCGGGTGTTCCTGACGGGTGGCACGTCGCTGGTGCCGGCGGTGCGCGGACTGTTCACGTCCCGCTTCGGCACGCACCGAGTGACCGGCGGCGGCGAGTTCGTGTCCGTCTCGGAGGGTCTAGCCCTGATCGGCCGGGACCGCGTGTCAAGCAGCCAAATCTAACGCCGTCTACTCCCTCTCCCCTTGAGGGAGAGGGTCGGGGTGAGGGGTATAACGCCCCAGTCCCCGCCGATCAATCTTACTAGAACCGCTCGTTGGATAGACCAGAAGCGTCGCTTACCCCTCACCACGGCCCTCTCCCTCAAGGGGAGAGGGAGACGTGATTTAACGGGGTGAGAGCACCATGATCATCTGGCGGTTTTCCATGCGGGGCATCTGCTCGACCTTGGTCTTTTCGTCCATGTCGCCGCGGATGCGTTCCAGCACCTTGATGCCGATGTCCTGGTGGGCCATCTCGCGGCCGCGGAATCGCAGGGTGACCTTCACCTTGTCGCCCTCGTCGATGAACGAGTTCATCGCGCGCATCTTCACCTGGTAGTCGTTCTCGTCGATGTTCGGCCGAACCTTGACCTCTTTGATCTCGACGACCTTCTGCTTCTTCTTCGCCTCGTTCTTCTTCTTTTGCGACTCGTACTTGTACTTGCCGTAGTCGAGGATCTTCACCACCGGTGGATCCGCGTTCGGGCTGATCTCCAATAGGTCGAGGCCCACAGCCTGCGCGCGGATCATCGCGTCGCGCGCGCTCATCACGCCCTGCATCTCGCCTTCAGCGTCGATCAGGCGGACCTGCGGGCTGCGGATATCTTCGTTGACGCGGGGACCGTCTCGTCCTGGTGCGCCACCGTTTGGCATTGGGCCTCTAGCTATTGTGGTCTCCTGTCATAATGGGATCTTCGGACGCCAGTCTTGCCGCAGACTGGTTAACGAATCAAGAAAACTCGTGGTTCGGAGCGCCTGACCGAGCAATATCGGGCGGTGTGGCTTCGCGCGCAAGCCCGTCCAGGGCCGCGGCCAACGAAAGAACCTCCTGCGCCTGCCCGCCTAGCCGCCGTAGCGCCACCGTGCGCTCATCGGCCTCCTTGCGGCCGACCACGGCGATGATCGGAATGTGCTGCAGGCTGTGCTCGCGGATCTTGGCGTTGATCTTTTCGTTCCGTACGTCGGTCACGACCGACACACCGCGCTTGCGGAACGCCTCGGCCACTTCCTCGGCATAGGGCGCGGCGTCCGTCACGATGGAGGCCACCACCAACTGCACCGGCGCCAGCCAAAGCGGGAAGCGACCGGCGAATTGCTCGATCAGGATGCCGAGAAAGCGCTCGAAACTGCCCAGGATCGCCCGATGCAGCATCACCGGGCGCTGCCGCGAGCTATCATCGGCGATGTAGCTCGCGTCCAGCCGCTCCGGCATGACGAAATCGACCTGCAGCGTGCCGCACTGCCAATCCCGCCCGATCGCGTCCCGCAGCACGAACTCCAGCTTCGGGCCGTAGAACGCCCCCTCACCGCGGTTCAGCTCGTACTCCACGCCGGCGATCTCGCAGGCCTCGCGCAGCGCGCCCTCGGCACGGTCCCAGGTGGCATCGTCGCCGGCACGCGTGTCCGGGCGGTCGGCGAACTTGATGCGAAAACTGTCGAAGCCGAAATCGCGATACACCGACGCCAAGAGATCAACGAAGCGCGCCGTCTCGGAGGCGATCTGGTCGGGGCTGCAGAAGATGTGCGCGTCGTCCTGGGTGAAGGCGCGCACCCGCATGATGCCGTGCAGCGCGCCCGACGGCTCGTAGCGATGGCACGAGCCGAACTCCGCCATGCGCAGCGGCAACTCGCGGTAGGAGCGCAGGCCGTGGTTGAAGATCTGCACGTGGCAGGGGCAGTTCATCGGCTTCAGCGCCAGCGTGCGCTTCTCGTCCTCCACATGGGCTACGAACATGTGCTCGCGGTATTTCTCCCAGTGGCCCGACTTCTCCCACAGCACGCGGTCCACCAGCTGCGGCGTCTTCACCTCCTGGTAACCCGCGTCGTCTAATCTGCGGCGCATGTACATCTCGGCCGTGCGATACAGCCGCCAGCCTTTCGGATGCCAGAAGATGGAGCCGGCGGCTTCTTCCTGGATGTGGAACAGATCCATCTCGCGGCCGAGGCGGCGGTGGTCGCGCTTCTCCGCCTCCTCGAGCTGCAGCAGGTAGGCATCCAACTCCTTCTGGTCGCGCCAGGCGGTGCCGTAGATGCGCGTCAGCATCGGGTTGCGGTGGTCGCCGCGCCAATACGCGCCCGCAACCTTCTGTAGCTTGAACGCCGTGCCGACGTCGCCCGTCCCGCGCATGTGGGGGCCGCGGCAGAGGTCGATCCAGTCGCCCTGTTTGTACAGGGTGATGGTTTCCGTCTCCGGCAGGTCGCGGATCAGTTCAGCCTTGTAGCGCTCGCCGCGTTCCTCGAAGAAACGCATCGCCTCGTCGCGGTCCCAAACTTCGCGTTCGAACTTGGCATTGCGCGCCACGATCTCGCGCATGCGGGCCTCGATACCCGGGAAATCCTCGGGGGTGAACGGCTCGTTGCGCGCGAAGTCGTAGTAGAAGCCGTTCTCGATCGACGGCCCGATCGTCACCTGCGTCCCGGGATAGAGCGACTGCACCGCCTCCGCCAGCACGTGGGCCGTGTCGTGGCGGATCATCCCGAGCGCGTCCGGGTCCTTGCGCGTCACGAACACGAGCGAGGCGTCGGCATCAATCGTGCGGCCGAGGTCTTCGAGCTTGCCGTCCACCTTCATCGCCAAGGCGGCGCGCGCCAGGCCGGGGCCGATCGCGGCCGCCACGTCGGTGCCCGTGACCGGCCCGTCGAAGCGGCGCACGGATCCGTCGGGCAGGGTAATGGCGGGCATGTCAGAGTGCTTCCAAATCAGCGGGTTGATGGACATGGACCGGCGGGACGGCCGCGGCAACCCTCGCTACGGTCAGGTCTGCCAGGTCCGGCACGGCCAGCACCGTCACGTCGCCGCCCCTGGGACGGGTGAGCGACGGGTCGCTGTCGGCGGAGAATAGCGCGATCGTGGGCAGACCGAGTGCCGCGGCCAGGTGGGTCGGCCCGGTGTCGTTGCCGATGGCGAGGCTCGCGGTGGCAATGGTTTGAGCGAGTTGCAGGAGGGTGGTGCGGCCGGTGAGGTCGGTGGCTTGCGGACACAGGCGGCAGATCGTGGCGGCGTGGGGGGAGTCGGCGGCGGAGCCGACGATCGTAACCGGGCCGCGCTCCGCCAGCAGAGCAGCGAGTTCACCGAACCGCTCGGCAGGCCAGCGTTTGCGCGGGCGATGCGGGGCGGCGCCCGGGATCAGAATAGCTCCCCCTCCCTCAAGGGGAGGGGGCTCTTTCTTGTTCTTGCCGCAGAGCCAATCCAGATCGGGCGCGGGGAACTGGCTGACCCCGGCCATCGTCAGCTGATCCCTTTGCCGCTCGACCGTGTGCATCGCATTCCGGTCCGGATTGGCGTGTGGATGGGAGCACTTGCGCGCGATGCCCGACCACGCCGGGCCGCCGGCAAGCCAGAAATACCAGCCGGAGCGAGCCGACGTCTGCAGATCGTAGACACGGTCGAACCCCCGCATCGCCCGTCGCAACCGCAGCAAGCCGGGCAAATCCCAGGGCCGCGGACGCGCATCCACGACCACCCGGTCGAACCAAGGCGCTGCGCGCGCGAACTCGGCGAACGGGGGCGTGGTCAGCAGGGTAATCTCAGCACCGGGATGCTGCGCGCGGATCGCCGCGAACGGACCGAACGCCAGCACGAAATCGCCGAACGCGCCCAGCTTGATAACCAGGATGCGGCTCACGCCAGCAGCTCGCGGTATACCTCCAGCGTGGCCTGCTGCATCGCGGCGGTGGTGTAGTGGATGCACACGCTCGCCCGCGCCTGGGCGCCAAACGCCGCGCGGTCCGCCGGGTCAAGCCGCAAGATCACGTCCAGCGTCGCCGCCAGCGCACCCGGGTCGCCGGGGCGGACGCGCCAGCCGGTCACGCCATGCTCCACCGTCTCCGCCGTGCCGCCGGCGTCGCTGACAACGACGGGGCGGCCCATGGCCTGTGCCTCGATCACGGTGCGGCCGAACGGCTCGGGCTCGACCGAGGGATTGACCACGATGTCGGCCAGCATCAAGGCGGCCGGCATGTCCTCGCAATGGCCGACCAGGCGTAGGCGTTCGGACAGGCCGAGCGCCTCGGCCCGGGCCAACAGCTCGCGGCGGTAGCGGGCGCGGCCCTGATCGGCGCCGACCAGCACGAGGAAGATATCCTGCCGCTCCAGCCGGGCCATCGCCTCCAGCATGACGGACTGGCCCTTCCAGCGGGTCAGCCGCGCGGGCAGCATGATGGTGGAGGCGCCGTCCGGCAGGCGCCATTGGTTGGCCAGGCGGGCCATGCGGTCGCCGCTGACGGCGGCCGGGTCGAAGATCGCGGTGTCGACGCCGCGGGGGATGACGCGCAGGCGGGCGGGGTCGACGTGGTGGCGCGCCTTCAGCTTGGCGGCGACGAATTGGCTGATGGCGATGATCCGCTCGCCCCGCGCCATCACCGCGTTGTAGCGGCGCTTGCCCGGTGCATTTTCTTTATACACGCCGTGCCAGGTGGTCACGAAGCGCGCGCCCGTCTTGCGGCAGGCGAGCCAGGCGGACCAGGCCGGCGCGCGGGAGCGGGCGTGCACGATGTCCACCTCGGCCGCCCGGATCAGGAAGGCCAGCCGCGCCGCGTTGCGCCAGATGCGCGCCGGGTTCTTGGAGGCCAGTTGCAAGGTGATGTGCGTGCCGCCGGCCCGCTCCACCGCCGCCACCAACCGGCCGCCCGCGCTCGCCACCAGGGCGTTGCCGCCGGCGCGCACGATGGCCTGCACCATCTCCACGGTGCCGCGCTCCACGCCGCCGGTTTCCAGGGCGGGGAGGACTTGCAGCACGGTGAGGCTCAAATCTTCGGACATGACGCTACACTATACGAGAACGCGTTGGGACGGGAGTGGCAGGATGGAACGGGGTCGTATCGATAACGGGGCCGGTACGGAGCTCGCCTGGCAGCGCCTGGGTGGACGAGGCCCGACGCTGGTGTTCCTGCCCGGCTTTCGCAGCGACATGACGGGGGACAAGGCCACGGCGCTCGCGGCCCTGTGCCAGGAGCGCGGCCAGGCAGCGCTGCTGTTCGACTATTCCGGGCACGGCGCGAGCGGCGGCGCCTTCACCGACGGCACGATCGGGCGCTGGGCGGCCGACGCCCTGGCCGCCATCGATGGGTTGACCGAGGGCAAGCTGGTGCTGGTCGGCTCGTCCATGGGCGGCTGGATCGGCCTGCTCGCCGCCCTCGCCCGGCCCAGCCGAATGGCCGGGTTCGTCGGCGTCGCCGCGGCGCCGGATTTCACCGAGGCGCTGATGTGGGAGACGATGCTGCCCGCCGAACGCGCCACGCTGGAGCGGGACGGCGTGCTGCACATTCCCAGCCCCTATGGCGAACCGACGCCGATCACCCGCGGGCTGATCGAGGAGGGCCGCCGGCATCTGCTGATGGCGGCCCCGATCCCGCTGACGTGCCCGGTCCGCCTGCTGCACGGCCAGGCGGATGCAGACGTGCCGTGGGAAACGTCGATCCGCCTGGCGCAACGGGTGAGCAGCGAGGATGTGCAGGTCGTGTTGGTGAAGGATGGCGAGCACCGCCTCTCCCGGCCCGGCGATCTGGCGTTGCTGCACGCCCTGGTAACGCCGCTGCTGGCTTGACCCAGCCCGCCCCACGGTTCTAACGCCCGAGCCAGCCAAGAGCATAGGTACTGCGATGCACGACATACGGGCGATCCGTGACGACCCCGCGCTGTTCGATCAGGCCATGGCCCGGCGGAGCGTGTCGCCGATCGCCGCCGGCCTCGTGGCGACCGATAGCGAGCGCCGGTCCGCCCTCACTGAATTGGGCGAGCGCCAGGCCCGTCGCAACGCCCTGGCCAAGCAGATCGGTCAACTCCGCCGCACCGGCGCCGACAGCGCGGCGCTCGAGGCGGAGGCGGCGGCCTTGCGCGACGCCATGACCGAGCTCGAGACGCGTGCGGCCGCGGCGGAGGCGGACATTCAGGCCCGGCTCGCCAGTCTGCCAAACGTGCTGGATCCGGATGTTCCGGACGGCTCCGACGAGACGGCCAACGTGGAGGAGAAGCAGGTCGGCAGCCCTGGCGCGCTCACCGTGGCGCAGCAGCATTTCGAGTTGGGCGAGGCGCTGGGGCTGATGGATTTCGCCGCCGCTACCAAGCTCGCCGGCTCCCGCTTCACGGTGCTGCGGGGCGCGCTGGCCCGGATGGAGCGCGCGCTCGGCCAATGGATGATCGACCTGCACGTGGCCGAGCATGGCTACGAGGAAACCGCCGTCCCGCTGCTGGTCAACGACGCGACGGCGTATGGCTCGAACCAGCTGCCCAAGTTCGTGGAGGACATGTTCCGCACCACCGACGGCCGTTGGCTGATCCCAACCGCCGAGGTGCCGCTGACCAACATGGTGGCCGGCGAGATCGTGCCGGAGGCCAAGCTGCCGCTGCGCATGGTGGCGTTGACCGACTGTTTCCGCTCGGAGGCCGGGTCGGCCGGGCGGGACACCCGCGGCATGCTGCGGCAGCACCAGTTCCGCAAGGTCGAGCTGGTCTCCATCACCCGCCCGCAGGATTCCGAGGCGGAGCACGAGCGCATGACCCGGTGTGCGGAGACGGTGCTGGAGCGGCTCGGGCTGCCGTATCGCCGGATGCTGCTGTGTGCCGGGGATACCGGGTTCGGTGCCGCCAAGACGTTCGATCTGGAGGTGTGGCTGCCGGGTCAGGCCGCCTGGCGGGAGATCAGTTCCTGCTCCAACACGCGCGCGTTCCAGGCGCGGCGGATGAACGCGCGGTACCGCCCGGCGGAGGGCAAGCCGGACTTCGTGCACTCGCTGAACGGGTCGGGCGTGGCAGTCGGGCGGGCGTTGATCGCGGTGATGGAGACGTATCAGCAGCCGGACGGCTCGATCACGGTGCCGGATGTATTGCGGCCCTACATGGCGGGGACTGAGCGCGTGGCAGAACGCCCCTCCTCCCCTTGAGGGAGGAGGCTGGGAGGAGGGGTAGGCAACGCGCAGACCCCGGACGCTCGCGTGCAACGTCATGGCCAGCCCTGTCGTAACCCGCCGGGGTGATGTAAGCCGTGCTCACATGGCCTTCACACGCGACAGCTATCACCACGGCAATCTCCGTGAAGCCTTGGTCGAGGCCGCCCGCCGCCTGATTGCCGAGCGTGGGCTGGGCGGGTTTGCGTTCGCCGAGCTCGCCCGCGCCGCTGGCGTCAGCCCGGCCGCACCCTACCGCCACTTTCGTGACCGCGGTGCGCTGGTGGCCGAATTGGCCCGGCAAGGCTTTGATCAACTGCGCGACGACCTGCTGATCGCCTGGAACGAGGGCCGGCCCGACCCGGCGGCCGCGATCGAACGCTGCGGGCGGGCCTATCTTGCCTTCGCTCGGCGGGACCCAGCCGCCTACGCCGCCATGTTCGACGGCGTGCCGGGCGAGATCGAGCCGGTGTTGCGCTCGGCAGCGGACGCCGCCTTCGCCGTGGTCCGCCAAGCCGCCGAAGCCGCGTGCGCCGCCGCCCCCGCGAAGGGACGGCCCCCGGCGCTGATGGTGGCGCTGCACGTCTGGTCTCTGTGCCACGGCACCGCGGCGCTGTTCACCGGGCCGCCATCGCCGGGCCGTCGGCCGCTGCCGATGACGGCGGAGGACCTGCTGGAGGCTGGGCTGCTGGTGTATCTTCGGTCGTTAGGATTGGGCCGCTAAATTTATTTCGGCGGCATCTTTACGCGGGGCCGACGCAGGAGCATGTATGTGAATGTGATTAACATTCACTCTCGGAGCCCACGCCCATGAACTTCGCCGCGTCTCGTTACGTGATGCTGCCGCGTCCGGTCTGGATCCTGGCCATCGTCCTCGGATTCTGGTTCTGGTGGCCCGTTGGGCTCGCCGTGCTGATGTATCGCCTGGCCACCAAGCGGTATGCCAACGGCGATCGATACGCCCGCACCAACGGCTGGCAGATGCCCGACATGATGTCCCGGGCCGCGAAAGGCTTCTCCTTCACCCCGCCCTCTGGCAACCGCGCGTTCGACGAATATCGCTCGGAGACGCTCCGCCGCCTCGAGGACGAGCAAAAGGAGTTTGTCGATTACCTCGACCGCCTGCGTCAGGCGCGCGACCGGCAGGAGTTCGAGCAGTTCATGGCCGAGCGCCGCCAGCGGCCGGCCCGGACGGACGATACGCCCCAGCAGTAAACGGTGGGGGCTCGCCGCCTCCACCACGCTTCGCGCGGTCACCCCTCCCCCGCCAAGTGCGGGGGAGGGTTTTGTGCTACTGGATCGCCGTCTTCGCCGCGAGTACACACGCTGCGAACTGTGATGGATCGTTCCTTGTCCCGGACCCTGGTGCTCTGCCTTCTCCTGGCGCTGGCGGCGTGCAAGCCGGATTACTCGGCCAACTCCTACAGCAGCAACGCGGTTCAGCAGGCCAACAAGGTGGACCAGGGCGTGGTGATCGGCCGCCGTCTGGTGGGTGTCACGGACAACGGCGCGACCGGCGCTGTTACGGGGGCGGCAGCGGGCGGGATCGCCGGGTCACAGGCCGGCAACGGCGTGACGGCGGCGTTCGGCGCACTCGGCGGCGGTGTCGTGGGCGGGCTGGTCGGCTCGGCGGTGGAGAAAACGTCGGGCGCGACCCACGCCTACGAGTATGTGGTGCGCAAACCGAACGGGGACCTGCTCTCCGTCACCCAGCAGGATGCCAACCCACTCGAGGTCGGCCAGAACGTGCTGGTGATCGCGGGCAACCAGGCCCGGATCGTGCCGGACTACACCGTGAAGCTCGACCCGGCGCCGCCCGCTGCCAAGACCGACGCGACGGCACCGCCCCCGCCGCCCGTCACAGCAGCACCACTGAGGCCGCCAGCCGAACCGGCCCCAACCTCGCCGGCTCCAGCCGCGCCGGCTGGGGCGCCGGCTACGCCTCCCCCATGAAGGCGGCGGCGGGGTAGCCCTGCGCGAACAACAGTGCGCGGAGGTCGGCATGGTCCACGCGGAACCGCGCGGCTGCCGCGACCACCGGCTTGGCGTGGTAGGCGACCCCCATTCCGGCCGCCGTTACCATGGCGAGGTCGTTGGCGCCGTCCCCCACCGCCAGGGTCGCGGCCAAGCGCAGGCCGCGCGCGGTGGCGAGTTCCTGCAGCACGGCGAGCTTGGCGTCGCGGTCCAGCACCGGCTCCCCCACCTCGCCGGTCAGTGCCGCCCCGTCGTCGAGCAGGGTGTTCGCCCGGTGCACTTCGAAGCCGCACAGCTCCGCCACGCGCGCAGTGAAGAAGGTGAACCCGCCCGACACCAGCGCCGTCGTGGCGTTGTGCCTGCGCATCGTGGCGACCAGCACGCGGGCACCCGGGGTTAAGCGCACCCCCGTCCAGGTCTGCTCCAAAGCCGGCAAGGCCAGGCCGCGCAACAGCGCCACGCGCTCGCGCAAGGCGTCGGCGAAATCGATCTCGCCGTTCATGGACCGCATCGTGATGGCAGCCACGTGCTCACCGACGCCGGCGATCGCTGCCAGTTCGTCCAGCGTCTCGCCGGTCACGATCGTGCTGTCCATGTCGGCCACCAGCAATCCTTTGCGGCGCCCCCGGCTGTGCACCGCTAGCGCATCCACCGCCTCGCCCTCGAGCGCCGCACGGACGGCGGCCATGTCCGGCGGCCCGGGGCACAGGATGTCCACCGCCTCGCCAGGTGACAGCGGCACGGGGGTGCCGCCCCGCACGGCGTCCCGCACCCGGGCGATGGTGGCCGGTTGCAGCGTGGTGGCTTCGCGGGCGGCGACGAGGGTGACGATATGGGGCATTAACATGCGGCATGGCACCATCGGGCACCACGGACAAGCCGGAGGAGCGCGCGCCTCGGCGGCGGGCGCTGATCGTGGCCGGGCCGACCTGCAGCGGTAAGTCGGCGCTGGCGATCAAGCTGGCGCAGCGCTGGGGTGGCACGGTGATCAACGCCGATTCCATGCAGGTCTATCGCGAGTTGCCCATCGTCACCGCCCGCCCTACGCCCGCCGACGAGGCCACCGTTCCCCACCGCCTGTATGGCATCCGCGCCGCAGCCGAGCCCGGCAGCGTCGCCTGGTGGCGCGGCGAGGCACTGGCGGCCATGGCGGCAGCCACACTGCCGATCCTATGCGGCGGCACGGGGATGTATCTTCGCTCGCTGAGCTCCGGGCTTGCCGACATCCCCGAGCCCGGTGAGGCGGCACGCACCGAAGCGCGCACCTTGCTCGCCGCCGAGGGGGCCGCCGCCCTGCACGCCCGCCTGCGCGCCGTCGACCCCGCCACCGCGGACACCCTGCGCCTCGCCGACGGCCAGCGGATCGCGCGCGCCTGGGAGGTGTGGCGTGGCACCGGCCGGGGCCTGGCCGAGTGGCAACAGACCGCCACCACGCCGGGTGAGTGGGACTTTGCCGCCGTCGTGCTGGACCCGCCGCGCGCCGACCTGCGCGCCGCGATCGCCGCCCGGTTCGACGCCATGCTTGACGCAGGCGCGCTGGCAGAGGTGCAGGCCCTGCTCGACCAGCAGCTCGACCCGGCGGTGCCAGCCATGCAGGCGCATGGCGTGCCGGAACTCGCCAGCTACCTCCGCGGCGAGACGCTGCTCGCCCAGGCGGTCCATCGCGCGGTGGTCGCGACCGGGCAATACACCAAGCGCCAAGCCACCTGGTTTCGCCACCAGCCCCTCGCGCCGCCGAGCCTAACCTGGAAGATCGATGCTCGATTCGTGAATACTGCGCAATTTTCGGAAAGCTGTATGGCAGGTATGCAGAAGTTTCTTAACACTGCCGGTTGACCCTGCCCGGGCCGCCTCGTAGGACACTGCTATGACCCTTCACAGTTCCACTCGCCGTCCCGGCGCTGAAATCCTGCTCCAGGCCCTCAAGGAGCAGGGCGTAGAGGTGATTTTCGGCTACCCGGGTGGTGCGGTGCTGCCGATCTACGACGCGATCTTCAACCAGAACGCGATCCGCCACATCCTGGTTCGGCACGAGCAGGCGGCGGTGCATGCCGCCGAGGGCTATGCCCGCTCCACCGGCAAGGTTGGCGTCGTGCTGGTCACCAGCGGCCCGGGTGCGACCAATGCGGTCACCGGCCTGGTCGATGCGCTGATGGACAGCATCCCGATCGTTTGCCTCACGGGGCAGGTCCCCACGCACCTGATCGGCAACGACGCCTTCCAGGAGGCGGACACCACCGGCATCACCCGCCCGGCGACCAAGCACAACTACCTGGTCAAGCGCAGCGAGGACCTGGCGCGCGTCGTGCACGAGGCGTTCGCGATCGCCGCCGGCGGCCGGCCCGGCCCGGTGGTGATCGACCTGCCGAAAGACGTGCTGATCGCCCCGGCCCCCTATACGCCGGCGTCGACGGAACCGCACCGCTCCTATCGCCCGCGCACCGAGCCGGACATGGCGCAGGTCCGCCGCGCGGTGGCGTTGCTGAAGGGCGCGCGACGCCCGGTGATTTACAGCGGGGGCGGCGTGGTCAACGCCAACGCGTCCGAGGCGCTCTGCGAATTGGTGCGGCTGAGCGGTGCGCCCTGCACGTCCACGCTGATGGGGCTGGGGGCCTACCCGGCGTCCGACCCGCAATTCCTCGGCATGCTCGGGATGCACGGCACGGTGCAGGCCAACCTGACCATGCATGGCTGCGACGTGATGCTGAACATCGGCGCCCGGTTCGACGACCGGGTTACGGGGCGGCTCGATGCGTTCGCGCCGCATGCGCAGAAGATCCATTGCGACATCGACCCGTCCTCCATCAACAAGAACGTGGCGGTGGACGTGCCGGTGGTGGGTGACGCCGGCAACATCCTGCGCGCGATGATCGCCGCCTGGCGCGAGGACCCGCAGGAGCAGGACCGCCAGGCGCTGACCGCGTGGTGGCGGCAGATCGACGCGTGGCGCAAGGACGACTGCCTGCGCTACGAGCAGGACATGGCACCCGATGCCATCATCAAGCCGCAGCACGCCCTGCGCCGCCTGCACGCCGCGTGTGCCGGGCGGGACACTTATATCTCCACCGAAGTGGGGCAGCACCAGATGTGGGCTGCGCAGCATTTCGCGTTCGAGAAGCCGAACCGCTGGATGACCTCGGGCGGGCTCGGCACCATGGGCTACGGCTTGCCCGCCGCCATGGGCGTGCAGATCGCGCATCCGGACGCGCTGTGCATCGACATTGCGGGCGAGGCGTCGATCCTGATGAACATCCAGGAAATGGCGACGCTGGCGCAGTATCGGTTGCCGGTGAAGGTGTTCATCCTGAACAACCAGTACATGGGCATGGTGCGCCAGTGGCAGGAGTTGCTGCATGGCAGCCGCTACAGCGAGAGCTACAGCGAGGCGCTGCCGGATTTCGTGAAGCTGGCGGATGCGTTCCACGGCACCGGGTTCCGCGCCACCAAGCTCGGCGAGTTGGACGACGTGATCGAGCGTATGCTGGCCACCCCCGGCCCGGTGATCGCCGACATCTGCGTCGACCAGGCGGAGAATTGCTACCCGATGATCCCGTCGGGGGCGGCGCATAACGAGATGATCCTGGGCCCAGGTGGCGAGGCGCGCGCTGCCGGGCTGACCGACGCCGGGATGATGCTGGTCTGATGGACGCGCAAGTGCACTCCGCCACCATCTCGGTGCTGGTCGAGAACGAGGCCGGCGTGCTGGCGCGCGTGATCGGCCTGTTCAGCGGACGCGGATACAACATCGACAGCCTGACGGTGGCACCGGTGGACGACGATCGCGGGCGTAGCCGGATCAACGTGGTGACGTCCGGGTCCGACATGGTGATCGCGCAGATCAAGGCGCAGTTGGACCGGTTGGTGCCGGTGTACAAGGTCGCCGACCTGACCCGGGAAGGCCCGCACATCGCGCGCGAACTGGCGCTGATCAAGGTGATCGCGAGCGGCACCGAACGCAGCGAGAGCCTGCGCATCGCCGACGCGTTCCGGGCCCGCGTGGTGGACGCCACGGTAACTAGCTTCGTGTTCGAGATGACGGGCAACACCGACAAGATCGACGCCTTCGTCGCCCTGATGCGCCCCCTTGGATTGGCCGAAGTATCGCGCAGCGGCGTCGCGGCGATCAGCCGGGGGACCACGACGCTCTAGTTCTTCTCCCTCTCCCCTCGAGGGAGAGGGCCGGGGCGAGGGTGCCACCCGTCCGACCCTCGCCCGACCACACCTCACCCCACCCTCTCCCTCAAGGGGAGAGGACTTTTAGCAGCGGAGAACAAAATGCGCGTTTACTACGACCGCGATGCCGACGTCAGCCTGATCAAGGCCAAGACCGTCGCGATCATCGGCTTCGGCAGTCAGGGCCATGCCCATGCCCAGAACCTGCACGATAGCGGCGTGACCAACGTCATCGTCGGCCTGCGCGCGGGCTCCGTCGGTGTGAAGAAAGCCGAGGCCGTCGGGCTGAAGGTGATGGACCCGGCGGAGGCCGCCAAGCAGGCGGACGTCGTCATGGTGCTGACCCCGGACGAGATCCAGGGCGATCTTTACCGTGAGAAGCTCGGCCCCAACATGAAGCCGGGTGCGGCGCTCGCCTTCGCGCACGGGCTGAACGTGCACTTCAACCTGCTCGACCCGCGTCCGGACATCGATGTGTTCATGATCGCGCCGAAGGGACCTGGCCACACCGTGCGCAGCGAATACCAACGCGGCGGCGGCGTGCCTTGCTTGGTGGCGGTGTCGCAAGACCCGTCGGGCAATGCGCTGGAGATCGCGCTGTCCTACGCCAGCGCGATCGGCGGCGGCCGGGCCGGCATCATCGAGACCACGTTCAAGGAAGAGTGCGAGACCGACCTGTTTGGCGAGCAGGTGGTGCTGTGCGGCGGCCTCGTGGAGCTGATCAAGGGCGGCTTCGAGACGCTGGTGGAAGCCGGCTACGCCCCCGAGATGGCGTATTTCGAGTGCTTGCACGAGGTGAAGCTGATCGTGGACCTGATCTACGAGGGCGGCATCGCCAACATGAATTATTCCATCTCCAACACCGCGGAATACGGCGAGTACATCAGCGGCCCCCGTATCATTACGTCGGAGACGAAGGCCGAGATGAAGCGGGTGCTGGCAGACATCCAATCCGGCCGGTTCGCGCGTGATTGGATGCTGGAGAACAAGGTCAACCAGTCCAGCTTTAAAGCGACCCGGCGCCGGATGGCGGAGCACCAGATCGAGCAGGTCGGCGAGACGCTGCGCGGCATGATGCCGTGGATCAAGCAGAACGCGCTGGTGGACAAGGCGAAGAACTAAAGCGGTAAAGACGGGTGGGGCCGGCTTTTGTCGGCCTCGACCGGACAGACGCGAGCCTAGCGAAATCCAAGGCTATGGTGGCGCTCTGGGGGACGGATAATTAGGTGCGAGCGCCCGTGATTAGCGCGTGACGTGCGCGAAGGGACATGTCAGTCGTCCCGGTGCACGCGCTCCATCCGCTCGTGGCGTTCCTGGGCTTCGATCGAGAGGGTGGCGATCGGGCGGGCTTCCAGGCGCTTGAGGCCGATCGGTTCGCCGGTTTCCTCGCAGAACCCGTAGGTCCCGGCCTCGATTCGCTGCAGCGCTTGGTCGATCTTGCTGATCAGCTTGCGGGCTCGGTCGCGGGTGCGGAGTTCCAGCGCCCGGTCCGTTTCGACGCTGGCGCGATCGGTGATGTCTGCCTCGTGGATGCCGCCTTCGGACAGGCTGGCGAGGGTGCCATCCGCGTCCCGCAACAGGTCGTTGCGCCAGCGCAGGAGCTTCTGACGGAAATATTCGGCCTGCCGGGGTTCCATGAACTCCTCGGCGTCGCCCGGGCGGTAATCAGGGGGCAAAGTGAGCATCATATGCGCCATCCTTCGCGGTTGAACGCCATCGGGCCGCGTTTGCGCGGCTGTATAGCCGCGCAACTTCGTGTCGCCAAGGGCACAGAGCGGATGACAATGCGTGATCAAAGCGGTCGTTACCCAGGCGTTAAAACTGTGGCCGGGAAATCACACTTTCCGACGGGCTAACTCCACATGGGCTCGTAGCGCAACAGCGCCGAGCACATCGCGAAGGCCGGGGTCAGCTGCCTCCGGAGCATGGTCCAGCAACGCAGCGAGGCGTTCGAGGGCCAAGCCGTCCGGATCGTCCCCGAGCAGGCCGAGTTGCAATTGTGCGAGCGCGTCCAAAAGGGCGCGGCCATGTTTGCGGGCCCTCCGATCACGGGCCGGTGCATTCTCCACCTCCTGAAGCAACAGCAGGCCACCCAAGCCGGCCGCCGCTGAGGCCGCCGATGGTCCGGCCGAGGTTTGAACCCCGGACCCCACGTTGAAACCAGCCCCGCCAGCCCCGGTCCGCGCCGTGGCAGGCGGCGTCGCGGCCACTCCAGCCAACTCCCGAATCATCATCTGCTCGGCTCCTTTTGCCCGGCGCGGCAGCTTTTGCCGAGCCGTATCTCGGCGAAATCCCTGCAACTAGCCGTTTCGCTGCTGGCACAGAGCTTGCGGAAGGGATCGCGCTGAGTGGCGAGAGATTGCCAATCAAAGCTGAACGAGATGGAAAGACCTGCCCTGGTGCGAATCCTTCTGGCCTTGCTGCTTCTCCTGCTACCCGTCCTCGCCTCCGCGCAGGTGCGGATCAAGGACATCGCCGACGTCGAAGGGATTCGCGAGAACCAACTGGTCGGCTATGGCCTCGTCGTCGGGCTGAATGGAACCGGCGACAAGCTGGATAGCAACGTGTTCACCCGGCAGTCGCTGATCGGCATGCTTGAGCGGCTCGGGGTGAACACCCGCGACCAGGAGTCCAAGCTGCAGACCAAGAACGTCGCGGCCGTCATGGTCACGGCGAACCTGCCCGCCTTCGCCCGCGGCGGCAGCCGTTTCGATGTCAGCGTCTCCGCCCTGGGCGATGCGAAGGACCTCACCGGCGGCACGCTGCTGGTGACCCCCCTGCTCGGCGCCGATGGCGAGGTCTACGGCGTGGCCCAGGGCGCCTTGTCGACCGGGGCGATCTCGGCACGCGGCGCCGCCAGCTCGGTTACCCGCAACGTGCCGACGGCGGCGAGGATCGCGAACGGCGCCATCGTGGAAAAGGAAGTGCCTTACCAGCTCGGCAGCAAGCCCGAGTTGCGGCTTGGGCTGCGCAACGCGGATCTGACCACGGCGCGCCGCATCGCGATCGCCATCAACTCGGCACTCGGCTCTGGCGTGGCCTCGGCACGCGACCCGCGCACCGTGGCGCTGAACCTGGGCGGGCGTGACGTGATCGACGCGCTCGGCCAGATCGAGAACCTGCGGGTGGAGCCGGACAACGCGGCCGTGGTCGTGATCGACGAGGCGAGTGGCACGATCGTCATGGGGTCCAACGTGCGGATCAGCACCATCGCGATCGCACAGGGCAACCTCACCATCCGGGTGACCGAGACGCCGCAAGTCTCGCAGCCCGGCCCGCTGTCGAATGGAACAACCACCACGGTGCCGCGCACCAATGTCCAGGTGGACGACTCGTCCGACAAGAAACTCGGCATCTTGTCCGCCAGCCCAACGCTGCGGGACCTGGTGGCCAGCCTGAACTCGCTGGGCGTCGGGCCGCGGGACCTGATCAGCATCCTGCAATCGATCAAGGCGGCCGGCGCCCTCCAAGCCGACCTGCAGGTGCGATGATGGACGCGCCCGCGATCGCCACCAACTTGCCGCCGGCCGAAGTGCAGAAGGCGTGGAAGGCGGCGCAGGATTTCGAGGCGATGACGCTTAACGAATTCCTCAAGCCTATGTTCGACACTGTCGATCTCTCGTCCAGCCCGCTGGGTGGCGGCGATGGCGAGGCGCAGTGGAAACCGATGTTGATCGACGCGATGGCCAAGAACATCTCGCACGCCGGCGGGCTCGGGCTCGCGCAGCCGGTGTTCCGTCAGATGATCCAGATGCAGGAAGCCAGGAGCCACGCGCCATGACGCACGATCTGCTGGCTGCAACGGTTCGCCTGGCGGGCACGCTGGAAGCCGAGAACGTGGCGTTGCGTGCGCTGAACCTCCCGGCCGCGGCCGCTCTGCTGCCGGAAAAGCAAGCCGCAACGGACGCGTTCGAGGCTGCCCGGAAGGCAGCGCCCCCGGTTCGGTCCGAGACGCTGCGGGGGGCCGCATCCAACCTTGTTGCACAAGCCGACGAGAACCGGCGATTGCTGGAGCGCGCGATCCTGGTGCAGACCCGCGTGCTGGGCATCATTGCCGGCGCAGCGCGTGCAAGTAACCCGGCCCCACGCTACGGACGCTCCGGCGCCTATACTGCACGCGCGCCGACAGGCTGGGCCTTATCCGCACGCGCATGACGCACGCGGACCGGCGTGATAGCTTCGCGGGATGGCCGAATTCAGCTTCTTCCTACCGCCCGGGCCCATCGCGCACGAGGGCGGCGGCGCTTACATCCGCAACCTTGCCGCGGCGCTGAAACAGGCGGGCCACGTGGTCGACCTGCAGGGCACCGCGGCGCCCAATTCCATCCGCGTGATCGATGGCGCCGCGTTGGCCGCAACGCCGCATGCGCAGGTCACGGGCGCGATCGGGCTCATCCATCATACCACGCCCCTTGCGGAGCCCGGCGCGCGGGACGCGATGCAGGCGGCGGAGCACGAGCGTCTGCCACTGCTGCAACGGGTCATCGCGACCAGCGAGTTGGTCCGCACGCGCCTGATCGACGAGTTCGGCGCCGACCCGGACCGCACCGTCGCCATCCGGCCCGGCGTGCCACAGGCGCCCCGCAGCCCGGGTTCGGGCGGGCCTGAGTGCCACGTGCTGTCGGTCGGCGCCGCCGTGCCACGCAAGGGCCACGCGGTCTTGCTGCGCGCACTCGCCCGGTTGTTCGACCTACCGTGGCGGCTGGTGATCGTCGGCGACACCATGCGGGACCCCGCCTGTGCCGCCGCGCTCGTGCACCAGGCGGACGAGGCCGGTATCGGTGGTCGCGTGACATTCGCCGGCGTGCTCGACGACGCGGCGCTCGGGTCGGAGTGGCGGCGCGCCGACATGTTTGCCCTCGCGACGGAATGGGAGGGCTACAGCGCACCGGTTGCCGAAGCGCTACGCCGCGGTTTGCCGGTTGCGGTGGCGAATGGCGGCGCGGCGGCGGAACTGGTGACGCCGGAGATGGGCGTCGTCGTGCATCCCGGTGACGCCGATGGCATGTCCAAGGCGATGCGCCGGGTCATCTTCGACACGGCGCTGCGGGCGGACATGGCGGAGGCAGCGTGGCAGATGGGCCGCGCGTTGCCGGACTGGCCCACACAGGCTGCACGATTTGTCGAGGTGATAGGATGATCCTGGGTTGCATCGCCGACGACTTCACCGGCGCGACCGACCTCGCATCGACCCTGGTGCGCGGCGGCATGCGCACCGTGCAATTGATCGGTGTGCCCGATGGTCCAGTGCCCGATGCGGACGCCGTGGTGATCGCGCTGAAGTCCCGCACCACGCCGGCGGACGAAGCCGTGGCTGACAGCCTGGCCGCACTGCGCTGGTTGCAGGCGGCGGGATGCCGGCAGGTGTTCCAGAAATACTGCTCGACCTTCGACAGCACCGAAGCGGGCAATGTTGGGCCGGTGGCGGATGCGTTGGTGGCGGCCCTCGGGTGCGGTTTCGCCCTGGCCTGCCCGGCCTTTCCGGCAAACAACCGCTCGGTGTTCCAGGGGCACCTGTTCGTCGGCACGGCGCTGCTGAACGAGAGCGGCATGGAGCATCATCCGCTGACCCCGATGCGCGACGCCAACCTGGTTCGCGTGCTGTCGCATCAGACCGAAGGCACGGTGGGCTTGGTGCCGTGGGCCACGGTCAGCCAAGGCGCGCAGGCGATCCGTCGTGCCATGGGCGCGCTGAAGGAACAGGGGCGGCGCTACGCAATCGTGGACGCGATCACCGACCTCGACCTGGTGGCGATCGGCGAGGCCGCTTCCGCGCACGCGCTGATCACCGGTGGATCAGGCGTTGCGATGGGGCTGCCTGCAAACTTCCGCGCCGCCGGGTTGCTGCCGGAACGTGGTGATGTCACGGCCTTGCCGGCCGTCGCGGGCCACACTGCGGTGCTGTCCGGCTCGTGCTCGCGCGCGACGCTGTATCAGTTGGGCGCTGCCAAGGGCCGGGTGCCGACCTTGCAGCTGGATCCGCTTGCGACGCCGGACGCCGCAATGCTCGCGGCGCAAGCCTTGGCGTGGGCCGATGGCAAGCTGGGTGATGCGCCCGTGGTGATCTCCGCCTCCGCACCGCCCGAGCAGGTCGCAGCCCTGCAGGCCAAGCTCGGCCGGGAAGTGGCTGGTGCCTTGATCGAGGACACGCTCGCGACCGTCGCCGCAGGGCTGGTGGAGCGCGGTGTGCGGCGGATGGTGGTGGCTGGCGGCGAGACGTCGGGTGCGGTGGTGTCGCGGCTGGGTGTGCGACAATTACGGATCGGTGCGGAGATCGATCCCGGCGTGCCTTGGACTTATGCGGAGGGGAGTGGGCCGACGATGCGGCTAGCCCTGAAGTCGGGCAATTTCGGTGGGCGGGATTTCTTCACGGGCGCGTTCGAGCTGCCCTGACGGGCCTTAGGACCTGCCTGAAGCCGCCCTCCCCCGCTGAGCGGGAGAGGGGCCGTGGTGGTGCGGCACAATGCCGCGCTTCAGCGTAGCCGCAGGGTCTAGTTGATCGATTCGCTGGTATTCGTGGTGGTCGGTTCGGGCGTGCCGACGGGGGTCTTGCGGCGCCGGGTGGTCTTGGGCGTGGAAGCCAGCTCCTTGGCCGCCGCTGAGCGTGCGGCGGGGGACTTTGCCGTCCGCATCGTCTTGGAGACTTCGCTCTTGCTTGCGGCCGGCTTGGCAGCGGCCTTCTTCGTGGCCGCAGGCTTCGCGGCGGCAGGCTTCGTGGCCCTCGCGGCCGGCTTGGCCGGGGCCTTCGCGGCGGCCGCCTTCTTCGCAGGAGCAGCCTTCGTCGTGCTGGCCTTGCTGGTGGAGCTGAGCGCCTTGGCCGCATCCGACCGCGCGGCGGGAGACTTCGCCGTCCGCATCGTCTTCGCGGCTTCGGTCTTGCTGGCGGGCTTGGCGGCAGCCTTCGCCTTGGCCGGCGCCTTCGCTGCCTTCGGAGCAGCCTTCGCCTTCACAGGAGCAGCCTTCGTGGCCTTGGGAGCAGCCGCCTTCTTGGCAGGCGCCTTTGCCACAGCCTTCGCTACAGCGGGCTTCGGTGCAGCGGCCTTGGCAGGCGCCGCCTTCGGTGCGGTCTTGGTCGCGGCGCGTACGGCCATCGCCTGTGCGCGCGGGGTAGTCGTCGCTTCTTCGTTGCTCATTGTTCTAGGTTCCTTAGAGGCCGTATCGAGTGACAAGAAAACGAACGGCCGCGTATGCAGCCAGTTCCTCCGAGCAGCGGATGAACGCCGGCAACGCGCGCGGAGTGCGTCGCCGGCCGCATGAGGATGGTGCCGTGGCAAGGCTTTGCCACGCTACGCTGCGAGTGGGACTGGCGTCGGTGCAAGTGCCGTACTCCCTGCCATCCTGCGCCGCGACCGATCCTAGCGAATCGGCCGCGACGCATGCAGTTCCGCTATCTCGCGCTCGCCGTTCTTATGTCAAACAAAAACGTCAACTTTTACTTGTCTAGTCCAACAATAGGCAGCTTTGGACCTTTCAAGCCGTCCGCTGCGCCAGCGGCACGAAGGTGCGGTCCTCCGGGCCGGTGTAGTTTGCAGCCGGGCGAATGATCTTGTTGTCGATGCGCTGCTCCATCACGTGCGCCGCCCAGCCGGACGTGCGCGCGATGACGAATAGCGGTGTGAACATCGCTGTCGGCACGCCCATCCGATGGTACGACACAGCACTGAACCAATCGAGGTTGGCGAACATCTTCTTGGTTTCGTGCATCACGGCCTCGAGCCGGTCGGCGATATTGAAAATCGCCATGTTGCCTTCCTCCTCGGACAGCTGCTTCGCCACGCCCTTGATCACGACGTTGCGCGGGTCGCTGACGGTGTAGACCGGGTGACCGAAACCGATCACCACCTCCTTGTTCGCGACCCGGCGGCGAATGTCGGCCTCCGCCTCGTCGGGCGTCGCGTAACGCTGCTGCACTTCGAGCGCGACCTCATTGGCGCCGCCGTGCTTCGGCCCGCGTAGCGCACCGATGCCGCCGGTGATTGCAGAATACAGGTCCGAACCCGTGCCGGCGATGACGCGGCAGGTGAAGGTGGACGCGTTGAATTCGTGCTCGGCGTACAGGTTCAGCGACGTGTGCATCGCGCGCACCCACGAGTCCGACGGCGCCGCGCCGTGCAGCAAATGCAGGAAGTGGCCGCCGATGCTGTCGTCGTCGGTCTCGACATCGATGCGCTTGCCGTTCTGCGACCAGTGGAACCAATACAGCAGCATGGAGCCGAGGCTCGCCATCAGCCGGTCCGCAATGTCCCGGGCACCCGGATGGTTGTGGTCGTCCCGCTCGGGCAACGCACAGCCGAGGGCGGACACGGCAGTGCGCATCACGTCCATCGGATGGGTCGCAGCGGGCAGCGCCTCGAGCACGCTGCGGACGGAAGCGGGGATGCCGCGCAGGGCACGCAGCTTGGCCTTGTAGGCGCGCAACTGCGCCTCGGTCGGCAGCGTGTCGTGCACGAGAAGGTGGGCGATCTCCTCGAACTCGCAGGTTTCGGCGATCTCGAGGATGTCGTAGCCGCGATAGTGCAGGTCGTTGCCAGTGCGCCCGACGGTGCACAGCGCGGTGTTGCCGGCGGTGACGCCGGAGAGTGCCACGGACTTCTTGGGCTTGTTGACGAGGGTCTCGGACATGGTGATCTCCAGAAGAAGAACAGGGCTCTGCCCTGCACCCGCCAAAGGACGGTCGTCCTTTGGAAACCTGTTAACAGGGGTGAAGGGGACGCATCTCCTGCGAGAGTTGGCCCCTTCCCAGCGGAGCCTTAAAAGATCCCAGGCTTCGCTTCGATCAGCGCCCCATTCGGCAATGCAACGTTTAGCTGGTCGAGCTCACCCGCCGTCAGCTCCGGCAACGCCTGCACCGCCTGCAGGAACCGCGCGGCTTCCTTGGGCGTGATCAGCCCGTCCGTCATGACGTGGAACTTGCCGATGTAATCGTCGCGGCCCCACGGCGTCGCACCCAGCGGATGGGCGTTGGCGATCGCGAGTTCGTCCTCGATCACCGAGCCATCCTTCATCGTGATGACGACGCGCGCACCGAAGGCGAGTTCGTTCGGGTCGCGCGAGTGATAGCGCTGCGTCCACGCCGCGTCCTCGGTGGTCTCGACCTTGTGCCACAGCTCCACCGTGTCCCGTCGCCGCGCGCGCGCCGAAGCGTAGCTGTCCACGTGATGCCAGCGCCCATCCTGCAGGGCCACGGCGAAGATGTACATGATCGAGTGGTCGAGCGTCTCGCGGCTGGCCTTCGGGTCCATCTTCTGCGGATCGTTGGCACCGGTGCCGATGACGTAGTGCGTGTGGTGGCTGGTGTGGATGACGATCTTGGCGACCTTCTTCGTGTCGCCCACCTGCTCGCGCATGCGGAAGGCGAGGTCGATCAGCGCCTGGCTTTGGTACTCTGCCGAGTGCTCCTTGGTGTAGCTGTCCATGATCGCGCGCTTCGGCTCCTTGGGGCCGGGCAGTGGCACGGAATACTGTGCGTCCTTGCCGTCCAGCATCCAGGCGATCACGCTATCCTCGCCCTCGTAGATCGGGCTGGGCGCACCCTCGCCGCGCATCGCACGGTCCACGGCCTCGATCGCGAGCTTGCCGGCGTGCGACGGCGCGTAGGCTTTCCACGAGCTGATCTCGCCCTTGCGCGACTGCCGGGTCGTGAAGCTGACATGCACCGCCTGTTGCACGGCTTGGTAGATCACCTCCGTCTTCAGCCCGAGCAGCGTGCCGATGCCGGCGGCCATCGCAGGGGCGAGATGGGCGATGTGGTCGATCTTGTGCTCGTGCAGGCAGATCGCGCGCACCAGGTCGATCTGGATCTCGTAGCCGGTCGCGAGTCCGCGGATGAGGTCGGCGCCCGATTTGTCCAGCGTCTGTGCCACCGCGAGGATCGGCGGAATGTTGTCGCCGGGGTGGGAATAATCAGCCGCGAGGAAGGTATCGTGCATGTCCAGCTCGCGCACCGCCGTGCCGTTCGCCCAGGCGGCCCACTCCGGACTGAAACGCATCTTGGACGGCAGGCCAAACACGGTGGCGCCGCCTTTACGGGGATGGCCCATCGCCATGCCGCGCGCCGAAATGGGGGCGGAGCGATTGACCGAGGCGATCGCGACCGCCGCGTTGTCGATGATGCGGTTGACGATCATGTCGGCTACGTCCGGCTGCACCCGCACCTTGTCGGCGGCGACTGCTGCGATCTTCCAAGCGAGCTGGTCCTCGCGCTTGAGCACGTCTTTGGACGGATGGACACGGACGTCATGACTGATCATGCAGAGAACTCCCTCGAATGTGGCATAGTCTTAGTCCAGCTTCCTAGGAGCGGCGATTGCATGGGGCAAGCGCAGGCCAGGGACACACAACGCTCGAAACGTTGCGATCCCGCGCGGACACAATCGATTTCGCCGCCACTTTCGACACGCTCGCGAGCGAGGTGTCACCGGCCGAGTCGTTTTAAGGCGCGGAATGGCGTATGGTATCATGGCAGCCCGCAGAGTTGGCCGCCCCAAGAGGTCCCGTGATGCCCGATACCAACGTCCCCACGAGGTGGGAGCCCGACCGGACGCCACAAACGACGCCATGGCCGGTGCCTTCCATGCCTGTGGCCTTGCTGCGCGGGGCGCGAGGATTGTGCCCGGCCTGCGGGCTTACTCACGCGTTCATCGGCTATCTGCGTGTAGTGCCGGTTTGTACGCTCTGCACGGCACCACTCGGTGAATTGCGGGCCGACGATGCACCGCCGTATTTTACCGTCTTCATCGTGGCCCACGTCGTGGTGGGGCTGATGTTCGCCACCTACCAGGCCTATGACCCGCCCTACTGGGTGCAGGCGGTCATTTGGCTGCCCGCGACGGTGATCATGTCGGTGTTGCTGTTGCGCCCGATCAAAGGCGCCACGCTCGGGCTGATGCTGAAGCTCGGCATGATGAAGCCGGCTGACGAGTGAGCAGCTTGGACGTTACGTCCCGCGAGCGGATCGAGCGCGTCGTCTTGGACGGAGAGGCGGTGACCCGGCTTTCGCCGCTGCAGGAAGCCGATCAAACGCAAGCCATGAACGACCTCGCTGCAGAGAATCGGTTCGCCCTCCTCGCGCACCCCGGACCCTATGCCCTGCATCTCTCGGTGCAGGAGGGACGGTTGGTGTTCGATGTGCGCGATTGCGCAGATGTGCCACTGCAAGCAGTGGTGCTCGCGCTCGGCCCGTTTCGCGGCTTGATCAAGGACTATCAGATGTTAGTCGACAGCCATGTGCTGGCGATGGAGGAGGGTCGTGCCGAGCGCATCCAGGCCATCGACATGGGTCGCCGCGGGCTGCACAACGAAGGTGCCGCGTTGATGGTGGAGCGACTGGACGGCAAGATCACGATCGACTTCCCCACGGCACGCCGCTTGTTCACGCTCGTCTGCGTGCTGCATCAAAGGATATAGCTTCGCCTTGAAGATCGACGGCACACCCTATCGTTGCGTCTGGCTGGAGCCATCGGATGGCTGGTCGGTTCGCATTATCGACCAGACGAAGCTGCCTTGGTCGCTGGATTTCCTGCGGCTGACGACGGTGAGCGAAGCCGCCCATGCGATCCGCACGATGCAGGTGCGCGGCGCGCCGTTGATCGGTGCCGTGGCGGCCTACGGTATGGCACTCGCCCTGCGCGACGACTGCTCCACCGCGGCAATGGAACGCGCCGCCGCGCAGTTGAACGCCACGCGTCCGACGGCGGTGAACCTGAAATGGGCGACCGGCCGCATGCTGACTCGGCTACGTAACACCGCAACCCCGGACCGCGTCCGGATCGCCTACGAGGAAGCCGGGCTGATCGCCGAGGAGGACGTCGCGCAAAACAAGTCGATTGGTGAACACGGCGCCGGGCTGATCCGCGACGTGCACGCGGCGACCGGACGACCCGCGCGCGTGCTCACCCATTGCAATGCCGGCTGGCTCGCCACGGTCGATTGGGGCACCGCGCTCGCGCCGATTTACGCCGCGTTCGAGGAGAAGGTGCCGGTGGAGGTTTGGGTGGACGAGACCCGGCCGCGCAACCAGGGCGCCTTCCTCACAGCGTGGGAACTGGGGCGCCACGGCGTGCCCCACACCGTGATCGCGGACAATGCCGGCGGCCACCTGATGCAGCGCGGTGAGGTGGACCTTGTCATCGTGGGCACCGACCGCGTCACCAAGACGGGCGACGTGGCCAACAAGATCGGCACCTACCTCAAGGCACTCGCGGCACAGGACAACAACGTGCCGTTCTGGGTCGCCTGCCCGTCCTCCACCATCGATTGGTCGGTGTCGGACGGCTTGACCGAAATCGAGATCGAGGAGCGCGAGGCCAGCGAGGTCACCACGGTCACCGGCCGCGGGCTGGACGGCAAGGTCACAACCGTGCGCACCGCGCCCTCCGGCAGTCCGGCTGCCAATCCGGCGTTCGACGTGACCCCGGCGCGGCTGGTCACGGGATTGATCACCGAACGTGGTCGGTGCGCTGCAACTGCCGAGGGCCTCGCGGCGCTGTTCCCCGGCCATAGCTGAAGTCCCCCGCACAATGCTCCGACCGACCGCCGCCTTGTTGGCTGCCGCTTGCCTTGCCGCCTGCGCCGCCCGCCCCCCTGCACCGACCGCACCGACCGCGAGCTTTCCCTCGGTGCCGGCCGCCGGGTTCGGCCAGGTGCCTCCGTTTGCCCGCCTGGGGTACGCTCCGTTCTCCCGTGCCGACGCGATCGCGATCGCGTTGCGGGAATGGCGCGTGTTCGAATCGCCTGTCGATGACGATCCGCCGGGCACCCGCCCGCCACGTGGCCCGGACGAGAAGCCGGAGCGCTATCCCGGGCTGTGGGAGCGGGTCGGCGAGTATTGGTGGAGCGGCGAGGATGCCGGGTCGGTGACGGCGTATTGGACGGGCAAGCACGATGCCAACGGCCAGGTATTCCCCGCCGGGCAAGATGGCCATTACGCGTGGTCGGCGGCGTTCATCTCCTACATCATGCGCATTGCCGGTGCGGGCGAGCGGTTCCCCTATTCTGCCGCGCATGCCGATTACATCAATGCCGCCAAGACCCAGGCGGACGCGGGTGGCGGGCCCCTGATCGTAACGGCGCAGCGGGTCGACGCTTACGCACCGGTGCCGGGGGATATCATCTGCATGGCTCGCGGCCATAGTGGCGCGCTGACGTATGACCAACTGCCGACGCCATCCTCCTTCCCAGGCCATTGCGACATCGTCGTCGCGGCTGGCGGCGGTCAGCTCACCGTCATCGGCGGCAACGTGGATGACGCTGTGACCGAAAAGCACGTGCCGACGACGCCCTCCGGTATGCTGGCCGACCCGGTCACGGGCGTGGTGGACACGCGCTACCCGTGGTTCGTGGTATTGCGCGTGACATACGACGCATAGCGCCCTCTCCCTGTCCCCTTGAGGCAGCGTGTTGGGGTGGGGCGTGGCCGCTTAGTGACCGGCGCCGACTTTCGCGCTCTGCCGCGGAGCAGATCGAAAAGACGGGTTCGTGATCGAACGAGCCACCTGGGCGGCCAGCATCATCTGGTGGTGCGGGTCAGCATGCGCCCAAGTACGCCGTCATGCCACATGACGCGGTGCACGAGGGCCGCGACCGCGTGCAGGCCCGCCAGCCACAGGATCGCCGTAGCCAGTGTGGGATGCCAGCTAGCCACGAAGCCGCGCAACCCGGGATCGTCGAGCTTCGGCGGACTGAATACGAAGAACCACGTGTCGCCGCGCACCCACCACAACAACAATCCCAGTATCAGGGTCGCCACGACCAGCGCATACAGGCCCCAATGGGTCGCCTTCGCCAGCACGTGCAAGACGCCTCGATCGGCGGCTGGCAGACGGCGGCCGCGTGTGGCACGCCATATGATCCGGACCGCAATCAGCACCACGAGGATCACGCCAACCGTCAAATGGAGCGAGCGCATCGGCACCCGCGGATCGCCCCGGGGAGCCCAGTCGATCATCTTGGCGATGCACCATTGTGCCACCACCAGCAGCGCCGTGAGCCAGTGCAGGGTGATCGTGGCCCGGTCATACCGCTTGGCGGCCGGGTCGACAGGCTGCACCAATCAGTCCCGCGTCCAGGGCAATCCATCGGCCTGCCAGCCAGCGACCGTGCCGCGCTCGCCGCGCCCGTCCGGTGGGCCTTCGAACCCGTCGGCGATGTTGTAGCTATGGGCGAACCCGGCAGCCTGTGCGGCCTGTGCGGCTGCGGTCGAACGCGCGCCGCTGCGGCAGAGGAAGTAGATGTGGTCGTCTTCCGTCACCCCGGCCGCGCGCATTTCGGCCAGGAAATTGCCGTTGACCTGCATTGTCGGCGCCACCTGCCATGACACCAGCGCCGGCTGCTTGCCCGCTTCGGTCAGGTCCGGAAGGCCGATCTGGGCCCATTCGATATCGGTCCGCACGTCCACCAGGCGGGCCTTTGGATTGCTGGTCAGTGCTTCCCAGACCTGTTTCGGCGCGACGTTCTGTACCATGTTCCAATTCCCAAATCGGCCCCGAAGGTGCCCCAGCACGATGCAAAGCACAAACCCGACACCAGCACTGGATGGCATGAGCGCCGCGATCGGCCACACGCCGCTGATCCATCTGCGCCGCGCGTCCGAGGCGACCGGCTGCACCATCCTGGGCAAGGCGGAGTTCATGAATCCCGGCGGCTCGGTGAAGGATCGCGCCGGTCTCGCCATCATCGCTGACGCCGAGGCACGCGGCGTGCTGAAGTCCGGCGGCACCATTGTTGAGGGAACCGCGGGCAACACCGGAATCGGCCTGACCCTGGTTGCCAACGCCCGCGGCTATCGCAGCGTCATCGTGATGCCGGAGACGCAAAGCCAGGAGAAGATCGACTTCCTGCGCATGATCGGCGCCGACTTGCGCCTAGTGCCGGCCAAGCCATACAGCGACCCCGGCAACTACGTCCGCACCTCCGAGCGACTGGCGCAGGAAATGGGCGCGGTCTGGGCCAACCAATTCGACAACCTGGCCAACCGCGAAGGCCACCGTGCCACAACCGGCCCCGAGATCTGGCAGCAGACCGGCGGCCGGGTGGATGCCTTCACCTGCTCCTGCGGCACCGGCGGCACGCTCGCCGGCGTGTCCATGTTCATGAAGGCGGAGAACCCGGACGTGCGTATCGTACTGGCGGATCCGGAGGGCAGCGGGCTGTACGGCTGGGTAAAGACCGGCGACCTGTCGGTGCAGGGCAGTTCGATCACCGAGGGCATCGGCCAATCCCGCGTCACCGCCAACCTCGAGGGCGTGGTAATCGATGACGCCGTTCGCATCCCCGACGCCGAAGCGCTGGAGCAGGTGTTCGACCTGCTGCAGCACGAGGGACTCTCAATCGGCGGCTCGGCCGGCCTCAACGTGGCCGCGGCGATCCGCGTGGCGCGCGATTTGGGGCCGGGCCACACCGTGGTGACGATCCTGTGCGACGGCGGCGCGCGGTACCAGTCCAAGCTGTTCAATCCGGAGTTCCTGCGCGGCAAGGGGCTGCCGGTGCCAAGCTGGCTCGCGTCCTGACGATGGCGGCAACGCTGAACCGGCGCAGCTTCCTCGCCGCATCCGCCGCGCTGGCCGCTCCTAGCATCGGGCGCGCACAGCCGGCGCAGCTGCTGAAATTTGTTCCGCAGACTGATGTGGCTGTGCTCGATCCGCTGGCCGCGACGGCCATCGTCAGCCGCAATCACGGCTTCATGGTGTTCGACACGCTGTACGGTCTGGATGCCGCCTTCCAGCCGCAGCCGCAAATGGCGGCGGGGCACGAAATCAGCGATGACGGCCACACCTGGCGCATCACGCTGCGCGAGGGGCTGCTGTTCCATGACGGGCAGAAGGTTCTGGCCCGCGACGCCGTTGCCAGCCTGCGTCGCTGGGCAATGCGGGACAGCTTCGGCCAGGCGCTGATGGCGGCAACGAACGAGATGTCGGCGCCGTCCGATACGGTGATCCAGTTCCTGCTAAAGCGGCCCTTCCCGCTGTTGCCGCAAGCGCTGGCGAAGATCGGGCCGTACGTTCCGTTCATCATGCCGGAACGTCTGGCCTTGGCCACCGGCGGCCCGGTGACGGAGATGATCGGCAGCGGCCCGTTCCGCTTCGTCGCCGCCGACCACGTCTCCGGCTCGCGCCTGGCCTACGAGAAGTTCGCCAGCTACGTGCCCCGCCCGGACGGCACGCCGAGCCAGACCGCCGGGCCGAAGCATGTCTTTGTCGATCGGGTGGAATGGACCGTGATGCCGGACCCGGCCACCTCCACCGCCGCGCTGCAGAATGGCGAGGTCGATTGGTGGGAGAGCCCCACGTCGGACCTGGCCAATCTCCTGCGCCGCAGCCCGGGCATTGCCGTCGAGGTGCTGGACCCGTTGGGTGAGATCGCGATCATGCGGTTCAACCAGGGCAACGCCCCATTTGGCGATGCGGCGCGGCGTCGGGCGTTGCTGCTTGCCGTCGATCAGGCGGACTTCATGACGGTGGTCGCCGGGGACGATCGCCGGCTGTGGAACGATGGGGTGGGCCTGTACTGCCCCGGCACCCCGTTCGCGACCAAGGCGGGGCTGGCCCCGCTGCTCGGCAAGCGCGACCCCGCGGCCGCGGCCGCCGCGCTGAAGGCGGCCGGGTATGCCGGGCAGCGAACGGTGTTCCTGGCACCGGCCGACTCGCCCGAGACGGCCGCCCTGTCCGATGTCGGCGCCGATCTGCTGAAGCGCTGTGGGATGGCGGTGGACGTGCGGACCTCCGACCTCGGCAGCGCCATGCAACTGCGGCAAAGCACTGACCCGGCCCGCATGGCGAGCTGGGACTGCTTCATCACGCGCTTCCCCAGCCTCGATTTGTCCAGCCCCGCCACCAACCTGCCGCTGCGCAGCAACGGAATGCGTGCCTGGTCCGGCTGGCCCGACGACCCGGCGATGGAAGATCTACGCGACCGCTGGTTCCAGGCGCCCGAAGCCGCCTCCCAGACGGCCCTTGCTGCGGACATGCAGGTGCTGGCGATGCGTGACGTTCCCTACATCCCGCTCGGCCGCTACCTTCGCGAGACCGCCTATCGCAAGACGCTCAGCGGAATGCTGACGGGTCTGCCGCTATTCTGGAACGTGAAGAAGGGTTGAACCCATGCAGGACTTAGCCGACCGCCTGAACGCAATCTGCGACGAGCAGCCGTTCAACACCAGTTGGTGCGTGCGGGACATGCGGTCGGGGGAGCAGATCGACCGCGCCGGGCACGAGCCACTGCCGTCCGCCAGCACGCGCAAGGTTTCGATCATGATGGCTCTGCTGCGGAAGGCCCATGCCGGCAGCGTCGATTTGGACGAACCCTGCGCGGTGACGGAGGAATTGAAGCACGAGGTCGCATCCGGCAGCTTCCGCTACATGAAGTCCGGACTGACCGTCACGCTGCGCGACGCGATGGTGCAGATGATCATCCTCAGCGACAACGTCTGCACCAAGATGGTCCTGCGCCACCTGAACCTGGACGAGCTGAACGACTTTTGCCGCGCCGCCGGCATGACCGGGACGAACCACCGCTTCATCATCCCGCCACTCGGCATCGCTTACGACCACCCGGCCGAGGCTGTCACCACCACGACGCCTTGCGACCAGGTGCGCCTGCTCGGCCTGATTGAGGCCGGCTGCAGCGACCCGGCGACGGCCGCCACGCTGGGCTGCACGCCGGCGCTGTGCCAGGAGGCGATGCAGGTGCTGAGCTGGCAACTGCATCGCAACATGATCCCGGGCCTGCTGCCGTTCGGCACCAAGGTCGCCAGTAAATCCGGCCGGTCACGGCGCGGGCGGATGGACGTTGGGATCGTGTTTCACAACGACCGGCCGCTGTATGCCATCGCCGGCTACACCGACCACGTGCCGGACACCATGCCGGACGGGCTGCCGGGTTACAGCGCCACCTTCACCACCATCGCCCGCCTGTCCCGTGCGTGCTGGGACGCGATGACGCAATAACACCGTCATGCCAGGCCTTGAGCCTGGTATCCACGCGGTGGGGCTTATGACGTCGGGCGAGTGCCTGGCAACGTCGCAGGCAACAGGGCGAGGCCGGTGTCTGCGGAGCCGCGGTTAGCGGTCGGTCAGGCGCAGTTCGATGCGGCGGTTCTTCGCGTTGGCGTCTGACGTGTCCGCGGCTTCGAGCGGCTGGAAGTCGGCAAACCCTGTCGCTGCCAGGTGGCTGGCGGGCACGCCCTCGCCGATCAGCAGCTTCACCACGTTGATCGCCCGCTGCGACGACAATTCCCAGTTGGAAGCGAACGGGCCGCCGCGGGGAATCGGCAGGTGATCGGCGTGGCCATCCACGCGCAGGATCCAGGGCAAGTCGGGCGGGATTTCGGCCGCGATCTGCTTGATCGTGCCGGCGAGGGTGCGGATCTGGTCCTGGCCCGCTTGCGTAAGGTCGGCGCTGCCGACGGGGAACAGCACCTCGGACTGGAACACGAACCGGTCGCCTACGATCTGCACGCCAGGCCGGTTGGCCAGCACCTCCCGTAAGCGGCCGAAGAACTCGCTACGATAGCGCTGCAGCTCCTCCACCTTCGACGCGAGCGCCGTGTTCAGGCGGGAGCCGAGATTGGCGATCTGGACGTCCTTGGCCTTGTCGGTCTGCTCGGACAAGTCCAGTGCGGCCGACACTTGAGCCACCTGGGCGCGCAACTCCTCCATCTGGTGGTTCATCAGCGCGATCTGTGCGCGGGCGGAGTCCGACAACTTTTGCTCGTCGGCCAATTGGGCGTTCAACGCAGCCTTGGCCTGCTCGTCGGTGATCGATCGGGCGGCGGCGGTCTTGGCCTGTGCCTCCAAGTCGTCGCGCAACGCGGTCAGGGCGCGAACCTGATCGGCGAGCTTTGCCAGGTCGGACAACCGCGCTTCGATGGTGGCTTTGTCGGCGGACACGGTCGTGTCCAGTTGGGTTTTGGCGGCGGCAAGCTGGCGCTGCGCCTCGGCTAGTTGCGCCGCCGTGCTGGCCGCCTGCTGCCCGGCGGCATCGGTGCGCCCGGCGGCGTCGGACAGTTGGCGTTGCAGTTGCTCGTTGCGGCTGGCGGCGGATTGCGACTGCGCGGTCGAATCGGCGAGTTGCGCCGCAAGCCGGGTCCGCTCCGCCTGCAGCGCGTCCCGCTGGGCGGCAGAGGCAGTCAGTTGCTGCTGCAGCGTACTGACCTGCGCGTTCAACTGGTCCCGCGCGCCAGAGGCGGATGCCAGATCGTGCGTCAACCCGGCGACGGCGGCCTGCAATTCGGCGCCATGACCACGTTCGAGCGACAACATGTCGGTGAGCTCAGCCATCTGGCGGTTCAGCCGGTCGAGCGCCCGGTCCTTGCCGGACAACGCCACGCCGAGGAACGCCTGTGCCAACACGAAGACCAGCAGCACGAAGATGATGACCATCAGCAGCGTGGACAGCGCGTCCACATAGCCGGGCCAGGGGTTCAGCGCCTCCCCCCCGCCGCCCCGGCGACGCAGGCTCATGGTCGCGGGCTCATTGGGGCTGGCCAGCCAAGCCGGCAATGGTGCGGGTCAGCACCCTGATGTCGTTGCGGAGTTCGGAGGTGCTCTGCGCCCGGCCACGCTCCAGCTCGCCCACCAGGCGCCCCAACCCGGCCTCGATGTTGCGGAGGTGGTTGCGGGCGGCATCATCCCCGCCGCGCTCGCCCAGCCGCTGCAGCGCCGGGCCGAGGGCGGACTGGGTCTCGGCAATTCGCAGCATCAGCTGCTGGTTGGAGCGCATCGTTTCGGACAACATGCCGATCTTGTCCGACAGTGACACGATGGCGTCGTTCGCTTGCCCGCGGGCATCCTCGCCGCGCACCAGGATGCGCTGCAGATTCTCCATGTTCTCCGCCGTCTGCTCCAGCAGGGCCTGGACATAGACCGGCACCGACGCATCGCCCTCACCGCCCAGCACGCCGGAGGACAGGCGGGTCAACCCGGCGAGCCATTCCTCCAGTTCGTTGAAGAAGCGGTTCTGCGCCTGCCCCGCCGTCAGATCGAGGAAGCCGAGCACCAAGGCACCTGCCAAGCCGAACATCGAGGAGGAGAACGCCGTTCCCATGCCCTGCAGCGGGCGTGCCAGGCCGCTTTTCAGCTGATCGAACAAAGCATTAATATCGCCCGAGCCGACCGACATGCCGTTGATCACCGCCGCTACGGCACCCACCGTTAGCAGCAGACCCCAGAACGTGCCGAGCAGGCCTAGGAAGATCAGCAGCCCGGTCATGTAGCGGGACAGCTCACGGCTCTCGTCCAAGCGGCTCGCCAGGCTGTCCAGGAGCGAGCGCATCGCCGGGGCGGACAGCGTCAAGCGCTCACTGCCGCCCGGCTTACCAGACGAGCGCGAGGCGAGCATGGAGGCCATCGGCGCCAGCAGCACCGGCGAAGGCAGCCCGGCCAGACGGGCCCGGGACTGCTGGAAGGTCTCGGCCCAGCGCACTTCGGGGGTCAGCCGCGTGACCTGCCGCAGATTCCACCCGATCCCGATCAGCAGCACGAGCGCGATCAGCGCATTCAGCAAGGGGTTGGTCTCGAACGCGGTGATCAACGCCGGGGACAGAATCGCCGCTACCACGAGCACCGCCAGCAGGAACACCAGCATGCGGATGAGGTAGACGGCGGGCCGGGTCACGGTCGGGTCATAGTTTGGGGGCGGGTCATGACTTGGCGACGGGTCTCATGGCTTGGAGGCGGGGGTAAGGGAAGCGGGGGACGCTGTCGGCGGGGCCTGCACCGGCGTGCCGGCGCGGATGATGTCCACGCGATCGGGCGGCCCGTCCGAGGCGGTGGCGCCGAGCGCACGGACGTAGATGCGGGTGGAGACGATGCCCTCGCTGATCAGCACCGCGCGCGCGGCGAGCGCGCGGGACAGGGATAACCGCCGTGGGGTCGACGGGTCATCGGCATTGCCCGCCGCGTAGGCGAGCACGTTCAGGTCGATCGCCGGGTCCGCCTTCACCTCGCCGGCTATCTTGCGGAGGGCGTCGTTGGTGGCGGGGTTGAGATCAGCCTTGCTCGCGCCGAAGGTAATCCGCACGCCACCCGGAACGGGGGTCGCGTCGCCCTGCGCGTCCGGCAAAATCGGAACCGGCGGCGGCGGCGGCGGCGCGACGTGCGGCACTTCCACCACGGGCGGCAGCACAGCGGCCGGTGGCGGGGCGGGCGCCACGGTGACGGGGCGCGGCTTCGAGGCGGGTTTCGGCTTCGTCGCCGGGGTCGATGCCTGCTCCGACCGGGTGGATCGGGTCGGATGCGGGGCCTGGTGCGCCGTAGCTGGGTGACGCGTCGAGGGGCGGGCATGCTCCGTCTTGGCCGGCGCGGATACCGCGGGAGCGGACGGCTTTAGCTGGTCCAGTGCCCCCTGATTGACACTGACCTGAGCCAGCGCAGCGACGGGCACAAAGAGAGCAACGAGTAGGGCTGATCGAGTCACACGCCCAGCATAACCGGCGGGAGGTGACGCGACCATGCCCGCGTCCTCCGTTTTAGGCCGCACGGGAGGCAGCCACTCCTTCGGCCACCACCTCCAACAGCCGGGGATGCAGGTTCGGGTTGGCGGCCACGAGGTCGATTCCGGACACGTCCATCACCAACTCGCCACCTGCCGTGTCGGTGCAGTAGCCGCCGGCTTCCCGCACGATCAGCGATCCGGCGGCCACGTCCCACGGCTTGGGGCCAAGTTCCCAGTAGCCGTCGTAGCGCCCGGCTGCGACCCAGGCGAGGTCCAGCGCCGCCGCACCGAACCGGCGGATGCCCGCCACGACCGGCATCAGCGTCGCAAGCGTGCGGGCGAATGCGAGCCGTCGGCCGGCGGGCACGGAGGCGAACGGAATGCCGGTGGCGAACAGCGCATCCTTCAGCTCGCGCCGGGCGGAGACGCGGAGACGGCGTTCGTTGAGGAAGGCGCCAACGCCCTTTTCGGCCCAGAACATCTCGTCGTTGACGGGATTGTAGATGCACCCGGCGACGATCTCGCTGGCCCCGCTGTCGTGGCGGCGTTCCAGCGCCACGCTGATGCACCAATGCGGCACGCCGTGGAGGTAGTTGGTGGTGCCGTCCAGAGGGTCGATGATCCAGCGCCACGACCAGTTGGGGCTACCAATGGCGCCGCCCTCCTCCATCAGGAAGGCGTAGCCGGGCCGGGCCTTTTCCAGTTCGGTGCGGATAGTCTGCTCTGAGCGCAGATCGGCCTGGCTGACGAAGTCGCCCGGGCCTTTGACGCTGACCTGCAACTGCTCCACTTCTGCGAAGTCGCGCACGAGACGGCGGGACGCCTTCTGCACGGCGTTCTGCATCACCGTCATGTGCGGGGAGAGTTGGAGGGCCATCAGCCCTTCGCGCGCTCCACGTAGCTGCCGTCCTCGGTCTTGACCACGATGCGCTCCCCCGTCTCGACGAACGGCGGCACCAGCGTCTTGACGCCGTTGGACAGCTTGGCCGGCTTGTAGGAGCTGGCGGCGGTCTGGCCCTTCACCACCGGGTCGGCTTCTTCGACGGTCAGGATCACGGTTGCGGGCAGGTGGATGCCGACCGGGTCGCCCTCGACCGTGTCAACTTCGACTTCCATGTTGTCCTGCAGGAAGGCCACCTGGTCGCCCAGGATCTCGGCCGGAATCATCACCTGCTCGAAGGTCACCGGCTCCATCAGCACCAGGTTGTCGCCGTCCGTGTAGGAGTAGGTGTAGTCCTTGGTGTCCGTCATCAGGCGCTCGACAGTGTCGGCGGTGCGCCAGCGCTCGTTGGTCTTGTTGCCCGTCTTCAGGTTGCGCATCTCGACCTGGATGAAGGCGCCGCCTTTACCCGGAGTGATGATCTGCTGCTTCAGCACGGTCCAGCGGTTGCCTTCGTGCTCGATCACCTGGCCGGCGCGGATCAGGTTGGCCTGCTGCTTCATGATGCGATCGAAACTCTTGCGAATATAAGGAAGGGCGGACGTCTACCTTGTGGAGGCCGGTGCGGCAAGCGCGTGGCTCCACCCATCCGGGTCACGGACGTTGGCGCCTTCGAGGTAATCGGGCCCGATCGGCACCTTGCCATGGCCGCCGGGGATGTCCAGCACGTAGGTCGGCCACGCTAACCCGGTCACCCGGCCGCGCAGCCCGGCCAGCAGCGCGCGACCCTCCGCGATCGGCACGTGGAAACGGGCGGTACCGGGCGCCGGGTCCAACTGGTGCAGGTAATACGGCTTGATGCGGGCGGCGAGCATGGCGCGGAACAACGCCTCCAGCGCCGCCTCGGTGTCGTTCACGCCGCGCAGTAGGACGGATTGGCCCAGCAACGGCACGCCACGGCGGCCGACTTCGCGCAGGGCAGCCACGGCGGCGGGGGTGAATTCGCTAGCATGGTTGGCGTGAACCACGAGCCATAGCGGCTTTTCGGTCTCCAGCATCGGCGCAAGGGCGGCCAGCCGCGCCGGGTCGGCGACCGGCACGCGGCTGTGGATGCGCAGCGTCTGGACGTGCGGGATCGCCTCCAGCGCCTCCAGGATGGCGCGCAGGCGGCGCGGCGACAGCAGCAGCGGGTCGCCACCGGTCAGGATCACTTCGGTGATGGCCGGATGGTCGTGCAGCCATTGCAGGGCGGTGGAGAGTTGCGCCTCGGTCAGCAGGCCGCCATCGGGGCCGACATGCTCGCGGCGAAAGCAGAAGCGGCAATATACCGGGCAGACCAGCAGCGGCTTCAGCAGCGCGCGGTCGGCGTAGCGGTGCACGATGCCGGGCACGGGGGACAGCGCGTCGTCGCCGATCGGGTCGGCGCGTTCGTAGGGCGCGGTGTGCAGTTCGTCCCGGTGGGGGATGAACTGGCGGCCTATCGGGTCGTCCGGATGGGTGATGAGGGCTGCCAGTGCGGGCGGGATGGCGACGGCGTAGCGTTCGGCGACCTGGTCCAGCCCTGGCGCATCGGCTTCTGGCACGAAGCCAGCGGCTACGAGGGCGGCCGTGTCACGCAGTGTTTGTGGGGGGAAGGAGCCATCCGGCATGGTACCGCCGTGTAGTCCCGGAGCCGATATGTCGCAACCAACCGAACAGCGCGCGAGCTGGCACCCCGACCAGTTCGCCGCCCGCCTGCCCTTCCTGCGCCGCCGGGGCGAGCTGACGCGTGCCACGCGCGGATTCTTCGACGCGCGCGGCTACACCGAGGTCGAAACCCCCTACGCCGTCCCCGTGCCCGGCGAGGAGGTGCACCTGCGCGCCTTCCGCACCGAGCGGGTGGACCCGTATGGCGTCCGCACGCCGCTTTGGCTGCACACCAGCCCCGAGTTCGCGATGAAAAAGCTGCTGGTGGCGGGCGCCGGGCCGATCTGGCAGCTCGCGCGGGTGTGGCGCAACGAGGAAGGCAGCGACACCCACGCACCCGAGTTCACCATGTTGGAATGGTATCGTCCCGGCGCTTCGTTGGCGGAACTGATGGACGAGACGGAGGCATTGCTGTGCGCCGTGCTCCCCGCCACCTTGACGTGCCGCGGCGTCACCACGTCGCTGCACCGGTTTGAGCGTCTCACCATGACTGAAGCCTTCGCCCGCTGGGTTGGCGCCGACGTCCTGGGCACAGCGGGCGACGCCCCTGCCCTCGCCGCACAGGCCGGCGCGCGGCTGCGAGAGGCGGAGACCTGGGAGGACCTGTTCTTCCGCCTACTGCTGGAACGGGTGGAGCCGCATCTCGGCCGCGACCACCCCACGTTCCTGACCCACTGGCCCGCCGCCCAGGCCGCCCTCGCCCGACGCGACCCGGCCGACGCCCGCGGGGCCTTGCGCTTCGAACTCTTCGTCTGCGGGATGGAACTCGCCAATGCCTTCGAGGAACTCACGGATCCGGCCGAACAGCGCGCCCGCTTCGCCGCGGACCGCGCACGTCGGGAGGCATTGTATGGGCCAGGCTGGGGCACCGACGAGGCGTTCCTGGCGGCCCTGGACCACAATATGCCCGAGGGCAGCGGGATTGCGCTCGGCTTCGACCGGCTGGCGATGGTGGCCAGCGGAGCGGACCGGATCGGGCAGGTGCTGTGGGTGTGAGTGGACTAGACGCTGACACCCGTGCCGCAGGTCGACTGTGGATGTTGGCCGGCGGCCGTCTCGTCTTATTAGCAGGCGAGCGGTCCGTCTCCCTGAGGTAGTCCATTGCCAAAGTGCATCGCACGCTACGCCGACTGCAATTGGCCAATAAACGCGCGGCTTGCAGGCGCCGGCGTTAGTGGCGACCCCCGCCAGCATGCGCCATGGGCAGGAACAATAAGCCGCCACCGCTCGCAGCTGGAACGACCGGGGCAAACGGGTTCGTCACGCTGGCTGCGCGATAATCTAGCATTTGGCCGGAGGCATTGAACACGACGTCCAATGCCTTGATCCGACGCTGGTGCGAGGTCGTATCGAACTTCTGGTAGCTGTAATGCAGACGTTCCATGCCCGGCGTCGGCGTCATCGGATAGATGAACCTTCCACCTGGATTGCCGAACTGGGCGATCACCGCGTCTCGCGTCATCTGGCGTGGTGCTAGAATAACTTGCGCGGTGTCTTCATCGAAGTTGGAGTTATCCGCTGCGAAACTGCTGGTAAAATCCTGCCCGACCAGCACACCGTTCCAGAAGGTGAATGTCGCCCCTTTTTGGTTCATATCGCCACCTGCAATAGGCGGCTGATTGAGCACGTAGTTGTAGCGCAAGAAGGTGAACACGCCGGGCACCTGCGCAACATCGAACGGGCTTGGTGGCCTCCCTGGAGACAAGGTCGCGCTATGCGCGGAACTGGCGCGTGATGAGGGCGCGCCGTAACGGCTTAGGATATCTGCTTCTGTGGTTTGTCCCAGCACCACGCCCATTTGCTCCGGCCGGGTGAAATCGTGGCCCACGACATGGGCACATCCCGCTGTGGCCACCAATCCCGCCAGGAAAACGGCCCGGATCGCCTTTGCATACAAGATCGAATGTCACTCTTCAGATTTGGCCGCTGAGTAGCAGACCCACCCCCGGGAGTGAACGAGCCTTAGAGGCCATTCACCTCGAACAAGGACAACCGCCATACCTTCATATTCTCTCTTCGTTCACGTCCGCTAAACCCTTCCGGCTGAACCCACCCTCACCTGCGCGCGGAGAACGCGAAATACGACCT
>CAXTCJ010000030.1:0-7604 GCA_964242215.1 uncultured Acetobacteraceae bacterium | reverse complement strand
ACCCTTCCGGCTGAACCCACCCTCACCTGCGCGCGGAGAACGCGAAATACGACCTTCGGACCCTCCATCGGCTGATCGATCTCGGAGCCACCGAACGGATCCAGCAGCAGCCCGTCATCCACGCCGGAGCAACCGCCGACGGCATCGAGCTTCGCCTTCGCTCGCACCGTCCGCGGCGCCTATCCCGTCCTTCACGCGAGAGGGCCGAGGGTGTGGGCCGCGGCTTATTTTCGGCGCAGCATATCCGGCGCAGCATATGTTGCGGCCGTCACCCTCACCCCTGCCCTCCGGCGCCATACCACCTGCGCAGCTGGAACTGAAGGCAATCGAATTTGAGGCTTCAAGGCGCGTCAGACGAGCACTCCGCCGCCATCCACGACGACAGATTGCCCGGTGCTGTAGGTCTGCCGCATGAAATACAGATAGGCCTCGGCAATCTCCTCCGGCTCGCCCACATGGCCGACGGGCAGCGCACTGGCCGCTCCCCGATACATCGCCTCCCGATCGGGCTCCGCCATGCCGGACCAGAGCGGCGTTTTTACGAAACCCGGCACCACGAGGTTCACCCGGGCCGGAGCGAGCTCAACCGCCAAGGCTCGGGTCAGCCCTTCCATGGCCATGCAGATACTGGCGCCGAGCGCCCAACCCGCCTTGGGACGGCGCCCGGCGGTGCCGGAGGTGAACACGATCGAGCCACCTGGGCGCATGTTGGGGGCGCCGTATTTGGCGGCGAAGAACGCACCCCAGTAGCGGATTGCGAAGAAGCGCTGCGCCGCCACCGGGTCTGTGTCGGCCAACGTTCCCAGGGCAAGCGACTCCCCCGCCGTGTAAGCCAGGTGGTCGAACGCACCGAGCCGGCCGAACAAGCCCTCAATCGCCGCGGCTGAACCGAAATCCACAGCGTGACCTTCCGCCCCTGGCAGCGTTGCCAAGGCGGCATCGACCCTGCGCTGCTGGCTGGAGGCGATCACCACCGAAGCACCCTCTTGCGCGGCAGCCTGTGCGATCGCCAAGCCGATGCCGGAACTGCCGCCGAGAACCACGATCCGCTGTCCGCTTAGCGTCATTGCCGTCTCCTTCGAATTACAGACCGTTATCTAGTGGCGCGCGGTCTCGATGCGAGCGACTTGGCAGTGGTCCAGGGCTTGATCCCGGCGGGGAAGCGGGCGACTCTGCCTCCTGAACGGAAACGCCCCATCATGCCCCAACCGAACCACGTCATGGATCTCAGCGAACCCTCCGAGGAGACCCTCCCCGAAGATCTGAGACCGTATTTCGCCAAATGCCGCGACAAGCTCGGCTTCGTGCCGAACGTGCTTCGCGCTTGGCTGCTGCGGCCGGAGAAGCTGCGCACGTTCATCCGCAGCTACGATGAGCTGATGCTGGCCCCCTCCGGCCTGAGCAAGCTGGAGCGGGAGATGATCGCCGTCGCAGTGTCGGCGGCCAATCGCTGCTACTACTGCCTGGTGGCGCACGGGGCCGCGGTTCGCAAGCTGTCGGGGGACCCGCAATTGGGGGAGATGATGGCGTTCAACTACCGAGTGGCCGAGTTGTCCGACCGGCAGCGCGCCATGCTCGATTTTGCCGTGCTGCTGACCGAGGCCCCATACGAGGTGACCGCCGACGACCGGCAGGGATTGCGCGACGAAGGTTTCTCCGACGAGGACATCTTCGATATCGCGGAAACCGCCGCCTTCTTCAACTACACCAACAGGGTGGCACACGCCGTGGATATGATGCCGAACGCCGAATACCATGGGATTGGCCGGTCGTGAGCGCTTCAGGAAGCGTCACAGCAATGGCCTCCCGTGAGGCAGCTGTTAGCCGTGCGCTCGCCGGGTTCGATGATGGCGGGTTCAAGAGCCTGCTGACTAACCTGGTCGCCTACAAATCTACGTCGCAGGACCCGGGGCACGAGGCCGACCTGCAAGCATATCTGCAGGACGCGATCCGCCCCTGGCTAGAGCGGCTGGGCTTCACCGTGCAGATCCACCCCAACCCGCGCGCCGGGCTGGGGCCGATCCTAACGGCGGAGCGGATGGAGGGTAGCGGTCCCACCATCCTGACTTACGGCCATGGTGACACGGTGCGCGGTCTGGCGGACCAGTGGCGCGAGGGCCTCGATCCGTGGATCCTGACGGAGGAGGACGGCAAGTGGTACGGCCGTGGCTCGGCTGACAACAAGGGCCAGCACGCCATCAACTTACACGCGCTGGAGGCGGTGCTGGCGGAGCGCGACGGCAAGCTCGGCTTCAGTGTCAAGATGGTGCTGGAGACTGCGGAGGAACGCGGCTCGCTCGGCCTGCGCGAGTTCATCGGGGCGAACGCCGAGATGCTGAAGGCGGACGTGCTGATCGCATCCGACGGGCCGCGGGTGGCGTCCGACATAGCCACAATCTCCACCGGGACGCGGGGCACATTTCACTTCGACCTGGTGGTGGATATCCGCCCGGGCGGCGTTCACTCCGGCAACTGGGGCGGCATGACCACCGACCCAGCCATCGTGCTGGCTCACGCGCTCGCCACCATTGCCGACCGCCACGGCCGGATCAGGGTGAAGGGCTGGCTGCCGCCGCGCGGCATACCCAACTCTGTGCGCGACGCCTTGGCTGGGCTGGAGCTGCGGGCCGAGGGCGCGGCGGCCACCATCGACCCGCACTGGGGCGAGCCGGGCTTCACTGCGGCCGAGAAGGTATATGGCTGGACCAGCTTTATCGTGCTGGCCATGGTCTCGGGCCGGCCGGAGAACCCGGTGAATGCCGTGGCCCCCAACGCCCGCGCGCATTGCCAGCTGCGCTACACCGTGGACAGCGACGTCGCCGGGTTCGAGGCTGCGTTGCGTGCGCACCTGGATGAGGCTGGGTTCCCGGAGGTCGCGATCCAGAACGCCGGCATCCGCATGCCCGCTAGCCGCACCGATCCGGACAACCCCTGGGTGCGCCGCGTAGCCGCCAGCATCGAGCGCACGCTGGGCCGCAAGCCGCAACTGATCCCCAACAGCGGCGGCGGGCTGCCCGGCGACGTGTTTATCGACCATCTGCACGTTCCCCTGGTGTGGATCCCGCACAGCTACAACGGCTGCAAGCAGCATGGCCCGGACGAGCATCTGCTGATGGAGCCGGCGCGCGAAGGCATCGCCGCCTTCGCCGGCCTCTGGTGGGACCTTGGCGAACCCGGTGGAGAGCCCGGCTGACCGTCTGGTCACCTTCCGCCGCATGGCTCGGTTGCCGAGCGCGTCTGGCCCACTGGTAGCTACGGAAAGGGGTGGATGCTCAGCGTGGTCGCGGTGCAGGCAAACGGCAGATGCGCCGACCGGCCGTCTCTCAATCGGCAGAATGACCTGCCTGGTGGGCGCGACAGGGATTGAACCTGTGACCCTTCGCGTGTGAAGCGAATGCTCTACCGCTGAGCTACGCGCCCTTTAGCCAGGCGGTGTTCCTAGCGGCGGTGGCGAGGGATGTCCAGCCTAGGTATCGGTCCAAACAGGACGCCGTTTTGCCAGGAATGCGTCGATGCCCTCGGTCGCGTCCGCGGCCGCCATGTTACGGGTCATCAGCTCGGACGTGTAGGAATAGGCGTCCTCCAAACCCATCCCCGCCTGCCGGTAGAATGCTTCCTTGCCGATGGCTACCGTCAGACGGCTTTTGGCCGCGATCTGCGCCGCAAGTTGGGCGGTTGCAACGGCCAGTTCGGCATCGGGCACCACCCGGTTTACCAGCCCAATTTGTTGCGCCTGCGCCGCGCTGACCATGTCGCCAGTCAACAACATTCCCATAGCCGCTTTCTGCCCCACAGCCCGGGTCAGCGCCACCATCGGCGTAGAGCAGAACAGCCCGATATTGACACCCGGCGTCCCGAACCGCGCCGTTTCCGCGGCGACTCCCAAATCGCAAGTCGCGACCAACTGGCATCCGGCGGCGGTGGCGATGCCATGTACCTGGGCGATCACCGGGCACCGTAACGATGTAATTCGTAGCATCAGCTGCGAGCAGGCGGCAAACAGCGCCTGATGCTCGCACATCTCGCGCATCTCGCGCAGGTCATGCCCGGCGCAAAAGGCCGGCCCGGCCGCGTTGATCACCACGACCCGAGTAACCTGGTCGGCGTGGATCGCGTCCAACTCGGCCTGCAGATCCGCCATCAACGCGACACTAAGCGCATTGCGAGCCTGGGGACGGTTCAGGGTCAGGGTCGCGATACCACCGTTATCCCGGCGGAGGAGGAGATCGGACATACTGTGAGGCCCTTCGTTCGGCGGCGCGTTCTAAGGAATGTAGTGCAAAAACCGAACAGCGATCTTCGCGCTTCGACGGGAGCGAGGCAGGTTTAGGCGCACGGAGCCACCTTGCGTACCATGCATTTTGGCTACCGCACCCGTAATCCTCCTGTCCCGCCGCGGGAGAAGCAGAAGATCATACTTGCGCCGACAGCCGTTCGGGCAGCCGCTTCCCTTCCGCGGAACGAGCGTGTTCGAGGCAGATGTCGACGGTCTCTGTGAGGGTCGCGCTGACGTGGTCTCCGCCAATCGCCGCTCGCAGCCGGTCGTCCGGGAGGCCGCCGAGATCGCCGGGCCATAAGCCGACCACCACCAAGGCACGCGGCAGCTGCTGGCGAACCCGACGGAGGAGGTAGCGGAGGCGGGTCGGGTCGCCCGCGAGTTCAACGTAGCAAAGGCAGACCACGCACGACTCGTCTGCATTGAGCCGAGCCACTTGGCTGCGGGTGACGGCGGAATAGGGCAGCACGCGGACAGGCAGGCCATGCTTAGCGAGCAACTGCGCCAGCATTGCAGCCGCGGCATCGTCGAACGCCCCCCGCCCTGCAACGCATAGCACCGGCGCAAGCTGGGCCGCTTCCGCATTGTCGACCATATCCGGTCCGGCCGGCTTGCGTTGCGGCAGGCTGGTTTCACGTTCCGGCGGCGCGACCGGGCTGTCGTGCGCGGACTTATCGGACGGCACGACATCATCATGCTGGTCGAGATCCTCGATCACCTCCAGGATTGTCTTCAGCACCTCCGCTGTCCGCTCGGGCTGGAGCAGCCCGCGCTCGACGTCCACGGCGGCGAGCCGCAGCCCTTTCAGCACCACCTCGTCATAGTAGGAGGACAGGGCTCGCTCCCGCAGGATCTGCTCGGCCCCACTCAGTGCCTCATCGGCGTCGCCGGCGAGAATGCGTTGATAGAAGCTCTCGACCGGTGTCAGGGCTGGGCGGTCACCAAGCAGGATATCGAGGAACTCCAGCCGGGGAACATGACGCCCGAGCACAACCAAGCAAAGTGTCAGGGGCGTCGACAGCAGCAAGCCGATCGGGCCCCAAAGCCAGGACCAGAAGATGGCGGCCACCACGACGGACACCGGAGACAGTCCCGTGCTGTGCCCGTACATCAGCGGCTCGATAACTTGGCCCACAGTCAGTTCTACGACCATGTAGAGAGCAATCGTCCAGAGAGCCATCGACCAACCAGGATCGACCGCGCAGGCGAGTGCGACTGGAAGCAGTGCGGATAGCCACGATCCAATATACGGTACAAAGCGGAGAAGTGCGCCCATCACGCCCCACAGCAACGGGCTCGGCACACCGATCAGCAGCAATCCCGTTCCGACGACGCAGCCGAAGCCAGCGTTGATACCGAGTTGGGTTAGGAAGTAACGGCTTAGTCGCCGGCCAGCGTCGTCCAGTGCCACGGTGGTGCGATGCAGGTCGTTAGACCCGAATAGCCGGATGAGACGATCGCGGAGATCCTCCTGCTGCATCAAGATGAACACGGCGACGACGAACACGATCGCGCTGGTCGCCAAGGGGGCTACTATCGGGCTGAGGATCTCGCGGGCGATCTGTATTGGGGATAGCGGCGCCGCCTCGACCTGTACCCGGACAGGTTTCTGCTCGGCCGGCGTGCTCGGTGTCGCGGGCTTTACTTCCGCCTTTTGCGTGGTTTGAAGCACCACCTGCTTGCCGACTTGGTCCATCAGTCCTGACAGGCGTCCGAAAGTGAACCGCTGCACCACCGATACCTTGTCTTCCATCGTATCCTGGTATCGCGGAAGATCGCTGGCGAGATTTGCGATCTGCACGCCAATGAGGCCGGCCAAGGCCACGATCACGCCAAGCGCTAGTATGACGGATAGCAGCACCGCGGGAACCCGGGGAACGTGCACATGACGGAGCCGAGACACGAGCGGGGCTAGTAAAAACGATAGCAGCACCGCCAAGGTGACCGGCACCATGACTTCGCGGGCGAAGTAAAGGCCGCTCACGATGGCCACTGAGACGGCGAGGGTTAGGAGCTCTGCAACACCCGGTGTGCTCGTGGGCGCAACTTTCGCGGCCGCACGGGAAAAAATGGGCAATTGGTCCGGCATGTCGGCCCCTCAGCGAGCGTTGATTGCTCGAGCCGATAGTCGGTTCACACTCTTGCAGCAATCCGCTGTCACGCCGATTGCTGCAACAGGTAGTCTCAGGCGGCTTTGCGGCCGCGTTTTGTAGGGGTCGGTGCCACGGGTGCTTCAGCTGGCACGGCAGGCTTGCGTCCGAGCCCGATCTTCTTGGCCAGCTCAGAGCGGTGTTCCGCGTATTTAGGAGCCACCATCGGATAGTCATGCGCCAAACCCCAGCGCTCGCGATACTGTTCCGGAGTCATGTTATAGGATGTCTGCAAGTGCCGCTTCAGCATCTTCAGCTTCTTACCATCCTCCAAGCAGACGATGTATTCCGGGAAAACCGACTTCTTGATGGGAACTGCAGGTTGCAGCCGCTCGGGTTCGGCCTGTTCAGTTCCGGCAGCCATCAGGGTGGAAAACACCTGCTGAATCAGATCAGGCAGTGCATCACGCGATACAGTATTGTTGGAGACATGAGCCGACACAATCTGTGCGGTGAGCCCAAGGACTGCATGGTTCGGGCTATTCTCGGACATGGCTAATCGACTCCACAAACGCGTTTAAAACGGCTAGACCAACACCTTGCATCGTTTGTGGTATTTCTCAAGAGGAACTTGAGGCAATAATCACGGATTAACCGAAGTCTATCGCTGACAACTACTCCGCTCAACCCCGTCGCTGATGTTGCGCGGTGTGACTATCCGCCAAGTGTGGGTTCGAAGACATCTTGAGTCGCTAGAGTCGACTGCGACTCCTTGGCCCGACCGCCTCGCATGGGACCAACCGATACCCGGAGCCGCTAGAAGCGCAGCAAACTTCGTTATCCGACTGACCTTATCGATGCCAGTGGGCCCTGATCGACCCGGTGATCTCGCCTACCAAAGCGCGGAGGCGGCAAGTGGACAGTCGACCTTAGCGAGATGGTGAACAGCCGGATGCATGGGCTCAGGACAGGTTGTCAGGGGCGCGCGATCCCGAAGGACTTACCGCATCACAGCAGGGTGAACGGCTACTTCAGCCTGTGGGACTATGACGGCACGCTGGACCGTATCCACCATGTTCTCAACGTGAAATGCCGGAAATTAGGCTAGAAGGAAGCCTCACCCACTACCGCGATGATCGACAGCCAGCGGTCAGGAGACGGAGAAGGACGCGCTACATTGATCCCTATGGCTTCGACGCTGGCGATAAGATCAAAGCACAACTCTAAACACGCAGGAT
>CAXTCJ010000029.1:7886-48444 GCA_964242215.1 uncultured Acetobacteraceae bacterium | reverse complement strand
TATCCTCCCCTGCGAAGCGGGGGAGGGGGACCGTGCGAAGCATGGTGGAGGGGGCTGGCCACCGGCACGAACTCTGCCCGAACGCCCCCTCCGTCGGCTTCGCCGCCACCTCCCCCGTGAAGAACAGGGGAGGATCAGCCATATGCGATCGCCCTGCCCTTAAGGGGAGGGAGAGGTTAGGTAGCGGATCGCGCTGCGGCTGGGCATGAAGAAGTAGCCGCCGCCTCTTACCCGCACGAAGTCGGCCAGGCCTTTTAGCCGCACCGGGCCCTGGCGGGTGGGCAGCGTGAACACGCGGTCGCCGGAACCGAGCATCGGGTCTGGCTCGTTGGGCAGGTCGTGGAAGTTCGGGCCGCGCAGCCAGGTCTGCTGCACGAACTCGAATTGCCGCTCGATGTCGGCGTTCAGGCACGTGAACAGCAGGCCGGGCTTGCCGCCCTCGGCCGCCTCGTACTGACGGCCGACGCGCATCAGGCGGTGGCGGTTGACGATGGCGAGTTGCGCGGGGCCGTCTATGTCCAGGTCGTCGCGGGGGTTGGCCCGGCGCATGTGGGCGCCCAGCGGGCATTTCAGGCCCTGCGGATCCTCGCGGGAGAACAGGAAGTCGTTGTCCGGCGCGGCGTTGTGGCGCACCGCCATCGCCGAGTTCGGCGCGTGTGCGTGGCGGACCAGCGAGCGGCCGTCTTTCCAGCGCCCGACCACCTTGGCCGCCACGAGCTCGGCAAGGTCCGGCTGCGGCAAGCCCCAGACGTTCTGCCCGTCGCGGATCAGCTGGCCGGCCGCAGTGTCGGCCCATTGGTCTAGCGCCGCCACGTCCTGCTCCAGATGGCGCACCACCATGTAGCTGCCGTTGCGGCCAAAATCGCGCAGGTCGGAGCCGCCGCTGCTGTACGGCTCGCGGGTTCCGTTCAGGTCGGCCACGTACTCCGGAAGCAGGCCCGCCGGGTCGCGCGCGGCGCCGATGGTGGGGGTGGGCGGCACGTAGCCGCGTAGGTCCGGGTAGCCCAGCACGAACTCGCCGGCATCGACCACGTGGCCGGCGTTGCGCGGCACGCGGGCGCGGGGGGTGTCGCGCAGCACCGGCTGCGACACGCCGTCGGCGAAACCGAACGGTTCGTAGACTTGCCCGTGCTGCGGCAGGGGCTTCATCACCTGCTGGAACACCACGCGGTGGCCATGCGCCTGCGCGCCGGACTCGAGGCTGGCCATCGCCTCGGCCAGTTCTGCCGCGTCGCGGGCAAACAAATACACTAGCGCGTCGGTGGTGTCCGCCGCACCCCATAGCCAGCCGTCCGGCGCTTGGTCGCCCTCGTCGCCGAGCAAGCGTGCGCGCCAGGGGGGCGTCATGCCCTGCTGGAACGCGACCGAGAACGTCGCCAGATCGTCCTGAGCCAGCCCGAGCTTGGCGAGCCCGGTGGCGGAGAAGGCGACCGTCATGGCGTGGTCGGCGGCCACGTGCTCGGCATAGGTGATCCGGTCGGCGACGCTGGCGAGCCACGCGCTGGCGGCATTCGAAGCATCGTCGAAGCTCAGAATCACGCCAGCGGAGTACCGCAGCCGGCTCAACCCGCCGAACAGCAGCGTCTGGATCTCGGGCTTCTGCAGCTCGAACGGGGCACGCGGGACGGAGCCGAAGCAGCTCAGCCAATCCTCCGCCTCGGCGTCGGTTCGGGCATCGGCCAGGCCGCGGCGGATGGCTGCGTTCAGCCGGATGCGCGGGGCTTTCAGCGTTGGGTAGGCGCAGTACCAGAACAGCACCGGCATCTGCTGCCGCCGGGCCCAGCGGCGAAAGCGGTCACCGTCGGCGGCACCTCCGCCGAACAGGAAGCGGGCGCGCGGGAAGCCGATCGTGTTGCTCCAGACTGCGGTCAGCCCGTCGGCGGCCTTGGAGATGAAGTCCTCCAGGTAGCTTTCCCAGGTGTCGCTGAAGTTGCTGTAGAACAGCAGCTTGTCGGTGCCGGGGATCAGCACCCATCGGGCAAAATGGATGACGGCGATCGTGCGCAGGTAGCCGGGGCGGTACACGCGCGATGCGCCCAGCGTCACCATGCAGAACGCGACGCGTAGGGTGAAGCGCCGGAACCAGCCCGCCTGCATCGTGGAGCACGCGGCGAGGAGATTCTGGGCGCCCAAATTCTCCCGCTGCAGCACCTCGCCGAGCCGGGTCGCGTCGGGGGCGGTGTCGTTGGGGGTGTTGGCCGCCTCCAGCTGGCGCAGTTCCAGCAGCCCCAAGGCCGCCACCGCGACCAGCAGCACCAGCGTGATCAGCAGGCCGAGCGGGATGCCGGCCAGCAGCATCAGCACGATCGGCACCACCAGCAGCGGCCAACCCAACTGGGCGGCGGTGATCGCGGCCAGGGTCGCAACCACGGTCGGCGTGCGCTCCTTGCCGCCGAACAGGAAGGGCGTGGCCTCAGGTGAGAACGCCCATTTTTGGTCCGTCTGCCAGGCCCAGTCGCGGATCTTCTGCAGCTTGTCCCGGGCGGGTATCGCCGAGGCCAGCACGCCGCCCATCTCGGTGGTGATGCGCTCGGCGAACGCGGCCTCCGCCCGGATGCGCCGCACCGACATGCCGGGCGACCCGTCGAAGCCGAGCCCCGCGGTCTGGCTCCATAGCCCGCCGATCCGCAAATCGTGGCTGGCGAGGAAGGCGGCCAAAGTCGGCTGGCGGTAGGCGATCCCCGCGGCTGCGATCAGGCACTGGAATTCCGCCCCAAGTGCGTCGGCGATCGCTGCCACCGGGTCGGGGCCGCCGAGATCGGTCGACGCCTCCACCACGAGGTGCGCGCGACCCGGCGCCGTGTCCCGCACCGCCGTGATGCTCATGAAGTGGACGATCCCGGCGGTGTCCAACGCGGCCCCGATCGCGGGTGAGGGCGGGTTGCCCATCCGGTTCAGCACGGCGTCCACGGCGTCAGCGCGCTCGGTGGCGAAGGGGATCGTGATGGTGACGAAACGGTGGGTCATCGTGCGCGCGGCCCGTGCAGGATCGTCATGTGGTCGGGAAAACTGCCGTAGACCGCGAGCTTGCCGGCCTTGCCCGAGGCGCGGCGGATGTCGGTGTGCAGCAGCAGCGGCTTGATCGTCTGCGTCATCTGCGCCCGTGCCAGAGCGAAGCCGATGCACCAATGCTGGCCGTAGCCGAAATGCAAATAGTCGCTCGGCTCGCGATCCGGGTCGAATGTGTTCGGCGCCTTGACCCGGCGTGGATCGAACATGGCCGAGCCGGTGCCCACCATGATCAGGTCGCCGGGCCGCATTCGAGCCTCCCGCCGTGTGCCGGCCGCGATCGTGGTTTCGGCGGCGCAGTTGCGGAACGGGCCGGGGTTGAGCGGATGCCAGCGCAGCACCTCGAACAGGCAGCGGTCCAGCCTGTCGTCGTCGTTGGCGCGCGCCGCGGCCTGGCACGCCGCCATCATGGCCGGCTTGTCCAGCAGCAGGTCCACGATGTGCCCGGTCGTGATCGAATTGGTCGGGATGAAGCCCGCGATCATGCCGGTGACGGTGGCGCGCACCACCTCGTCGGTCAGGACGGGGTTGTCGGGCTGCGCCTCCACGTAGCGGGCGACGATCGTGCCCGGCAGCTCGCCGGCCCGGGCGCGGGCGATCGCGTGGTCCACCACCAGGGCGATGCGCTCGGCAGAGGCGAAGGCGACTTTCTTGATCGCCGGGTCGGCGACTGGGGAGAAGTCGAAGAAGCTGACGGCCTGCAGCCAGTGCGCGCCGTCCGGAAGGGGGAAATCGACGCCGTAATACTCGCGCGTCACGTCCAGCAGCACGCGGACCAGCAGGTCGCGGACGACGTCAATCGCGCCGCAGCTGCCGGCCATGATCGCTTCGGCCCGGGTGCGGGCGATCTGCGCGATCCGGGGGACGTCCTGCAGGCTGAACACGCGCATGGTCGCGGCCCGGATGGCGCGGTACTGTGGGCTATTCGGCATGCCGAGCACGAAGTTGGTGCCGGTCGGATCGATCGCCTGGAAGTTGCGGCCGAACGGGACGGGGAAGTCGGCATCGCGGCCCAGAACCTCGCGCACGTCGTCGTCGCGGGTGACGCACACGAAGCTTTTCACGCGCAGGATCGGCGCCACGCGGCGCAACACCGCGTAGCTCAGCTGCGGCCGGTGGGATAGCGCGTTGACCAGCCGCACCTTCCAATTCGGGTTGCGCAGCACCGCGTCGTCGATGGGAGGCAGAGCGGGGGCCGCCAGCGGAGGGCCAGGCGCGGCCGGGCGGACGGGGAGCGGTGCGGCGACGAGCATGGTGCCTCCAACTTCAGCGCCGAAATGCTGACGGCATGCCGCGACGAGCGCAACCCGGAACGTTCCGCCGTAAAATGTGGCACGATGCGCATTCAAAACTGTGGCATGCTGCCGGCCGAAATGGTGCAGCCCGTGAACATATCGGCTTGGCTGGGCGAGTTGGACCTCGAGCGCTACGTCGGCGTGTTCGAGGCCAACGACATCGACATGGACGTCCTGCGCGAGCTGACCGAGGCGGACCTCGTGGCCTTGGGTGTCCAGTCGGTCGGCCACCGCCGCAAGCTTGCAGTCGCGATCGCGGCGTTGCGGGTCGCCGCCATGTCCGCCGCTGCCGGTAGCCGGGCCGAGCGCCGGCGGATCACGGTGATGTTCTGCGACCTGGTCGGCTTCACCGCGCTGTCCAACGCGCTCGATCCCGAGGATCTGCGGGCCGTGGTCAATCAGTACCATGCCGTCGTGCTCGATCAAGTACGCCACCACGACGGGCTCATCGCGAAGTTCATGGGCGATGGCGTGCTGATATATTTCGGCTACCCGCACGCGCATGAGGACGACCCGGAGCGTGCGGTGCGCGCGGGGTTGGGCATCCTGGCGGGGCTCAAGGCGATGCAGCTGCAGTCCGGTCCGCTGCAAGCCCGCATCGGGCTTGCGACCGGGCGCGTGGTCGTGGGGGACATGATCGGCGAGGGGGCGGCGCAGGAGCAATCCGTCGTGGGCGAGACTCCCAACCTGGCAGCAAGGCTGCAGGGCATCGCCGCGCCCAACCAGATGGTTATTGCAGCGTCCACGCGCCGGGTGTTGGGCGACGAGTTCCGCCTGCTCGACCTGGGCGAACAGGACGTCAAGGGCATCCCCCGGCCGGTCCCCGCCTGGGCCGTGCTGGACCTCGTGGAGCCGGCGAACCGGTTCGAGGTCACGCGCCGCAGCCAGATGGCGACAATGGCCGGACGGCTGTCGGAACGCGACACGCTGACCAAGTTGCGGGATCGCGCCTGGGGCGGGGAGGGGCAGGTCGTGGTGCTGTCCGGCGAACCGGGCATCGGCAAGTCCCGCCTGGCCGCCTGGTTCTGCGATGACTGTGCCGCGCAGCCGCACCGGCGCATCGGGTATCAATGCTCGCCTGCCCACCAGGACAGCCCGCTGTTTCCGTTCATCAAGCGTATTCGGCAGGCCGCCGGGCTGACGCCGGACATGGACCCAGCGACGCAGTGGCAGAACTTCGAGGCGATGATCGCGGGCTTCACGGCGGAGCCGAGCCGGTTTGTTGCCCCACTCGCCGCCATGATCGAGCTGCCGGGCCAGACGCTGGGTGTGAGCCCCGCCCAGCAGCGCGCCGATACCTTCGCCGCGTGCCTCGATGTGGTGGTCGCGATGGCAAGGCAGCGGCCGTTGCTGATCCTGTTCGAGGACATGCACTGGGCCGACGCGACTTCGCTCGAACTGCTGGACCTGATCGCGGCGCGGATCCGCTCGCTGCCCGTGATGCTGGTGGCGACGACCCGGCCCGAAACGCGGCTGTGGTGGCAGGGCCTGACCAACGCGACGACGCTCGTGCTGGACCGTCTGGAGTCGGACAGTATGCTCGCCATCGTGGCGAATGCCGCAACCGACGCGTGCCTGAGTGCCGAGGCCCTGCAGCAGATCGTGGCCAAGGCCGAGGGCAACCCACTGTTTGCCGAGGAGATCACGCGCACCGTCGTGGACACTGGCCTGCCAGCCGATCCGCACACGCCCGGGCTCGGTGTTCCCGACACGCTGCACGACCTGCTGATGGCGCGTCTGGACAGCATGGGGGCGGCCAAGGAGATCGCCCAGATCGGGGCCACGATCGGTCGGGAGTTCACCGCTCCGTTGCTGCAGCAAGTGTGTCACCACGACGAAGCGGAGCTCGGCGCGGCGCTGCTCCGGCTGCAGAACGCGGCCCTGGTCTACCGGCGGGGCGAGGGCGTAGGCGCCACCTATGTATTCAAGCACGCGCTGCTGCAGGATGCGGCGTATGATAGCCTGTTGAAAAGCCGGCGGACCGAGCTGCACCAGACCATCGCCGAGATCCTCGGCGCCCAGCGCCCCGATCAGGCCGGTGCCGAGCCCGAATTGGTGGCGCAGCACTATGCGCGCGCCGGTTTGCTGGCAGAGGCGGTCGGCTGGTGGGGGCATGGCATCGAGCGTGCGCTGCGCCGGTCCGCCTACCCAGAGGCGCTCGGGCATTTTCGCAACGTGTTGCCCCTGATCGAGACGCTGGGGGAGACCAACATCGACCTGGCCCTGCTGCTGAAGCTGCAGGTCAGCTATGGCCAGGCGCTGATCGCCGTGCGCGGGTTCGCCGCACCCGAGACGTCGGCGGCCTTCGTCCGCGCCAACCAGTTGGCGATGCGGATCGAGGACCCGCTGGAACGTTACTCGATCTTCTATGGCCTGTGGTCCGGCCACTACGTGCGCGGCGACATGCCTGCGATGGCCGAAGCGGCGCAAGCCTTCCTCGACGACGCGACCTCGAAGCCGGATCTGCCGTACGTCGGTGTCGCGCACCGGGCGTATGGCGTCACGCGCTGGTATCTCGGCGACTACCTGACCGGGCAGTGGCATCTGGAGCGCGCGTTCTCGTTGTATGATCCGGAGCGTGACCGGCCGCTGGCGTTCAAGTTCGCCCAGGATGCCGGCTTGTCGGCGATGAATTATCTGGGTTACGCGCTGTGGCCGCTCGGCGAGGTGGACCGCGCCTGCGACACCATGCTCAAAGCCAGCGAGTTGGGCATGGCCGTGGGCCACGGTGGATCGATCGCATACGTCCACTACTACAAGTCGTTGTTCGAATGCATCCGGCTGGAGCCTGAACAGGCCGCGCCGTCGCTGGAGGCGTTGGAGACCATCACCCAGGCGCATGGTCTCGCGTTCTGGAACCGCGCGGGTCTGGGGCTGAGCGGGTGGGTGCAGTGCCGCCGAGGCCATCACGAGGAAGGCATGGGCATGATCCGCCGGGCGCTGGCGGCGCATGCCGAGGAGAGGCTCGGCTCGATGATCCCGACCGTCCAGTATGCGCAAGCCGACGTCGCACGTTCCCCGGCCGAGGTCGAGACGGCGTTGGAGGCGGTGGAGGACTGCCTGCGGCGGAACGGCACCGACGGCTACTGGCTGGGGGCCGAGATGCTCCGGATGCGTGGCGAACTGCTGTTGCGGCGGGATAAGCGCGACGTGGAGGCCGCCGCCCAGGCGTTCCGGCAGGCCCTCGCGGTGTCGCGGTCGCAACGGACCCGCAGCTTTACGTTGCGTGCTGCCTTGAGCCTCGCCCGCCTCGAGGGACGCGGCGCCTTGAGCGAGCTTCGCAGTAGCCTCGAAGGGTTTGCAGAAACGCCAGCCTTCAGGGAAGTAGCGCTAGCAAAAGCCCTGCTCGAAACGCTCGAGTAGGGGGGATCAGCGAAAATCCATTTGCCACAGTCTGGAGCGACGTTCAGTAACGCTCAGACTCCGCGGTCCTTGGCGCCGCCGTGCAGAAGGCATGGGTCAGCGCATCCAAACGCCCGGCCTGCACGATGTGACGGATCGCCAGCGTGTTGCCGCATTCCAGCCCGGCGTCGGTCTGGCACTCGCTCGCAACCGAACCGTTCAGCGCATCATGCTGCGGCGGGGTGAGGCTCGTGGCCGCCTCTTCCAAGGGGGGACCGTACGCGCGCATGTCGGCGTGGTCCCAACCCAGCGTGGGGCAGTGCTGGTTCAGCGCCGCGAAGAACGCCGTGATCGGATCCGGCGCCGACCGCGCCTCGGAGCCCGGCGGCCTCTCCACGGCGAAGTCGATGTTCGGCACGATGAAGCTGCGCGCGCCATCGCCTGGATCGAAGGTGACAATGCTGGTGTTGATCCGCCGCCGCTGCGCCGTGACCCGGGCGCCGGGGGGAATATCGATGCAATGGCCGGCCTGTTTCGTGGCTTCGTCGTCGGGATGCGCCCGGGAACTTGCGCCGCGGTTGCTGCCATCCGGCAACGTCAAAGCCGCGAGTGCCCCGGGCGAAACGCACATCAGACCCGGACGCGTCGCCACCATGCTCTGCGCCGCGGCGACCCCGGGCAGTAACAGCAATGCAGCTGCCAGCACTCGCATCGTCGCCTAGCCCCGCTCGTCGTCCGCCCCGCTGCCAGAGCCGCTGAGGCCGCTGCGGGAGGGCGCATCGCTGTGCGGCTGGATCGTCCGCGTCATGGCGGCGACCTCGCGGTCGTTCTCGGCATTCTCCGCCGGATGCGCCTCGGCCGATTGGCCTTTGCCGGGCTGCGTCGGGGTGTCCTGCTCGCTCAGATTGGTGGGTGCATGCTCTTTGGCCATGAGTGGTTCTCCTGCGGCCATAGCGCGCCGGCCCGGCGACGGTTGCCGGGCCATGTCCGCCAGTGACGGGCCGAAATCGCCGGCCGGCGCGACGTCCAGCCGCTCCAACCGCAGCCAATCCGCCATCACGCGCAATTCCGCCACCAGGCGCGCCGCGGCGTCCGGAGGTGCATGCGGTTCGGCGTGGGCCGATAGCACCTGCAGCGTCGAGCTGGAGCGCGCCGCTTTCAGGTCCACTCGCGCCACCATCCGGTCGCCGAGCAGGAACGGCAGGACGTAGTAGCCGTGCTGGCGCTTGTGGGCGGGGGTGTAGATCTCCAGCCGGTAGCGGAAACCGAATAGCCGCTCGGCCCGGGTGCGCTCCCACACCGCCGGGTCGAACGGGGACAGCAGGGCGCAGGCGGCGACGCGCCGGGGCCAGCGCGCGTCGCGATGGACATAGGCCGGTTGCCGCCAGCCTTCGACGGTGACGGGGATGATCTCGCCGGCCTCGGCCAACTCCGCCAGCGGGGCGGCGCAATCGCCGGGGGAGAGGCGATAATAGTCGCGCAGGTCCGACGCGGTGGCGATGCCGAGGGCCTTCGCCGCCAGCAGCAACAGCTCGCGATGCGCCTCTGCCGGCGAGGGGGTGGGCTCGGCCAGCACGGCGGCGGGCAATACGCGCTCCGGCAGGTCGTACACCCGTTCAAAGCTGGCCCGGCGCGTGGCGGCGGTGACGTGGCCGGCCCAGAACAGCCACTCCATCGCGCGTTTGGCATCGCTCCAGCCCCACCAGCCGCCGGGTCCGCGCTCCCCTTCGGCGTCGGAGGCGGACATCGGGCCATCGCTGCGGATGCGGGCGAGCAGCGCGTCGACGAAGGGGCGGCGCTCGGTGGCGAACCGGGCCAATTCGCCGTAGACGCCCTCGCATTGCTCCGCCCGGGCCATGCGCCAGCGCAGTAGCGGGTGCGCGCTGTGGGGCAGGAGGGAGGCCTCGTGCGCCCAGTATTCGAACAAAGACGGGCGGCGTCCCCAGGCGGCGGCGTCCAGCAGGGTGCGGTCGTAGGCGCCGAGCCGAGAGAACAGCGGCAGGTAATGCGCGCGCGCCAGGACCGAGACCGAGTCGATCTGCAGCAGTCCGAGCCTTGCCACGATCCGGCGCAGATGGCCGCGATCCACGGTGGCCGGGCGATCCGCAGCCAGCCCGGTGGCGGCCAGAGCGATGCGCCGGGCAGTGGCGGCGGAGATTTGCTCTCTCATCCCACCGTCATGCCAGGCCTTGAGCCTGGTATCCACGGGGTTGGGCACATGACGTCAGACGTGCTTGGCACCGGCGCGTGCAACACGGACACGGTCAGTATCTGCGTACCGCGTGGATACCAGGGTCAAGCCCTGGCATGACGGTGTCTTTACCGTGGCGCGTGCACTAAACTCGGGGCATTCGCCAGGAGCTTGCCATGTCTACCGCCGAGTCGGGCCATCTGACCTTTTCCAACGCCCCGCCGGCGGGACCAGAGACCCGAATCCGGCCGCAAATCCAGGACATGGTCACGGACAACATCGCCGTGCTGGCCGACAAGGCGCGTCATCTGGAGGGTGTCATCCCGCTCTGGTTCGGCGAGGGCGACCTGGTCACGCCGGGCTTCATCCGCGACGCCGCCAAGCGTGCGCTGGACGACGGCCGCACCTTCTATGTGCCGGACATGCGGGGCACCGCCAACCTCACGGCGGCGCTGGCAGCCTACCAGACCCGGCTGCACGACCGGCCGATCGGGCGCAACCGCACGACGGTGACGCCGGGCGGCATGCAGGCGGTGGCGCTGGCCCTGGAACTGATCCTGGAGACGGGGACGAACGCGGTCTACCTGACGCCGCAATGGCCCAACATCCACAACGCCATCCACGTTGCCGGCGCCGAACCGCGCCCTTGTCCGCTCGTGTTGCGGGACAATCGCTGGACGCTGGACATCGACCGGGTCGCCGCCCTGTGCGACGCGCGGACGCGGGCGATCGTGTTCTCGTCGCCCAACAACCCGACCGGCTGGACCGCGACCAAGCAGGACTTGCGCGATCTGCTGGCGCTCGGCCGGGAGCGCGGCATCTGGATCGTGGCCGACGAGGTGTATGCGAGATTGTATTTCGACGGCGACATCGCCCCGTCCATGCTGCAGGTCGCCGATCCCGACGACTTGCTGCTGTGCGTGAACAGTTTCAGCAAGGCTTGGGCGATGACCGGGTTCCGCCTGGGCTGGCTGACCCACCCGGATTCCGTTGCGGACCGGCTTGGCGCAATGACGCAATACCTCAACAGCGGCACGGCGGCCTTCATCCAGGAGGCTGGGGCGGCGGCCATCACCCAGGGCGAGGGGTTCGTCGCCGAGATCCGCGAACGATGCCGGGTCGGCGTGGCGATGGCGCACGAGCGGCTGGGTGGTCTGGGCCGGGTGCGGCTGACGGAGCCGCCACGCGGCGGCATGTATACCTTTTTTCAGATCGACGGCTGGCCCGACGCCACCGCCGCCTGCTTGCACGTGCTCGAGCGTGCCCGGGTTGGCTTGGCGCCCGGCGAGTTGTTCGGCGCGCCCGGTTGGCTGCGCATGTGCGTGTGCCGGGATTCGGGGCAACTGGCGACGGCGCTCGACCGCATGGCCGACGCTTTGGCGTAATCGGGCGGTCGCCGTTTGTCTGGTGGCAATCTTTGCATGCCAGACTCCGATCCCATGTGTTGGTAGGGTGGGGGAACGACATGCCGTTCGATGGAGCAGGCTTTCAGCCGGAGCGGCCGGTGCCACGTCCGGCGGCGCCGAGCGATAATGTGGTCACGCTGATCATCGTCGCGTTCGCGCTGGCGTTGCTGGTGATGCCGGTATCGGTTGCCGCCATCGTGGACATCGTGGCGTATTTTCGCACCCTGTAGCGGCGCTGGCGGACCGCGCTCCACGCCGATGACCCAGGCGGCATGCGGCCCGACCGTCATTCGCAGGCGGCGGTGGCGGAACACCCGGCGCGCCCTGGCGGCAACGGCGACCAGATTAAAGGCGTCCAGGCGGCCCGCATCGACGGCCAGCGGCAGCACGAGTTCCAGCACCAGTTCGCCGGTGCTCGGCCACGATCCGATCGTGTGGAAGCCGATGCCTTCGTACAGCACGCGTGCCCGCAGGTTGTCGGGCGCAACCAGCAGCCGCACGCGCCGGCAGCCATCGATGCGGCGGAGTCGCTCCACAACCTCGTGCATCGCCAGCCGGCCGAAGCCACGCCCCTGCTGGCGAGTGTCCAAGGCAAGCCAGCCGAGCCACCAGCACGACGCGTCGCGCAACTCCGGATGGACGACGAAGAACCCGGCCAATGTACCGTCGGCCTCGATCGCGATCACCGAATGCGCTAGTCCGCGCCGGACCGCATCGAGAATGTCTGGAATGGGGCCGAGAAAGCGTTCGAGCTGATCGGAGTCGAACTCGATGGTGCCGAGCGCTCCGAACTCAGTTCGTTTGAGGCGCCGGTAGCTGAGGGGCACAAAGCCCCTGGTGGATAACATGGTAACCTTCGTCGAACGAGAAAGCCTGCAGCGTTGGCTAACCGGCGGTGCCGGGCTTCTCGGTCGTCAATTGCACGTCCGGATACTATCCGGACAAAAACCTCGTTCCATAATGAGGAACATACAGAGAAGGCGTTAGCCCAGCAATAAAATTCGCGAGTGAATTCATCCTCCACCGCGAACAATGGCGGAGTATCGATTGACAGGCACGCGCTGTGCTTGGCTCTACCAGATGCCATCCTGAGGAATGACGATGACCGAGACTGTCGTGGTGCTTGACCCGATCTCCCCCCAGACAGCCGAACGCATGCGGGCGCTGTTGCCGCCGGGGCTACAGATGACGCACAGCACGGCCCGGGACGAGGCCCATTTGCAGGCGATGATCGCCGACGCGGACTACGCGATTTCCGGCCAGATTGCCGTCGGCGGCGCGGTGCTGCAGGCGGCGACCCGGCTGAAGCTGCTGCACAAATGGGGTGTGGGCACCGACAACTTCGACCTCGAGGCCGCGCGCCGGCTGGGCGTGAAGGTGGCGCGTACCACCGGCAGCAACGCGGTACCGGTCGCGGAATTCACCATTGCCACGATGATCGGCACGCTGCGGGGCCTGGCCGACGCCGCCGCCCGGCTGGACCGCGGCGAATGGAACGGCGGCAATTTTGCCCGACCCTCGTTCCTGCTCTCCGGCAAAACCGTTGGCCTGATCGGGTTTGGCGCCATAGGCCAGACGGTCGCGCGTTTGCTGGGCAGTTTCGGTTGCGAAGTGCTGTATTATCAGCGCCGCCAGGCCGACCCGGCAGTGGAACAGGCGCTACGGGCCCGCAAAGTCTCCGTCGCCGAGTTGCTGACGCGCTCCGACGTCGTCTCGCTGCATTGTCCCCTGACCCCGGAAACCGCCGGCCTGATCGACCGCGCCGCGCTGTCTTCGATGAAGCGGACGGCCGTGTTGATCAACATGGCCCGCGGCGGTGTGGTGGTGGAGCCCGACTTGCTCTGGGCCCTGCATGAACGCGTGATCCAGGGGGCGGCGATGGATGTGTTCGAGACCGAACCGCTGCCGCCCGACAGCCCGCTGATGGGCGTTGACGGCCTGACCATCACGCCGCACATCGCCGCCAGTTCGGCGGACACGTTCGACAAGACGGTGCGACACATGTTCACCAACATCGGCCACGTCAGCCGCGGTGAGCCCGTGCCGGAAAGTGACGTCGTCCCGTAAGCTTCTTGCATCCTCCCTCGCGAAGCGGGGGAGGGGGACCGTGCGAAGCATGGTGGAGGGGGCGGGCACGGACGGTGCCCGCCCCCTCCGTCGGCTTCGCCGCCACCTCCCCCCGTGAAGAACGGGGGAGGATCAGCCGGCGGAGTAGCCGAAGCGCTCTAGAAACGGGGCGAAGGCTTGCGTCAGTGCGGCGCCGTTGGCCGGTGACAGCCGGTCGCGCCACTTGCCGACCAGGCCGTCGCCGAGATGGGTGCGGTGGATCTGCGTCACCAAGTCCAGATGCAAGGCATCCGTCTTGAGCACCCGGCTCGGCGGCAGGTCTGACAGGTTCGCTGCCATCGACCGAACGCCCTCGGTACAATAGCGCGCACCGATTTCGCGGCACGTCGCGTCGGCAATGTCCAGGCCGAGTTTGGACGCCAGGTGCCCAGCCACCGTCGCATCGTCGAAGAACCGGTCTTCGTAGCGAAATGCGGCATGGCCCGCCTCGGCGCAACGCTCGGCCCGGCGGCAATCCGCCATGATGACGCGCGCCGATGGCTCCAACTGCATGCCGAACCGCTCCATCAGCGACAGCACGGCATCCCGCGGATCGCGCACGCTGAGAACCACCGGCGCGCGGGTTAGATGGATGAGCCATTCCCAACCGGGACTGCCCGAATGCGACTTCAAAACGACGTGGCGCCGCTCGGACACCAGCGGCGCGGGCAGGGCGGCAACATCCTCCCCATACAGCGCCAGCACTTGAGCCTCTCCGACCGCCGCGATCATCAGCTCGCGCACGATGTTGAACAGGCTGGTCGACGCACTGCCATGTAGCCCGACGGTTACGACAAGGCGGGGCGCAATCACGGCCAGTCGGGCGGCTCCACCGCGCCCACCTGCTCGATCAGCCGCCCGTACGCTTCCGGCCGGCGATGGCGGTCGAAGGCGAAGATGGTGGTGCGCCCCAGCGTGCAGTGGTCGAGGTTGCAATCGGCGGTGATCAGCTCGTCGTCCCAGCTGGTGGCCTCGGCCATGATCTCGCCTTGCGGGTTCACGATGATGGAGTTGCCGAACAGCTCGCAGCCATCCTCCACCCCCGCCTTCGCCGTCGCCACGGCAAAGGTCGCGTTCTGGTAGGCGCCGGCCTGGATGCTGAGATGGCTGTGCAGCACGCGCAAATGGTGTGCCTCGAACCCCTTGGCGTCCTGGTTGATCGAGGGCGTGTTGTAGCCCAGCATCACCAACTCGACGGATTGCAGCCCCATCACCCGCCACGCTTCCGGCCAGCGGCGGTCGTTGCAGATCATCAGCCCGGCGTTCACCCGCGTGTCGCCCAACGGCGCGCGGACCACGGGAAATCCTAGGTCGCCAACCTCGAAATAGCGCTTCTCCAGATGCTGGACCTTACGCTCCGGCTCGTATTCGGCGTGGCCGGGCAGGTGGATCTTGCGATATTTCAGCATGATCTCGCCCGCCGGGTTGACCAGGATGGCGGTGTTGAAATGCCGCCCCTCCGGCGTGCGTTCGGCGTAGCCTAAGTGGAAGGAGATGCCGAAGCGCCTCGCCGCCTCGAACAGCGGTGCGGTTTCGTTGGACGGCATCGCACTCTCGAACCAGCCATCTGCCTCCGCACGGTCCTCGTGATAGTGGCGGGGGAAGAACGTGGTCAGCGCCAGCTCGGGGAACACGACCACCTGCACGCCGCGGGCATGGGCGCGCTCCATCAACCGAACCATCCGGCCGACGGCTTCGGCCCGGGGTTCGGCGCGCTGGATGGGGCCGAGCTGAGCGGCCGCGACGGTGAGGATGCGCGCCATCAGATCACTCCACGCCGTAGGAACTGCCCGGTGCCCGGGGCGGCGTTGACCACGGCGCCATCCCAGATGACCTGGCCGCGCAGCAGCGTGGCGGCGACCCGGCCCCGCATCGCCCGGCCTTGGTAGGGCGACCAGCGCAGTTCGGGCCGATCCTGAATCGCTGCCTCGTCAAACGCGTAGTTACCCGGTTCGATCACCACGAGATCGGCATCCTTGCCTGCTTCGATCGCCCCTTTGCGACCGACCAGCCCATGATGCCGGGCCGGGCGTTCCGCGCAATACTGCGCCATCAGCGTCAACGGCAGCCCGCGTTCCTGCAGCAGCGTGAACATCAGCGGCGCGAAACTCTGCATGCCCGTCAGCCCGGCGCCACACGCGAAGATGTCCGCCGATTGCTTGCGGTCCGCGGGCCACGGCGCGTGGTCGGTGGACACATACTCGACCTTGCCCGCCTGCAGTGCTGCCCACATCCGCTCCACCTCGGCCGCGGTGCGGAACGGCGGATTGCATTTGCCGCGGCCACCCAGGCGGACGATGTCCTCCTCCGTCATGCACAAATACTGGATGCAGGCCTCGCCCGTCGCTTTTCCACCCGCGCGGCGAAAAGCCTCGGCGATATCGAAGCCGCGGGCGACGGACGAGTGTGCGATGTGCACGTGGGCGCCCGTTTCCAACCCGATCTCGAAGATCTCGTTATCCGCCATCGTCTCGGCGAGCGGCGGCCGGGTGCGGCAATGCATGATCGCGTCCGTCTTGCCGGCGGCGCGCGCGTCTTCGGTCAGACGCTCGACCAACTCCTGGTCCTCGTTGTGCACCGACACGGGCAGCCCCGTCTTCGCGATGGCGGCGAAGGCCTCGACCATGGTGGGGTGGTCGATGCGCGGGAAACGCACCGCATCGTATTCATAGGTGGACAGCTTGAACGAGCACACGCCGCCCTCGGCCAACCCGGCGATCGCCTCTGTGCCGCCGTGCTTGGAGATCGTGCCGTACAGCGCGACATCCACATGCGCGGTGCGCTCCACCCAGCCGATCTTGTCGGCGAGCACGGCGGCGCTGGTCACCGCCTGCGGCACGTCATACGGCATGTCGACGCAGGTGGTCACCCCGCCGGCCGCCGCCGAGCGCGTCGCCCCCTCGATGCCCGCCCATCCGATCGCCGAGCTCGTGTGCATGTGGCCGTCGACCAGCCCGGGCAGCACGTATCGCCCGCTGTAATCGTGGGTGCGCCGTGCTGGCGGCGGGGTGCCGGTGCCCACCGCCCCGATCCGTCCGTCCGTGATCGTGACCCATCCGTCGGGGATGATATCGGCCGATGTCACGATCGTGCCGCGGATCACGCTGTCTTGCATGGGCTCTCCTTCAGGTATCGAGGCTAGGCGTGGGCATTCGGTGCGGCAACGTGGCCGGTGTCGGCCGGGCGGGGCTCCGGGGCATCGGACAGCATGCCGGCATACACGCGCAGCAGTGTCGCCATGTAGTCTTCCACGGCTTGCCGGGTCAGGAACGAGCGCGCGAACTGCTGCCCGGCGGCGCTGATACGGCGGAACAAGGCAGGCTCTTCGCGCGCGAGCGAGAGGACGTTCAGCACATCCTCGTCCGTGTCGATCGGAACGTAATGCCGCCAAGGTATCAGCCCGTAGAAATAGTACAGCTGCCGGTTGGATGCGTATTTCAGCAGCACCGACCGGCTGCGCAACGTGATGGCCACGCGCGAGCATGTCGCCCCGTTGCCGTCCATCGAGATGATCAAGCGGTGCCGGAACTGCGCCCGCCACGACATGCGCTGTGCCCCGAAGCCCAAGCGGTGGAGCATCGCCTCGGTCTCCGGCGTGTCGCAGCCGACTAGGTTGGTCAGCCGGAACAGCACCCTTGGCTTGTCCTGGAAGAACACCCCCGCGCGCAGCCGCGGTAGTGCCATGTCGCGCACCACGTCGGCCGTGATCGGCCCGCCCGTGGTCGACCCGGCGAACACCGCGCTGGTGCGTTTGCTCCACCAGGGCACATGGTCTGCCGTGAGCCAGGAGGGCAGGGCGTTGTCCGCCGCCAACAGGAAGTCCACGTCCGGGATCAGCACGTTGTTCGATCCATCGACCTTCTGGAACGCGAACACCGGCACATCGGCGCTGGCCATCGGGTCGTCGTTGAGGTCGACGGCAATAGTGATCGCCTCCGGCAGCTGCGCCTTGCGCGCCGCCCCATCGAGGAAGCGTTGGTAGTACTCCACCCGCCGCCTTGCCGACTCGCCACCCGTGTCGATGGCTGCCGGCTTCGGCAGCACGGTGGCGCCGTCGGGCCCGACGCAGAACAAAAAGGTCCACGGCCGGGTCGCGTTCAGGGCCTGTAGTGCGTCCTTGCTGACCGGTATCCGCCCGTTCCGGCTCCAGACCGCGAGTTCGCGCTGGCACCAGGCCTGCAGGGTGGCGGCAATGGAGCGAGCCGGTCGCAGGCGCAAGCGGGAGAGAAAAGCCTCGGGCAGGCCGGCGAGCCGATAGAACACGGGCCTAATCTCGCAGCTCCTCAGTGGGTGATCGGCCGGCAATCGCGTCGTGCCCGTCTGGCCACCGTTGCGGGGTGATAGAGCAGAGTTTCGCGCCGACATAGGCCTTCCAAGCTGCGATGACCGCAATAACTTCGGCTAGCGTGGCGCCGGTAAACGCGTCCAGCAGCCCGTCAGGCAAACAGCCGATCGATATCGGCCGGGTCCACCGCTTCGAGACGATCGGGCGACCATTTGGGTGTGCGGTCCTTGTCGACCACCATCGCACGCACGCCCTCGGCAAAGTCCGGGTGCTTTGTCACATGCCGCGTCAGCTTCAACTCGGCATGCAGGCACTCCGCCAGCGTTCGGGAAGCCCCGGCGCGCACGATATGGAATGTCCACAGCACCGCACTCGGCGACATGCTGCGAAGGGTGACAAGCGTCTGCCGGCTCCACTCGGTGTCGGCGGCTTCGAGCCTCGCCACGATGTCGGCGACGCTGTCGGCGCCAAAGCAGTGGTCGATCGCTTCCATGTGCCGTGCGATGGGTGCATCGAACGGACGCGCAATAGAGGTCAGCGCCGCAGCGCCGTATTTGGCGAGCGACGCAGGCAGCGCCGCAATCGTCTCGCGGTCCGTGAAGTGAGTGGCGAGCCCGGCGAAGGCCGCATCCGCCCCGTGCAGACGGGCGCCGGTCAGGGCCATGTACATCCCCAACTCGCCGCGCAGACGCGGCAACAGGTAGGTCGCGCCGACATCCGGGAACAATGCGATTCCCGTCTCTGGCATTGCGAACATCGCCGTCTCGGTTGCCACCCGGGCCGACCCATGGGCCGACACACCGATCCCGCCGCCCATGCAGATCCCGTCGATCAAGGCCACATAAGGTTTCGGGTAGTCGGCAATCGCCTGGTTCAGCGCATATTCAGCGCTAAAGAATGCCTCGATGGCGTCGTATCGCTGCTCGAGGCTTGCGGTGCGCACCGCTCTGATATCGCCACCGGCACAGAACGCTCGGCCACCGGCCCCCTCGATGACGACCGCGTGCACGGCAGGCTCGTCGCGCCATTCCCACAGGGCCGCCGCGATGTCATGGATCATCCCGGCATCCAAAGCATTCAGCGCCTTGGGCCGGTTCAGCAGGATGTGCCCAACTCGGCCATCACGCCGGGCCAGCACAGTTTGTTCGGTCGGTTCGCTCACCTCCGCCGTTTACGCGACAAGAAGCTTGGGGTCAAAGCGCCCAGCGCGCCCCGACCCGCAGCCTTCAAAGCCACTCGGCCGACCGGGTTTAGCAGCGCCGCGACAGCCATGCTCTCCCGCATCTCGATCAGCGCCAGGTCCCGTACTTCGCGAGCCTGGGTTTCGATCCTGTCCGGCTTCCCATTGACCGCGATGACACCGAATATCGCCAGCATCACAAGGTCGAACGCGAGCACGACGACCGCACTCCACACCGGAGTGATCAGCGGCGCCAGCAGCATGAACGCCACGACGTGGATCATCACGAGGACGGCAATCGCGAACACGGCCGCGACCGCCCCCCACACGCCCCGCATCGCCTGGCGGCGGAGCATCCGCTTGAACCGCAGAAGCTCGGCCTGAGCGGCCGTCCGCCCGAGTTCGACTGTGCGCACCTGGATTAGCGGACGAAGCGGCCGAGCACGTAACCGACGGCGCCGGCGATGGCGATGGCGACCAGCGGGCGGCCGCGGACTTGCTCTGCCACGTTATCGGCCTGCTCCTTGGTGTAGTCGGTCGCCTGACGGGCGGCGACCTGAGCGCGATCGGCCGCATCGTTCAGCGTGGGCGTGACGTGCTCGCCCAAAAGCTGGTTTACCTGCTTGCGAAGTGCGGAAATCTGCGCCTGGGCGTCGTCAACAGTATAGGAAACGGCCATGGTTATCGGCTCCTGGTTTACAATCGTTCGGTGTCGCAAGAACGCTCGCTCCTTCGCGGGGGTTGCCCGGCCGATTGCTTATTCCTCGTGGTTTTTTCCACCCCTCGCGGACGGTATCGCATTGCTAGACTGGGGATCGCCCCGGTAGGGTCGCCCGGACCTATCCTGGCCAGGACCGCCCCGCGCTAATGACGCTCCGTATGCTTTTGGCTGCTGGCCCTCTGCCTCTGGGGTTATGTGCGATGCTGACGGCGGCGCCCCTGGCCGCCCGCGACCTTTCCGTCGTCACCCAGGCCGAGATGCAGCCGGCGCAGGACGATGCCTATTTCAAGCCGTTCACCGCGGCCTTCGGCACACCGTTGCAGGTGCTCGACTGGACCGGCGGGCTGGGCACGCTGCGCACCCGGATCGAGGGCGGCGCCAATGACTGGGACCTGGTGCTGGTCGGGGCGGACGAATTGCTGGCCGGCTGCGATGACGGGCTGTTCGAGAAGCTGAACTGGGCCGCGATCGGTGGCCGCGACCACTACATCCCGCAGGCGTCGAGCGATTGCGGCGTCGGCGCCGCGATGGGCAGCCTGGTGCTCGCCTGGGATCGGGACAAGTTTTCGGCCACGCCGACCTGGGCCGATTTCTGGGACGTTGCCCGTTACCCCGGCAAGCGTGGGCTGCGCCGCACCGCGCGCAGCAACCTGGAAATCGCCTTGCTGGCCGATGGCGTGGCGCCGGGCGACGTCTACCGCCTGCTGCGCACCGACGACGGCGTGGACCGCGCGTTCCGTAAGCTGGAGCAGATCAAGCCATACCTGGTCTGGTGGACCCCGGACGCGCAGGCGGCACAGCTTCTAGGGTCCGGCGAGGTCCTGCTGTCGAGCGCCGACAATGCCTCGGTCACGCTGGCGAACCGAACGCAGAAGCGGCATTTCGGCCTGCAATGGGCTGGTAGTCTGTACTCTATACGGTCGTGGATCGTCATGAAGGGCAGCCCGAACATCGCCGACGCCCTCAAGCTGCTGGCCTTTGCCGGTGACCCGGCGCGCCAGGCCGGGTTTGCCAGTGCCGTGCCATACGGCCCGGTGGCGAAGGGGGCGACCGACCAGATGGCGGCGGATGCGCTGGCGGTTTCGCCCGCGGCGCCGGCCAATCTGCAGAACGCGTTGCAGGTGGATGAGCAGTTTTGGCGCGACAACGGCGACAAGCTGAACCAGCGGTTCGACGCCTGGCTGGCACATTAGGCGCCGAGGCCGCGCCGGCGCGCCTGGCGGAGGCGCCGGGCGTGCTGACCCTGTCGGGGGCACTGGACACGAGCGCCGCGGCATCTCTGTGGGCCCCTATGCTGCGCGCGGCCGGGGCGGCACGAGGGCGCCCCCTGGTCATCGACGTCACGCATGCCACGGCGGCCACGGCGGGGGCCGCCCTGCTTTCCGCAGCCCTGGCCCGGCACGGCGACGCGCGGCTCGAGGGAGCGGACCCGGCCCTGACCACGCTGGTCGCGCAGGCAGGTGCGCCACCACCCCGCGCGCCGGCACCGCGCCCCTGGACCTTCTCCGGGGTCGCCCGTGCGGGGCTGGGCCGGACCGCCTCCATCGTGACCTTCGTCGGCGAGAGCGTTGTTGCGGCAGCGGTTGTACCCTGGCGGCGGCGGCAGATCCGGCCCGGCGATTTCCTCCGGATCGCCGACCAGGCCGGCGGGCAGGCCATCCCACTGATCGTGCTGCTCGGCTACCTGATGGGGCTGATCCTGTCGTTCCAATCCTCCATTCCGCTGCGGCGGTTCGGGGCGGATCTGTTCGTCGTGAACCTGGTCGGGCTATCGCTGCTGCGCGAGTTGGGGCCCCTGCTGGCCGCCGTGATCCTGGCCGGGCGCACCGGCTCCGCCTTCGCCGCCGAACTCGGCACCATGAAGGTGAACGAGGAAGTGGCCGCGCTGCAGACCCTCGGCATCAGCCCTATGACGATGCTGGTGCTGCCAAGGCTCGCGGCGGCGGTGCTGGTCATGCCGGTGCTGACGCTATTCCTGGAGCTGGCCGGCCTGTGCGGGATGCTGACTGTGATGCTGGCATTCGGCTTCTCGCCCACCGCCGTGGCCACCCAGCTCGGGCGCGCGATCCATGGCCGCGACCTGTGGGGTGGGTTGTTCAAGGCCATCTGCTTCGGCGCCGCCATCGCGGGCATCGGCTGCCGGGCCGGCCTGGCCACCGGCATCGGCCCCCGCGCCGTCGGCCAGGCGGCGACTGCGGCCGTCGTGGGGGGCATCGTCGCCACGATCGTGCTGGACGGCGTGTTCGCCATCCTGTTCTACAAGTTGGGCGTGTGACCCACGCGGTCGATGCGCAGGCGGTTGACGCCCAAGGTTTGGGGCAACGCTTCGGCGCGCGAACCGTGTTCCGCGATGTGACGTTCTCCGTCGACCGCGGCGAGGTGTTCGCCATCCTCGGCGGCTCGGGGTGCGGCAAATCCACCCTGCTCCGCCAGCTGATCGGCCTGCTGCCGCCGACCGCAGGCCGCGCGTTCGTGTTGGGCCACGACATTGCCACCGAGCTCGAACCGATCCGGCGACAGATTGGCGTGCTGTTCCAATCCGGCGCGCTGTTTGGTTCGTTGAGCCTGCTGGAGAACGTGATGTTGCCGTTGCAGACCCTGACCACCCTGCCGCCCGACGCCTGCGCCGCCATTGCCCGGGTGAAGCTGGCGCAGGTCGGACTCGCCGATGCGGCGGCGCTGCGTCCGGCCGAAATCTCCGGCGGCATGGCCAAGCGCGCCGGCATAGCCCGTGCCCTGGCGCTCGATCCACCGCTGCTGTTCCTCGACGAACCCTCCGCGGGGCTCGACCCGGTGACGTCGGCCGGGCTGGACAAGCTGATCCTGCAACTGCGCGACACATTGGGGGCGACCTTCGTGGTGGTGACGCACGAGGTGCCCTCCGTGATGACGATCGCCGATCGTTGCCTGATGCTGGACCGTACGGCCGAGGGCCTGGTGGCGATCGGCAACCCGCACACTCTCGCCCGTGATAGCGACGTGCCGGCGGTGCGCGGCTTCTTCCGACGGCAGGCGGCCTGATGCGCGGGACCTACTTGCGGGTCGGCGTTCTGGTGTTCGCCGGCGTCGGATTGCTGGTGGCGGCGGTGCTGTTCCTGGGCCGCAACCAGATCGCCCACGGCCACGCGTACGAGACCTATTTCCGCGACAGCGTGCAGGGGCTCGACGTGGGTGCCCCGGTGAAATACCGCGGCGTGACCATCGGCGCCGTCACCGAGATCGGGCTGAGTAGCGCAGTGTACGGTCGCGGCGCACCCGACGAGATCCGCCGGGCCACGTTCCGCACCGTCTTCGTCCGGTTCGACATCGATACGGCGCGGGTCGGACAGGCGCCGAATGCGACGAGCATCGAGGAGGGCCTGCGGGCCCGGATCGCCCCCCAGGGACTGACGGGACAGAGCTATGTCGAGCTGGATTTCGCCAATGCCGAGCGCTTTCCGGCGCTCGAAGTGCCCTGGACGCCGCGTTACAGCTACATTCCGTCCATGCCGTCGACGCTCAGCCAGGTGCAGGACGCGGCAACGGTGCTGCTCGGCAAGTTCCAGCAGGTCGATATCACTGGCCTGGCGTCGGGCGTGCTGGGCTTGGTGACCGATCTGCGCAGCACGCTGAAGGACGGCGACACCCACGCGCTGATCGTGCAGGCCACCGCCACGCTCCGCACGCTGCAATCGGCGCTGGCCGACGCGGACGTTCCGGCGCTCTCGGGCGAATTGCGGCAGACCTTGGCCGCCGCGCGTGGCCTGGCGCAGGGCCCGCAGACCAAGGAGCTGCTGAGATCGGCCGCCGCCGCGACCGACCGACTGTCGCAGGCCGCCGCGAAACTGCCGCAACTGATCGCCGCCTTGGACGCGGTGGCACACAGGGCCGACACCGGCTCGGCGGATTTGGAGGCCGGGTTGGTGCCGTTGCTGCGCGACGCCCGCACCGCCGTGTCGTCCCTCCGGCAGGCGAGCGAGGAGCTTCGGCGCGATCCGGGCCAGGTCGTGCTCGGCGGTGCCCCGCCGCGGAGCATGGACCGTTGAGGCGGCGCTGGCTGCTGGCGGCTTCGGCCAGTGTAGCGGGGACTAGTATCGCGGGCTGCAGTATCCTGCCGGCTCGGCCTTACCTGGAAAAACGCGAGTGGCCGCTGGATGTGCGCCGCCCCGAGACGCTGCCGCCGGACCCTCGCGGCAAAGTCCTTCTGGTGCGTACACTCCGGGCGGCGCCGGGCCTGGAGGCGCGCGGGCTGCAGGTGGTCCAATCCGACGGCAGCATTCGCACCGATTTCTACGAGGAGTGGAGCGTTCCGCCCGCCGACGCCGTGGAGGACGTGTTGCGCCGCTGGTTGGCCGCGAGCGGGCTATTCTCCGCCGTGCTGGCCCCCGGCAGCCGCTTGCGAGCCGATCTGGCCCTGGAGGGGGAGTTGCTGTCCCTGCTTGCAACCCCGCAGAGCCATGTCAGCCGGGCATCGCTCGGCCTGGTTCTATTGGACCTGCGACCCTCCCCGGTACGGGTGCTGCTGCAGGGCGAAGCGGCGGGGACCGCGCCGATCGAGACGGCCGGGCCGCCGGGGATCGCGCAGGCCGGCCACGCGGCGGTGGCACGCTTGATGATGCAGGTGGAGAGCCGGATCGCCGGGGCGCTCAACTCGTGACGAACTTGCACAGTTTTGACACGTTTGCCCAGCAGTGTCGCCGCAATTGCCGCCCAGGTTTGCGCGGACGAAAAATGGAGGATCGCATGCGTATCGCAGTCGTTTTGGCCCTCGCAGGCCTTGTCGCTCTACCGGCTGTGGCTGGGGCCCAGTCCTATTACGGCAATGACAACGGGTATCAGGGCGGCGGCTATGGCAACCAGGGCTACGGCGGCCAGAGCTATGGCAACCAGGGTTACGGTGACCAGCGCCGCCAGCAGCAACTCCAGCAGCAACAGCAACAGCAGAATGGTCGCATTGTGCAGCAGGAGCAGCAATACAACCAGAACCTGCTCGCCCAACAACAGCAGCACAACGCGGTGGTCCAGCAGCAACAGACCTACAACAAGGCCCTGCTGGCGCAGCAGAACGCCTACAACCAGGCTCTGCTAGCGCAACAGCGCGCCGCCCAAGGCCGCTGACCGTCTGAGGCAGGCGATCGGATTTGCACAACATCTTCCCTCGTGTCTTCACGGGGGAGTTGGCGGCGAAGCCGACGGAAGGGGGCACTTGGGTCCGATTAGTGCCGGTGGCCGGCCCCCTCCACCATGCTTTGCATGGTCCCCCTCCCCCGCGTCGCGAGGGAGGATATAGGGTGAGGTGTTAGGCGGCTTGGAGGGCCTTCCAAACCTTCTCCGGTGTCGCCGGCATGTCGATCGACTTCACCCCAGCGCTGGCCATCGCGTCGACGATGGCGTTGATCATCGCCGGGGGGCTGCCGACCGCGCCAGCCTCGCCCGCGCCCTTCACCCCGAGCGGATTGGTCCCACACGGCACCTCGATCAGGTCGACCTCGATGTCCGGTAGGTCTGACGCGCGGGGCAGGGCGTAGTCCATGAAGCTGCCGGCGAGCAGCTGGCCGGACGCCTTGTCATACGCCGTATGCTCCAGCACAGCCTGGCCGTAGCCCTGCGCCACGCCGCCATGCACCTGACCGCGCACGATCAGCGGGTTCACTGCCTTGCCGACGTCGTCGCAGACGATGTAGCGCTTCACGTCCACCATCCCGGTGTCTGGATCCAACTCAACCTCGGCCATGTGGCAGCCATTGGGGAAGGTGTGGCTGTCGATCTGAGCGATCTCGGCCGCATCTAGCGTCGTCGCCGTCTCGCCGCGGGAAACCCGGCCGAGCTGCGAGGCCGCAAGGCTGAGGATGTCGATGCCCTTGTCCGTGCCGACAACCGAAAACCGACCGGCGGTGAACTCGATATCGGCCACCGAAGCCTCGAGCGCCTCCGAAGCCGCCTGCTTGCCTTTCTCGATCACGCTCGCCGCGGTGACCAGGATGGCTTGCCCCTCCGAATACAGGCTGCGCGCGCCGCCCGTGCCGCCGCCGGTCGGGATGCTGTCGGTATCGCCCTGCAGGATTCGGATCTTGTCGCCGTCGATCCCGAGCTGGTCGGCCGTCAGCATCACATAGGCCGTCTCGTGCCCCTGGCCGGTGGACTGGGTGCCGACATAGACGTCCACGAAGCCGTCGGCGGCGAACTTGATCTCGGCGCGTTCGGTGGGGGCTCCGCCGGTCGCCTCCAGGTAATAGGCCATGCCGATGCCACGCTTTTTGCCCTTGGCAGCACTCGCAGCCCGACGGCCCTCGAAGTTGGTCCAGTCCATCTTAGCCAGCGCCGCGTCCAGCACGCGATTGAAGTCGCCGCTGTCATAGGTCTGCTTCATGGCCGAAAGGTACGGCATCGCCTCCGGCTTCACCATGTTGAGGCGGCGGATCGCGACCCGGTCCATGCCGATCTCCCGCGCGGCCGTGTCGATCACGCGTTCGACGACGTAGTTGCTCTCCGGCCGCCCGGCGCCGCGATAGGCGTCCACCGGGACGGTGTTGGTGAACACGCCGATGACGTTGGCGTAGATCGCCTGGAAACCATACACGCTGGCCAACACCTTGGTGCCCGCCATGGTCGGGATCATAGGCGCGAAGGTCGACAGATAGGCGCCCATGTTCGCTACGTTGCGGGTCCGCAGCGCCAGGAACCGGCCGTCCTTGTCCAGCGCGAGTTCGGTTGCGGTGATGTTGTCGCGTCCCTGCGTGTCCGACAGGAACGCCTCGGACCGCTCGCTGACCCACTTGACGGGCCGGCCGATCTTGCGCGCGGCGTAGCAGGTCAGTGCGTGCTCGGCGTACAGGAACAGCTTCATGCCGAAGCCGCCGCCCACGTCCGGGGTCACGACGCGGAACTGCTCCTCCGGTACGTTGAACACGAACTTGCCGAGCAGCGACTTGATGACCCAGCCGCCCTGCGTGTTGGTGTGCAGCGTCCAGCGCCCATCGGTGTAGTCGGCCAGCGCCGCGCGCGCTTCCATGCTGTTCACGACGACGCGGTTGTTGACCACCGTCAGCCGGGTGACATGGGCGGCCGAGGCGAACAGCTCGTCGACCTTGGCCTTGTCGCCCACGTCCCAATCGAAGCAGGTGTTGTTCTTGGCGTCTGGCCACACCGCCGGTTCGCTGGCGTCGGTGGTGGTGGCGAGATCGGTCACCGAGGGCAGCACGTCATATTCGACGCTGACCGCTTCGGCCCCGTCCCGCGCGGCCTTCTGGGTTTCGGCGACGATGAACGCGACCGGGTCACCCACGTGGCGGACGGCATCCTGCGCCAGCACCGGGTGCGGCGGGTCGAACCGGGGAGAGCCGTCGCGATTCTTGAGCGGAATGGCGCAGGGCAGGCCGCCGATGCCGTCGGCCGCCAGATCCGCCCCGGTGTAGACGGCGACAACGCCGGGCACGGCCAAGGCTGGCGCAGTATCGATGGCGCCAAGCTTGGCGGCGGCATGCGGCGACCGCAGCACGGCGGCCCACAGCATCCCCGGCAGCGAGATGTCGTCCGTGTAGCGGCCGTTCCCCTTCAGCAGGCGAGGGTCTTCGACGCGGCGAACGGGCTGGGCGAGACCGAATTTGGTGGCCATGAGCTGTGTCCCGGAATGATATTACCGACACTATCTGCCATTATCCCGGCTTTAGCCAAGGGGCAGCCGCAAAGTCACGAGCGGCGCCCCGCGTCGAGGAAATCCAATTGCCAGCCCATTTCCTCGTGCCCCAGGGGAAAGTCGCCGGATCGGGTCGGCGTCAGGATGGCGTCCGGTCTGATTTGCCCCAGCTGGGCCTGGATCGGCCCGGCGGCCCGCATCGAAAAGCCGGCCTTCCACACCAGGCTCACCAGACCCTTTACGCTGCGCAGCGTGGCTGCACGATCCACCACGGTAAGGGGTACCGCGGCGGCGATGGCGAGCATGGCACTGGCGCGCCTGTCTTGCCCGGAACGCAGAGCGGCCAGCAGGCCGGTTTCGTCCAGTGTACCCGCCAGCTCCAACGTGCGGGCTTCGGCCAGCAGCCCTTGATCGGTTTCGCGCCCTGGGTTCGGCGCCGGCTGGATTGTGTCGAGGGCGAGGCGCTGCCGGATAGCGGCGATGACGTCCGGCGACAGATCCGCCCGCGCAGCGAGATCAGTCAGCAAGGTCTTGGCCACGATCTCCGCTAGGGCGCGCGCGGCGTGATGCGGTAGACGCGGGCGGCCAACCAAAGCGACATGCCAGCCTGGCTCCTCCGTCGCGCGCGCGATAAGGGCATTCAGGGTTCCCTCGCGAATCGCGGCCGAGCCGTTGGCGAGCAGCACGCGGATTGCCGGGCTATCCGCGGATACGGCGATCGCGTCAGCCACGGCCTCGGGCAGGTTGGCGCGTCCGGCGATTGCCGATGCGGTCTGGTCGTGCGGTGGCGCGGCCAGCAGGATCAGCAGATCCTTGGCCGAAAGCAGCGGCGATAGGCGCAGCACCGGCTCACTGACCGCGACCGTCGTGTCGTGGGCGAGGGCGAGGATCAAACTGCGTGGGATCCCGGCGATGCCTGCAAGGCAGATCGCGATCGCCGCCCGAATGCGAACGGCCTCGTCGCGCACTAGGTTCGACAGGATCGCCAGCGTCTGCTCGCGCAGTTCTACCTGGGCAGGGCCGGACAGGCCGGGCAGCGCGTTGGCCAACTTGCGGGCGATCAACAACCGCACGCGTTCGTCCACGTCGGTTGCGAGCTGGCGCTGTGCCAGCTTGGGCACCGACGGATTGAGCGCCACCGCCGCACGGACCGTGACCGCCGCATCGCCCGCCAGGTCGACCAGCAAGCCAGCCGGGGTGCCTGGGTTCGCGGCCAGCTTGACCCGGTGATCCAGGTCCAGCGCCGCTGCCTGTGGCGCCTCCCGCGGCAGAGTGATTTCCACTACGGGCGTGGCGGGTTGGGGGCGACGCGCCACTGCCCCCGTCCTGCCCGTTTGACCTCATACATCGCACTGTCGGCGCGGCGCATGACCGCCTCCAGCGTTTCTGCCATATGCGGGTCGCGGGAAGCGATGCCGATGGAGGTCGACAGTGGCGGGGCCGAAGGGGGCAGGCTGGCTGCAAGCACCTCCGGCGCGTCCAAGCGCAGCCGCTCCGCCCGCTCCGCCGCCGTCAGCTCGTCCGAGCCGTCGAGCCAAAGGGCGAATTCGTCGCCGCCGAGCCGGGCCACGACGTCCGCCGGGCGAACCGTGTTGCGCAGTAGCCTCGCCGTCTGGATCAGCGCTTCGTCGCCGACATCGTGGCCGCAGCAATCGTTCAGCCGCTTGAAGTGGTCGAGGTCCACATACATCAGCGTGCCAGGCATGTGCTCGCGGTCCAGCCGGTCGATGCGGCGGTTCACCTCCTCGACGAACGAGCGGCGGTTCAGCAATCCAGTCAGCGGATCAGTGCGCGCCTGGCGGGCGAGTTCGCGCTGGATCGCCTCGTGCTCGAGCACCACCCGCATGATCGCGGTGGCCGAGGAGGCGAGCAAAGCATCGTCCTCCGTCCAAGGCTCGGACCCGGCGGACCGCCATACGCACAGACCCGCCCGTTCCCCGAACCGCGTGTAGCTGAGGCAGGTCAGCGTCGGATGTCCCGAGACCACATCAATGACCGGATTGATCGTTTCCGCCTGCAGTATGTCGAACAGGCCGGATAAGAGTCCTGACGGATCGGCCCCGGCGTGGTGCGACACAGCATCCCGACCGGGCCTCGCGAGCAGGTCGAGCACCAGCGTGCCCGATGCGCCCAGGGCGGCGCCCAGGCCTTCCAGCACGGCCTGCATCATCCGGGGCGCCAGAACCTCCTGCCGCATCTGGGACAGGATGTGCTCGACCACCTCACCCCGGCGCAACGAACCCGCAACCTTTGCATCCCGGGCATCCTGCAGCGTCATGTCGCGTGCGATCCCGCGCATGCCGACGCCCTGGGTGCCCTCCATCATCGGCGCGGCGGAGAAGCTGAGGCAGGCGGCGCTGCCATCGGCGCGGTTGACCCAGGCGCGGCGGTCGCGGAACGCCGGGCCGATCGCGAACGGGTCGAACGCATCCGCGGACGTGCCGAGCAGGATGCGGGCGGACTGGCCGAGCAGGGCCGAAGCCGGCCAGCCGAGAACCTCGTCCGGCGACAAGAATACCAACGCGCCGGCTGCATCCGTTTCGAACGCCAAGTCGCTCGCGAGGGCAACCAACTCCCGCCAGCGATGCCGGCTGTCCAGCAGCGCGGACCGCAACAGCGCCGCCCCGTTCCGCTCGGCGTTGGAGGGGGTAGCCCCTTCCGCAATACCGATCATGCCCAACTCTGGCTTATCCATGCACCGTCTTGCTCCACCTTCCGCAAGCCTGCGCCCCAATAGTAAAAGCCGGGTTAGTGCCCGGGGCAGCGGTGGTGATGCCGTTTGACAGCGCCCAGGCCCCTGCGCATGGTCCGCGCCGACCGCTCAAAGGGCTTTGACGACGATGGACGACACCAACCTGCACCACACGATCGACGCCTTGTGGGACCAGCGGGACACGATTTCCGCCGCGACCACCGGCGCGCCCCGTGACGCGGTGGAGGCCGCGCTCGAGGCGCTCGACGCCGGCCAATTGCGGGTCGCGAGCCCCGAAAATGGCGGCTGGACGGTGCATGAATGGCTGAAAAAAGCCGTTCTGCTGTCGTTCCGGCTGCACGATTCGGCGGCCATGGAGGGCGGCGCCTGGGACAAGGTTCCGCTGAAGACCGCCGGTTGGGGCGCCAACCGGTTCCGCGAGGCCGGCTTCCGCGCCGTGCCCGGCTCCGTCGTGCGACGGTCGGCCTATATCGCACCCGGCGTCGTGCTGATGCCGTCCTTCGTCAATGTCGGCGCCTATGTTGGTGCGGACACCATGGTGGATACGTGGGCCACCGTCGGGTCGTGCGCACAGATCGGCCGCAAATGCCACATCTCGGGCGGTGCCGGCATCGGCGGGGTGCTGGAGCCGCTGCAGGCCGCCCCCGTTGTGATCGAGGACGACTGCTTCATCGGCGCCCGGTCCGAAGTGGCCGAAGGCGTGGTGGTGGGGCAGGGCAGCGTGCTCGCGATGGGCGTGTTTCTCGGTGCCTCCACCAAGATCATCGACCGCAGCACCGGCGAGGTGTTCGTCGGCCGGGTACCGCCCTATTCCGTCGTCGTACCCGGCAACGTGCCCGGCCGTGCGCTGCCGGATGGCACCCCGGGGCCGTCGCTGTATTGCGCGGTGATCGTGAAACGGGTCGACGCGCAGACCCGGTCCAAGACGTCGATCAACGAATTGCTGCGGGATTAGGCCCCCACTCGTGCCCGACCAGCCCGTGCTCGACCCCGTTGCCCTTACGCAGGCGCTGATCCGCTGCAAGTCCGTGACACCAGCGGATGCGGGGGCGCTGGACGTCGTGGGGACGGCCTTGCAGGGGCTCGGGTTCAACGTCCACCGCCTCGACTTTGACGGCACGCCCAATCTGTTCGCACGCCGAGGCGAAGTGGGGCCGCATCTCTGCTTCGCCGGGCATACCGACGTGGTGCCGGCGGGTGACGCCGCCTGGTCGGCCGATCCGTTCGGCGGCGAGCTGCGGGACGGCGCGGTGTGGGGGCGGGGCGCGTGCGACATGAAGGGCGCCATCGCCGCCTTCATCGCCGCGGTGGCAGCCGAGCCAGTTCGCGCCGGGTCGGTCAGCCTGCTGATCACCGGCGACGAGGAGGGGCCGGCGACCGGTGGCACCGTCCGCGTGCTCGAGTGGATGCAGCAGTACAGTCACATCCCCGATTTTTGCCTGGTGGGCGAGCCGACCAATCCAGGGCGCCTCGGTGAGATCGTGAAGGTGGGCCGACGCGGTAGCCTCAATGCCCGGATCACGGCGCACGGCACCCAGGGGCACGTCGCCTACCCGGCTCGGGTGGACAACCCGGTGCACCGGCTGACCTGGTCGCTGTCCGAGATCCTGGGCACGACGCTGGACGAGGGCAACGAGTGGTTCGAGCCCACCAGTCTGCAGATCACCAGCATCGATGTCGGCAACACTGCCACCAATCTTGTGCCCGCCACTGCCGTAGCCCGGCTGAACATCCGCTTTAACGATCGCCACACCGGTGCGTCGCTCGGACAATGGCTGCGAAAGGTCCTGGACCGGCACGGCGACCGGGCCTCGCTCGAGGTGTCGGTCAGCGGCGAGGCATTCCTGACCACCCCCGGGCCGCAAACCGACCGGCTGGTCGCCGCCGTCGCGAGCGTCACCGGAGTGCAACCACGGCTCGACACGGGGGGTGGCACCTCCGACGCGCGGTTCATCGCCCGCTACTGCCCGGTCGCCGAGTTCGGTCTGGTGGGGGCCACCATGCACATGGCGGACGAAAACGTGCCGGTGGCCGACCTGTTGGCGCTGACCGAGATCTACCGCGCCGTGCTACGGGCGTTCGCGTGAAGCCACCCGCCAAGAATGCGCCCCGTATGGCCACCGTGCTGCTCGGCATTGCCCGGGTCGCGCGCGGGCGGAAGGACGGGCTGCTGCAGTTCGGTGACACCGCGCCCGCGGTGCTGGCGGCGCTGGCGCCCCTGGTTGCGTTCCTGCTGGTCGGCGCGCTGATCGGGCTGGTGGGCCGGAGCCGGGATGCGGTGGAGGACGTCGCGGCCATCACCGTGGGGCTGCTCGGCCCGTTGGTGCTGTCGTTCGAGTTGGCCCGGCGCTGGGGCCGCGCCGCACAGTGGTTCCGCTTCGCCACCGCATTCTGCTGGTGCCAGTGGGCTGCGCCGATGGTGCTGATCGCGGTGCTCGTGCTGATGGCTGTGCTGATGGCCGGCGGGGTTGGCGAGACGGTGGCGGCCACGGTTGGGGTCGCCTGCCTGTTCGGCTACGGCCTGTGGTTGCACTGGTTCCTGGCGCGCAACGCACTCGAGCTATCGGCGACGCGGGCGGCGATCCTGGTGATCGCCGTGAACGTGCTGACGACGTTGCTGATCATCGTCCCGCAAGTGGCTGACTACGTTATAAACGGATCTCCCCCGCCATAATGCACCGCGCGTAGGCACAGCCCCTCGGCCGGTGCCGTCGGGCCGGCGGCGGCGCGGTTGCAAGCGGCCAGCACCTGGGCCATCCGCGCCGGCTCCCAGCGGCCGCTGCCGACTTGCGCCAAGCTGCCGACCATGTTGCGGACCTGGTGATGCAGGAACGAGCGCGCCTCGCTGACGACCCGGACGATGTCGCCCTCCCGCCACACGTCCAGCCGGTCCAGGGTGCGCAGCGGGCTCTTGGCCTGGCAGGCGGAGGCGCGGAACGAGGTGAAGTCGTGCCGGCCGAGCAGGTGCATGGACCCGGCCGCCATCGCGTCGACGTCGAGGGTGTGGGGCAGGTGCCACATGCGCCCGAGTGCCAGGCCGGGCCGGGGGCGGCGGTTGAGAATGCGGTATTCGTAGCACCGCCGGGTGGCCGAGAAGCGGGGGTTCCAGCCCTCGGGGGCGACGGCGGCGCGCAGCACCACGACGGGATGCGGCTTCATGTGGAAGTTCAGCGCATCGCGCACCCGGTCGGCCGAGAAGCGGGCGGGCAAGGTGACCATGGCCACCTGTCCCGTCGCGTGCACGCCGGCATCGGTCCGGCCCGCGACCACGCTCGCAACGGCGGCGCCGGTGAGCTTGAATGCCGCCTGTTCCAGCACCTGTTGGACGGTGAGCACGCCGTCCTGGATCTGCCACCCGGCGAACGGGGCGCCGTCATACTCGACGAGCAGCGCGAACGGGAGCTGTTCGCTCACGCGGCCCCGAGCAGGGTGCCGTCTGGCACGGGATTGCCACGTAGGAAGGCGTCGGCCGCCATCGGCGCGCGGCCCGGCCGCTGGACGCGCAGCAGGCGTAGGGCAGCCTCGCCGCCACAGGCTACGATCAGCTCCCGCAGCACGGTTCCCGGTTTCGCCTTGGCCCTGCCGGGGACGGGTTCGGCGTCCAGCACCTTCAGCACCTCGCCCCCTAGTCGGCACCACGTGCCGGGCCACGGGTTCAGCGCCCGCACCTGGCGGTCCAGGTCCGCCGAGCTGCGGGACCAGTCGAGCGCGCCATCCGCCCGGGTCAGCTTGGGTGCGTAGGAGGCGCCATCGGCCGGTTGCGGCCGGGGTTGCGGGTTTTCGGCGAGTGCGCGCAGGACCAGGCGGCCGCCGATCGCCGCCAAGGCGTCGTGCAGGGTCGTGGCAGTGCCGCGTGGTCCGATCGGCACGGCCTCACTGAGCAGCATGTCGCCGGTGTCCAGCCCGGCGTCCATCTGCATGATCGTGACCCCGCTCTCGGCGTCGCCGGCCAGCACGGCGGCCTGGATCGGCGCCGCTCCCCGCCAGCGGGGCAACAGGCTGGCGTGAATGTTCAGGCAGCCCCGGCGCGGCGCGTCCAGCATCGCTTGCGGCAGGATCAGCCCATAGGCAACGACCACGGCCGCATCCAGCTGCAGGGCGGCGAACGCCGCCTGGGCCGCCGGGTCGCGTTTCAGCGACACCGGGTTGCGAACTTCGAGGCCCCAAGCCTCGGCGGCGACCTGGACCGGGCAGCGGGCGATGTGCTGGCCGCGGCCGGCGGGACGGGGCGGTTGGGTGTAGACGGCGACGATCTCGTGCCCGGCGCCATGCAGCGCCCGCAGCGCGGGGACGGCGAAATCCGGACTGCCCATGAAGGCCAGGCGCATCAGCCGGCCTCCCTTTCTCCGTCCTTGGCCTTCGCCTTCAGCTCCTTGGCGAGGCGGCGCAGCAGCATGTTGCGCTTCAGGGCGGACAGGTGGTCGACGAACAGTACGCCGTCCAAATGGTCCAGCTCGTGCTGCAGGCAGGCGGCGAGCAGGCCGTCCGCCTCAACTTGCTTCTGCGCGCCGTCCAGGTCGTGGTAGCGCAGGGTGACGCGCGCCGGCCGGGACACGTCGGCATACTGATTGGGCAAAGACAGGCAGCCCTCCTCCCGGGTCGCCCATTCCTCGCTGACCGCCACGATCTGCGGGTTGATCAAGGTGAGCGGCTTGGGCTCGTTGTCCGGCATCAGGTCGACGACCATCACCCGCAGGCCGACGCCCACCTGGGGCGCCGCCAAACCGATGCCGGGGGCCTGGTACATCGTCTCGAACATGCGGGGCACGAGGGCCCGCACCGCCTCGCTGTCCGAAGGCTGCACGGGGCGTGCCTTGGCCCGAAGGGCGGCATTGGGGGTGATCAGGATGGGGAGGGTCTTGGCAACAGCGGACATTGTCGGTCGCATGTAGCGGTGCCCGCACGGGCGATCAATGTTTGGCCATCCGCAGCTGCCTGTTTGCACTTGAAACAGGCAATCGGACTATCAATCTACATTCCTGTTGGAGCGCCGATTTGGGCTCCAGCTCGTCTCGCTCCCGAGGAGGAGGCTGCCATGTCGTCTACCCGCGTGTTCGCTTCGCCGTTTTTCGTAGGTTTCGACCAACTCGAGCAGATGATCGAGCGGGCATCGAAGTCGTCGTCCGACGGCTATCCTCCCTACAATATCGAGCAGGTCAGCGGCACGACGCTGCGGATCACGTTGGCTGTCGCCGGCTTCACCATGGATGACCTGCAGATAACGCAGGAAGACAACCAATTGGTAATCCGTGGGCGTCAGACTGATGACACTCAGGGTCGAATTTTCCTCCACCGGGGGATTGCGGCCCGGCAGTTCCAGCGTGCGTTCGTGATGGCTGAGGGGATCGAGGTGAAGGGGGCGTGGTTGGACAACGGGTTGCTGCACATCGACCTGTCTCGGCCACAGCCCGAAACGCGGGTGAAGATGATCCCGATCACGCGTCCCGGCGCGTCGAAGGTCGTCGATGCCGAGCAGCGTTTCGTGCAGTCCAAAGCCGACAAGGGCTAGCCGGCATTTAAATTGAGTTGAGCGGCCCGGAAACTGCAACCGGTCTCACACGTGAAGCATTCCGGCTCGCCGATGAGGGGGCCGGTGCGAGGAGCACACTATGAATACGTCTGACACCAATACCCAGGTTGAGATGCGGTTCGACGTTCGGCACATTACGCAGGATCAGTTGCAGCAACTTGGCTTGTCCCAGCTTGCCTACGTCAAGCCGGTGATGCTGAACGGCACCGCGATGTTCGCCATCCATGGCGCCGATGGCTCGCCGATGGCCGTTGCCGAAGACCGCAACCTGGCCATGGCCGCGATCGTCCAGCATGAGATGATCCCGACCCTCGTTCATTGATGGGGCGGGGCGCTTCGATAGGCGTGTTGGACAGACATCCGGCACGGCCTGTCGAGCACCATGCCGCGGCCATGTCGGTACTCAGGTCGATACGTCCTCCGGCTGGATGGGTCTGATGGCTTATCCGACCATCGCCCGGCCGAATTCGCCGTCGCTCCGCACACTGGTCGAACGGCCGCTGAAGCAAGCCATCGCTGCCAACGTCGTGGCGTTGTTCAACGATCAATCCCGCGGTGAGGCCCCTGTCAAGCGGCGGCAGGACGGGCTGTTCGGCCCGACGTCGGTGGCGTGGCGCGTCCATGGCGACGTCGCCTCGATGATGGTTGGCGGCATTGCCGGGCTGTTGCTGCAGATGCTGCATCCGGCGGTGCTGGCGGGGGTTTGGGATCACTCGAACTTCCGAGCCGATATGCACGGGCGGCTGCGGCGGACGGCCCGTTTCATTGCGCTCACGACGTACGGCGGGCGGGACGAGGCAGAAGCAGTCATCGCGAAAGTACGCCGCATCCACGACCGTGTCACGGGCACGCTCCCCGATGGCCGGCCGTATTCGGCAAACGATGCGGAGCTACTCGCCTGGGTGCACGTGACCGAGGCGGTGAGCTTCCTCGACGCCTGGATCCGCTATGCCGAGCCGCGGATGCGGGTTGTGGATCAGGACCGCTATTTTGCCGAGATGGCGCAGGTTGCCTCGGCTTTGGGCGCCGATCCGATCCCACGGAGCCGTGCGGAAGCCCGGCGCCTCATCGAGGCGATGCGCCCGCAACTCGTCTGTGATGCCCGTACACGACAGGTGGCGGCCTTGGTATTGAACCAGCAGGCGCCGACGCGGCTTGCCGAACCGTTGCAGGCGCTGACGATGCAGGCGGGCACGGATTTGCTGCCAAATTGGGCTCGCGAGATGCACGGGCTGTCTTCCCCGGCACTCAGCCGCCCGCTGGTCCGGGCCGGAACGTTGGGCATCGCCCGGACACTACGCTGGGCTTTCCACTAGATCCTTCAGTGCGTCAGGAGGAGGCGTTTAGGCATCGAGCGTGCTTGTGCCCTCCGTCGGCTTTCGATGCGACCTCCCCCTGAAGCAGGGGGAGGATTTGGACTGCCCTAGGCGCCCTTTGCTGCCGGGTCGATCCAGCCGATGTGGCCGTCCGTGCGGCGATACACCACGTTCAGCTCTCCGGTGGTGCTGTTGTGGAACATCATCACTTGCTGGTCCGCCAGGTCGAGCCGCATCACTGCCTCGCTGACGGTCAACATGTCGATCGTGGTCGCCGTTTCCGCAATGACCGTCGCGAAGGCCTCGGCGTGGCCATCCGCGGGCGCTTGCGGGGCCTCATCCTCCTGGCGCAGGACGTATTGGCGGGCCGCCTGTGGCCGCTCGCGATTGGCGATGTCGCGGGCGTGCTCGTTGACCCGGCGGCGGTAGCGGCGCAGGCGCTTGGCGATGTGCTCAGCCGCGTCGTCAAACGCGCTGTTGGCATCGGCCGCCTCACCCTCGCCGCGCAGGGTCAGCCCACGTCCAGCGTGCACGTTGATGTCGCAGGTGAAAAACGACCGGGCACGGCTGAACGTCACGTTGGCCTCGAGCGCGCCGTCGAAGTATTTTCCCGCGATCGTATCCAACCCATCCGCCACGCGGGTGCGCAGCGCGTCTGATAGGTCAACCTGCTTGCCGGAAACCGTGATCTGCATCGGGGCTCGCCTCCAGTGTTTGGCGGGGTGCCCTGCTTAGGCTGGCAGAGCTTTCTCCCGCTTGCGCTGCACCGAACTCGGTATGCGCAGTGCATCCCGGTATTTGGCCACCGTTCGGCGGGCAATGTCCACGCCTTCCCGGCGCAACGCTGCGACGATGGCATCGTCGGACAGCACGTCCACCGCGCTTTCAGCCTCTACCATCACACGAATGCGCTGGCGCACGGCCTCGGCGCTGTGACTTTCACCGTCGAACCCCGCGATTGCGGTGGTAAAGAAGTATTTCAGCTCGAACGTGCCGCGCGGTGTGGCAATATATTTGTTGGCGGTCACGCGGCTGACGGTGCTCTCATGCATTTCCACCGCATCGGCTATGTCGCGCAGGATCAGCGGCCGCAGGTGGGCGACGCCATGCCGGAAAAACCCGTCCTGGCGGCGGACAATCTCGGCCGACACCTTCAGGATGGTCTGAGCACGCTGCTGCAGCGATTTCACCAGCCAGTTGGCCGACGACAGCTGCTCGCCAAGGAAAACCCTATCTTCCCGCTTGGCCCGGGTAATGACGCGGGCGTGGAACCCAGCGTTCACCAACACGCGCGGCATCGTCTCAGGATTGAGCTCCAGCAGCCATTCGTCACCGTCCGGGCCGGCAATGGGCGCGCGCCGCATCAGCACGTCGGGGAGGATGGCGCCTGGCGGGTTGATATCGAACTGGGCGCCGGGTTTCGGGTCCAGCGCGCGGATCTCGGCGATCATCTCCGCCAGATCCTCCGCGTCCACGTCGCACAGCTCGCGCAGACGACGCATGTCGCGCCGGGCCAGGATGTCGAGGTTGTCGAGCAGCGCCTGCATGGCCGGGTCGAGCCGGTTGCGATCGGCGAGCTGGGCCGCCAGGCACTCCCGCAGGTCCCGCGCGAACAGGCCCGGTGGATCGAACCGCTGCATGCGGGAGCGGACGTCTTCCACGCGGGCGGGCTCGATGCCGAGTGCCTCGCCCAATGCCTCGCTGCACACCGTCACGCGTCCCGCCGGGTCCAGCAGCGAAATCAGGTAGGCGCCGATCAGCCGGTCCACCCGGTCGGTGAAGCCGAGGCGGAGCTGCTCGGCCAGGTGCTCCCGCAGGGACCGGGGTGCCTCGCGCAGGTCGTCGGGTCCGCGGTCTTCGCCGTCGAAGGCTCGGCCACTGCCGCCGTCCCGGCTGAAGGCCGCGGCGCCGTCACCCAGGCTGCCGCTATCGTAGCTGTTGGTGTGGTCCGCCTCCACCACGTCGGGCAGCTTCTCCTGGCGGATGAGGTCGGACGCGTCCAGGCCCTCGAGCGACTCTTTACGTTGGTCAGGGGCCGAGTATTCCGGCGTGCCCTCCGTCCGGTCGTCGCGTTCCAGCAGCGGATTGCGCTCCAGTTCCTCCTCGACGTAGGCGTTGACCTCCAGGTTCGAAAACTGCAGCAGCTTGATGGCCTGCCGCAGCTGCGGCGTCATCACAAGCGATTGGGACTGCCTGAATTCGAGCCGGGGACCGATGGACATGGGCGCAGCCTACAGGCTGAACCTTTCCCCAAGGTACACGCGGCGGACATCTTCGTGCATCACCACCTCCTGCGGACGGCCCTCCATCAACAGCTGCCCATCGTGCATGATGTAGGCGCGGTCGATGATTTCCAGCGTTTCACGCACGTTGTGGTCTGTGATCAGCACCCCGATGCCACGGTCCTTCAGGTGGCCCACGAGGTCACGGATCTCACCGACCGCGATCGGATCGATGCCGGCCAGCGGTTCGTCCAATAGGATGTAGCCGGGCTGGGTCGCCAGGGCGCGCGCGATCTCGACCCGGCGGCGCTCACCGCCCGACAGCGCCAATGCCGGCGTGCGGCGCAGATGGCCGATGCCGAACTCCGCCAGCAGCCCGTCGAGCATGGTCTCGCGCTTGTCGCCATCCGGCTCCACGACCTCGAGGGCAGCCATGATGTTACCCTCCACGGTCAGGCCGCGGAACACGCTCGCCTCCTGCGGCAGGTAGCCGATGCCGAGCCGGGCGCGGCGGTACATGGGCAGGCCGGTGATGTCGTGACCGTCCAGGCTGATCGATCCGGTGTCGGGCCGCACCAGGCCCACGATCATGTAGAAGGTCGTGGTCTTGCCGGCCCCGTTGGGTCCCAGTAGGCCGACCGCCTCGCCGCGGCGCACGTTGACCGAGACGTTCCGAACCACCGGACGCTTCTTGTAGGTCTTGCCTACGCCGTTGGCCGTGAGGCCTGCGCCGCCATCGATCACCCGCAATCCGCTCACTTAGCTTGCACTCCCGGTTTGGCCGTCGTCCCCGGGGTCGCACCGGACTTTGCTCCCGGGGTGGTCCCGGGCCCCGCCTGCGCGTCGTTCGGCACCACCAGGCCCTGCACCCGGCCACCGTGGTTGCGCTCCATGGTGGACACGCCGGTCTTGAGGTTGATCACGGCCTCGTCGCCATTCAGCTGGTTCTGCCCGCGGGTCAGATGGACGTTGCCCACCAGGCGCGCGATGCCCGTGTCAGGGATGTACACGCCTTTGTCGGCATGGAAGATCTCGGTGGCGGTCCGCACTTCGACATGGCCGAACGCATCGACGCGCTGCAGCTTGCCGGTGGCGTCGACCAACGGGTCGGCGTTGGGTTTGGCCGATGTGGCCGACGCCTTCTGCACTGGCGAAGTAGGGGGCGAAGCGGGGGGCGCATTCGGGTCGGCGGTGTAGCCGACCAGCACATCGGCCCGCAGCCGCCGCCCGTCATTGGTATTCACGACGGCGTCGCCGCGACCCACGGCCATGTGCTTCTGCGACCAGTACTCCATCACGTCGCGCGCCGACATGGTCTGCTGCGGCGTGATGATGTGCAGATCGTGCCCGGTCAGCACGAGCACCGCTTGGTCCATGTCGTAGATGGCGTGGTCGCCGAACGCCTGGTCGGTCGGGGTGAAGATGTGAACGTGGCCTTCCGCCTCCAGCCGATAGACCTCGTTGTTGCCGGTATCACCCGGTTCGCTCGCGGGCGCTGCAGTCGGGGCCGCGGCGCCTGCGACCGGATGGGTGGCAGCCGGCGTGGCAGATGCGGGCGTAGCAGACGCGGGCGTAGCCTTCTTGCGGTAATGCGCCAGCAGTTGATCGGCCGTCACCGTCACGTCGC
>CAXTCJ010000029.1:5792-7786 GCA_964242215.1 uncultured Acetobacteraceae bacterium | reverse complement strand
GTAGCCTTCTTGCGGTAATGCGCCAGCAGTTGATCGGCCGTCACCGTCACGTCGCCGCGGACTGCCTTGGCGTTGCCCTTGGCGATGATCACCTGCTCGTTTTGGCGCCACTCCATGCCGTCATCGGACGTGACCTCCACCGGGCCGCCCTTCGTCATGTCGATGCCCTGGGCGCGTGCGCCGAGTGGGACAAGCATCAACGCAGCTATCCAAAGGCGCTTCATTGGTGCGTTCCGTTCAGCAGCAAGCGGGACTTGCCGTCGAATTGGATAACGGATCCCTTATCAACGAGGGCAAACCCCTGCGCGTCCAGTGTGCCGAACGGACCCTCGGCGTGGGTCGGCTCGTTGCCGGCGCCTGCGCCTTGCTTCATGTCCATGGCCGCCGACTGGGTATAGAGCGTCACGCCATTGTCGCGGTAGAGCACCACGTTGCCGGACAGATCGAGCAGCCCGGCGTGCTGCTGGTACACGCCATGCTGCGATTCCACGTAGGTCCACGAGCCGTTCTCGCTCACCACGTCCCCCTTGGGATTGGTCAGATTGATCCGCTCCGGCCCGATCTGCTCCGCCTCGTCCGCCGTCACCGTGTAGGGCCGGTTGCGTGCGTCCAGGCCGTGATAGCGCAGCGTCAGCAACCGGCCGGTCTGCAGTTGTGCCGAGCCCTTGCCGTGCGGGAAGCTGAGCCGGGCATTGTCCCACAGGCTGCTGATCTGCGGCCACAGCGCCAGGCTTGCGAGCAGCAGCATCGACAGGATGGGCAGGGTGAGCTTGGCCAGCAGCAACGTCCGCCGCCGGCTGGTCAGGCTGCGTTGCGACGGCAGCTTGCGGACGACGGTCTGCGATGTCGCCAGACGGTCGATCCGGGGCCGCGGAAGCGGGGCGACGGTCAAGCCACGCCCGCCCGCAGCAGGTCGTGGATGTGCAGGATGCCGAGGGGGGCTGCGGCGGCGTCGACCACGAACAGGCTGGTGATCCGCCGCCCGCCGTCATTCATCTCCCGCAGCGCATCCGCGGCGAGCGCGTCCGGACGGATCGTGCGCGGCGTGGGCGTCATCACCGCGCGCACCGGTTGGTCCAGCAGGCCCGGTCCCATGGACCGGCGCAGGTCGCCGTCCGTCACGATGCCGATCAACCGCCCCGCTTCCACCACGCCGACGCAGCCGAAGCCCTTGCCCGTCATGAGCAGCAATGCCTGTTGCATGGGCATCCCCGGCCCGGCGAGGGGCACGGCCTCGCCCTGGTGCATCAGCTCGTGCACCCGGCGGAGCTGTGCGCCCAGCCGGCCGCCGGGGTGATAGCTCTGGAAATCGCTGGCCGTGAAGCCGCGCCGGTTCAGCAGCACGACGGCCAACGCGTCGCCGAGTGCCATCTGCATGGTGGTGCTCGTCGTGGGCGCGGAGGTCACGGCACACGCTTCCGGCGCCTTGGGCAGCACCAACGCGACATCGGCCGCAGTGGCCAACGTGGAGCCGGCCCGCCCGGTGACCGCGATCAGCGGCAGTCCGAACCGGCGGGCGTGCGCCACCAGGTCGGCCATCTCGGTGGTCTCGCCGGAGTTGGAGAACAGCAGCAGCGCATCCCCGGGCTGCACCATGCCCAGGTCACCGTGCGACGCTTCGGCCGGGTGTACGAAAATGGCCGGGCTGCCGGTGGAGGCCATGGTCGCGGCAACCTTGCGCGCCACATGGCCGGACTTGCCCATGCCGGACGCCACGACCCGCCCGGTACACGCCGCGAGCAAGTCGATGGCGCGATCGAAACTGCGGTCCAGCGAGGCAGCGAGCGAATGCAGCCCAGCCGCCTCCATCGCGAGCACGGAACGCGCGACTTCGACGTCGGACACTGCGGTTACGACGGCACTCATGGCCTATGGTATGGCCAGACGCCCGTGCCGGGTCAATGGAAGCCGCAGCCTGTCGCGAATCCACATACAAATTTCGTGCCAGTTTCGGGCAAAATGTCTCAATGTTGAAGATGAGACGACCGTCTCAA
>CAXTCJ010000029.1:0-5692 GCA_964242215.1 uncultured Acetobacteraceae bacterium | reverse complement strand
GGCAAAGAAGATGAGACAACCGTCTCAATGCGCAAAGAGATGAGACAACCGTCTCAATGCGCAAAGATGTCAGGCGCATCGTAGCCCATTGCATCCAGCGTCGTGCGGGTGGGCAGAAAGGCGAAGCATGCTTCCGCCAGGTCCAGGCGGTTCTCCCGCCGTAGCAGCGCCTCGAGCTTGGCCCAGAGCGCATGGAGGTGCAGCACGTCGGACGCGGCATAGGCAAGCTGTTCCGAGGTAAGCGCGACCGCGCCCCAATCGGAGGTTTGCTGCTGCTTGCTGATCTCCACCCCGAGCAGCTCGCGGCAGAGGTCGCGCAACCCGTGGCGTTCGGTGAAGGTGCGCACCAGCTTGGCCGCGATCTTGGTGCAGCGCACGGGGGCGACGGTGATGCCCAGCGCGTATTGCAGGATGCCGACGTCGAACCGGGCGAAGTGCATCAGCTTGACGGTGCCGGGGTCGGCGAGCAGGCGCTTGAGGTTGGGGCAGTCGAAACCGGACCCACCGAGTGAGGGCGGGACGATCTGCACCAGGTGGGCCACCCCGTCGCCACTCGACAGCTGGACTAGGCAGAGCCGGTCGCGATGCCAATTCAGCCCCATCGCCTCGGTATCCACCGCGACCACCGGGCCGAGCGACAGATCCGGTGGCAAGTCGCCCTGATGCAGGTGGATGGTGGCGTTGGCTTGGAACTGCGTCGTCACTGTGCGGACCTCTTTCAGGCGGTTTAGCTACAGCTTGCCCGGGCCCGTGGCAAAGCTTGGGACGACCCCCTCCGGCGGGCTAATCAGGACGACCCACCACGAGCCGAGGATGCCTTCATGAGGTTCGCTGCCATTCGTCCACGCAATTGCCTGTCATTCCTGGCCTTGCGCCAGTGCTGTCCGGCTCGCGCTATTTTCGTACTCCCAGTCATGGCCCCGTCATGCCAGGGCTTGACCCTGGTACCCACGGGGTTGGGCTGGTGACGTCAGACGAGTATTGGGTACCATCGCATGCAACAGGACCGAGCCGACGTTTTCTGAACGCCATGGATGCCGGGAACAAGCTCTGGCAGGACGGTAAAGTGGGGTCGGGCTCATGACGTCGTGTGATTGCTTGGCGTCGGGGCCGCGGGGTTGAGCCGGGCTGCGCTGCTCGCGGTTGCCCTAGCATTCGCGCAGTCGCTGCCCGCATGGGCCCAACTCGGCCCGGTTCCCGCCCTGCCGCTGGGAAGCCTCAACCGTCCAAACGGGCCCGCAGCCCTCGGACCGGATGGAACCTTGACCAGCCAGACGGTGCGGCCGCCGCTTGCGACGGCGTCGGCCACGCTGGGGCAAGCTGCATGGGACCACCCCAGTATCCGCCTGTTCGGCGCGGCGTGCGACGGCGTGAGCGACGACAGCAAGGCGCTCGCGACGGCAACCAGGATCCTGGCCGGCACGGATGCCGACATCTTCGTCCCGGGCGATTGCCGGTTGAACATAGGGCCGGCCGCACGCTTGGCGGGGAGCCCGATCGTGTTCGATGGCGTCAATCTCCGCGGCCCGGGCGGACGCGACAGCGGTCTCCCGTACGGCACGCGCGGGGGAACGATTCTGCTGACGGACGCCGGCGGCCCCGCTTTCGTCGTCAAGCGGAACTGGCGGTTCGAGGGCCTGGTGTTTTTCTGGCCGGGCCAGATCGAGGGCCCGAACGCCCCCGTCGCCATGCCGCCCTTGCTGACCGGGGCAGCCGGCGCGGGCATGGCGTCGTCGGAGGTGTCGTCGGGCCGCTTCGTCGACAACGACGTGGTGAATGCCTGGCATCTCGCCGACTTCACCGCCGACCCGGCGGGGGGCCTGCAGGTGCGGGGCAACCGCGCGTTCTGCCTCGATGCCTGCCTGTTGCTGTCGTCGATGCCGCTGGAGAGCTTCATCAGCGACAACCAATTCACCCCCAACGCCTACTTCAATGCACCGGGCGTCGGGGTCGGGCCGACCTTCAACCTGCGCAACTATGCCGGCCAGCATGGCGCAGTGATCCAGGCCACCGGCAACGGCACCGCGACCACCCTGTCTACCAACCACGTCGACGGCCTCACGCTGGAGAACAACGTGGTGTTCGGCATGGGCTACGGCCTGCGCGTCACGGGGGGGTGGCTGAACCTGCTGGCGCTCGGCAACAACACATTCGACGGCACCGGCAACGTCATCTCGGTCGAGACCGGGGGAGTGATCACCAGCGGCCGCGTGATCGGCGGGACCTGGACGTCCTATGCCTATGGCACGCCGGGGTTCGACGACTATGCCGTGAAGGGCACGGTGGACTCGGCGCCCGGCGCGTCGCTGCGGCTCAGCGACATCACCGTGTCGTCAACCACCGCCGGGTTGGTGGATTGGCGCGGTGCCAGCGCCGACGTGGCGATCGACGGGGTACATGCGACGGGATTGAACAATTCGGGGATTGCAGGCGCGACCACATCCGGCATCCGCTTCGACTCGGCCGGCGGGCGGCTGAAGGTGGTCGACGCTACGCTGGCGATGCAGGGCACGGTGCCCGGCGTTTGCATCGATGTGATCAATGGCCTGCAGAGTTTTCAAGCCATCGGCAACACGTTCATCACGTGCTCGGCCCCAATTTCGCTGGCGGGAACTGCGCCGAGCGTGGCGGCCGTCGCGGTCGGTAATACATCGGTCGGAACGACGGGCGCCGCCGTGGTCGTGGGCTCGATGGGCCCCTATTTGGTCGACCAGGCCAACCAGTGGGACAAGCCGGGCCCGAACTGGAGCCAGCGATTCCGCCCGTCCGATGGCGCGCTGGTGTTCTCGAACCAGGGGCACGACCAGGTCTCGATCCTGCCCGGTGGCTTCGGGCTGCGCAGCGCGGGGCCGGTTACGCCCAACACCACGCCTTAAGCTGCCGCTTTGCTAATGGTGCCCAGGAAAAGACTCGAACTTTCACGTCCTTTCGGACACAGGTACCTGAAACCTGCGCGTCTACCAATTCCGCCACCTGGGCATGCACTTAGCGTGCGGTGGAGCGGCGATGTAGCGGGCAGGCCTGGGGGCGTCAATGGCCATCCTGCGCCCATCTGCGGCGATGACCTTGAGAGCAGCGCCGCCACCGCATATTGAAGCCCGGTAACCAGAGGGCTTGTTCATGGAAACGCGCAGTGTCGCGACCGTCTTCGGCGGATCGGGGTTTCTCGGCCGCTACGTCGTCAAGCGGCTTGCGGCTGCCGGGTATGTGACGCGGATTGCCGTGCGGGACACCGAGGGCGCCATGTTCCTGCGCCCGATGGGCCGCGTGGGGCAGATCGTACCGATGTACGCGTCGCTCGGGCACGAGGCGACCATCGCCCGCGCGGTCGAGGGCGCGGAACTGGTGGTGAACTTGGTCGGCATCCTGGCCGAGCGCCGGGCCGGCGACTTCGACCGCATCCAGGGCGAGGGCGCCAAGCGCATCGCCAGCCTCGCCGCGGCGGCCGGCGTCACCCGCATGGTCCAGGTCTCCGCGATCGGCGCGGACCCGGCCAGCCCGAGCCAATACGGCCGCAGCAAGGCCGCCGGCGAGGCCGCCGTGCACGCGGCGCTGCCGGCCGCCACCGTGCTGCGGCCCTCGCTCGTGTTCGGGGCAGAGGATCAGTTCTTCAACCGCTTCGGCGCAATGTCACAGGTGCTGCCGTTCATGCCGGTGATCGCGGGCGACACCAAGATGCAGCCGGTCTATGTCGGGGACGTCGCCGACGCGGTGATGGCCGGCCTGATGAGCGCCGACACCGCCGGCAAAACGTATGAGCTGGGTGGCCCCCGCGTTTGGACGTTCCGCGAGATCCTGGCCTACATCCTCAGCGAGACCCGGCGGCACCGGCGGTTGGTGAACATCCCGATGGGCTTGGCGCGCATGCAGGCCGGGCTAGCCGAACTGCTTCCGACCAAGCCGTTCACCCGCGACCAGTTGCTGATGCTGTCGCGGGACAATGTCGTCTCCCCCGGCATGCCCGGTCTTGCGGAGTTGGGCGTGGTGCCAACGCCGGTCGAGCTGGTGGTGCCGGAGTATCTTGAGCGCTACCGGCCCGGCGGCGGCAAGTTGGAGCGGGTTCCGGCGTAGGCCCGGAACGGCCCTTTAAACCGGCTCTATTTCGCTTCTGAACTGGTATGCGTCCACGTCAGGGCTGGTATATGGCAGCATGGCTGTCCTAATGGCCATATTGGTCTCGCCAGGCTTGGTTTCTGGTCATATATGGCTCGAACGCCAAGTTTCGGGGGCAGGACGCCATGGCTGAACGCATGCTGCAATTCGTCCGCCTGCCGCAGCAGACGCCGCAGAAGCGCGACGTCCCGGAACGCCGCGAGGATTTTGCGGAGATCTACCGCCGCTTCGATCAGGGGGCGGCCAGTGCGCAGGCCAGCCGCTGCAGCCAATGCGGCATCCCGTTCTGCTCGATCCATTGCCCGCTTTCGAACAACATCCCCGACTGGCTGAAGCTGTGCGCCGAGGGGCGGATGGAGGAGGCGTACGAGGTCAGCTCTGCCACCAACAATTTTCCCGAAATCTGCGGCCGTATCTGTCCGCAGGACCGCCTGTGCGAGGGCAATTGCGTCATCGAGAAAGGGTTCGAGAGCGTCACGATCGGCGCGGTCGAGCGCCACATCACCGACACGGCGTTTATGGAGGGCTGGGTTAAGCCGCTGCGGCCGCGGCAGGAACGTCAGCAGTCCGTGGGTATTGTCGGCGCCGGGCCGGGCGGCCTGGCGGCGGCGGAGATGCTGCGCGCCAAGGGCTACCAGGTGCATGTGTACGACCGGCACGACCGGGTCGGCGGGCTGATGATCTACGGCATCCCCGGCTTCAAGCTGGAGAAGGAGATCGTGCTGCGCCGCTGGAAGCTGCTGGAGGAAGGCGGCATCCAGTTCCACTTGGGCCAGGGCGTAGGGGAGGGGATGTCGTTCGACGAACTGCGCTCCCGCCACGACGCGCTGCTGATCGCGACGGGCGTGTACAAGGCGCGTGATATCGGCGGCCCGGGTTCGGGCTTGGGCGGTATCGTGCCGGCGCTGGATTACCTCACCACGTCCAACCGCCAGGGCCTGGGCGACCAGGTGCCCGATTTCGACAGCGGGGCGCTGAATGCGGCCGGCAAGCGCGTGGTGGTGATCGGCGGCGGCGACACGGCGATGGACTGTGTGCGCACGGCGGTGCGGCAGGGTGCGACCTCGGTGCAGTGCCTGTACCGGCGCGACCAGGCCAACATGCCCGGGTCGATGCGTGAGGTGAAGAACGCGCAGGAGGAGGGGGTGGAGTTCGTCTGGCTCTCCGCGCCCGAGGCGTTCCTGGGCGACGATATCGTCACCGGTGTGATGGTGCAGCGCATGCGCCTCGGCATGGCCGACGCGTCCGGCCGTCAGTCGGTGGAGCCCTCGGGCGAGCGTTTCACGGTCGAGGCGGATTTGGTGATCAAGGCGCTCGGCTTCGACCCGGAGCCGTTGCCGCAACTTTGGGGCACGCCGGGCCTGGAGGTGAGCCGCTGGGGCACGCTGGCGGTGGATCATCGCACGCAGATGACCACGCTGCCGGGCGTATTCGGCGCGGGCGACATCGTTCGCGGGGCGAGCCTGGTGGTGTGGGCGATCAAAGACGGCCGCGACGCCGCCGCCCGCATGCACGAGTACATGCAGCAGGACGCTATGGCTGTGGCTGCGGAGTAGTCAGCGGAAGAGAGCCCCCTCCC
>CAXTCJ010000028.1:0-49336 GCA_964242215.1 uncultured Acetobacteraceae bacterium | reverse complement strand
CGTAGTGGCCTGCTTCGCCCACTGGACCTAGCTGCTTCTCCCTCTCCCCTTGAGGGAGAGGGCCGGGGTGAGGGGTGGCGACGGCATGATCCTGACGGGGGCGGTGAGGACGCGAACCATCGAACTTGTTGCCACCCTCCCCCCGCCCCCTCAAGGGAGGGGGAGAAGGGCGTTACTCGGCGGCGGCTTTCATTGATGACGCGGCGAGCGCCTGGTCCAGATCGGCCAGCAGATCGTCCGGATGTTCCAACCCGATCGACAGCCGCACGTAACCCGGCGATACGCCACTCTTCATCTGGTCGCCCTCCGCGAGCTGCGAGTGCGTCGTGCTCGCCGGATGGATCGCCAACGATCTCGCATCGCCAATATTGGCGACATGGTAGAACAGCTGCAGCGCATCGATGAACCGGCGCCCCGCAGCGGCGGCGCCATGCAGCTCGAACCCCATCAGCCCACCGAAGCCGTTCGGCAGATATTTGGCCACCAACTCCGCATTGCGGCCCGTCATCAGCGACGGATAGATCACGTTCGCAACCTCCGGTCGCTTGGCCAACCAGTTCGCGACCGTCAGCGACGTCTCGCAATGCCGCTTCATACGCAGCGGCAACGTTTCCATGCCCTGCAGCACCAGGAAGGCGTTGAACGGGCTGATCGCCGGGCCTAGGTCCCGCAGCAGAGTCACCCGCGCCTTCAGGATGTAGGCGATCGGGCCGAGCGGCTTGGCGGCCTCGGTCCAGACGGCGCCGTGGTAGGACGGGTCCGGTGTGTTCAGGCCGGGCGAGCGCTCGGGGTGGGTGGTCCAGTCGAACTTGCCGCTGTCCACGATCATGCCGGCGATTGCGGTGCCGTGGCCGCCCAGATACTTGGTGGCGGAGTACACGATGATCGCCGCGCCATGGTCGAACGGGCGCACCAGCATCGGAGCCGCCGTGTTGTCCATGATCAGCGGGATGCCCAGCGGCTTGCCCAACGCTGCCACTTCGGCGATCGGGAACACGCGCAGTTTCGGGTTGGGCAGGGTCTCGGCATACCAGGCGCGGGTGCGCTCGTCCGACGCGCGCACGAACGCCTCCGGATCCGCCGGGTCGACGAAGCGGACTTCGATGCCCATGTCCTTGAACGAGTTGGCGAAGAGGTTCCACGTTCCGCCGTACAGGTCGGTGGAGGTGACGATGTTGTCCCCAGCCTTGGCCAGGTTCTGCACCGCCAGCGCGCTCGCGGCCTGGCCGGAGGCAACTGCCAGCGCCCCGACCCCGCCCTCCATCGCCGCGACCCGCTTCTCCAGCGCGTCGGAGGTGGGATTCATGATGCGGGTGTAGATGTTCCCCAGTTCCTTGAGCGCGAACAGGTTCGACGCGTGCTCGGAGCTGTCGAACTGGAACGCCGTAGTCTGATAGATCGGCACGGCCACCGCGCCGGTGCTCTCGTCGCGCCGCCAGCCGGCGTGAACGGCCATTGTCTCTGGGTGCATCTTCGCCTCCTCCCGCTTCGTTCGGCCCGACACTACTGCTCACGCCATAGACGCCGCAAACACCCGCGCGTAATTGCCGCCCATCAGCTTGCGCACATCGTCGGCCGCGAACCCGGCAGCCAACAGCGCCGCCGTCAAACCCGGTAGTTGCGCGTAGCTGTCGAACGTGGCCGGGCCGGTCAAGCCGAGCATGTCCGTCCCCAATCCCACGTGATCGATCCCCACGACGGCGACCATGCGCGCCATCGCGGCCGCCAGCGCCGCCATGTCCGGGAACAACGCGGCAATTGGCCAAATCCCGATCACCCCGCCGGTGTCCGAAATCAGCCTGGCATGCTCCGGCGTGATCAGCCGCGTGAACGGGCGAGGGCGCGTGGTCAGCGACGTGTGGGACAGCACCAGCGGCTTGGTCGTAACCTCCGCCGCGCGGCGGACCAGGTCGAGCGTGCCGTGCGCCACGTCCACCACGATCCCCCGCGCGTTGCAGCGGCGGATCACGGCGGCGCCGATATCGGTCAGGCCGCCATGCACCGGTTCCTCGGTCTGGATGTCGCCGAGTTCATTCACACGGTAATGCGTCAGCTGCAGATGGCGGAGCTGCCAGCGATCGTACGCCTCGTCGACCCGGTCCGGATTGCCCTCCAGAAAATCCGCACCTTCAGCCGCGACCACCACGGCGGGACGGGTGGACCGCGCTGCCTGCATCTCGGCCGCGTTGGTCACCACGGCCAGGTCCTGCTCGCCCACCAGTTTGTGCAGGCGAGCGAAGGCGCGCTGGGCATACACGTAAAGCTCGCCGGGCGAAGGGTCACGGTAGGGGTGGATGTGGCCGTCCACGGTATGGTGGGTCGGCGCGTCGGACACGATGGCGAGGCAAGTGACCGCCAACCCGCCCTCCCGCATCGGGCCGGCCAGCGGCGTGAACGGCGCGTCCGACCGGACGTAAAGCAACTTGGCGGCGTGCGAGTGCAGATCCACCGTAGGCCCGTTCGCGACGACAACTTGCGAATCTGGGGCGGGCGCAGCGGCGGCCAGGCACAGCAGAGGTGCGGCCTCCAGCAGCCGGCGGCGGCCGAAATTCCGCACCGGGCGCGCATCCTCCAGCCGCCACATGCCGTCGCTTCGTTGCAAGCGGCCGTCCAAGGTGACGATACCGGCCGAAAGCGGCAGAGCTGCCTCCACCTGCACCCGGGGCGCCGCTGTCTCGGCCGGGCAGCCGAGGCAGCATGGCGGTTCCGCCATCAAGTCGCGCCGGCCGTGCAGACCCGGGCGCGGCAACCAGCCCGTCAGCCGGACGGTTTGCCCGACGACCGCGCGGGCCCGATCGTTCGAAAGGTCACGCCAGTCCAAGTCCATGCAGCCACCTCTCGGTCGGCAGATGCGTCCACACGTCGCCGCCGCCCTCCCAAATGAGCTTGCAGGCCACGAACAGAACGATCAACAGCCCGACCCACGCGATCCAGCGATAGCGCTCCAGCAGCTTGGCGATCAGCGTCGCGGCCACCGCCATCAGCACGACCGACACCGCCAGCCCGGCAATCAGCACGCCGACATGTCCCCGCGCCGCGCCCGCGACGGCGAGTACGTTGTCCAGGCTCATGGACAGGTCCGCGAGCAGGATCTGCACCATGGCCGCCCCGAGCGACTTCGGCGGCGCAGCTTCTCCGGCCTTGCGGGGATGCGGTCGCAACTCGCGATACATGCGCCAGCACACCCAGAGCAGCAGCACACCACCCGCCAGCATCAAGCCGATGATCGCCAACAGTTCCAGTGCGACCAGCGCGAGCCCGATCCGGATGATCGCCGCGCCCGCAATGCCACCGAAGATGGCTTTGCGCTTCTGCTTGGCGGGGAGGCCCGCGACCGCCATGCCAACCACCACCGCATTGTCACCGGCCAACACCAGGTCGATGAACAGAACCTGCGCCAACGCCAGCAGTTGAGGTATGAGGTCGGCGTGAAGGCCCGCTTGAAGGATTTCGTCCATGGTCCCGCGTTACACCCGTCCCGAAATGGCTGCTATCTGGGCGCCAGAGAATCGATACCGTTTGTGGTTCGCCATCGAGGCCGCAGCCGCGGACGGCATGGAGGCGCTCGGCGACATCCCGCCCGGCACCGCGCGCGCGATTCGGTCCAAAGGTGAGCCGATGTTGGCCGCCATGGGGCAGGCCGATCTGGACCGGATCGATGCCATCGAGGCAGAGACGCGCCATGACGTCATTGCGTTCCTCACATGGCTCGCGGAAGGCGTCGGTCCCGAGAGCCGCTTCGTCCACCAGGGGATGACCAGCAGCGATGTGCTGGACACATGCCTGTCATTACAGTTGACGCAAGCCGCGGATCTGCTGCTCGCCGACATCGACCATGTCATGGCCGCACTGAAGCGCCGCGCCTTCGAACACAAGCACACGCTGACGATCGGCCGCAGCCACGGCATCCACGCCGAACCAACCTCGTTCGGCCTGAAGCTCGCCGGGCACTACGCCGAATTCGCCCGCGACCGCGCCCGATTGGAAACCGCGCGGGCGGAGGTGGCGGTGTGTGCGATCTCCGGTGCGGTCGGTACCTACGCGCATCTCGACCCGCGCGTGGAGGAGCATGTCGCCCAATCGCTCGGCCTGCGCGTGGAGCCGGTGTCGACCCAGGTCATCGCACGCGACCGCCACGCCGCATTCTTCTGCACGCTGGCCGTGATCGCGAGCGGGGTGGAGCGGCTCGCCACCGAAGTGCGCCATCTCCAGCGCAGTGAAGTGCGCGAGGCGGAGGAGTTTTTCCACGCCGGGCAAAAGGGCAGCAGTGCCATGCCGCACAAGCGCAACCCGGTGCTCAGTGAAAACCTGACCGGCCTAGCCCGCATCGTCCGCGCCGCCGCGGTACCGGCGCTGGAGAACGTGGCACTTTGGCACGAGCGCGACATCAGCCACAGCAGCGTGGAGCGCGTGATCGGCCCGGACGCGACGCTGGCGCTGGACTTCGCACTCGCGCGGCTCGCCGGCATGATGGACAAACTTGTCGTCCACCCCGAGCGGATGGCGGCCAATCTCGAGAGCCTAGGCGGCGTGGTGCACAGCGGCGAAGTGCTGCTCGCCCTGACCCGCGCGGGGATCCTGCGCGAGGATGCGTACCGGATCGTTCAGCGGAACGCGATGACGACGTGGGAGGCATTGGGCAAGCCGGACGCGCGCGGCTTTAGGGAAAACCTGTTGGCCGATCCCGACGTCGCAGGCCGCATCACACCGTCAACGATCGATGCCGCCATGGACCCGGCCATGCACCTCCGCGCCGTCGACCACGTGTTCGAACGTGTGTTCGGTAGGGCGACTGCGTAGCCCGCATCGCTCGCGGGCGATGCGGGCTAGCTAAGCTTGGAAGCCTAGCCGGCGGACACCCGCATCGCCCAAGCGCGCTTTCGGGCTACTTGCGGCTGACGTAAGCCGTGCCGTCCTTCACCGAAATCGGGTGGTCGGCATATTTGGCGTGAGGTGGGTGGGCCAGTTCATCGAACTTTGCAGCAAGCGTATGCAGCGCGGCCCGCATCGCCTCGCCCCGCATGGGATGGCCGTGGCCGGCCACCAGTAGCTCCGGCTCCAGCGCCGCCAGTGCCACCGCCGAGCGACGCGCGCTCGGCCAGTCGTGGGTGAAGTACATCGGCGGCCCGTGTATTTCCGGCTCCTGCGTCGCGACGGCGTAGGCAGATTCCTGGGCCGTGGTGATAACGGCGTCCCCGGCGAGCAGCGTGCGGTCGGATGCCCGCCAAAACGAGCAATGGCCCACCGCGTGCCCCGGCGTATGCAGCCAACACCAGCCTGGCATCAATGGCACGCTGCCATCTTCGGGTAACGCATGCAGACGGCGCGCCACATTGGCCGGGCCGCGCGGCAACAGCGGCGAGAGCGTGGACATGATGCCACCCCCAACCGACGGATCAGGCGGGGGATAGCTCGCTTGCCCGTTCAGATACGGCAGTTCGTGCGGATGGGCGTAGACCGGCACATCCCACTGCTCGGCCAATGTCTCGAGGGCGCCGGTGTGATCGAAATGGCCGTGCGTCATGATGATGGCGCCGGGCCGGCTACCCTCGCCGAAGCGCGACGCAGCAGCCGCGGTGATCGCGCCGGCCGTGCCGGGCAGTGCGGCGTCGATAAGCACCCATTGCCGGTCTGCGGCGCCCCTCGGCCCGAAGAACGCCACGTTCACCATCAGAAGGCGTTTGCTGGCGAGGTCAGGAGCAACCTCGAGCACGCCATCCTGCTCCACGCCCGTCTCGCTCGATGTCGTAAGTGGCACTTGCTGGGCCATGCCCGATCTCCCGATGTTGGGCTGATAATCCCTGCGCAGGCCGAGTGGTTCGCCCTGCTTTCATCACAATGGCGGCGAAGTCGCGCCACGATCGCTGGCTAGACACGGGCATCAAATGAAGGAGGTCGTCTAATGCGTAAGACCCTGTTGACCCTGACTGTGCTCGCCGGGACTGCTCTGGCCGGCTTGGCCGGTACGGGTGCGGTCACCCCGGCGTCGGCCGCACCGGCACCATTCCGGGCCATGGTGCAGCCCGCACAATATTACTATGGCGGCGGTTACAACCCGCGCGCGGCCGAATGGCGGGCACGGGAGTGGCGCCACCAGGAGTGGCGACGCCATCACCGCTGGGAAGAAGAGCATCGCTGGCACGAATGGCATCGCGGCTGGTAACTCCCGCCGGGGTCACCTAACTCAACTGCGTGTGTACCGTCATAACGCTTAGGCGGCCAGGTCACGCCTGGCCGCTTCTGCTTGCCGCAAACCGGGACGAGCGGCTGGACCGCCCGTGGGATCCGCCATCCGCCTATTGGCCCGCCTTGCCCGGCGTGACCGCGGGGCGTGACCGGACCGGCGGCGGAACCTGGATGGGGATCAACGGCGCTGGATTGGTCGCCGCCGTGCTGAACCGGCCCGGCAGTCTTGGCCCGGCGCCGGGCAAGCGCAGCCGTGGTGAATTGCCGCTGCTCGCCCTGCAACACGCGTCTGCGCAAGATGCGGCCGCCGCCATTCGTGCGCTGGACGGAGCCGGCTACCGCAGTTTCAACATGGTGCTGGCGGACCCGACGGCCGTCTGGTTCGTGCGCAACGATGATGCTGGTGAGGTGACAGCTTGGGCGCTGGAGCCGGGGCTGCACATGGTGACCGCCCACGATCCGGACGATGTCGGCAGCCCTCGCGTTGCCCGCCACCTTCCCCGCTTTCGCGCGGCAAATGCCCCGCGTCCGCCGGATTGGGAAAGCTGGGCCCGGTTGCTCGCCGACGACGAGGCTCCGCGTGAGGCCGCGCTGAGCGTCCCGCCGACCGGGGGCTTCGGTACAGCCTGTGCGTCGTTGGTCGCTCTGCCCGCGGAGGGTCTGCCCGTGTGGCTGTTTGCGGCAGGCCGGGCCGGGCAAGCGGACTTCGAACCGGTGAAGCTGGGATCCGCGGGAACCGAAGTCGGCCCTACGGGTGGCGAGGGGGGCGGGCGGCTGCTATAGGGCGCGTCTGCAACGAGGATACGGACCATGGCCCGCCGGAGGCAATTGTACGAGGGCAAGGCGAAGGATCTGTTCGAGGGTCCGGAACCCGGCACCCTGGTCCAGTACTTCAAAGATGACGCCTCGTCCGCCCACGGGACCAAGAAGGGCATCATCACCGGCAAGGGCGTGCTGAACAATCGCATCAGCGAATACCTCATGATCCGGCTCGGTGAGATCGGCGTCCCCACCCATTTTGTCCGCCGCCTGAACATGCGTGAGCAGTTGATCCGCGAGGTGGAGATCATCCCGCTGCAGGTCGTCGTGCGCAACGTCGCCGCCGGGTCACTCTCGACGCGGCTAGGCATTCCCGAGGGCACGCGCCTGCCGCGGTCGATCATCGAGTACTACTATAAGAACGAGGCGCTCAACGACCCGATGGTGGCGGAGGAGCACATCACGGCGTTCGGTTGGGCCAACACCGCCGACATGGACGACATCGTCGCCCTTACCCTGCGCGTTAACGACTTCCTGACGGGGCTATTCCTCGGCGTCGGCATCACGCTGGTGGACTTCAAGTTGGAATTCGGCCGGTTGTGGGAGGAGGACGACATGCGCATCGTGCTCGCCGACGAGATCAGCCCGGACAATTGTCGGTTGTGGGACAGCAAGACGAGCGAGAAGATGGACAAGGATCGTTTCCGTCGCGACCTGGGCCGGGTCGAGGAAGCGTATCAGGAAGTGGCGCGGCGTTTGGGTATTCTTCCCGAAGCCGGGTCGCGCGATCTTAAGGGCCCGGAGGCGATGCAATGAAGGTCGTTGTCACCGTCATGTTGAAGGACGGCGTGTTGGATCCGCAGGGTCGCGCCATCGGTCATGCACTGGGCAATCTTGGATTCGCCGGAGTCGGCGAAGTTCGCGCGGGCAAAGTGATCGAGATCGAGGTCGCCGAAACCGATCCGGCGCGTGCGAAATCGATGGCCGAAGACATGGGCCGCAAGCTGCTCGCAAATACCGTCATCGAGAGCTTTCGAGTAGATTTACCGGGCTAAATTGCATCTGGGCCGGACGGTCACGATGGCTTGGGACCAATAGGAAACACCTAACTCGGTCGCTGATGGCGCTCAGGCTGAGCGATCCCTGTCAAGAGAAATTAGGTTTTTGATTGCAAAACAGCCATTATGTGACTGCGCGACGACACGCCGCAAATTCGAACCAGGAGACACGCACTACGATGCTTAAGGCAGCACCCACCGCTACCCGCGCACCCCGCGGCACCAAGCCTGTGAGCCAGGCTTTCTTCAGCGCGCTTGAAACGATCCCGGAAGCCTCCCGGGCCGCCGTTGCAAAGGCCGCACTTGGCATGATCCGCGACGAGATGAAGACTCGGCGCGACAAGCTTAAGGTCGCCGCTGCCAAGGAAAAGGAAAAGTCCCGCGCCGCGATGCCCGAGAAGGCGGCACCGGTGAAAGCCGCTCCGGCCAAGGCTGCCCCGAAAAAGCGGGCCATGAAGACGGCGCCGGTCGAGACAGTGGAGCCGGTCGTGAATGGCGCCGCCGCTCCGAAGCGCCGCGGCCGCAAGCCGGCGAGCGAGACTCCGTCGGCCTGATCCGGTCGTAAGTGGCCGGGCGCAGCGTGCGCCCGGCCATGGCATCACTTCGCCGGCTACGCCTTAATCGGTGATGCGCTGCCGCCGCGGCCGATAGCGAAGTAGCGTAAACCCGCCTGCTCCATCGCGACCGGATCGTACACGTTCCGCAAGTCGACCACGACCTTGTCGCGCAGCACGGTGGCCAGGCGAGCCGGTGAGATCGCACGGAATTCGTTCCACTCAGTGATGACCACGAGCGCATCCGCGCCTTCCAGCGCCTCGGCCGAATCGTGGCAGTATACCACCTGCTCCGGCAGCAGCGGCCGTGCTTGCTCCATGCCCTCCGGATCGAAGGCGCGGATCACGGCGCCCTCCTCCACCAACCGGTGCACGACCGGCAGGCTCGGTGCATCGCGCATGTCATCGGTTTCCGGCTTGAACGTAAGCCCGAGCACGGCCAGCGTCTTGCCCCGCACGCTCCCACCGCAAGCGGCAACCACCCGCGCCGCCATGCCGGCCTTGCGCGCATCGTTCACGGCGACGGTCGTTTCCACCAGGCGGGACGGCGCGCCCCAGTCCTGCGCGATCCGGGCGAGCGCCAAGGTATCCTTCGGGAAGCACGATCCGCCGTAGCCGGGTCCGGGATGCAAGAACTTGCGGCCGATGCGGCCATCCAGACCGATGCCGCGCGCCACGTCATGCACGTCCGCGCCGACTTTTTCACAGAGGTCGGCCATCTCGTTGATGAACGTCACCTTCATCGCGAGGAACGAGTTGGCGGCGTATTTGGTGAGCTCCGCCGTCTCCAGCGCAGTGAACAGGATCGGCGCCTCGATCAGGTACAGCGGGCGATATAGCCGGCGCAGCACTTCGCGCGCACGTTCGCTCTGCGTGCCGATCACCACCCGGTCGGGCCGCATGAAGTCGCCGATCGCACTGCCTTCGCGCAGGAATTCGGGATTGGAGGCAACGTCGAACTCACCGTCGGGCCGCGCATTGCGCATGATCACCTCGATGCGCCGCCCGGTGCCGACTGGGACGGTACTCTTCGTGACGACGACCGCGTAGCCGGTGAGCGCGCGCGCGACTTGCTCGGCCGCCGCGTTGACGAAGCTGACGTCGGCATGGCCGTCGCCGCGCCGGGTCGGGGTGCCCACGGCGATGAACACCGCCTCCACGCCGGCGACGGCCGCCTGCAGATCGTCGGTGAAGCTCAGCCGGCCAGCCGCCACATTGTCATTGACGAGCTTATCGAGCCCCGGCTCGTAGATCGGCATCTTGCCGTCCCTGAGCATGCCGAGCTTGGCGGGATCCCGCTCGACGACGCACACGTCCACGCCAAGGTCGGCGAAACACGCTCCCGATACCAGCCCGACGTATCCGCCGCCGATCATTGCGATTTTCATGGTGTCAGGCCGCCACTGGGGTTGGATTGACCGCCTCGTCGCCGCGCTCTGCGAGAAGGCGGGCAAAATAGGCGATGGTACGCTGCAGCCCTTCCTCCAGCGGCACCTTGGGCTCCCAGCCGAGCAGCTTGCGCGCCAGGGTGATATCGGGACAACGCTGCGTAGGGTCGTCCTGCGGCAGTGGCCGGTATTCGATCTTGGAGTCGGACCCGATCAGCCGAACGATCCGCTCGGCCAACTCGCGCACCGGGATCTCGTGCGGGTTGCCGATGTTCACCGGGCCGGTCACGTCGTCGTCCGTGGCCATCAGGCGGACGAAGCCCTCGATCAGATCGCTGACGAAGCAGAATGCGCGGGTCTGGCTGCCGTCGCCATACAGCGTGATCGGCTCGCCTTTCAGCGCCTGCACGATGAAGTTCGACACCACCCGGCCGTCGTTGGGATGCATGCGCGGGCCATAGGTGTTGAAGATCCGCACCACTTTGATGCGCGTCTTGTGCTGCCGGTGGTAATCGAAGAATAGCGTCTCGGCGGCCCGCTTGCCCTCATCGTAACAGGCGCGCGGGCCGAGCGGGTTGACGTTGCCGCGGTAATCCTCGGTCTGCGGGTGCACCGTCGGGTCGCCATAGACCTCGCTGGTGCTGGCCTGGAACACCTTGGCCTTCACCCGCTTGGCCAGGCCGAGCATGTTGATCGCGCCCATGATGGACGTCTTGGTGGTCTGCACCGGATCGAACTGGTAATGGATCGGCGAGGCCGGGCACGCCAGGTTGTAGATCTCGTCCACTTCGGCATAGAGCGGAAAGGTGACATCGTGCCGCAGCGCCTCGAAGTGGGCATCTCCGAGCAAATGCGCGATGTTGTCCTTGCGTCCGGTGAAGTAATTGTCCACGCAGAGCACATCATGGCCCTCCGCGATCAACCGCTCGCACAAGTGAGAGCCGAGGAATCCAGCTCCGCCGGTTACCAGTACGCGCTTCCGGGTCAAACTCATCTGGGTGGTCCCTCAGAACGGTTAGCGGGCTTGTAGAAGATCGTAACAGGTGCAGCAAATTATTCATGATGCCGCGGCGCTGCCGGTCCGCGATGTGCTCCCGGCACTAACGTTGGCCCTCGCGGCCGGCAATGCCGTGCTAGTGGCGCCCCCAGGTGCCGGCAAGACCACGCTGGCGCCGTTGCACCTGTTGGGCACCGCGTCCGGCCGGATCGTGATGCTCGAGCCGCGCCGCCTGGCAGCAAGGGCGGCGGCGACCCGCATGGCCAGCCTGCTCGGCGAACAGGTCGGACAGACGGCAGGCTACCGGACGCGCACCGATTCCGCGGTATCGTCCGCGACCCGGATCGAGGTCGTCACGGAGGGTTTGCTCGTCCGCCGTCTGCTGTCGGACCCGGGCCTGGACGGGGTCGGACTGGTGATCCTGGATGAGATCCACGAGCGCGCCTTGGCGGCCGACCTCGCCCTCGCGCTCTGCCTCGACCTGCAGCGCCAGCTTCGGCCCGAATTACGGCTGCTCGCCATGTCCGCCACCGCCGATGGCGCCCGGTTATCGGCGCTGATGAACGCCCAAGTGCTGGAAAGTGCTGGACGCCTGTTTCCAGTCGCGGTCGAGCAGGCCAAACGCGACATCGCTTCCCCGCGCGACCTGCCCGGCGCCGTTGCCGCCGCGATCCGGACCGCTTTGGCGGAGCATGAGGGGGACATCCTCGCCTTCCTCCCCGGCATGGGCGAGATCCGCCGCACCCAGTCGGCCCTCGACGGATGCGGCGCGCTGGTGCTCCCGCTCCACGGCGACCTGCCGCTGGCCGAGCAGGACCGGGCCCTGCGCATCGCCGATGGCCGCCGGGTCGTGCTTGCCACCAGCATCGCCGAGACGTCGCTGACCGTGCCCGGCGTGCGCATCGTGGTCGATGGCGGCTGGCGGCGGTCCCCGCGGCTGGACGCGGCCACCGGCCTGACCCGGCTCGCAACCGTGCGCATCAGCCGTGCCGCCGCCGACCAGCGCGCCGGCCGCGCCGGACGGGAGGCACCCGGCGTTGCGATCCGCCTATGGTCGCCCGCCCTGCACCGGGGCTTGCCGCCCTTCGACCGGCCCGAGATCGAGAGCGCGGAGCTGAGCGGGTTGGTGCTGGACTGCCTCGCCTGGGGCACCGCCCCCGAGTTGCTGCCGTTCCCCGACCCGCCCGCCACCGGGGCGCTCGCCAGCGCCCGCACGCTGCTCGCCGATTTGGGCGCGCTCACGGACGGAGCACTGACCAAGCAGGGCCGCCGCATGGCCGAACTGGGCAGCCATCCCCGGCTGGCGGCCATGATGCTCGCGGCACGATCCCCGGCGGAGGCCGCGCTGGCAGCCGATCTCGCCGCCCTGTTGGAGGAGCGCGATCCCCTGCGCGAACGCGACGCCCCGGCCGACGTGACACTCCGGCTCGAGGCCCTGGCCGGCCGCCGGGATGCCGACCGTGGCGCGATCGCCCGGATCCGCCAAACCGCCGCCCAATACCGCCGTCGCCTACACAATTCCGCACCCGCCCTGGGTGACCCGGCGCCGCTGCTTGCAGCCGCCTTCCCCGACCGGATCGCGCAGCGGCGCGGCGAGGTGGGCTCGTTCCGGCTGTCCGGCGGCGGCGGCGCCAAGCTGCCGCCCACCGATCCGCTGGCCCGCGAAGCCCTGCTGGCGGTCGGGTCGCTGGAACTGGGCAGCTCCGCCCGGATCCGCCTCGCCGCCCCGCTCGACCCGGCGGACCTGCCTGCCCATCGCATCACCGAAACCGTCGAGAGTGGGTTCGACCCGGTCTCCGGCACCGTGCTGTCCCGCCGCCGGCGACGCCTCGGGGCGCTGATCCTGGACGACCGCACCCTTGCCGCCGACCCGCACGAGACGGCGGCGACCCTGGCCGGGGTCATCGGTCGCAAGCTCGACGCGCTCGACTGGACCGACGCCGCCCGCCAACTGCAGGCCCGCGCCGCGCTGCTGCGGACCGTCGAGCCGTCGGTTGCCGACTTGTCCGACACGACCCTTGCGGCGAGCGTGCAGGAATGGCTGGCCCCCCACTTGCTCGCGACGGCGAAATTGGCCGATGCGGCGAAGCTCGACCTGGCCGGGATCCTGCGCGGCCTGCTCGGCTGGGAGCACGCCAGCCGGCTGGACCGCGACCTGCCGACCTATCTCACTCTGCCCGGCGGCCGGGCCACGATCGATTATGCGCAGCCCGTGCCGGTCGCCTCCGCCCGGGCGCAGGCGTTCTACGGGCAAAAGACCACGCCGGTGCTCGCCGGCGGCCGGATTAAGCTGCAATTCGCCCTGCTCTCACCGGCGGGCCGGCCGGTTGCTATCACGGCGGACCTCGGCGGCTTCTGGGATGGGGCCTGGGCCGATGTGCGGCGAGACATGCGGGGGCGCTATCCGAGGCACGACTGGCCCGAACGTCCGGGCTGAGCCGTTCAGTCCAGGTCGGCCTCGTCCCCCACCGTGCCCACGGACGCAACGCCCCTCAGTTCGGACAGCCGGGCGACGAGGTCGGGGACCGGCCGCTTGCCCCTGATGCGCATCCGCAGCACGGCCGGCAGGCCACGTCCGGTCTCGGCCTCGACACCCTCGAAGTCGGCCTGATCTTGCTGCGTCTCCTGAGCACCGCGCTGGACATCCACATGATCGATCGCGAACCGGAGCTGCGTGCAAACCTCCAGGATAGCCGCCAGGCAACCAGCGCCATCCTGGTAGGAGAGTTGAATCGTGGTGGTCATCCGCCGCTCCTTCGGCAAATACCGAACGAGCTTGGGAAACACGAGCATGATGACGAAGTGTCCTACCACCGTCGCGACCGCCAGAACGGGCAGCCCCGCGCCGCACGCCATGCCCAGCGCGGCGGTAAGCCAAACGGAGGCCGCCGTCGTGAGGCCGCGGACGATATCGCGGCGCATGAAGATCACGCCGCCGCCGATGAAGCCGATTCCCGAGACGATCTGCGCCGCAACCCGAGACGGGTCCACGACCACTCGGTTCGCCACCAGCACGTTGTCGAAGCCGTATTTGGAGATCAGCATGAACAGCGCCGCGGACACGCCCACTAGTGTATAGGTACGCAACCCGGCGCTTTTCTGCCGGATTTCCCGTTCTAGCCCCACGAGCGCCGACAGGACGAAAGCCAGTGTCAGCTCTGCCAGTTGCACCATACCTTGGCCGACCGGGTTGAACTGTTCCCACACCTGCTCGCTCCTCCCTTTTGAAACCGCCGCCCGACTGAAACCCAGGACTTACAAGCCCGCTGTATCCTTGTGACAATCCATATGAACCGCCACCATCACTCTATGCGCCCTTGCAGCCCCTGGAATGCCCCAATGATCCGCCCGCTCGCCCTCGCCGCCGCCCTGCTCCTGTCCGGCTGCGCCAACCCGGTGAACGCGCAAGGCACTTCGACACCTCTGGTCGCCGCGTTGCCGTCGCTGGCGCCGCTGGTCAAGCGGGTAGTGCCCTCCGTCGTGAACATCGCCGTCACCGAGAGCGTCGGCAGCGACGGGGATGCGCAACTGCCCTCCGCCCTCCGTGGCACACCGCTGGAAAAGCAGTTCCGCGACCGGCTGCGCTCCCGCCGCGAGCAGGTGCAGGGCGCCGGGTCGGGGTTCGTCATCGACTCGTCGGGGATCATCGTCACCAACAACCACGTCGTGGGGCATGCCGACCGCATCATCGTCTCGCTGTCCAACGGGACGGAGCTGCCGGCCAAGGTGCTGGGCACCGACGAGCTGACCGACATCGCCGTGATCAAGGTCGACGGCGCACCGTCGCTGCCGGCGGTCACTTGGGGCGACTCGCGCAACGTGGAGGTCGGCGACTGGATCCTGGCCGCGGGCAACCCGTTCGGGCTCGGCTCCTCCGTCAGCGCCGGCATCGTCTCGGCACGCGGGCGGGACATCGGCGCCGGGCCGTTCGACGACTTCCTACAGATCGATGCGCCCATCAACCCGGGCAATTCCGGCGGCCCGACCTTCAACCTTCTGGGCCAGGTGATCGCGGTGAACACCGCCATCGTCTCGCCCACTGGCGGCTCCGTCGGCATCGGCTTCGCGATCCCGAGCGAGATCGTGCAGCCCATCGTGGCCCAGCTGCTGAGCAAGGGCCACATCGACCGGGGCTGGCTGGGCGTGGCTGTGCAGGACGTCCCCAAACCCGCCCCCGGCGACACCCGCGCCCGTTCCCCCGGCGTCGCCATCGCCAGCGTGGACCGCAGCGGGCCGGCGGCCCATTCCGGTCTGCAGCCCGGCGACATCGTAACGGCGGTGAACGACGCCACGGTCGATAGCGCGCACGACCTGATCAAGGCCGTGAGCGCCACCCCGCCGGGTACCGCGTTGAAGCTGACGGTTCGACGGCATGGTCAGGTGATGAGCGTTCCGGTCACGGTCGGGCGCCGTCCAAGCGAGGGTAACGGCTGATGCGCATTCTGGTAGTGGAAGACGACAAAGACGTAGCCGGCTTCGTGCTGAAGGGCCTCAGGGAGGCCGGGCACCTCGCCGAACACGCCGATAACGGGCGCGATGGCCTGTTCATGGCGGCCAGCGAGAGCTTCGACGCCATCATCCTGGACCGCATGCTGCCCGGCGGCATCGACGGCCTACGCCTGCTGGAAACGCTGCGGGCGCAGGCCAATGCGACACCGGTGATGTTCCTCTCGGCACTTGGCCAGGTCGACGAGCGGGTGCGCGGGCTCAAGGCCGGTGGCGACGATTACCTCACAAAACCGTTCGCCTTCGCCGAACTTCTAGCCCGGGTGGAGGCACTGGCCCGCCGCGGCAAGCCGGATGGCCCGCAGACCAAGCTGCAGGTGGCCGATCTGGAAATGGAGCTGCTGTCCCGCAGCGTCCGCCGCGCCGGGCAACGCATCGACCTGCAGCCGCGCGAGTTCCGACTGCTGGAATACATGATGCGGCACGCGGGTCAGGTGGTCACGCGCACCATGCTGCTGGAAGGTGTGTGGGACTACCATTTCGACCCGCAGACCAACGTGATCGACGTCCATGTCAGCCGCTTGCGGCAAAAGATCGATAAGCCGTTCCCGACGGCGCTGCTGCACACCGTCCGCAACTCGGGCTACATGCTCCGCGCCGAGTGACGGCCTGGCTGACCCGGCGCGCCACATCGGGACCGACGTCCCCGCCGCGGCCCAAAGCCTCGCGCCCAAGGCACTCGCGTCCTAGGCCCTCGCGTCCAAGCCTGTGGCGGTCCGCGGGGCTGAAGCTGGCGATCGTCTACGCGCTGCTGTTTGCGCTCAGCGCCTTGGCCCTGGTCATCTTCCTGTGGTGGGCCACCGCCGGGCTGCTGGACCGTCAGGTGGAGGCCGCCGTGCATGCCGATGCACAAGGGCTGTCGGAGCAATGGGCCAATGGCGGCCTCGCAGCCCTGCGCACCACGATCGAGGACCGACTCGCAGAGAACGTCGACGACGACGCGATCTACCTGCTGACCGACCCGGCGATGAAGCCGCTGGCCGGTAACCTGGCCCTGTGGCCGCCGCCCGTCGTCTCGACCGACGTGGTTTACGAGCTTCTGGTGTCGCGCGCCGGCATCACCAACATGGCGCGCGTGCAGCGCTTCGACCTGCCGGATGGCAGCCACCTGCTGATCGGCCGCGACGTCGAGACCCGAACGCCGCTGCGGGCGCTGCTCACCTCGGCGCTATTGTGGTCGGTGGCGCTGCTGGTGGTGCTGGGCATCGTCGGCGGCCTGGTCATGCAACGCCTGTTCCGCCGCATGATCGCCAGCGTGACGGTGACGGCGGGGGCCATCGCGCAGGGCGACCTCAGCCGGCGGGTGCGGGTCACCGGGCGTGGCGACGAGTTCGACCGTCTGGCCGAGACGATCAACGACATGCTGGACCGGATCGTCCGGTTGATGGATGGCGTGCGCGCCGTGTCCAACAGCATCGCCCACGACCTGCGCACACCGATCGCGCGCGCCCGGGCCCGGCTGGAGGATGCCGGCGACCACGCCTCCGGCCCCGACGAATTGCGGGCTGCGGTCGGGCGCGCGGTAACGGATCTGGACGGGGTCACCGCCATCTTCGACGCCCTGCTGCGGATCGCCGAGACCGAGGCCGGCACGCGCCGGGCTGCCTTTTCCGACTTCGATCTCGCGCCGTTGCTCAACGATCTATGTGAATTATACACCGCCCCGGCGGAGGAGAGCGGCCTGACTTGGCTGTTTCATGCCGATAGCCCGTTGCCGGTGTATGGCGACCGTGATTTGATCGGTCAGGCAGTGGTCAACCTACTCGACAACGCCCTGAAGTTCTCCCCTGCCGGTGGCACCGTGCAGCTGACGGGCCGCAATAGCCCAGCCGGTGTAGTGCTGGTCGTGCAGGATAGTGGGCCGGGAATCCCCGACTGCGATCGCGCCCGGGCAACCGAACGGTTCTTCCGCGGCGAGCAAGCTCGTCAGACCCCCGGGTCCGGCCTCGGGTTGGCGTTGGTCGACGCAGTCGCGCACCTCCACGCCGGCAAATTGGCGTTGGAAGACGCAGGTCCAGGCCTGCGTGCCGTGTTGACCTTGCCCACGCGGCCCGTCGCGGCCGCCGTCGTTGCGTGACGGCAGATTCATGCATTGGCCATGCGCGGCAGACACTGCGCTCACTATTCTGCTTCGGAATGAATAAGATAGTGTTTCTGGCCACGGGCTTGGCTGTGTCCCTGCCCATCGTGGCCAGGGGCGAGGACCCGATGACCGTAACATCCGACACGCCAGGATATTGCCTCGGGTTGGCGGAGCGCATGGAGCAGGCCGGAAGCATGCCCCCCCAGATGCGGGTGCTGTGGGAGCAGGGTCGGGCGCTTTGCGAACGCGGCCACGTGCGCGGCGGTCTGATGCGCCTGCGCCGGGCGATGATGATCTACCACGGGGCTGCCGAGTAGCCTTCCTATCGGTCCAGTTCGCGTACCAGGGCCAGCAACTGTGCCATGGCGAACGGCTTGAGCATGGCCCTCTCCCGCGGCCCGAGTGTGCGGCGCCGAATGGCGATATGCGTGCCCGAAATATAGATGACCTTCAACGCCGGGTATCGCTCGAGCGCGTCCGCGGCAATCTGGAACCCGTTCGGCCCCTCGCCTGTGCCTTCGATCGCGCGGTCCGCCACCAGGATCGCTCGGCCGTCTACGACCGCGAGTGCCGCCTGCGCACCAGCGCCGGTCGCGACCTCCTCGACGCCATGCCCGGCCTCCTGCAGCCCCTCCCGCATTAGGGAGCGCAGGCTGGCATCGTCCTCGAGGAGGATGATCTGTATGGCGTCGTCATTCATGCCGTCAGCATACCTCGGCCCGCGCCCGGTCGCACCCCGGGGCTTGCCGCCCTGCTTGACGCAAGCCGGGCCGCCGTGTGCAGCTTGGGACGACGGGCTTTGCACGCTCCTTGCAAGGCAAAACCGGTTGAACAAGGGTCCGCCATGAATCGCACTGCACTGCTCCTCGCCACGGCGCTCGCCAGCTTCGGCGTGCCTGCCTTGGCGGCCCCGTTCAGTTGCCCGCACAAGGGCGGCAGCCTCGTTTTCGGGCAGGAGGCGAACGTCAACAGCCTCGACCAGCAGGCGTCCAACACCATTTCGACCCGCAACGTCGCGATGAACATCTTCGAGGCCCTGCTGACCCGCAGCGAAGACAACCAGACGATCGGTGACCTTGCCGATAGCTGGACCGAGTCGCCGGACAAGCTGACCTACACCTTCAAGCTGCGCAGTGGCGTGCACTTCCACAACGGCAAGCTGATGACCTCGGCCGACGTCGCCGCCTCGTTCGACCGCTACAACAAGATCGGCATGGAGCGTTCCAACCTCGCCAACGTGGACCATTGGGATACCCCGGACGCCAATACGTTCGTCATCCACATGAAGCAGACGCAGCCCACCTTCATCGAGAGCATGTCGTCGTTCAGCGTGCCGATCGTGATCTTCCCCGCCGAGTTCAAGGACGACCCGGCGCTGCGCCTGCACACCATCGGCACCGGGCCGTTCATGCTGGACGAATTCGTGCCCGGTGGCTTCGTGCGGCTGAAGCGCTTCGACGGCTACACGCCCAATACGCACTACGAGCAGCGCAGCGGTTTCGGCGGCTACAAGCAGGCCTGCCTGGACACCGTCACCTTCCGCATCGTCACCGAGCCGAGTGCGCGGGTGGCCGGGTTGCAGACGGGCGAGTTGCAGGGTGTGGAGGACGTGCCGGCTACCAACGTCGCCGACCTGAAGTCCAACAAGGACATCAAGCTGCTGCCGTTGAACAACTGGTGGATCCAGATCGCCACGCCCAACGTGCAGAAGCCACCAACCGACAACGTCTATTTCCGCCAGGCCGTGATGGCCGTGCTGAACATGGACGAGATCATGGATGCCGCGAGCGATGGCAACTACAAGCTGAACGTCGGCTTCCAGTATCCCGGCCGCGCCGGCTACACCGATGCCGGCAAGGAGACCTACAACCAACACGACCCCGAAAAGGCGAAGGCGCTGCTGGTCAAGGCCGGCTACAAGGGCGAGCCGGTCGTGATCCTAACCAACAAGGACTATACCTCCATGTACAACGCCGCCGTGGTGCAGGCGGAGGAGATGAAGTCCGTCGGCATCAATGCGCAGGTGCAGGTAGTGGACTGGCCCACTTCGATCCAGATGTTCCTGCGCGGCGATACCGGCTGGAATTACTTCCACACCGGTTGGGGCACGCAGCCGGCTTTGGGTGCGCTCTCCACGATGGCGTTCTTTGCACCGCCGAACGCGACCTATCGCCCAGCCGCCGGCAAGGACGATCCGGACGTGGTCAAACTCTGGAACGACATGAACAACCTGCCCGATGCCAATGGCCGACAGGACGCATTCGTGAAGTTGCAGGCGCTGGTACTGGATCGAGGCTATGCCGTGCCGTTCGGCAGCCTGACCAAAGTACAGGCGGTGCGCGCCAACGTGCAGGGCTTCGTGCCATTCCGCATCCCGCGCTTCTCCAACGTTTGGCTCGATCAGTAGCGGCGCATTGCTCGGCGTCGTCGTGGCACGGCTGCTTGGGGCCGTGCCGATCCTGCTCCTGGTCAGCCTAATCACCTTCGGCATTCTGCATCTGATTCCCGGCGATCCGGCGGCGGTGATGGCCGGGCTGTCCGCGACCCCGCAGGAAGTCGCGCAGATCCGCAGCGATCTCGGCCTGGACCAGCCGCTGCTCGGCCAGTTGCTGCACTGGTACGGCGGCCTGCTGCACGGTGATCTCGGCCGCTCGCTGCTGCTGGGGCAGGACGTGTTGCAGGCGGTCTGGCAACGCCTGCCGATTACGCTGGCGCTGTCCGCCTATGCGTTGGTGCTGACGCTACTGCTGGGCATCGCGGGCGGGGTGCTCGCGGCGATGAAGCAGAACACGGCCGTCGACACGGGCGCGATGGTCGGCGCGATGCTGGGTATTTCGATGCCGTCGTTCTTCTTCGCGCCGCTGACGGTGCTGTTGTTCGCCGTGCATCTGGGCTGGCTACCCAGCGGCGGCTACGTGCCGTTCACCACCGACCCGCTCGGCTGGCTGCGCGCGGCGACATTGCCCGCGGTCTCGCTTGCACTGCTGAACATCGGACTGTTGGCGCGCATCACCCGATCCACCATGCTGGAGGTGCTCCGCCAGGATTACGTGCGGACCGCGCGGGCGAAGGGGCTGTCCAGCTGGAGCGTGGTCGGCAAGCATGCGTTGGCCAATGCGATGATCCCGATCACGACGGTCGTCGGAATTTCCATCAGCCTGCTGCTGTCGGGCTCAGTGGTGATCGAGACGATTTTCTCGGTGCCGGGGATCGGGCAGTTGCTGACGCAGGCGGTGTTGAACCGGGACTACCCCCTCGTGCAAGGCGGCTTGCTGCTACTGACGACGGTGTTGGTGCTGGTGAATATCGCAGTCGACGTATTGTACGCGGCACTCGATCCAAGGGTCCGGCTAGGTGGCTAACGCATCAAAGCAAAACAATCCTCCCCCCTGCTTCACGGGGGAGGTGGCGGCGCAGCCGACGGAGGGGGCGCAGGCACCGTCCGTACGTTCGCCCCCTCCACCATGCCTCGCACGGTCCCCCTCCCCCGCTGCGCGGGGCAGGATCGTCCTTGGTGGTAACCCATGACCGAAGACGAAGACGCCCCCTCCCGCCCCTGGCGCGACACCCTCGTGCGCCTGTTGCATCACAGGCTGTTCCTAACCGGCCTCGTCCTGTTCAGCATCGTGCTGCTCGCCGGCCTCGCTGCCCCCTGGGCCGCCGGTGCCGACCCGGCGAAGATCGCCATGCGGTTCCGCTTCCGCCCGCCCTCGTGGCAGTTCCCGTTTGGCACCGACAATTTCGGCCGCTCACTATGGTCCCGCGTGTTATGGGGCGCGCAGCTTTCCATGATCATCGGCGTGTCCGTCGTCGTGCTGAACGCCATCTTCGGCACCATCGTCGGCGCCCTCGCCGGCTATGTGCGCGTGCTCGACAAGATTATCATGGGCTTCAACGACGCCATGATGGCCTTCCCCGCCGTGCTGCTGGCGATCGGCATCACCGCGGCGCTGGGTGCCTCCGTGCTGAACGTCATCATCGCGTTGTCGATCGTCTACGTACCCCGCACCGCCCGCATCGTGCGGGCCAGCGTCATCGTGCTGCGCGAGACCGAATACGTGCAGGCGGCGGTGGCGGCCGGGGCCGGGCATTGGCGTATCCTAACCCGGCACATCATGCCGAACGCCCTCGCGCCGCTGATCGTGCAGCTGTCGTTCCTGTTCGCCTACGCCGTGCTGACCGAATCGACCCTCTCGTTCCTCGGCCTCGGCGCCGTGCCGCCCACCCCGACCTGGGGCAACATCATGGCCGACGGCCGCCAATACCTGACCGACGCGCCCTGGATCATCACCATCCCCGGCATCGCCCTGATGCTGACCGTGCTCGGCCTCAACCTACTCGGCGACGGCCTGCGCGACGTGCTGGACCCGCGGCTGCGAATCCAACCATGAGCCTGCTCACCGTGGACGGTCTCACCGTCGCCTTCGCAACCGGCCGCGGCCCGATCAACGCCGTCGAGTCCATCACCATGTCCATCGCACCCGGCGAGGTGCTGGGCATCGTCGGCGAGAGCGGCAGCGGCAAGAGCGTCACCGCCCTCGCCGTCATGGGACTACTGCCGCGCCCCCCCGCCCGCGTTACCGCCGGCCGCGTGTTGTTCGAGGGCACCGACCTGCTGAGCCTGTCCGAACGCGGATTACGCCGCATCCGCGGGCCCGGCATCGGCATGGTGTTCCAGGAGCCGATGTCCTCGCTCAACCCCGTCTTCACCATCGGCGACCAGATAGGCGAAACCTTACGCGCCCACGAACGGCTAGGGCCCGCCGCACGCCGCACCCGCACGGTGGCGCTACTGGACCGCGTCGGCATTCCCTCCGCCGCCCGCCGGCTCGACGACTACCCGCACCAGATGAGCGGCGGCCAGCGCCAACGCGTGATGATCGCCATCGCGCTCGCTTGCAACCCACGCCTGTTGATCGCCGACGAGCCCACCACGGCGCTGGACGTCACGATCCAAGCGCAGATTTTGGACCTACTGCTCGAACTGCGCGCGGAACGCGGCATGGCGGTGATGCTGATCACCCACAACATGGGCGTGGTCGCCGAGACCGCCGACCGCGTGCTCGTGATGTATTCCGGCCGCATTGTGGAGCAGTCACCCTCCGCCACACTGTTCGACCACCCGGCCCATCCCTACACCGCCGGGCTGCTCGCCTGCGTGCCGTCACTGGAGATGGACCTGCATCGGCTGCAGGCAATTCCCGGCTCCCTGCCCGACCCGGCACGCCGCCCGCCGGGCTGCCGCTTCGCGCCACGCTGCGACCGCCACATTCCGGAGTGTGACCTGGCGATGCCCTCACTGTTGCCGGTCGGCACCGCGCACGAAGCCGCCTGCATCAGGGCTATCCCGTGACGCCGCTGCTCGAAACCCGCGCCCTGTCGCGCCACTACGTCGTCCGCACCGGTGGCTTGTTCCGCCGCCAAACGGCAGAGCTTCGCGCGGTGGACGAAGTGAGCCTGCAGATCGCAGCCGGTGAAACGCTCGGCCTGGTGGGCGAGTCTGGATGCGGTAAATCCACGCTCGGCCGCATGCTGGTCAAACTCAACCCACCGACGTCGGGGGAACTGCTGTTCGACGGCAGCGACGTCACCGAACTGCGTGGGCGCGACCTGCTGGCGCTACGGCGGGCGATGCAGATCGTGTTCCAAGACCCGTTCGGCTCGCTCAATCCGCGCATGAGCGTCGGCAGCATCGTCATGGAGCCGCTGCTGATCCACGGCGCCCGCGACGATGCCGCCACGCGTGCCAAGGTTGCGGCAACGCTGGAACAAGTGGGCCTACCCGCCCGTGCCATCCGCCGCTTCCCGCACGAATTCAGCGGTGGACAGCGGCAACGCGTCGGCATTGCGCGCGCCCTGATCCTGCGCCCCCGCTTCATCGTGCTGGACGAACCGGTGTCGGCCTTGGACGTATCGGTGCAGGCCGGTATCGTGAACCTGCTGCAGGACCTGCAGGCGGAGTTAGGCCTCACCTACCTGTTCATCGCCCATGATCTGGCGGTGGTGAAGCACATCTCCGACCGGGTCGCCGTGATGTATCTCGGCCGCATCGTCGAGGTGGCTGACAAGCGCGCGATCTACGCCAATGCGCTCCATCCCTACACCGAGGCGCTGATCGCCGCGGCGCCGGCCACCCGGCCCGGACGCGTGCGGCCGCCCCGCGCCCCCGGCGACGTACCCTCCGCACTCGCCATGCCATCCGGTTGCCGCTTCCACCCACGCTGCCGGCACGTGATGGATGTTTGCCGCACTGTCGAACCGATGTTGACCGAACCGCACCCGGGCCATTTCGTCGCATGTCACCTTCACCCAGCGGGCAACCTATGACCAAGAGCCGCGTCACACCCGATTTTGACCTCCACGCACCCGGCAAGCGCCACGGCTTCATGCGCCTGTTCCACTCGGTGCACCGTTCCGCATACGGCTTCATTCCTTTCCCGGCCGGCGTCATCGTCGGAAGCCCCGGCCCGACCGCGCTGCTCGTTGCCGGCAATCACGGTGACGAGTGGGAAGGCCAGGTGGTGCTGACCGAATTGCTCCAGGCGCTGCAGCCGGAGCAGGTGCGCGGCCGGGTCATCATCCTTCCCTGCGCGAATTTACCGGCCTCGCTCGCCAGCAGCCGCACATCGCCGTTGGACGACGGCAACCTCAACCGCTCCTTCCCCGGCAACGCCGATGGGACAGTGACTCAACAATGGGCACACTACATCGCGACCGAGTTGATCCCGCTGGCCGATTTGGTGATCGACCTGCACTCCGGTGGCTCGTCGCTAATGTATCTGCCCTGCACCCTCGCCACCGAACACGACGACCCGGCACGCCTCGCCAGCCATGTCGCAACCATTCGCGCATTCGGGGCGCCGCATGCCTACCTGCAGGGCCGGGCCGAGGGCCAGGGTGGCGTGCGCACGCTGGGCGCGATGGCGGAAAGCCGCGGCATCCTTTCGATCGCGACCGAGTTGGGCGGATCGGGCACCGTCACCCCCGCGATCGTGGCCATGGCGCGTTTGGGCGTGCGGCGCGTGCTGGCCCACGCCGGACTGATCGACTCACCGGCCGAACCGCCCGCGGAGACACACATCATCCGCATCGGCGACGCAGACGACTGGACCTACGCCCCCGTGCCCGGCGTGTTCGAGCCGCTGGCACTGCCCGGCGACACCGTGCAACCGGGGCAGCCGGCCGCACGCCTGCACACGCCCGAGGCACCCTGGCAGCCTCCGACGCAGATCAAGTTCAAGCGCGGCGGCCTGGTGATCTGCCGGCGGCATCCGGGCCGGGCCGAGCGGGGCGATTGCCTGTTCGGGCTCGGGCAGGACTGGCCGGGCTGACGCAGACCACTAGGGCGTAGGAGCATCCGAAGCCGTGATGCGGCCGTGTTTGATCGCCTCGCAGAAGAGCTGCCAATCGCGCTCGGTTTGGTCGGCATAGCTGTCTGCGAACTCACCGATCGCCGCGTCGAACGCAGAATTGCGGCCCAGATAGGTGGCGATGGATGCAGCATTCCCGCCCCGGGCATGCGCGCGCGCCAAGGTGCGGCCGCAGAGCTGCCCGTAGAAGGGCAGTGCCTCCTCGGCCATTGCGCCGATGTTGGCCAATCGTGAGTCCTTCAACCGCCGCACATAGAAATGCCGGCCGTCCACCGGCCTGAGCGTCCACCCCAGGAACACGTCGGTGGCTGCCTGCATCATGCGCTGCCCTGTCACGACGCGTTCGCCGTGGTTGCTGTACGACGAGGCGCCGGCATAGGGTTCAAGCACCGAGGCCATCGCCTGCTTGATCTGCAGCAGCAGTGGCGCGCCGCCCTCCGATACGAACAAGCCGATCGCGCAGAACGTCCCAACACTGCCGACGCCCACGACTTTGAAGGCAACGTCCTGCAGTTTGTAGCGCGCCAGTAGCACCCGGCGATCCTCCTGCAGCGTTTGGGCGTAGGAGACAAAGGCACGGCGCGCATGCGCCGCGTGCGTGTCCACGTGGTTGACCAGAGGCAGCTTGTCGCGAATGCGCCAGTCTGGACCGTCTCGCTCCACCAGGCCGAATTGGCCGTTTCCGCTGGCGAGCACACTCGCCAACCGCTTCTCGATGCGTCCGCGCAACCGCACCGAGTCGATCTGGCCGATGGCCGCATTCAGGTCGACCTGGCTACTCCACGCATCAACCGGAGCCATGGCCGCAAGCTCGGTCATGTGCTCGCGATACGACTGTGCTGCAGTTTGCGCGAGTTTTCGGGCCTGCTTGCCCGGCATCGACTGAACGCGACCGGAGACGACGAGGCTGGTTGCCAAACGCTTGACGTCCCATTCGAACGGCGCTGGCAGGGTTTCGTCGAAGTCGTTCACGTCGAAGACCGCCTGGCCTTCGGGCGCCGCATAGCTGCCGAAATTTGCCAAGTGCGCGTCGCCGCACGCCTGCATCCGCAAACCGCAGGCCGGTGTCGTGGCGAGGTCGGCGGCCATAATCGCCGCGGCCCCGCGCAGGAAGGCGAATGGGTCGGGTGCCATCCGGGCGTAGCGTATGGGCAGCAGGCTCGCAATCCGGTCCTTGCCCTGATCTATCAGGATCTGCACCGGGTCGGAGCGATGCGAAGAAGCGGCCCAGTGCGCGTGGGCACTGCGCGGCACGGACTTGCGAAGGGCGGCGGCATCATCGGTGGAAATGGTGGCTCCCCTGATGGCTGGGCTGGAAACCGCCAGGGTAGATCAACAGCCGACGTTTGTGTGCGATTTCAGGGCCGGCGTTGCAGAAGCAGCAGCAAGTGGTGGTCGGGATCCCGCACTAAAGCCCCCCGTGTACCGTCCGCGAAAGTCACCGCCGGGTCGGGCAGTGCTGCCACTTCCAGAACGAGCCGTGTCGCCGCGACGTCGTTCGGTGGATGAGGCGCCGTCGGACCACCGGGGGGCGTATGGTAGGCCAGCAACTCGATATGTGGCGTTGATTGCTCCGGCTCCAGGGCGACGACATCGACGCTCGTTCCCCTCAATCCGTCCAGCCGGTCCTGCTCCAAGCCGCTGTTTACCTGACGCGCTGCAATCCTCAGGCCGAGTTGGTCGCGGTAGAAGGCAATGCTGCGATCGACATCGTTGGCGGCGATAGCGGAGTGATCGATTCCAGCGCAGCCCGGTTGTGGAAACTGGATCAGCTCCAACGGGTGGCCGTCCGGGTCGCGGAATTTGAAGGCGGTCGATCCCCCGGAGCTCTGCGGCAATTGCTGTGGACCGGCGCTACTGATCGCTGCGATGCCGAATGGTGCGAGCCGTGCATAGGCTGCCCCGATATCCGTGACCGGCAGCGCGAAATGCTGAAAGACCTGGTCGCAGGCGAGCGCGCCGGCGGGATAGGCTGCGCCTTGCGGTTCGAACGCTTGTAGCAGCAGCGTTTGCTCTCCGCGACGAAGGCTGACCTGCCGGATACGGTCCGCTCCATACAATGCGACCATGACAGGCTCGGCGTCGCCGCGGTCCTGCACCTGGAACCCGAGGGCGTCGACGTAGAAGCGCTCGGCGTGCGCCAAGTCGGACACCGTCAGTTCAACGCGTGCCAGGGAGCGGGTGATCATTTAAGGATACTGCGCCCCGCGGACATTGGTGTAGATCGCCATCAGCGTGTGCGACGCGCAGATGAACAGACGCGCCCGGTTACGGCCACCAAAACACAGGTTGGACACCGTGCCACCAGTCTGGATCGTGCCGAGTAGCGTGCCGTCCGGATGGATGCAGTGCACGCCGTCGCCCGCGCTGCTCCATACCCGGCCATCCTCGTCGCACCGTAGTCCGTCGGCGTAGCCGGGCGATATCGTGTGAAAAGCGCGTCCTCGATGCAAGCGACCGCTTTCGACGTCGAACACGCGGATGTGCCGTGACGGATCGTCGGCGAATTGGGCGCCGCTTTCCGCGACGTACAGCTGCCGCTCGTCGAGTGAGAAGCATAGCCCATTCGGGCCGACGAAATCGTCGGCGGCGATGTCGAGTGTGCCCAATGGATCGAGCCGGTAAAGCGTCGGCGGTAACTCCGGGTCGTGCTTGCCGCCCTCGTAATCGGTATTGCAGCCGTAGTGTGGATCGCTGAACCAGATCGCCCCATCGCGGGATACGATGACATCGTTCGGACCGTTCAGTCGCTTGCCGTCGTAATGGCTGGCCAGAACCGTCAAGCTGCCGTCTAGCTCGGTGCGCTCAATGCAGCGTCGCAGATGCGAGCACCCGATCAGCCGCCCCTCGCGATCCCGGGTGTGCCCGTTGGCAAAGCCGGAGGGCTGCCGGAATACCGAAACACTGCCATCAGCCGTCCACCGCATAATCCGGTCGTTCGGCAGGTCACTGACCAAAAGCTGATTGGCATCGGCGAACCAAACGGGCCCCTCCAGCCAGGCGTAGCCTTCGCCTAAGGTCACCAGCGGCGCGTTGGACAGCACGCACGAGGCGAAGCGTTCATCGAGCTTGGTGATACCGGTCGGCATCTCAGGCCAAATGGCAGGGTCGGCGCACCGGAAGCACATGCAGTTGCACGGTCATCAGCACCGCCGGCTGATCGCCAATGGTACCGGAGCGATGACCCTTCCGCCCCTGCGCATCCGCGGTGCAGTTCTGATCCTCGCCGAGGGAGAACTCGCCCGGTCCCATTTCGACCCGGGTGCCATCCATCGACTCGACCCACCACCGGCCTGACAGGGGCACGATCCATTGCGGGGCCGGGTTCTCGTGCCAGTCGCCGATCCAACCAACCGGCTGAACCGTGAACACCGTCGTCGCTTCGCTTCGCGCCTGCATATTGTTCCACTGCGGGGCCGCGTTGCCGACGCCCTTCAGCTCCCACTCCATCAACTCGCAGCGGGTTTGATGGCTGACACCCTGGTCGTCGGTCCAGATGTGCCAATAGGCGATGCGGGGTTTCGGTCCGGAGTCAGGCATCAGAGCCCCTGGGTATAGGGATGGGACGATGCGAGCGGGTCATGGAAAAACCCGAGCGCGGTCGCAGTGGTCAAACCAAACGTCAGCAATAGGAAGCCACCGGCCAGAGAGAAATTCTTCAGGAAGTCCCAGAACAGGTCGCGTCCCTTGCTCTCACCCTTGTGCCAGAAATCACCCGGCACCCAGAACTGCTTCCACAGCAGCGCCGTGACGCAGCAATATCCGGCCATGATGAAGGCGGCCAACCGGTCCGCCACGCCAGTCAGGATCGCGATCGGCATCAGGATCTCCACGCCCAATCCCACCACGATGAGCAGTGTCGCGAGCGCGTCGGACGGCACGATCTGCCTTGCTTGGCCGACGGCTCCCTTGAAGTTCAGAAGCTTGTCCAACGCCGAGAATGGAAAGAACAGCATCACCAACATGTATCGAATGCCGATAATGATCAGCGTCGCGAAGCTCATGCGCCGAGACGCTGGCGCAGGTGCTCGGCCACGCGCAACGCATTGGCGATGATGGTCAAGGTCGGGTTCACCGCCCCGATCGACGGAAAGAAACTCGCATCGGTGATGTAGAGATTGTCGACCTCATGCGCCTTGCAGTTGAGGTCCAGCACAGAACTAGCCTTATCCGTACCGAAGCGCGCCGTGCCAGCCTGGTGGGCCGTGCCGCCAATTGGGATATCTTTGCCGAGATACAGGTTCCGTTCGAGCAGCAGCGGATGGGAACCGGCTTTGGTCATGTGTTGCTCCAGCTTCTTCTTCAGCCGGTGATGCGCCTCCATGTTGCCCTCGGCGACGTCCAGCACGACGCGGTCACCATCGTAGAAGATGCGGTTCTCCGGCCGTGGCAGATCCTCCGACGAAAGCCAGAAATCCATCGAGTGCCGCGCCATCTCCTCGAACGGCATCTTCGGCATCCAATCGAGCCACGAGGGCAGCGCCTCGCCGCGGATCTGGTCGGCGTGGGAGGTGGCGCACATCTGGATCAGGCCGAGCGGATAATCCCAGTCGTCGCTGCCGAAGTAATAGTCGCTCACGGCCAGGGTCTTTTGGAACACCGTCGCGTTCGGCTTGCGCATCAGCGCCATCAGCACCGACTGATTGTGCCGCATATAGTTGCGACCGACCTGACCGGAGCCGTTAGCCAGGCCGTTCGGATGCGCGTCGCTACCCGATCGCAGCAACAGTAGCGCCGACGAGAGCGCGCCGCACGCGACCACCACGATGTCGGCGGTATAACGCTCGTGCTCTCCGTTGCGCGTCACGTGCACGCCGGTGATGCTGCGGCCCGAGGCGTCGGTCTCGAGGCGAGACACATAGGCGTTGGTCATGAGCGTAAGGTTCGGGTTCGCGGCGAGCGCCGGGTCGACGCACATCACCTGCGCGTCCGCCTTGCCGTTCAGCAGGCAGGGAAAGCCGTCGAACGCATCGCAACGGATGCAGATGCTGGTGGGCGTCGGCTTGCCGTTCTTCTCGTCGAGCCTGATCCCCAGCGGCAAGTGGAACGGGTGCAATCCCTCCGCGGCGAAGCTGTCATTCAGCTCCTGGATACGCGGCTCGTGCGACACGGGGGCGAACGGGTAAGGCCCCGAGGCGGGCGGTTCGAGCGGATCCTCGCCACGTTGGCCGTGCACGGCGAACAGCTTTTCGGCTTCGGTATAATACGGTTCGAAGTCCGCGTACTTCAGCGGCCATTCCGGTGAGATGCCGTCCTTGTGGTGCACGATCTCGAAGTCGCGCTCCCGCAGGCGAAACAGCGCGGCGCCGTAGACTTTGGAGTTGCCGCCGACGAAATAGTGCAGGCCGGGATGGAACACCTTGCCGTTCTTGCCGTGCCAAGTTTCCGTCGCCTGGTATTTTCCGTCGACGAAGACGGTCTGCGAGCTCCAATTCTCTTGGCTGCGTGGTAGATAGTCGCCGCGCTCCAGCAACAGGATACGCTTGCCCGTCGGCGCTAGCCGGTGCGCGAGGGACGCGCCGCCCGGGCCGCTCCCGATCACGATCAGGTCGTAATGGTCCATGCCGTCCCCTTCATTGCGCGCGTCGCGACGCTACCCGTTTGCGCCAGGGGATCAAACCGCGATGGACGGCGTAGTTGCCGAGGATGGAATAGACGCTGCAATTCTCCCTCTCCCCTTGAGGGAGAGGACCGGGGAGAGGGGTAAGCGACACACGTATCATGCCGGGGGCGTGACCACCCCTCCCCCAACCCCCTCCCTCAAGGGGAGGGGGTTTTTGCTGGTTAGGCGGCGCGCTTCTGGGTCTCGGACGTCAGCAGGAATTCCAGATCCTCGGCGTCCAGCCCGGCGGCTTCCACTTCGGCGTCGAACGCCAGCCCGGCCAATTCCGCCTTGCGCTGCTGCAGCTGGATGATCCGCTCCTCCACCGTGTCGGCGGCGATCAGCTTGTAGATGAACACCGAACGCTTCTGGCCGATGCGGTGGGCCCGGTCGGACGCCTGGTCTTCCACGGCCGGGTTCCACCACGGGTCGTAGTGGATCACCGTGTCGGCCGCGGTCAGGTTCAACCCGCGCCCACCGGCCTTGAGGCTGATGAGGAATAGCGGCACCTCCTCCGCCTGGAACGCCCGCACCGGCTCGGCCCGGTCCCGCGTGTCGCCGCGCAACTCGACGAACTTGTGCCCCGCTTCCACCAGCCGCGGCTTAATCAGATCGAGCATCGAGGTGAACTGGCTGAAGATAAGGATGCGCCGACCCTCAGGCAGCATACCCGCGATCATCTCCATCAACGTGTCGAGCTTGGCCGACGCGGCCTCGCTCTGGCCGGATGCGAGCTTCACCAGCCGCGGATCGCAACAGGCTTGGCGGAGTTTCAGCAACGCGTTCAGCACCACGAAGCGGCCCTGGTTCGGGCCCAGTTCGCTCAACTGATCGCGGACGCTGTCGTGCAGCGTCGCGCGGATGGTGTCGTATAGCTCCCGCTGATCGGCGCCCATGTTGATGTGGCGCAGGATCGTCTCCTTCGGCGGCAGCTCCGTGGCGACTTCGGCCTTGGTCCGACGCAGGATGAACGGGCGGATGCGGCGGCTCAGCTGGGAGCGGCGGAGCGGATCGCCCTCCTTCTCGATCGGCGAGCGGAAACGCTTGGTGAACGATCGGCGGTCCCCCAGCAAACCGGGCTGCAGGAACGCGAACTGCGACCACAGCTCGTCCAGATTGTTCTCGATCGGCGTGCCCGACAGGCACACCCGGTGGCGCGCCTCGAGCTGGCAGACCGCGCGGGTCGCCTTGGCGTCGGGGCTTTTGATCGCCTGCGCCTCGTCCAGCACGATCATGTGCCACAGGATCTCGCGCATCGGCTCGGCGTCGCGCGCCAGCACGGCATAGGTCGTCAGCACGACGTGGATGTTGTCCAGTTGCGCCCGGCGCGCCTCGCGCCCCTGCCCGTGCAGCACCGCGACCGACAAATGCGGGGCAAACCGCTCCAACTCCGCCTGCCAGTTCGCCACTAGGCTGGTCGGCATCACGACGAGCACCGGGCGGTCCAACCGGCCAGCCGCGTGCTCGGTGCAGATATGGGCGATCGTTTGCGCCGTCTTGCCCAGCCCCATCTCGTCGGCCAGGAAGCCCCCGAGATTGTGGCCGCGCAGATGCTGCAGCCAGCTCAGGCCGTGCTGCTGATACGGGCGCAGGCTGACGGTGAAACCGGGCGGGGGCGGCACCTCCTCCATCTCCGGCAGCTCGCGGAAGCGCTCGACGGTGGCCGCCACTTCCGAGGCATCCTGCCAGCGCGTGGTGAGCAGTTCCTCCAGGTCGAGCATCGCGGGGGCTTCGCCGGAGGGCAGCAGCAGCGCGGAGTCGGTGCGGTTGGCCGCGGCTTCCATCAGGTCGCCCACCACGGCCATTAGGCGGCGGACACGGTCGGCGGGCAGGCGGACGACGCGGCCGTCCTCCAGGCTGGTGACCAGTTCGTCGCCCAGCGTCTTCAGCGCGTCCGGCCCGCGCTCCATAAGCCGGGTCAGGATCGGCAGCAGCGCCACCCGGACGCCATCCACCTCGATGCCGAGATCAAGCGAGAAGCTGCCCCGTTCGGCGTCGCTGACCCGGGCGTCGAAGCCGCCGATCACCTTGGCCACGCGCGGGCCGAAGCCGGCGTCCACGGTGCAGCGCCAGCCTTCGGCCTGCAGTTCGGGCATGCGCTCGGTCAGGAAGCGGTGCCATTGCTCGGCCGCGTCCAACCCACGCAGCACATGGACCCGGCGGCCCTTGCCGGCGCTGCCGTCTGTCACGCGCAGTTGCACGAAGCCGTAATCGGCCAAGGTTTGCGCGGACGCGGCCTCGGCCACCGGGTCGCGGCGGACGAATTCGGGGCCGCGCGGCCCGGCGATGCGGACGAATTGGCGCTCGTCGCCGCCCTCAGCGATGCCGTTGCCACCCTTCTCGCCGGCGTAGTCGTAATCCAGCGTCAGCGTGTCCAGCAGCGCCAAGGTGCCGACTTCGTCCGGGCCGTAGCGTTTGGTCAACTGCAGCACGGGGGTCGCGGTGCGCTCCACGATGACAGAGTCGCTCTGCAGTGCCGGCAGGGGGATCGCCTCGCGTTTGCGGCCCTTCAGCTTGACGGGCTTGGCGGCGGGCGGGCGGAACCGGGCCTGCCCCATCGCACCGCTGGCGGAATCCACGTACCAATTGCCCTCGGTGCCGAGCAGCACGGCGGAGCGGGGCGGCAGCGGCGGTGGCACCCCCATCTCGAACGACCGCGGCGGCCCGGGGAGCAAACGACGCCGGGTCGCCCCCCACCGGGCATGGCCGGATTGCAGCAGGGCCTTGACCACGGCGTCCAATGCCTCGGGCGCAATCTTCGCGATCGGTCCATCGAGCATGGCGGCAGCCGCGCGGATGTCGTCGCTGAGCGTCTGGTCCGCTGCGATCGTCTCCGGCTTGACCCCCTCGGTGCGGCTGGTCTGCTCGTCCAGCAGCAGGGTGGTGACGGTGCAGGCATCGGGCGGGGTGGCGGCCGCCATTTCGAATACCAGTGTGCGCGGCGCCGCGGCCTCCGCCGTCAAATCCAGCCCGGCAGCCGGGACGACCCGGCGCAGCGCCGGAAACCGATCGAGCGCCGCCAGCCCGGCGGCCGCCAGATGCGCGCAGGCGGTCTGCCGGCAGCTGCAGCGCATGCCGAAGCCGGTCCGGTTGCCGCGGGGCGAAGGCAGTAGGGTCGCCGTGCGGCGTACCCCGGCATCGGCCACTGCTGCCGTGATCGACGCACCGGACAGCGCCACTTCGACCGCACCCAACAGCACGAGCGTGCGTGCACGGGTCAGCGTCCGCGGCTCGAATACGGCGCGTAGGTCTTCAGCAGAGAACGGCGTCGGCATGCAGCGCTAAACCTCAGGAACAGGAACACGAATGCGCCGATGGCGCGCCGGCTGGGTGCGGGCCTGGCAGTATAGCGCAGCACCTTGGCGTAGCGCACCCCTCTTGCGCGTGTACCTGGCTGGATAGGTATCCAGCAGCATCACGCCGCTGACAGATAGTCCAACGGCAAGGCCGTGGTCGATTTCAGCACCTCCATCGCAAACGACGCACTGACGTCATACAGCTCTATTTGGGCTATGAGCCGTCTATAGACCTCGTCGTAGGCCTCGATACTGGGGACGACGATGTGCATGAGGTAATCGACCTGTCCGGCCATTCGGTAGAACCCTACAACCTCTGGCATTGCCATCACGCAGAAGGTGAACGCGTCTGCCCACTCCTTGCGATGCTGATTGGTGCGGATGCTCACGAAGACGTTGACGCCAACGTTGACGCGTTTCGGATCGAGCAGCGCGACCCGGGCCTTGATGATGCCCAGTTCCTGCAACCGCTGCACCCGCCGCCAGCACGGGGAGGCGGAGATGCCGGCGCGCTCGGCCAATTCGGCGACCGGCATGGAGGCGTCACGCTGCAGCCAGTGAAGAATGCGGCGGTCGATGTCGTCCATGGAACGTCATTCCACTGTTTAGCCGGAACTAGCAATGGAATTGCTAGTTCTCGTGGAATCGGTCGGCGAAACGCAAGCCTTTGCCTACCCCACGCTGCCATTCTGTCCCGCGAACAGGAGATCAGATCATGGCCGTTTCATTCACCTCCCACCCCAGCGACGTCGGCGAGACCTATGGCGAGCATTTCGGCGTGGCGATGAGCTTTTCCGGCGCCATGATCGCGGGCGGCCTCGCCTGCGCGGTTCATGCGGTGCTCCCCTTCCTGTTCACCAGCACGGGGTCGCAGACCATCCGCCGGCTGCATGACCGGATGGTCGCCAACCGCGCGGCCGCAACGCACTGACGCACGATGCGGGGCCGCACTCGAGACACCACGATCCTGTGCGCCAGCTCGTTAAGTGCGTTGCACCTGGCGCTTGTGGTGGGGTGCCAAGGCGCACCCCACCCTACGAGCGGGTAGGACGGCTCAGGCCTTGAACATGCCTTCCATCGCGATCTGCGCCAGCGGCAGACGGTCGCTCGGCGTCTCGCGGCCGGCGAGCATCTCGGGCAGCTGCGACTTGTCACCCTTGCGTCCGATCGCGATCGCCTGCTCGACCCGGTAGCCCGCGGGAACGCCGAGCTCGGCAAAGGCACGGTCCATGTCGAAGCCGACCATGCCGTGCGTATGCCAGCCCGACATGATCGCCTGCAGCGCGAGGTTGCCCCAGGCCGCGCCCGCGTCCATCGAGTGGCTGTGCGACGGAACCGGCACATCCTTGCCCGGCGGAAGCATGGTGGAGTTCGACACCAGGATCACCAAGGCGGAGGCCGTCTTTGCCCAGGATTGGTTGAACTCGACCAGGAAGCTCAGCAGCTTGTCGAAATGCGGGGTGCCGCGGCGCCCGTAGATGAAGCGCCAGGGCTGCGAGTTGTACGCGGACGGTGCCCAGCGCGCAGCTTCCAGCAGGGTCAGCAGCTCCTGCTCGCTGATCTCTTCGCCGGTGAAGGCGCGCGGTGACCAGCGCTCGAGGAACAGCTTGTCGATCGGAAAATCGGAATGGCGCGGGCTGACATCAGTCACGGGAATACCTTTCGGTTGGAACCGGCGTAGTTCTATCAAAACTGCGCCGGTGCGTTAACCAGCGATTTTTTAGACCGCCAGGAACGCCGCGACCGCTCCATTGAAGGCCGCAGGCTGTTCCGCGTGCAGCCAGTGCCCAGCGTCCTTGATGATGACGAAGCGCGCCGCCGGAAACAGCCCAAGGATCGCCGGGCGATACTCCGGCTTCACGTAACCGGACCGGGCTCCCATGACGAACAGCGTCGGGCCGGCATAGCTCGCGGCGATCTCGTCCCAGCCCTCGATGCGCGGCAGGGCGGCGGCGATGAACTCGAGGCCGATCCGCCAGCCCTGGCCCGGCCGGAAATTGTGCAGCAGGAAGCCGCGCACCGCCGGGTCTTCCACGACCGGGGCGAGCACCGCATCGGCCGCGGTGCGGGACATGTCGGGGGTCACGGCCAGCATAGCCTGGGTGAAGGCGCTGAAGTTCGGCGGGTTGGGCACCGGCGCGATATCGGCCACCACCAGGCGCCTCACCCGCTCAGGCTGCGTCAAAGCCAGCCGCATCGCCACCTTGCCGCCCATCGAATGGCCGATCACCCCTGCGGCGGCGAGCCCCTCCGCCGCCATGGTTTCCACCACGTCGGCTGCCATGATGTCGTAGTCCATCGCCGGGTCATGGCCGCTCTCGCCGTGGTTGCGCAGGTCCATCGACACCACGCGGTGCTGCGCCGCGAGTGCCCTCGCCAGCCCGGTGAGATTACGGGCCGACCCGAACAGCCCATGCAACACCACCACCGGGCTCCCCTCGCCCGCCACCCTCGTTGCCAAACGCATCGGCTACACCGTGAGGATGATTTTGCCGATGTGGTCGCTGCTTTCCATCATCCGATGCGCGGCCTCGACCTCGGCCAAGGGGAATGTCGCGTGGATCACGGGGGCGACGCTGCCATCTTCCAGTTTCGGCCAGGCTTTCGCGAGCAGTTCTTGCGCGATCGCCCCCTTTTGCGCGGCCGTGCGGGGCCGCATGGTCGACCCGGTGACGGTCAGTCGGCGGGTCATGATCGTCGTCAGGTCCAATTGCTCCACCTTGGCGCCACCCAGGAAGGCAATCAGAACCAGCCGCCCATCCATGGCCAGGCAGCGCAGATTGCGTTGCGTATAGGGGCCGCCGACCATGTCCAGCACCACGTTCACGCCGGCGCCGTTGGTAAACTGCTTGATGCTGTCGGCGAAATCCGCGTCTTTATAGTTGATCGCGGCGTCTGCCCCGAGCTTCACGCACGCCTCGCACTTGGCCGCCGACCCGGCGGTCGCATAGGCGCGGGCACCGAACGCGCGGGCAAGCTGGATGGCGGTGGTCCCGATGCCGCTGGTCCCGCCGTGGACCAGCACCGACTCGCCGGCACTCAGCCGCCCGATGTCGAACAGATTGGCCCAGACGGTGAAGAACGTCTCCGGCAGCGCCGCCGCCCGGACCGCGTCGTAGCCCGTGGGCCACGGCAAGCACTGGGTGGCCGGGACGACGCAATACTCGGCATACCCGCCGCCATTGGCCAGCCCGCATACCTTGCTGCCGATCGTGAGCGACACGCCGGGACCAACCGCCACCACTTCGCCGGCAACCTCCAGCCCCAGATGCGGGCTGGCACCGGGCGGGGGCGGATACAGGCCCTTGCGCTGCTGGATGTCCGGGCGGTTCACGCCAGCCGCCTCGACGCGGATCAGCACCTCGCCCTCGCGCGGCTGCGGCACCGGGCCATGGGCGACGCGCATCCCTTCCGGACCGCCGGGCTGGGCCACCTCGATGAAGGTCATGGTGTCTGGCAGGGTCATCGCATCGCACTCCTCAGGTGAGCAAGTAGTCGGGGGCAGCCAGGCGGCGTCAACCGGCGAGGCGCCGTGTCGCGGCCCAAAGCTGCCTTACGGTCGCCGCGTCCAAGGCCTGCCGGTTCGGGCGGGCTTGGTTGCAGCGTTTCCAATAACGGCCGGTCACCCCCTCCGCCTGAGGCGATAGCCCGACGAACAGCGGCGTCTCCGCGCCCCGCTCCTGCGAGATCATGAACGGCCGTAACGCCGCCCACCCCCAGCCGATCGGCCCGGGCACCGAGCCCAGCGTCGTCGCGACCACGCCCGGATGCACGACGTTCACCGTAATGCCGGTTTCGTCGAGCAGGCGTGCGCGCTCGAAGGTCGCCATCATCAGCGCCAGCTTGGACCGGCCATAGGCGCGCAGCGGGTTCCACGACCGAACCCCCTCCAGATCAGACAGATCGAGGGTGGCCCGATCCGAGGCGGTGGATCCGACGTTCACCACGCGCGCCGGCGACCCGGCCCGCAAGGCCGGCTCCAGCGCCTCGGTTAGTACGAAGGGTGCGAGATGGTTCACGGCCAGGATCATTTCGCGGCCTTCCGGGGTGACCTGCCGCCGCGGGGTGATCAGCCCGGCGTTGTTCATCAGCAGGTTGATCCGCGGATGCGCCGCCACGATCGCCTCGCCGGCCTCCCGGGCGTGCTGCAACGACGAAAGGTCGGCCAACACCAATTCCGTGCTCGCGCCCCTTGCCTGCTCGGCAATGAATTTGCGCGTGGCCTCACCTCGGGCGGCGTTTCGGGCGATGATCACGGTGTGATAGCCGGCGCGCGCGATGCCCAATGCGACGAATTGACCGAGCCCCGCGGTGGCCCCCGTGATCACGGCAACTTTCTGGTCAGCCATCGATCTGCCCAACTCCAAACGGGTCGTTCATACCCCAACGCGGTCCCCGACACGACGCCTGCCAAAATTCACCCACATGTCGGGAAATTAAGTGAGAAGACGCCCGTAGCGGATTGAAAGCACCGGCGCTTGGTTCCATGAAGGTCACGCCAGCCCGGTTCAATGCCGGGCCGAACTTATTTCGGAAGGGAGCGGTGTAGCCGATGTCCTCGCGATCTGCGGGCCCCGGCACCGGCGCGATTCCGGCATCGCCCGACACGGATCGCTGGCCCCAGCGTGTCCGGCGCGGGCTGGGCGAAATCGTGGTCCAGGCGCCGCAAGCCCTCCGCGCCCTGGTCCGCGCGGACGAGATCTGGCTCGTCGTACTCGCGGCGGTGGTGGGAGTCGCGTCCGGCCTCTGCGTCTACGGAATGAGCGTGGTCACGCAATATGGCCACGAAGTCCTGTTCCGGCTGGACCACGGCGACCGGCTGTCCGGATCCGTCGGCCTGAACGCGCTGCGGACAGTGGGTGTGCTGACGGGTGGCGGGCTTCTGGTCGGGTTGACGGGGCTGGGCATCGCGAAGTGGTGGAACCGCCGCACGGTGGACCCGATCGAAGCCAACGCCCTGTACGGCGGACGCATGTCACTCAGCGACAGTTTGCTGGTGACCGCACAAACCATCCTGTCCAACGGGGTCGGCGCCTCCGTCGGGCTGGAGGCAGGCTACACCCAGATCTGCTCCGCGCTCGCGTCCCGCCTGGGGCGCTCGTTCCGGCTGCGGCGCAACGATCTGCGCCTATTGGTCGGTTGCGGGGCGGCCGGCGCCATCGCCGCGGCATTCCAGGCACCGCTCACCGGCTCGTTCTATGCGTTCGAGTTGGTGATCGGCACCTATTCCCTGGCGACGCTGGCGCCGGTGGTGGTGTCGGCGATCTCGTCCGTGGTCGTCTCGCGCATGCTGATCGCCGATTACGCCGGGTTCGACATCCGCGTGCCGAGCGTGTTGGAGCCGGTGGACTACCTGCCCGTCCTGGCGCTGGGCATGGCGTGCGCGCTGGGTGGTATCGCGATGATGCGCGGCGTGACGTTGGTCGAATCGTGGTTCCGCCGCAGCGGCGTGCCGGTATGGCTGCGGCCGGTGGTGGGGGGTGCCATTGTCGGCACCCTCGCCCTTTGGTCGCCGCAGGTCCTCTCCTCCGGACATGAGGCGCTGCGGCTCGGCTTGGACACGCCCTACCCGGCCGTGCACATCGCATTGTTGATCCTGGCGAAAGCGGCGGCCTCCGCCGTGTCGATCGGCTCGGGCTTCCGCGGCGGATTGTTCTTCGCCTCGCTGTTTTTGGGCGCGCTGGCGGGCAAGTTGTTCGCCGCCGGGCTGGCGACGATCAGCGCCACCCAGGCGCTTCCTGCCGTCGTCTGCGCGTTGGTGGGAATGAGCGCCCTCGCCGTCGCCGTCGTCGGCGGGCCGCTGACGATGGCGTTCCTGGCGTTGGAGAGCACCGGCAGCCTGCCCATGACGATCGCGGTGCTGGCGGCCTGCGTGGTGTCGGCGCTGACGGTGCGGCGCACCTTCGGCTACTCCTTTGCGACGTGGCGTTTCCACCTCCGCGGCGAGGCGATCCGGTCGGCGGTCGACATTGGCTGGGTGCGCAGCCTGACCGTGGGACGCATGATGCGGAAGGATATGCGCACGATCCGAGCGGACACGGCGGTGAGCGCGTTCCGCCGTCAGGTCCCGCTGGGCTCTGCCGACCGCGTGGTGGTGACCGACGAAGCCGGCCGCTATGCCGGGATCGTTCTGACCCCGGAGGCGCACGGTGCGGACGATACGATCACGCGCGTCTCCGAAATCCTGCACTACCCCAAGAACGTCCTGCTCCCGCAGATGACGATCAAGGAGGCGGTGCAGATGTTCGAATCGACCGAGTCGGACGCGCTGGCCGTCGTGGACGCCGCCGACACCCGCAACGTCATCGGTCTGCTCACCGAACAATACGCCCTACGCCGCTACACCGAGGAACTCGATCGGCAGCGGCGCGACCTCTCAGGCGAGTAGCGCGCAGAGCACCGCCGCGGCGCTTGTGGTGGGGTGCCAGAGCGCACCCCACCCTACGAGGGTTGCTCGTCCCCGGCCCGGCGCTTGCGGGCGGACGCCGCGTAGCTGCCGCGCGGCCGTTTGTCGGCGACGTTCGGACGGACCACCGTATCATAGTAGTCGTCCCAGTCCTCGGCGCTGAGTTGGTGCAGTTCGGGGACGATCTCATAGTTGTCGAGCGTGGCTGCGGCGTAGACTTCGCGCGGGATCGGCTGGACCTGGAATAGCGGATACTCGCTGCTGAACTCGACGGGCTGATGGGTACGGGTCAATCGCAGCGCGGCAAAGAGTGGGCCGAACCAGCGGTCCGTCTCGATGATGCCCTCGTACAACTCATAGCCACCCTTGCGCGGCAAGTTGGCGGGCGCCCGCAGCAACAGGCTCGTGCCCGGCGCGGTACGGCACACCAGCCCACTCCACAGCTGCACGAGACCAGGTTCCTGGATGGCGCTGACGAAAGGCGGCGCGAAACCCTTGATGCCTTCCGGCGCGACCTCGTCGAATTGGGCACCGAACCCGGGGAATTGGGCGGACGAGAGCGGCATCCAGCCCTCGGCTCCCTTGTAGGTCCAGCTGATCGACGTGCCGTCCCACATCAGGCTGAAGTCGATTGGGGAGAACACATAGTAGCCGAAAGCGGCCGCCGATGTGATGGGTTCGCAATAGCGAAATGCCCGTGTCGGCATCGAGCCGAGTGCCGACCGATCGGCGCGGATCGGCAATCGTGCCTGGGGAACAAAGCGGTGGAATGTGACCAGGTGCTCTGAGGACCTGTCACCGCGGGGGGACAGATCAGTCGACACCCGGTCCATATTCAGAGCTCCTGGTCCTGCATACGCAATCGCCTACGCTGATAGCAGACCAGGCGAGTCTTAGACGACCGGAGAGCAGGCGCCCAGTCGGACCTTGCCGGCGTCGGCGACGGACACCACGGGAGAGCACGCGCCGAGGCGCACTTTCGTCGGCTCGCTCGCAGGCAATACCGGGGCGCACGCACCAACACGGACTTTGCTGTTATCGGCGGCCGGCAGCACAGGCGCGCAGGCACCGAGCTTAACGCGGGTCGTGGACGGCGTTGAACTACTCGTCTTCGTCATGGAACGTCCTTCTATCGCCTAAGCGCGCGGTCCCAGATTAGCTAGGACCATCAACTCGACAAGAGAACGTTATAGCGACGGCGGACCAACGCCGTAGCATTATCGTGATCGAGGCGTCAAAAGCGACGCCAACGCTCCGAGACTCTCGTTTAAAAAACGAGATGACAGATTTATGCAGTCCCCCCGACGGTGAGGCCTGCCAACTTCAATGTCGGCTGACCCACGCCGACCGGAACACCTTGGCCATTCTTACCGCAGGTCCCAATGCCAGGATCCAGTGCCAAATCATTGCCTACCATTGTAACCTTTGTCAATGCGTCGGGGCCATTTCCGATTATTGTGGCCCCTTTGACCGGCGACGTGACCCGGCCGTTCTCGATCAAGTAGGCTTCACTGGCTGAGAACACGAACTTGCCGGACGTGATATCGACCGAGCCACCGCCGAAATTCACCGCATACAGGCCGTTCTTAACGGAGCGGATCATCTCCTCCGGCTCATACCCGCCAGCCAGCATGACAGTGTTGGTCATGCGCGGCATCGGCGCATGGGCGTAGGACTGCCGCCGGCCATTCCCCGTCGGTGCCACCCCCATTAGACGTGCGTTCAGCCGATCCTGAATGAAGCCCTTCAGAATCCCGTCCTCGATCATCACCATGCGGCCGGAGGGCGTGCCCTCGTCATCCACCGTTAGGCTGCCCCGGCGATCGGGCAGCGTTCCGTCATCGACGATGGTGATCCCGGGCGCCGCGACGCGCTGCCCCAGCAATCCCGAGAAGGCCGACGTTTTCTTACGATTGAAGTCGCCCTCAAGCCCGTGGCCGATCGCCTCGTGCAGCAGAATGCCTGGCCAACCGGAGCCGAGCACGACCTCCATCTCCCCTGCTGGAGCCGGGCGGCTCTCCAGATTGACCAACGCCTGGCGAAGCGCCTCATCGACGCCGGCACGCCATGTCTCGGGTGTCAGCAGTTGCGCGTAGCCAAAGCGTCCGCCGGTCCCGTGGCCGCCGGTCTCGCGACGCCCGTCCTGCTCCACCACCACGGACACGTTCAGCCTTACCAAGGGCCGAAGATCGGCGACCCGGCGACCGTCCGCGCGCATCACCTGCACGGCCTGCCACTCGCCATACATGCTCGCCATCACCTGCTTGATGCGCGGGTCCTTGGCACGGGCATAGGCATCGATTTCCGCCAGGATCGCGGTGCGGGCGCCAAAATCCATCTCGCCCAATGGGTTCACGTCGGCATACAGACGTGAATTGCTAGCACGCGGCGGCTCCGCAGCGACGCCGCCGGACGCGCCCGAGCGCACGGCCGAAACCGTCCCGGCCGCTCGGCGCAACGCCGGCTCGCTCACCTCGCCGGCATGCGCATAGCCAGTTTCCTCACCGACGATCGCGCGCAGACCGAAACCGGACCCGCTCTCGAAGCCGGCGTGGCGAATGCGCCCGTCATCCAGCGCAATCTGCTCGCTCTCGCGATATTCCAGGAACAACTCGCCATCGTCGCAGCCGGCCAGTGCGTCGCTGACGATGCGCTCGGCGGTGTCACGGTCCAGCGCCGCGTCATCGCGTTCGAAGAACAACCGGTCGGTTGTCGCCAACGGGGACAAAGCGAGCGTCATGATAGTGATCCGTTCAGCAAAAGGTTGGCCGCACAAGGTTGGTTAGGGCAGGAGGTTCGCCGGCGGCACGGCTAGGCAGGTGGCCGGCAGACGCAGGACGGCGGTGGTGCCGACATCCGGCTGGCTGCTCAGGATCAGGTCGCCGCCATGCGCACGGGCCGTGATCCGACTTACATATAGGCCGAGACCGCTGCCGGGAAAGCGCCGCGCGAGGCTTGCGTCCAACTGCACGAACGGCTCGAAGGCGCGTTGCAGGTCGCCATCCGCAATCCCAATGCCGGTGTCGCTCACCAAGATCAGCAGATCGCCAGTCCGGTCGTCCTGCCGCGCGGACACCCGCACCGACCCGCCGGAAGGCGTGAACTTGATCGCGTTGCCGAGCATATGCGCGAGCGCCTGGCGGATCCGCCGCTCGTCGCCGCGCAACAACGGCAGGCCCGCGGGTGTGTCGGCCTGCAACGAGAGGTCTGCTGTCGCAGCGTTGTCGGCATGCTGGGCCACCGTCATGCCGATCAGATGGCCGACATCCATCAGGTCGGACGGTAGATCGAACTGCCCTGCCTCGACCCTCGCCACGTCCAGGATCACATCAACCAGCGTCAGCAATTGGCGGCCGGCCTCGTTGATGGAGGCGGCATATTCGACCGACTGTTCCCGAGTCAGCGCACCGCCGGCATCGCGCATCATCGCCTCGGAGAAACCGATGACGACGTTCAGCGGCGTGCGCAGTTCGTGGCTCATGGTCGCGAGGAAACGGGCCTGCGCCCCGGAGTTGAGCTGCACCGCCGGCTCCGACCTGGCCGAGGCAGCGGCCAGTGCCTGCTCCGCGCGCGATACCGCGGCAGCGGCGTGTGCCAGCGCCTCGGCGGGAACGTCCGTCCGTCCGTCCACGATCACGGCGTCCGCCGGCGCAAATGGATCGTGACGACGGTCGCCGTGAGCAGCAGGATGGCAACGCCCTGGTGGGCCGTGGCCAATGCGACCGGCACGACCCACAGCAGCGTTGCGACCCCCAGGCAGTACTGCGCCGCAACGGCGAAGCCCATGCAGAGGGCCGCCAGCCTTACCCCGCGCGGTTGGCTGGCACGCGTTCCGACCCAGGCAGCAGCGGCCACCACGACGGCCGTGCAGGTGGCCAACAGGCGGTGGTCGAATTGCACGGCGGCGATGTTCTCGGTCAGGTTACGCGCGAACGGTTGCAGCGCCGCGTAGTCCGGCGGTATCAGCCCGTCGCCCATCCATGGGAACGTGTTGTAAACCAGCCCCGCATGCAGCCCGGCGACGAACCCGCCCGCCACGATGGTCAGCGGCAGAAGCACGGCTGCTCCCGTCAGCAGCCATCCCAACCCCTTGTCGCGCCGTATTGCGGGGCCGCCGGGTCGCAGCACGCCGAGCGCGGTCCACAGGATTGCAGTGTACAATAGCAATGCCAAGGCGAGATGGGCGACCAACCGATAGGCCGATACGGCGGTGCTGTCCGCCGCAAAGCCGGACGCGACCATGAACCAGCCGACCGCCCCCTGCAGCCCGCCGAGAACGAACAACCCGGCCAGCCGCAGCCATAGGCCACGCCGGATGGCTCCGCGCAGTGTCAGCAAAATCAATGGCAGGAGGAACACCACCCCGATCAGCCGGCCCCAGAGGCGGTGGGTCCATTCCAGCCAAAAGATGTGTTTAAAGCCGTCCAGGCCAAACCCCTGGTTGACCAGGGCATATTGCGGGATCTGCTGGTAGAGCGCGAACAGCCGCTTCCACTCGGCCTCGGATGTCGGGGGAAGCGCGCCGGACAGCGGGGCCCACTCCATGATGGACAGCCCCGAGCCGGTCAGTCGCGTGGCCCCGCCCAGCACGATCATCACCCACAGCATCGCACAGACGACGAACAACCACCAAGCGACCAGCCGGCGGTTCCGCGCGTCACGGTTCGTCTCGAGGCGGTGATGGGGGGAGTCAAGATCGAACGGCATCGTCCACATCCATAGAGACATTTCGCAATAATTGGCAGCGGCCTAAACCGGGTTTTTGCGCCACGTTCGCGCGAGTGCTACGTCCCGCCGCCGAATGACCGAACGCATGCCCCTCCTTTCCGTTGTCGTGCCCGTGCGTAACGAGGGCCCGAATATCGCGCCGTTGATTGCTGAAATAGAGGCCGCTTTGGTGGCGATACCCCACGAAATCATCTACGTGGATGATGGCAGTACCGATACGACTCGGCAAAGTCTATCGGAACTGCAGGGCAAGGTTCCGCTCGTGGTCCGCCGCCACCGCACCGCCTGCGGGCAGAGTGCTGCAATCGTGACCGGCGTGCGCACGGCCCGCGCGCCCTGGATCGCCACGCTGGACGGCGACGGCCAGAACGACCCGGCGGACATCCCGGCCTTGCTGGCCCAGGCGCAGGCCGCGACCGGTCTGGTGCTCACCGCCGGCCACCGGGTGACCCGGCGCGACTCGCAGACCAAGCGCCTGGCGTCTCGCTGGGCGAACGGTATTCGCGCCAAGCTGCTGGGGGATGCCACACCGGACACCGGCTGCGGCCTCAAAGTGTTCCCGCGGGAGGCATTCCTGGCCCTGCCGCATTTCGATCACATGCACCGCTATCTGCCGGCTTTGTTCATCCGGGAAGGCGGCCGGGTCGTCTCTGTGCCGGTCAATCACCGACCGCGTGTGCGGGGCAACTCCAACTACGGCACATTCGACCGGCTGTGGGTCGGGATTTTCGACCTCGCCGGCGTATACTGGCTGCAGCGGCGGTGGAAGCGCCCGGTCGTGGAGACCCCGGAGGACTCACTCTGACCCCTTCGGCCCGCGTCTTCGGCCTGCTTTGGAAGCCTATCCTGCTGCTGGGCGGGTTGCTGATCGCCGGCCTCGCGCTGCGAAGCGGTTGGGGGCGGAGTGCGCTGGACGCACCCGCCCAGGCCGGTCCGGCCGGGTTCGTGCTGTTCGCCGCCATCGCCTGCGCCGTCGGAGTGCCGCGCCAGGTCGTGGCCTATGCCGCCGGGCTCGGTTTCGGCACCTGGCCGGGTTGCGTGCTGGCCCTGATCGCTGAGCTGGCGGGGTGTGCCGCCGACTTCCTCTGGGCCCGCGTTGTCGCCCGGGACTGGGCCGCGCGCCGGATCACCGGGCGGCTCGCAAGGCTGGACGGTCAGCTCAGCCGCCATCCGTTCGGCGCCACGCTGACGCTGAGGCTGCTGCCGGTCGGCAGCAACATCTTGCTGAACCTGCTGGCGGGCGTCTCGGCGGTGGCGATGGGCCCATTTCTGCTGGCGTCACTGATCGGCTATGTCCCGCAAACCGTGGTTTTCGCGTTGCTAGGGGGCGGCGTGCGCGTGGATCGCAACGAGCAGTTGGTGCTCGCAGGCGGCCTGTTCGTGCTCGCCTCGCTGCTGGGCCTATGGCTGATGCGGCGGATTCGCGCGCTGCCCGCTTGAACCTCGGCGCCCACCACGCCGGTCTGAGGCCTCGGGTGTCAGCTTGCGAGCGTCCGGGCTAACCTGATGGTTGGCCCTGCTGTATCACTGGTGGGCTGGCGCCCGCCGTCATGCCAGGGTGCGAGCAACGTCAAGAACAAGGAGGCGCCTATGCTCCACGCGCAAATGCCGGAACCTGTGCCACCCCCCGGCCAGCCCATCCCACCGCCGATGGACGATCCGGATGGCCCGATGCCCACGCCTGTGGAATTGCCTCCGCCGGGTGGGGATCCTGACCCAGAGAACGATCCCCCGGTTCCGCTGCATATGGGAGCATAATTGTCTTGTGGGGGTGCCGGCATTGGCCGAGCACCCCTGCTTCGCCGCCACCCGCCGTAAAAGCAGGTAGCGGCGAACTGCACTAAGGGGTGCGAGGTGTGTAGTAGCGCCGGATCGAGCCGCTGCCGAGCGTTTCGTCTCGCACGCCGACGCGGGGCCGCGCGACCGACTCAGCACCCATCGTTGCATCTTCCTGCGCCTGCAGGTTCTTCCAGCCGGCAGTCCGCCACTGCTCCAACCGCGCATCGAAATTGATTGGGTTGGACGCCTCGAGCACCTGGATTACACGGTCCCGGCTGTCCAGTTCGGGGTGCAGGACCAGCAAGGCGTGGCCGCGGCGCACGCCCTCGGCGAGTCCATGCACCTCGTCATCCGGCGCGAACAACCCTTTGAGGCTGCCCCATAGCCCGGTGTTGCCGCCTTCACTGTTCACCCCGGCATTCGCACCATCGGACGTCCGATCGGTGATGGAGGCACCCGCGGCTATTCCCTCCGCCTCGAGCCGATCCAGCGCCGCCTGGGCATCTGCAAACGTCTCGAACATCACAACGATCTGGTCGTCGTGGACTGACGGGTCATACAGGGTTGTCGGGTGACCAACCTGCACACCGCCAGCAGGGTGCACGAGAAGGTTGCCGTTCTTGTCGAGGGAGGTGGTAGGCGGCTTCATGGCGTTGCTCCGCGCGAGGGGCTTCCCTGCCAAACGGCCCCGCCGCCGCCGAGTTTCCGCTGCGTGGACCGCGGTGCCGTTACGTCATCTCGGAGGCGAGTTGCCGGGCCGCGCTGGTGAAGGCTGCGATGGTGTCTTGCACGTCCCGCTCGTCGTGCGCGAGTGAGATGTACATCTTGTTGTCGCTCTTGAAGACGCCGTGTTCGCGGACGAGGTCGTTGAAGCGGCGGCTCAGCGCGCGGTCCACGTCCATCGTGCCGCGGTAATCGGTGACGGCGCTGCGTGTGGTGAACAGCGCGTCGAACATCGCGGGCTCGCCGACCACCAGCGCTTGCAACCCGGCCTCGTGCAGCGCCGCCGCCATCCCCGCCCACACCGCGCGGCCGGTGGCGAAGATGCGGTCGTAGGCACCGGGGCGCTGCAGGATGCGCAGCGTGGCCAGCCCGGCGACGGCCGCCACCGGGTTGCCGCTGAGCGTGCCGATCTGCGGCATGAAGCCGCCGGCCCCCGCTTTATCGACGTCGAAATGCGCCATGATGTCGGCCCGCCCGGCCACGGCCGAGAGCGGAAAGCCGCCGCCGATCACCTTGCCCAGGGTGCAGATGTCCGGCACGACGCCGTAATAGTCCTGCGCGCCGCCATACGACAGGCGGAACCCGGTGACCACTTCGTCGAAGATCAGCGGAATGCCGTATTCCTCGGTGACGTCGCGCAGCCCCTGCAGGAAGCCCGGCGCCGGAGGCACGAGGCGCTGCATCGGCTCCACGATCACGCCTGCCAAGTCGTCGCGATGCGCATGGATCAGGTCGCGCGCGGCGGCCAGGTCGTTGAACGGCGCCACCAGCATCTCGTCGGCCACGCTCGCCGGGATGCCCGCGGTGTCCGGCACGGCGCGGCCGGAATTGCTCGGCTCCTTCGGCCACAGGCTGAGCAGGCCCCAATCGCTCATGCCATGGTAGCCGCCTTCGAACTTCAGGATCTTGCTGCGGCGGCGGAAGGCGCGGGCCAGCCGCATCGCATAGGCGTCCGCCTCCGTGCCGCTGCTGGCGAAGCGCACCTGGTCGGCGCAGGGGACCGCGTCCACGATGGCGGCGGCCAGCAGGATGCCGTGCTCGTTGTTCGCGAAGAAGGTGGAGCCTAAGCCGACCTGCTCCACGACGGCAGCGTTGACCTCCGGATGGGCGTGGCCGACCAGCATGGGGCCGGAGCCGAGCAGGTAGTCGACGTATTCGTTGCCGCTGACATCCCACACCCGGCCGCCGCGCCCCTCGCGGATGACGGTTTCGCTCGCCATGTTGCCGAAGCCGCCGGCGGGCAGCACACGATGCGCCAACGCGGCCAAGCTGTGCTGCTTCTCGCTCGTGCTGTGGGCTGCCATCGACGTGCTCCTTCGGGAAGCTCCAGACAATCAGGCGATGAGGTCTAGCTCGCGAGCGGCAGCTTGCCGTTGGTCCAGCCGATTTCCCAGGAATAGGGACCGTCCATCACCCGTACCATCGACTTCACCCCGCCCTGCCCGCGCATCACGGCTACCCGGGTCGGCTTGGTAATGACGATGCAGGTTTCAATCGCGGAATTCGCACGGACGTGTCCGTGGGCCACCAGGTCGTTGAAGTCGGCCTCGCTGGTGCAGAACGCGTCGCCGCGCTGCAGGAACGAGGGTAAGTCGGCGGCCCGCACATGCGGGGCAACCGAAACGAGGAGGAGGACGACGGCAAGCAGGCGAGCCATGAGGCGGCATCCACTGAAACGGCGTCTGGGAGCAACACGCGCACGCATCGACGTCAAGCCTTTCATGCGGCGCCAATGCGGCGGCGGGGTTGGCGATGGGGTGGCGCCGGCAGTGGGGCGGGCTCGTCCGGGCCACCCAGCGCCGCCAGCAGGGCCGCGCGCAGGGCGGTCAGCTTGCGCTCGTTCTCCACCTTCAGGCCGAACACGTCCTTGACGTAGAACACGTCCACCGCCCGCACGCCGT
>CAXTCJ010000027.1:42313-50260 GCA_964242215.1 uncultured Acetobacteraceae bacterium | reverse complement strand
AAGTCAGCGGCCAACGATTTGCAGGCGATGAAGGCCGAGGCAGCCGGCGACGACCAGAATTGGAAGTCGCAGAACATAACTGATCTAACGACCGCTCAACGTCTGCTGGATGCGGCACAGGGCGACCTCACGAAGAATACGCTCAGGTCGAAGTTGGTTGAAATTCGTGCGGACCAGGATGCAACGGTGCTGACGGTCGCGTCAGTCTCCGTAGGATCCGTCATGCAATCGGGTGATCAGTTGCTGCTACTCGTCCCGCAGGGTGCGCCGCTTGAGGTCGATGGCACGATTTTGGGTAGCGACGCTGGCTATGTTCGACCGGGTGACCATGTGACTTTGAAATTCGATACCTTCCCCTTCTCGCAATATGGGGCCGCGCAAGGTACTGTAATGGTCGTAAGTCCTGATAGCTTCACCAGCACAACAACGCCTAATACTATTACTCACGGCACAGATCCGAACAACGGTGCTGTGGCTCCGGACCCTGGACAGGCCTATTACCGGGTTAAGATATCAATTGACAAGGTCAACTTGCACGATACTCCGCCCAAGTTCCACATCGTGCCCGGGATGCCGATCACGGCCGATATAATGGTCGGAAAACGTACTGTCCTCACTTACATGCTTAGCAGGGTGTTGCCGGTCGCCATGGATGGCATGCGCGAACCCTAATCTGCGGGGTGATGACGCGTAGCTTTGTATTGAAAGGAGGATGGCGGCTTGAAGGCGATGTTTTCTCGGCTCTCTGGCGCGCTTCCAATTGGGTCCAGTCTGCGGCGGGCAGAGCGTTTGTTGCAGGCCGGCGATCCGGCCAAGGCGTTCGCTCAGTTTGGCCGGGCCGCCAAGTCGGGCGACGTGGAGGCTCAGTTCCGTGTCGGGCGCTGCTACATGGAGGCGACCGGTGTGCCGCCCTCGGTGTTGGAAGCCGCCATCTGGTTCCAGCGGGCTGCATCGTCGGGGCACGCTGAAGCACAGGCTCGCCTAGCCGCCCTTTGCCTGCATGGCCTCGTTCGCGGGACGCAAGGCGGGCGCTCATCTGCCTTGTTCGAAGCGGGCAACACCTCCGGGCCGGACTACGTCTCCGCCATCGACTGGGCGCGAAAGGCGTCTGATTCGGGATCGGCCGAAGGAAAGGCCGTCCTAGCAACCATCCTGACGTCCGGCCCAGAAGACATGCGCGACGCGGCGGAGGCCGAGTTGCGGTATCGAGAGGCGGCCGGTCTGGGAAGCGCCCAGGGCAAGCTCGGGCTCGCGCTGATGTTGGTTCGCGGCGAGCCGACCCAGGCCCAGCGGGAGGAAGCGGCCAAGCTGATGGGGGAGGCCGCCGAGACGGGGCTCCCGATGGCACGCTACCTGCTCGGCGTAATGTACGATTATTCCCTCGGCGTGGAGCGCGACCAGGCACGTGCCGCGGTCCTCTACGGCCAAGCGGCCGAATCAGGCGTTCGTCCGGGGCAGGCGCGCTATGGGTTGGCTTTGATGGAGGGGCGCGGCATCAAGCAGGATCGCGTCAGTGGCGAGACCTGGCTCCGGCGGGCGGCGTTGGCCGGTGATGCCGAGGCAGCGGCCATGGTGGGCGACCTCTATGCCAAGGGTGGCGAATTGCCCCCCAACTATGCTGAGGCGTCGATGTGGTTCAGCCGGGCCGCCGAGCAGGGCCACGCAGCTGCAGCGCGGGCCCTGGGATTGCTGCACTTGACCGGTGCCGGCGTCGCGCGCGATCCCGACGAGGCCGCTCGCTGGTTCCGCCGCGCTGGAGAGGCGGGTGACAAGGCCTCGCAGTCCGATCTGGCCAACCTGCTGCTTCAGCGCGGTGGCGACGAAGAAGATAAGATCCGCACCCGCGAGTGGTTCGAGCAAGCCGCCGACAGCGGCGACTTGGTGGCGGCCTTCAACTTCGGGGTGTGCCTCGCCGAGGGCGTTGGCATCGAGCGCGACGAGCGCCGGGCGGCTGTCTGGCTGCGCAAGGCGGCCGAGGGCATCGTCACGGCGCAGTATTGGTATGGCCGGATGCTCGCCGAGGGTCGTGGTGTCGACCGCGACGAGGCTGGCGGGCGTGAGTGGATTACGCGCGCCGCCGACGCCGGATTGCTGGACGCTCGCGTCGCCTTGGCCGAGATGCTTGTGAACGGGCGTGGCGGGTTGCGCGACCACCAAGCTGCTTTGGTCCTGTTCAGCAAGGCCGCCGACGAGGGGCATGTCGGTGCGATGTTTGCCACCGGCGCGTTGTACGGCGGCGGTCACGAAGTCGAGCCAAACCGGCCGCTAGCCCAACAATGGTTCCGTAAAGCAGCGGAGCGGGGGCATGGCTTTGCGCAGATGATGCTGGGACGCTACCTGGCCCGTAATCTGGCGGGTGAGCAGAACCTACAGCAAGCGCGCTTCTGGTTCGAGCAGGCGCAGGCGCAACACGTGAAGGATGTCGAGGCCGACCTGGCCGCCCTCACCGCTTACGAGGCTACGCAATTGCAGGCGGCGTCGGCTGCGGACTGAAGATACTGCCGGCCGTCATACCGACGGCCTGTCTCGACCTCGCAATTCCCCCTGACTACGATGTAAACTGGGGCTCGGGTCAAGGGTCGGACGTGCCAGCAAAATCGCCAGCCCCGGATCCGCCGTCACAGAGCCAAGGTGCGATTTCACATCGCCGGCCGTCCACCACGCGCACTAGCGACGAGATGTGGTTCGACTTGGCCTCGGATGCGCTCAATCGCGGACGTGAAGCACAAGACGCGGCGGAGTCGCGGCGGTGGTTGGAGCGGGCGAGGCGGATCGTGCCCAACGACGACGTCATTGCGCTAAGTCTGGCGCTCGCCTGCCTAAATGGCGGCGACTTTTCGGCGGCAAGAGCCCTCTTTGCACCGATTGCTGCCCGATGGGACTTGCTGGAGGCGTGGATCGGTCTTGCTGCCGCTGCCGTCCAGCTACGGAACTGGTCCGCGGCCGCAGAAGCCATGCAGCCCGCGTTGTCGCGGCACGCGATCCGGTCCGACACGCACGGTCTTGCCGCCGCGGTCGCGACGGCGACGGGCAGGCCCGGTTGGTGTGCGTCCGACCCCGCTGGACGACTGCACGCCGATGGCCCGGCCGACCTGGTTCTGGACGGGGTGCCACTGACGGGACGCTGGACTGCCAAGGGTATCCGTATTCCACCGGGTAGAAGCCTTGCCGTGAGCCGGGGCGGCGTGGCCCTGCTCGGCAGCCCGATCGACTTGCAGGCTTTGGATGCGGTCGAGGGGTTCGTCGCGGCCACGCCGGAGGGGGGGCTGACAGGTTGGGCGTGGCATCCCAACAATCCCGAACGTGCCCCGGTGGTCGAACTTCGCCTCGCAGACGGCAGCCAAAGCCGGGTCGTAGCCAGGATGCCTCTCGAGCAGCCCGAGTCCGGCCGGCCGCTGGCACGCTTGATGCGCTTCGCTGTGGCGGCAGAGGCGATCCCGATAGGGCCGGTCGAGGTGGTCTCGGGTCAGCCGCTCTGGGGCAGTCCGATCGATCCCGGTCTGGAACGCCGTAGCGCGGCCGGGCTGGAGCAGAGCTTCACACCCGTTTGGGCCGATGTCGTCGGACCACCGCCAACCGGTCAGGCTCGGCGCCCGCCGGTCGATGTCATCGTGCCGGTGTATCGCGGCTTGCGAACCGCGATGGCTTGCCTCGACTCGGTCCTGCCGACCCTGCTGGATGGCAGCCGGCTGCATGTCGTGGACGATGGCGGCGTCGATGCCGAACTCGGGCAGGCTTTGGACGGGTTGGCGGCCGCAGGGCGCATCGTGCTGCATCGTCTGCCGGCGAATCGCGGGTTTCCCGCCGCGGCCAACACGGGGCTGCGCGCGGCTGCCCGTCGGGACGTGGTGCTGCTGAACAGCGACACGGTGGTGCCCCCTGGTTGGCTGCAGCATCTTGCCCAGGCGGCCCATAGCGCCCCCGACATCGGCAGCGCATGTCCGCTCTCCAATGACGCCACCATCCTGAGCTACCCTAAACGCAACACACCCAACTCGATGCCCGACCCGGTGTCGATCTCGGCGCTGGCTCGGCGCGCCAACGGCCTCGCCACACTAGACATCCCCGTGGCCGTCGGGTTCTGCATGTATATCCGGCGCGACTGCCTCGATGCCGTCGGCCTGCTGCGCGAGGACCTTTGGGCACAGGGCTACGGCGAGGAGAATGACTGGTGTCTGCGGGCCCGCCACCGCGGCTGGCGACATGTCGCAGCACCTGGCTGCTTCGTGTCACACGAGGGCGGCGCGTCCTTCGGCGCAGCCCGGCGGCACTTGTTGACCCGCAACGGTGCCCAACTCGAGCGGCTGCACCCCGGCTACGGCGCCATGGTCGCCGATTGGATCGGCCGCGACCCGCTGGGCCCGGCCCGGCGGCGCATGGACGTTCTGCGCTGGCGAGACGGCCGCGAGCAATCTTCCGTCGTGCTGGTGACGCACGCCGCTGGGGGCGGGGTGGACCGAGTCGTGCGGGAGCGGGCGAATGCGCTGCGTTCCGCCTCGGTCCGCCCGATCGTGATCCGTCCGGATGGCGATTCCTGCGTGGTCGGCGATGGTGACACACCGAACCTGCGCTACCGCCTGCCTGCGGAGTGGGACGGCCTGCTGCGACTGCTGCGGACCGACCGGGTGGCGCGAGTCGAGCTGCACCATACACTCGGGCATAGCCCCGAACTGCTGCGTCTGCCCGAGCGCCTGGGGGTGCCGTACGACGTCTTCGTGCATGATTATGCCAGCTTCTGCGCCCGTATCGCCCTAGTGCCGGAGCACAGCTACTGCGGCGAGCCGCCCATCGCCGGGTGCGAAGCCTGCGTTGCCGACCACGGCAGCAACCTCGAGGAGGACATCGGCCCCGCCTCCCTGGTCGCCCGGTCCACTCTGCTGCTCGGCGGAGCACGTCAGGTGGTGGCGCCCGCCTTCGACGTGGCGACCCGCATTCGGCGGCATTTTCCCGCGGTGCTGCCCGCGGTGACGCCCTGGGAGGAAGACAACACCCTGCCCGAGCCACCGCCCACCCGTCCGATCCGGCATGTTTGCGTGATCGGCGGCATCGGGGTGGAGAAGGGGTTCGAAGTCCTGCTCGGATGCGTGCGCGACGCTGCAGCGCGGTCATTGCCGCTGCGCTTCACCGTGGTGGGCTATACGGCCGACGACGAGCGCATGCTCGCTGCGGGCCCTGTGTTCATCACGGGCCAATACCCGGAGGCCGATGGGGAGGCGCTGATCCGGCAGCAGGACGCCGACATCGCCCTGATTCCGTCGGTATGGCCTGAAACCTGGTGTTTCACCCTGGGGTTGGCCTGGCGCGCGGGCCTGCGGGCCGTCGTGTTCGACCTTGGCGCGCCGGCCGAGCGTGTCCGCCGCACCGGCTGGGGGGAAGTCTTGCCCCTGGGTATGCCGCCGTCCGCCGTGAACAATTGGCTGCTGCGCCCCACCGCGCGATCACGTACGGAGCCGCTAGTCGGGCAAGAACTGGGTCGTTCCCCATCGCCATCCCGGCAAAATCCTGCCATCTGACGCACACAGTCCTCCCAACCCATGAGCGCCCGCATGTCCGACGCCGCTTCTCCTCCGCAATTGGTTCTAGAGCTGAAGGTGTCCGCCCACCTGATGCAGCTGGAGGCCGGCATCTACTGCGTATATCACAGCCCCGGCTCGGCCCCTCCGGATCCGGCTACCGGCTTGCCTGGTGCCCGCGTGTCGCTGCCGCCGAACCAAGGCCCGGGCAACGTCGTCATTACCGGCTTCAGCGAAGACGGTTGGCTGGGCGCACTGGATTCGGCGGCGATGATCCGGGTCGCACGTGGCCCTGCCCAGGTGCTGATGACGATCTACCAGGCCAGTGGCAGCGAGCACGAACCCCCCAAACTGCAGGTGACGAAGCTGTCCGGGGCCGTTTCGGCCCCCCCCCAAGCCCTGCACCAATCCGCCGTCCCCATCGCCCCCCCGCAGACCGACGGCGAGGTCGCCGCCCAGTCGGAAATCGCCGCCCACCTACAGATCCGCGGCGACGTGCTTGGGCGGCTTGGCGAATGGGTCGGGGATCGCGGCAGCCAGCGCTGGGTGGAAGGGTTTGCGATCTCTCCCCGTCACGCCGCGGTGATTCCGGCCGAGATCGAGTACCAGGCGGTGTTGGGTCGGGGCTGGCTCTCCCCTTGGGCGGAGGGTGGGCAGTATTGCGGTAGCCGAGGCATGGCGTTGCCAATCCTGGGCTTGCGCGTGCGCCTGCGCGGCACGGCGGCCGAGACGCATACCGTCGAGGTCAGCGCGACCTTCACGGATGGCACCGCGATCGGCCCGGTCGGAGCCGGCGAGGCGTGCGATGCGGCCAGTCTGGCGCCGCTCGAGGCGTTCTGCATCAGCGTGGTGCCGCTTGGCGAACAACGCGCCGTCGCGAGCTCGGCCGCAAGTGCCGAACCGGCGGCCGAAGTCGCCTTGAAGACTGATCCGAAAGGCAAACGGGACGCGCCTGCCAAGGGTAAGGGACGTTCCGCAGCCGAAAAACCCATCCCTGGGACGCCGCCGAAGGGGCGTCGCGGCTAGCCACCCTTGCGTTCAAGGTGCGTCCGGGAGAGCGTTGCGCTTCTGCAGTTGGCGGTCGGTCGTACGTGTCGCGTGACCCCGCCAGCCCGCCGAGTCATTGGAACAAAGCCCGCCTGCATTTGAAATGAAGTACTTATTCGTCCACCAGAATTTTCCCGGGCAGTTCTTACACCTGGTCCGACATTTGCTCGCGCAGCATGAACACGACGTCGTGTTCATCTGCGAGCCCAATGCCAACTCGATGCCGGGCGTCCGCCGGATCACCTACAAGCCGCCGCTTCGTCCCGGTGCCCCCACCCATTCGGACGCCCGGGACTTCTCACATGCGATGGCCCGGGCCGAGGCGGTTGCCAAGGCGGCCAACCAGGTCAAGGCGCTCGGCTTCAGGCCCGACATCATCATCGGCCATCATGGCTGGGGGGAGCTGCTGAACCTGCCGGATGTGTGGCCCGATATTCCCCTGCTGGGCTATCACGAGTTCTATTATCACCTGCAAGGGCTTGACGTCGGCTTCGACCCCGAGTTCAGGATCGGTGCCAGTAGCTACTCGGCGATCCGTGCCAAGAACGCCGTCAACCTGCTGGCGCTCACCAATCCCGGAACCGGACAGACCCCCACTCAGTTTCAGCTCGATACCTATCCGGAGTGGTCGCAGCCCAATATCCACCTGCTGCGGGAGGGGGTGAACCTGCAGAAATGCGCGCCGCTGACCGAGACGCGGACGGACACCATCGTCGGCGGCGTTACCGTTCGCGCCGACGAACACCTCATCACCTATGTCGCGCGTGATCTGGAGCCGTATCGCGGCTTCCACGTGATGCTGCGCGCTTTGCCTGCCGTATTGCGCACCAACAAGAACGCCCGCGCGATCGTCGTGGGCGGTGACGATGTGAGTTACGGCTCGCGCCTCCCCGATCGCACCTGGCGTGAGCACATGCTGGCGGAGGTCGGCTCCACGCTCGACACCAGCCGCGTGCATTTTCCGGGGAAACTGGACTACGAATCCTATCTTCGCCTGCTGCAGCGCTCGGATGCACACGTGTACCTCACCTATCCTTTCGTCGCGTCGTGGTCGCTGCGGGAGGCCTTGGCGATCGGCTGCGCCATCGTGGGCAGCGATACGGCGCCGGTGCGGGAATTTATTACCCACGGCAAGACCGGGTTGCTGAGCCCGTTCTTCGATCCCGGCGCCTTGGCGGACCGCATCGGTGAGACCCTGGAGGGCGGCCCGGCGGTGCAGGAGCGCCGTGCGAACGCCCGTCGCTGGGCCGAGCTGCATCTCGACATGGACGATTACATCCGGAACTACGAGACCCTGATCGCCACCCTGACCGGCCCGCCGGCCGCGAGGAAGCGCCAGCCCAAGCGGGTGCGCGGCGCGGAGCCGGTGCCAGGCTGACCGGGCTGG
>CAXTCJ010000027.1:0-42213 GCA_964242215.1 uncultured Acetobacteraceae bacterium | reverse complement strand
GGGAAGGGGTGCCTGTTCGCCGGCGGAGTGGACGTGATGGTCAGCGATATGCACTCGCTGATCGACATCGTGACCGGATCCCGCCTGAACCCGGCGCGCGATGTGACGATCGAGGACAAGGTGTGGATCGGGCAGAACGCGACGCTGCTCAAGGGCAGCCATATCGGTGCCGGGCGGTGATCGGCGCCGGCGCCGTCGTGACCGGACAGATTCCGGCCAATGTCGTCGCGGGCGGTGTGCCCGCGCGGGTGCTGCGCCAAGGTGTGACCTGGCGCCACGACCTGATCTAATCTGACCGGAGCGGCAGGGCTTCTATTCCCAGCGCCGCCGGGCGATACCATTTCCTGCCCATGACCGACTACCTTGCCAGGCTCAATCCCGAACAACGCGCTGCCGTCGAGACGGTGGACGGACCGCTGCTGGTGCTGGCCGGCGCCGGCACCGGCAAAACACGGGTGCTCACCACCCGGTTCGCCCATATCCTGCTGACGCGCCGGGCCTTCCCGAACCAGGTCCTGGCCGTCACCTTCACCAACAAGGCCGCCCGGGAGATGCGGGAGCGGGTGGGTGCCATTCTGGGGCAGCCGGCCGAGGGGCTATGGCTCGGCACTTTCCACGCCTTGTGCGCCCGGATGCTGCGGCGTCACGCGCAGTTGGTCGGGTTGCAGTCCAACTTCACCATCCTGGACTCCGATGACCAGCTTCGCCTGTTAAAGCAGGTGATGGAGGCGGGGCGGATCGATCCGAAGCGCTGGGCCCCGCAGGCGTTGATGGCGGTGATCCAACGCTGGAAGGATCGCGGCCTGACGCCTGCACGCGTCACGCCCTCGGAGGACACGGACTTCGCCGGCGGTGAAGCCAAGCGGCTGTATGCAGCCTACCAGGCGCGGCTGACCGCGCTGAACACGGCCGATTTTGGCGACCTGCTGCTGCACGTGACCGAGATCCTGCGGGAGCACCCGGAGGTGCTGGCGCAATATCACCGGATGTTCCGCTACATCCTGGTGGACGAATACCAAGACACAAACCTGGTCCAGTATATGTGGCTCCGCCTACTGGCACAGGAGCACAAGAACATCTGCTGCGTCGGCGACGACGACCAGTCGATCTATTCCTGGCGGGGCGCAGAGGTCGAGAACATCCTGCGCTTCGAAAAGGATTTCCCCGGCGCCCAGATCGTCCGGCTCGAAAGCAACTACCGGTCGACCGCGCCGATCCTGGCCGCGGCCTCCGGCCTGATCGCGCACAACGAGGGCCGGCTCGGCAAGACGCTGCGCTCCGGCCGCAACGACTCGGCCGGCGAGCCGGTCAGCGTGGTCAGCCTGTGGGACTCGCAGGAGGAGGCGCGCATGGTCGGCGACAAGGCGGAGGCGCTGCGTCGCGATGGCCACCCCCTGAACGAGATCGCAATCCTGGTCCGTACAAGCGCTCAGACCCGGTCGTTCGAGGAGCGGATGCTGACGCTGGGCCTGCCGTATCGCGTGGTCGGCGGGCTGCGGTTCTACGAACGGCAGGAGATCCGCGACGCCGTTGCCTACATGCGCGTGCTGCAATCCCCGGCGGACGATCTGGGGTTCGAGCGCATCATCAACCTGCCCCGCCGCGGCGTGGGGGACGTCGCGTTGCGTGCCATGCATCTGGTGGCGCGCGAGCACCACGTGTCGCTGTACGAGTCCGCCGACCGGGTGACGCAAGACGGCACGCTGAAGGGCAAGGCCTGCCAATCGGTGCGCACGCTGCTCACCAGCTTCGGCCAATGGCGCAAGCTGCTGGAGCAGGAGGGCCACGTGGTCGCGATTGCGGTGATGCTGGACGAGAGCGGCTACGTCGAGATGTGGAAGCAGGACAAATCGCCCGAAGCACCCGGCCGGTTGGAAAATCTCAAGGAGCTGATGCAGGCGCTGAAGGAGTTCGAGACGCTGTCCGGTTTCCTCGACCACGTCAGCCTGGTGATGGAGAACGAGCAGCAGGGAGACACCGACCGGTTGTCGATGATGACCCTGCACGGCGCCAAGGGCCTGGAGTTCGACACGGTGTTCCTGCCGGGTTGGGAGGAGGGGCTGTTCCCGTCGCAACGTTCGATGGACGAGAACGGCAACAAGGGGCTCGAGGAGGAACGCCGGCTCGCCTATGTCGGCATCACCCGTGCGCGGCGCCGCGCGATCATCAGCCACGCGGCCAACCGGCTGCTGTATGCCAATTGGCAGAGTTCGATCCCGTCCCGCTTCATCGACGAACTGCCGGAGGAGCATATCCAGCGTGCGGGCTCCGCTGCTATGGCGCGCGAACAGCGGCTGACGGCGCCGACGGTGTTCACCGGACAGTTCCCGCTCGCTGCCCGCCGCCCCCGCGTGACCGAGGTCTGGGAGCAGCCGGCCCGGCCCAAGCGGGAGGACCAGATGGCGGTCGGTACGCGGGTGTTCCACCAGAAGTTCGGCTACGGCATCGTCAATGCGGTCAGCGACGACCGGCTGGACGTGCAGTTCGACAAAGCCGGCGACAAACGCGTGCTGGACCGTTTCGTGGAAAAGGCGTGACGGCGGCTTGCTATGCCAGCGGCAGGTCCAGCTCAGTAGTGGTCTCCTGCTCCGGTATATCCGGAAACAGCGTCCCGCGCTGAGCGAATAGCGGATAGCGGCCGCGGGTTTCGGATCGTCGTGAGGATGTTGAAGGTGGCGCTCACCTTGGGCGGCAATCCGGCCTGTTTGCGCCACGCAATGAATTTTTGCATTTTCGTACCGATCAAGGCCGGGTCACCGCGATGGGCGAAGACGGCCACGCGTGTTGCCGCAAACTCGACGATGACGACGTCGCATTCGCTGAAGCGCACGCTCATGGCCCGCCTATCTTGCATATCGTGCGCGTTGGTCCGGCACCGGCTCGCTATCCTAAAATCTTTGTCGTATAGCGCAACGAGTTACTGGATCGTTTCGGGAGAGAGTCTTTGAGCACAGTCGTTGTCACGGCCGGCAATACGAGCACGACCTATCTGGGCAGTGGCGACGTCGAGACGGTGCAGTATGGCGGCACCGCTCTCAGCGGCACGGTCGCCGACGGCGCGTTTCTGTTCGTGAGCGGAACGGCGAGCGGGACCGAAATCCTCGCGAGCGGCACGGTCTCGGTCGGAGCGGGCGGCGTTGGCATCGGCCTAATTGGTTCGGGCGGCCCGGTTGTCGTCAGCGGCGGGATTTACAGTAATCTCGCGCTGTTGGACGTGCTGTCGGGCGGACGTGTGACAGCCACGCAACTCGGCCTCGGAGGCAATCTCGACATTCGCGGGGGTGGGACCGCGAGCGGCACGGTCGTGACCTCGGGCGGCTACGACTCTGTCGATGCAGGCGCCGTGGCGAGCGGTACAATGGTAAGCGGGACAGGCCTCTATAGCTCGGGCGGTGCCTCGACCGTTGTTTACTCAAATCAGGACGTGAAGGCTGGCGGTCACGCCTACAGCACGGTCGTGGATGCCAACGGGATCGAGATCGTCGAGACGGGTGGCCAGGACAGCGGGACCGTGCTGTCCGGGACGACATTGACCTCCACCACCTCAGGGACGTTCGGTTCTGCGAGCGAGCACGTATCGGCGGGTGGCGTCGCCATCGCCACGCAGGTCGAGCTCGAAGGCGAATTGTATGTCGCCGGATCTGCCATCAATGCCGCGGTGACCAGCAGCGGCACGATCCATGTCTCGTCCGGTGGCACGACCACAGGCACGACGCTCTCGGGCTCCTACACGCTAGTCGCCAATTCCTCGACCCGCACGGGTGTAGAAATCGTCAGCGCCGGCGGCGTCGCGTCCAACACGCAGGTCACCGATGGTGGGGTGCTCAGGTTGTCGGGCGGCACGGCTACGGGGACGGTTGTCAGCGGTAATGCCGTGTTCAGCGCCGGCGTGCTGTTCGCGCTGGGTGAGGAGAGCGTGCGCTCCGGTGGCCTGGCGCTCGGGACCACCGTCTACAATGGCGGTCAGATCGATGTGGCGGTGGACGGCATTGCGAGCGGCTCCATCATCTCGGGATTCGGCATTGTCAGCGCGCCCGGGTCGTTCGAGGCAACAGCCTATGAGATCGTCAGTGCCGGCGGCAGTGCTGTCGCGGAGACGGTCACCAGCGGCGCCGGACAATATGTCCGCTCGGGCGGCACCACGACGAACACGACCCTGTCCGGCAATCAGGTCACGTCGAGCGGCGGGACGTATTTCACCGCGTTCGAACTTGTTTCGACCGGTGGTATCGCGAGCAGTACGCATGTCGGCAGCGGCGGCAAGCTCTCCGTCTCCGGCCATGCCTCGGGAGCTTTCGTCAGTGCGGCGGGGCTGGAGACCGTCTACGCCGGGGGGGTCGCCAGCGGCAGCACCATCTCGGGCTTTACCAACACGGCCGGCACACTGGTTGGAAGTGCCACCGAGCGGGTCAGTAGCGGCGGCACCGCTGTTGGCGAAACGGTCGACAGCGGCGGGCGGCAGATCATCAGCGCCGGCGGCCTCGCCAGCGGCACGACCCTCAACGTCGGCGGCTCTCTGGACGTCGCCTACCTGGTGTACTCCGGCGCCACGTCCGCCTCGGTGGACGGCAGCGACGTCCTGACCGTGGTCGAGGGTGGCGCCAGCTATACCGAGCAACTCGCCGGTGACTACGCCGGGATCGTCTTCCACGTGTCCCAGGACACCAGCACCGGCACGCTGATCACGGCGGAGAATGCGCCTTGCTACTGCCCGGGCACGCGCATCCGCACCGAGCGCGGTGACGTGGCGGTCGAGAGCCTGCGGATCGGCGACACGGTGTTTACGCTGGCCGGCAGGTCCGAGCCCATAAGGTGGATCGGGCGGCGCAGCTACGGCGGCCGTTTCCTAGCGGGTCGCGGGCATCTGTTGCCGGTGCTGATCCGGACTGGGGCGCTCGGGGGTGGGCTGCCACTGCGCGACCTGCGGGTCTCGCCGGAGCACGCGCTGTATTTTGACGGCGTCCTGGTGCCAGCGATCCAACTGGTGAATGGCGGGACGATCATGCAGTTGCGCCACTGTGCGGAGGTCCACTACCTCCATCTCGAGCTTGGCCGGCACGAGGTGATCTGGGCTGAAGGTGCGCTGGCGGAAAGCTTCGTCGACGATGAAAGCCGGGCCTTGTTCCACAATGCCTCGGAGTACGCGGCGCTGTATCCGGACGAGGCACCGAGGGCGGCATCGTACTATGCGCCACGGGTGAGGGACGGCTTCGAACTGGAGGCGATCCGCCGGCGCTTAGCGGGACGCCTGGCTGCCTGACGGCTCCAATGGGCCCTGGTGGGGAGTTGGGCCTTTCCACCAGCCTGCCGCACGGGCATATCGCCGGGTATGATCCGTCGCACCCTGCTCGCCGCCGCGCTCCTGCTTCCCGTGTTCGCCCACGCCCAACCGGCGCTGACCGCCCGCGACCAGGCCGATATCGGCCGGGTGGAGGCCTACCTCAACGGCATTCACACGCTGAAGGCGCGGTTTCAGCAGATCGCGCCCAACGGCGCGCTCAGCGGCGGGACAGCCTGGTTGGAGCGGCCGGGGCGGATGCGGTTCGAATACGACCCGCCGGCGCCGTTCCTGCTCGTGGCCGGGCATGGCCTGCTGGTGTTTCACGACTCGCAGTTGGGGCAGACGACCAACATCCCGCTGGACCGCACGCCGCTCGGCTTGCTGCTGCGCGACAACCTGAAGCTGTCCGGCGACATCACTGTCACGCAGATCGTGCGCTATCCCGGGCAGCTGCAAGTGACCATGCTGCGTACGTCGAGCCCGGCCGATGGGACGATCACCCTGATCTTCGCCGATAACCCGCTGGCGCTGCGGTCATGGACGGTGGTGGACGCACAACGGCAGGAAACGCGGGTCAGCCTGTTCGACGTCCAGCTCGGCGGCACGTTCGAGCAATCGCTGTTCACCTTCATCGACCCGAGCTTTTTCGGTAACAACTCGCGATAGCGGCCAATCGCGTCGGATTTGACTTCAAAACGTCGCAGTCATTGACCATTATGGGGGAATGAAACCGCTCGTCGGAATTTCTTGCTGCACGAAGTTGTTCGGCACGTTCGGGATGCCGAACCACGCGGCCTCCGACACCTACATCCGGGCGACGGAGCAGGTGGTGCAGGCGGTCCCCGTGTTGATCCCGGCCAGTCGTGGTGCCTGCGATATCCCGACGCTGCTGGCGCGTCTGGACGGCATCATCCTGACCGGTAGCCGGTCCAACGTGCAGCCCAGCTTGTATGACGGCCCACCGCACGCCGAGGGCACCCCGGAGGACCCGGCGCGCGACGACGTGACATTGCCACTGATCCGCGCCGCTATTCGCAACGGCACGCCGCTTTTGGCGATCTGCCGCGGCATGCAGGAGCTGAACGTGGCGTTGGGCGGCTCGCTGCATCAGCGTCTGCAGGATCTGCCCGGTCGGATGGATCATTCGACACCGATGCAGGCGAATGGCCGCGTCCGCACCGGTAAGGCGCACGCGATCGCGGTGGTGCCCGGCAGTTGGCTGCACCGGGTGGCCGGAGCGACGACGATTGGCATCAACTCGCTGCACAACCAGGGTATGGACCGGTTGGCCCCTGGCTTGGTGTCCGAGGGCACGGCACCGGACGGCATTGTCGAGGCGGTCCGCGTCGCGACGGCGCCGGGCTTTGCAGTCGGGGTGCAATGGCACCCGGAATATGACTGGATGACGGATGCCGTGTCCCGGGCCATCCTGGTCTCGTTCGGTGATGCCGTCCGGGCGCATGCCGGGGCATCCGTGGGAGCGATCGGCGCCGCTGCGGACTGAGCCGGGTGGCCGATCGGATTGGGCCGGGCTAGTATCGGCCGGTTCACCATAGGGTTCTCTTGCATGGCCGATTACGTCATTCCGCCACCTCCGCAGGTCTCCGTGCCGGTCGCTGGCGGTGGTAGCTTCCCCGTCCGCCGCGTGTTTTGCGTTGGACGGAATTATGCCGAGCATGCGCGTGAGATGGGCCACGATCCCGATCGCGAGCTGCCATTCTTCTTCACCAAGCCGGCCGACTCACTGGTGATCGGTGGGGCAGACATGCCGTATCCGCCCATGACCTCCGACCTGCATCATGAGATGGAGCAGGTCGTCGCAATCGGCACTGGGGGTGCGGATATCGCCGAGGCTGACGCGATGAAGCACGTGTGGGGCTATACGGTGGGGTTGGATATGACCCGACGGGATCTGCAAGGTGAGGCCAAGAAGCTCGGCCGGCCTTGGGATATGGGGAAGGGGTTCGACCATTCCGCGCCGATCGGCACCATGGTGCCGGCGGCAGGCGTTAATCCGGGCAAGGGCAAGATCGAACTGAAGGTAAACGGCGAGGTCCGGCAGACTTCCGATCTCGATAAGCTAATTTGGAGCGTGCCTGAGGTGATCGCTTATCTGTCCAAGCTGGTGCGGCTGGAACCGGGTGACCTGATCTTCACGGGAACGCCAGAGGGCGTAGCTGCAGTCAAGCGCGGCGATGTTCTCGAAGGCTTTGTCGAAGGCGTCGGTACGGTTCGAACGAAGCTCGTCTAACAGGCGCCATACCCGGCCCTCCCCGCGGGGGAGGGCCGGGTGTGGGTTAGCGATAGTAGCCCGGATAGCCGTAATAAGCTGGCGGCGGAGCATACACGACCGGCGGCGGCGCGTAGTACACGGGCGGCGGTGCATAGTAAGGGCGCCCATAGCCATAGCCGCCCGATAGAGCCGTACCAATGCCAAGCCCCACGACCGCACCCGCGATCGCCGGCCCAACACCAAACCCGCCGCCGCGGTAGTAACCGCCACCGCGACGCCAATAAGCGTCCGCCGGCGAGGCTGCGAGAAGGCCAACCGCCACCGGGACAGCAACAAGAAGGCCGAATTTCGGGCTCATGCTGAACTCCTGACTAACTGACGGAAGACGGGAGGTCCACCGCGCATGTCACTGGATATACGCAGAACTCGTGGCAAATTTGAGGCAGCGATTGTCCACTGGCATCACGATCTCGCGCTCAGTGACCGCCGAGATACGCCGCCATGACGGCGGGATCATTGGCAAGTTGCGCAGCCGGACCCTCGAGCACGATGCGGCCGGTCTCCAACACGTAGGCGTAGTCCGCGACGTCCAGGGCTGCCGACGCGTTCTGCTCGACGAGCAAGATCGTAACGCCTTCCCGCCTTAGATCGCTGATCGCATTGAAGATCTCCTCCACGAAAAGCGGGGCCAGGCCCATCGAGGGTTCGTCCATCAGCAATAGTTGCGGAGCGCCCATCAGGGCTCGGCCGAACGCCAGCATCTGTTGCTCACCGCCAGACATCGATCCGGCCAACTGGCCCAACCGCTCCCGCAGGCGTGGGAAGCGGGTCAGCACCGCGTCGCGGCGGCGGGCGAGTTCCGCCCGGTCGGACAGCGTATAGGCGCCGAGCTGCAGGTTGTCGGCTACGGTCAGCTCGCCGAACACCTGCCGCCCCTCCGGCACTTGGCGCAGCCCGGCTGCGGCAATGCGGTGGGCACGCTGGCCGGCGATGTCGGCGCCGTTGAACACCACGCGCCCAGAGCGGGGGCGCAGCAGACCGGAGAGCGCCCGCATGACCGTTGTCTTGCCGGCGCCGTTCGCGCCGATCAGGCTGACCACCTGGCCCGGCTCCACCACGAGGCTGATGCCCTTGACCGCCACCGTGCGCCCGTAAGCGACGACAAGCTCCTCGACGCGTAGCCCTTTCACGCGCCGCGCACCCCGGCCGTCAAGCCGGCTGCGAGCTTGGCGGCGACCTTGTGCCCGAGATAGGCCTCGATCACCGCCGGGTCCTGCCGCACCGCGGCCGGTACGCCGCCGAAGATGCGGCGGCCGAAACTGAGCACCGTCACATCGTCCGAGATGTCCATGACGAAACCCATGTCGTGCTCGACCAGCAGCACGGTGGTGCCCGCCGCGCGGATGGTGCGCACCAGGGCGGCCAACGCCGTCGTCTCGGACGGATTCAGCCCGGCAGCCGGTTCGTCCAGCAGCAGCAGGCGGGGGTAGCCGGCCATGGCGCGCGCGATCTCCAGCCGGCGTGCATCGCCGTAGGAAAGGGCGGCGGCTCGCACTCCGGCGGCGTGGCTCAAACCGACCAGAGCGAGCGCGGCTTCGGCTTGGGCCACGGCCGCGCGCTCCTGGCGGCGGAAGCGCGGCAGGCGGGCGATCACCTCGGGCAGGGTGGCGCGGGCGGCGGGATGCAGGCCAGTGAGCACATTCTCCAGCACCGTCATGCCGCCGAACACGCGGATGTTTTGGAAGGTGCGCGCCACGCCCAACGCGGCGCGGCGGTGGACCGGAAGACGGGTCACGTCCTGGCCCTCTAGCAGGATACGCCCCGAGGTGGGCGGCAGCAGGCCCGAAACCAGGTTGAACAGCGTGGTTTTGCCCGCGCCGTTGGGGCCAATGACGGCGTGAATGCCGCTTTGCGCAACGGCCATGTCGACGTTGTCCACGGCGAGCAGCCCGGAAAAGCGCCGGGTCAAACCCTTGATCTCAAGCAGCATGGTCACGCAGCCCGGCGCCGCAACCGCCAAGGCAGCAGCCCGCCGGGGAGGAACAGAACGGCGATCACGATGATCACGCCGTTCAGCACGAGGCGCAGGTCCGACAATCCGCGCAACAGTTCCGGCAGCAGCGTCAGGATGACGGCGCCCAGCACCGGGCCGAGCGGCGTCGCAATGCCGCCGAGGAGGGCGTAGGACAGGATGGTGACGGCGGGCTCGAAGCCATACTCCGTCGGGCCGATGAAGGACGAAACGTGGGCGTTCAGGCATCCGGCCAGGCCAGCCAACGCGGCAGAGGCGATCAGTGCGCCCATTTTGTAGCGCAGCAAGTTGACGCCCATCACGGCGGCGGCGGTTTCGTCCTCGCGCATCGCCTCCATGGCGCGGCCGATGCCGCTGCGGCCGACCAGCCAAAGGGCCACGATCGCGGCGATCAGGAGGCCGTAGATCATGGTGTTGTCAGCTTTCTCGGGGATGCCGGACAGCCCCAAGGCGCCGCCGAAGAGGTCCACATTCAGGTAGACGGCACGCAGCACCTCGCCCAAGCCGATGGTCGCGATGGCGAGATAGACGCCCGACAGGCGCAAGGTTGGCACGCCGATGGCGAGCGCGAACAACACCGGCGCCACGACGGACAACGGCAGAACGGCCCAGAACGGCCACCCGAGCGACATCGTCATCAGCGCGGAGGAGTAGGCGCCCAACCCCATGAAAGCGGCCTGGCCTAGCGAGAGTTGGCCCACCGCCAGCACGACGTACATTGAAAGTGCCAACAAACCGTTGACGCCGAGCGCGTGCACCAGGTTGCCGTAGGTCCACAGGAAGTCGTCGAGCCAGGGTGGGATGGTCACGACAAGGTCCTATGCACGCCGGGTCACCGCGCGGCCGAACAGGCCGGACGGCTTGGTCCACAGCACCACGACCAGGAGGAGGAAGGCGACCGCCTCCTTGAGGTTGCTATCGATATAGCCGGCGGTCAGCACCTCGACCATGCCGAGCAGCATGCCACCCACCACCGCGCCGCGGATGTCGCCCAGGCCGCCGATGATCACGACGACGAAGCCGCGGAGCATCATCTCCTCGCCCATATACGGGTCGATGGCGTTGCGCTGCAGGCCGATCAGGACGCCGCCAGCGCCGGCTAGGCAGCCGGACAGGAACGAGACGATGGCGGAGGCGCGGGCGGTGTTGATGCCCATCAGCTCGGCGGCGTCGGGGCGGTCGGCCATGGCGCGGATGGCCAGCCCGAGCTTGGTGCCGCGCAACAGCCAGATCAGCGCTGCGATCAGCACGATGACGGCGCCCAGAATCAGCAATTGCGCCTCCGTCACCCGCACGGGGCCGAACTGCAACGCGTCGCCGTTGATCGCGTCCGGTGGCAAGCGGCGGATATCGGAGCCGAGCCAGGCGGTCAGGGCCGAATACAGCGCGAGCACCGCGCCCAGGGTCACCATGAGGGAGGCGAGTTCAGGGGCGCGGGCGCTGCGCAGCCGAGTGAGCAGCAGCCAGTCCAGGGCGACTGCGATCAGTCCGGCGGCGATCGCGGCGAGTATGAGTGCCGGCCATATCCCCAGACCTACGGATCGCACCAGCCAAAGTGCGATCAGGGCGCCGGCGGAGAAATAGAAGCCGTAGGTGAGATTGATGACCTTTAGCACGCCGAACATCAGCGTGAAGCCGAGGGCGAATAGGGCGTAGGTGGCGCCGAGTAGGACGCCGTTGACGAGTTGCTGGGCTAACATGGAGGTTTAGGCTGCTAGCCCGAACAGACGGCCACCCCTCACCCCGGCCCTCTCCCACAAGGGGAGAGGGAGAAGACTCAACTGGCTCATCACGGGGCGATGGTAAACTTACCGTTCTGCATCACCAGCACGACCACACCCTCGGTGGAGGCCGGGTCGCGGCCTGCGGTGAATGAGAACGGTCCCATCACGCCGTCGAACTTGGTTTGCATCAAGGCGTCCCGCACCTTTACCGGGTCGGCGGCGCCGGCGCGATCGATTGCGGCGGCCATGATCTTCAGTGCGTCGTAGGCTTGGGCGGCAAATTGGTCGGGGTCGTGGCCGTTCGCCTTGCGGAAATCGGCCACGAACTTGTCGTTGACCGGTGTGTCCTTGCCCACGAACCAAGGGCTTCCGACGAGCAGGCCGTCAGCCGCCTTGCCGGCGATCTCCCCCAACTTGGGCGAGTTGCTGCCGTTGCCGCCGATGAACAGCGTCTCTGGCCCGAAGCCAAGCTGGCGGGCGGCGAGCAGAACACCGGAAACCGGCTCGACCAGGGCGGAGATGCCGATCGCGTCCGGCTTCAGCTCCTTGATCTTGGTCAGTTGCGCCGAGAAGTCGCTGTCCTTGCTGCCGAAACTCTCGATGTCGACGATCTTGAGTCCAGCCTCCTCCGCCGCCGCCTTCATCACGTCGTAGCCGGACTTGGAGAACGCGTCGTCGTTCGCATACATCAGGGCGATCGTCTTGACGCCGCGGCTCTGTGCCTTCTTCAGCGTCACGGGAATGACGTCGCTCTCGGGCAGCGACGTGCGGAACACGTAGTCGCCCATGGCGGTGATGCCGTTGGCGGTGGTGGACGTGCCCAGGATCGGGATGTGGCGTTCCTGCGCCACCGGCCCGACGGCGAACATCTCGTTCGACAGCGTCGGCCCGATGATCGCTACTACCTTGTCGCGGCCGATCAGCTTGCGGGCGGCGTTGATCGCCTGGTCCTTGTTGGCGGCGCTGTCCTCGACGATGAGGTTGATCTTGCGCCCACCCAGCACGCCGGTCGCGTTCACTTCAGCCAGGGCCAACTCCATGCCCGCCTTGATCGCAGTGCCGTAGGCGGCGTTCGGACCCGACAGGATCTCGATCGAACCGAGCTGTACAGGCTCCTGCGCATGGGCGATGCCCGCCGTCAGGAGCAAGCCTGCCAAGGCGGCGCTGAAGTGCCGACGCAACATTGTTATCCAATCCTCCCAGGATTCGAAGTGCGCGCGACCCTAGTCCAACTTGTAACATAATCAAGCACGGCCTGCCTCGTAATCGCGCAGGGCCGGCTTGCGCGTCATGGCTCCAAGCGGCATGGCCGGGCGATGACCTCGCTGCGAATCGCCACCTGGAACATCAACTCAATCCGCTTGCGGCTCCCGTTGCTGGAGCGACTGGTCGAGGCGCTCGATCCAGACGTGATCTGCCTGCAGGAGACGAAGGTGCCGGACGAGTTGTTTCCGGACGCCGGCCCGCCGGCTTTGGGTTTCCCGCACGTCGCTCGGCGGGGGATGAAAGGCTATAACGGCGTCGCCATCCTGTCCCGTATCCCGCTGCTGGCCGAAGACACCGCGCCCGACTGGTGCGAGAAGGGCGATTGCCGCCATCTGCACGTCTCGCTGGCGGTCCCGTCCGGTCCGGTCGAACTGCATGACTTTTACGTGCCCGCCGGCGGTGACATACCCGACCCGGCGGCCAACCCGAAATTCGCCCACAAGCTCGCCTTCGTCACCGAGGCCACGAACTGGTTTGCGGCCCGGCCAGGGCTGCGCCGCGGGGTGCTGGTCGGCGACCTCAACATTGCGCCGCTGGAGCAAGATGTGTGGAGTCACAAGCAGTTGCTAGCCGTGGTGAGCCATACGCCCGTGGAAGTGGCCCACATGCTCGCTTGGCAGCGCGCCGGTTGGTACGACGCCGTGCGCCACTTCGTGCCCGCCGACGAGAAGCTGTACACCTGGTGGTCCTACCGCAACCAGGATTGGCGCCGCTCAGACCGGGGGCGGCGGCTGGACCATGTTTGGGTCACGCCCGACTTGGTTGCGAGCCTGCGAGACTTTACCGTGCTGAAGGATGCCCGCGACTGGCCGCGGACCTCCGACCACGTGCCCGTAGCGGTGACGCTCGACGTATGAGCGGCTCAGTCGAACAGATCGAAGAAGCGCCGGGTGAAGCCAGGTGTGAGCGCGGACAGCGGGTTGATCGAGATCGACGGGTCGGCCACGGCGCCGGTCAGGCTGTAGTTCGCCGCGAACAGGCCGCTGCCTTTCTCGGGGCTGAACATCTGGCCGATTAGGGGAATGCGGCCGGGTAGGGAGTTGAAGAAATAGGCAGGCACGATGGTACCCCGCAAATCCACCGTCTTGCGGCCGAAATCGAGCCGGCCGGTCGCCGTGAAACCGAGGGATGAACTGAAGGCGCGGGCATTTTCCACGTCCAGCACCGAGCCTTGCAGGCGGAACGGTGTCTCGAACCGGTCGAACGACAGGCCGGGCCCGCGGAGTGCGTCGGCAATGCCGTAGACCGTAAGCGCCTGCAGCAGTTTGCCCGCCACCGGCGCGCCCTGCACCTTGAAGCCGCGCAGGTCGAACATGCCGTTGAAGGGGCTGGCCGGCAGCCGGTCGTCGAAAGTGCCTTGGATGTGCAAGTCGCCGCCGTTGAGTTCTTCGGCCAAATCGGCCTCCCGCAACAGCGCGCCGAAATTATCGGCCGATACGTCGAGCCGCCGACCCGTCCCGGAGGCCACCAGTTCCGCCCGGGCGCGCACCTGCCCGGCGATCGACAGTTTCGCCGACGTCAAGCGGCGGCCATCGCCAGCAGCCGTCAGCGTCAGCGGCCCCAACCCGTGGTTCGGGCCCAGCACGACCCGCTCGAACCGGAGGTCGACGGCATAGGGCGTGCCGGTCCGGCTGGGCTCGGCCGGGGCGTTGGAGGCGGCCGGGGAGTTCGCGCTCGTCAGCCGGCCCTCCAAGTCCAACTGCGGACCTGCGAGCGTGATCCGGAGCGGGTCGCCGTCGCGCTGCGGTAAGATGATCGTTCCGGTCGCGCTTGTCCGTCCGATCTCGCCGCGCTCGAGATGCACCACCGAGGGCCGGCCATTCACCAGATCGCTCCGGCCCCTGATCGCAAGCCCGGGGGCATTCGCCTGCACGTTGTCGAGGCCAACCAGGCGACCATGATCCAACGTCACCGTCGCTTGGGCGTGGCCGGGCGGTCCCGCGGCTTTCGACCAGCCGAGCGGGGTGACGAACTTGGCGTCCTTCAAATCCATATCCAGCTGGATCGTGGCCGTGTCGTCCCTCCGCTCGGCGTAGTCGATCGAGGTTGCGAGTACGCCGCCGTCCAACCCGATGTAACCCAGTCCGGCCTTGTCTGCGTCGGCCTTCGTCAGCCGCAGCCCAGCAGTGATATGTTGCAATACCTGAGTCTTAGGTCCGTCTTTGAAATCCATCTGCACGGCAAGCTGGGCCGGGATGTGGCTGAACTGCGCAGGACCATTGATCGTGAGGCCATCGTTCGTGACGTCGAATGCCAATTGGCCCTGGTCCAAGTCGCGCCCGAGGGCGACGTTGCCCAGATGGGTGTTCGCGACTTGTCCGCCGGCGTGGATGGCGACCTGGTCGATGGTGACCTTCGCCTCCAGCGGCAGCCGGACCGAAAGATGCGCCCCGACCGTGCCCGTGGGCGAGGTGAAGGCCAGGGGCCGTTTGCTGAGCAGCTGAAGCCGGGGATTCTTCAGCAGGGTCAGCACGTCGTTCAACGGTCCCGCCAGGTCGGCGTCGACGAAGGCGACCTGGTCGTTGCCCGCCAGCCCGGTGATCCGGACCGTCCCCGTCTTCGCCTCGATGCCACCTTGCCGGCCGCCGGTCGCAGTGATCACCGCTACGTCCGGGTTTTGCCAGACCAGAACCGCATGGGCGTGCTGCAGCGGCGGCACGGGACGGAGCCACCAGATGGCGACATCGTCGCCGGTGATCGAGCCGCCTGCTTGCGTCAGATCTAGGTCGTCCCCCGTGTCCGAACCCGTCAATGTCAGTGTGAAATGCCCGTCATGGGCAGTCCCCGCGGTCAGGTTTTCCGTCAGCCAAGCGCGTGAATCGCCGCCGACACCTTGGGGCCACAGCGATCCCAGGTCGGCGAACGCGACATGGTCAATGTCGATGGCGAGATGCGCGGTGAAATTGCCGGCCGCGCGATCCCTCGTGCCCGAGAAGACGATGGTGGAGGGGGGATTGCCCGATGGCGGGGTCAGCACGAGGCGCAGACCTTGCAGAGTGATCTTGTCCGGTGTGCCCTCCGCGTCGAGCGTGACCGAGGTGAAACGGCCGGGGCTGGTACCGCCCCCCTTGGCCGGTAGCTGCACGGTGCCGGTCCCGGCCTCCGCATGGACGCTGGCATGGCGGATCTCGAGTTTGGGTCCGAACGCCGCTTGGGCGTGCATCGCGACCGTGGCATCCAGTGCGCCCCCGGCGGCGAGCGCTGGGATCGCATGCGCGAGGGTTGCCGGGTCGATCGATGGCAGCGTCGCGTCGACCTGTCCGCCGTCGGGGCCATAGCTGGCCTGGACCTGTCCCTGCGTGGTGACGCCGTTCGAGGACGCCGTTACCTCCGCCCGCCCGTGCAGCACGCCGGCCGCATCCCGGGTCACCTCGGCGTTGCGGGCTTGCAGCGTCCAGGGTTGGCCGATGCCGGCGTCGAGATCGGCTTGCGCGTCGGTGACGGTGAGGTGCTGCAGACGGCTCAACAGGCGTCTGGGATCTTCCTCCGGTATGCTTTTTGCGTCGCCGGGCTGTGGCATCGCAATGTGCAGCCGCAGTCCGTCCAGTCCGATATCGGTCGGTTCCAGCCGTCCCGTGAGCAGCGGAGCGAGGGCAAGGCTCACCGTCGCGCTGCGGACGGATTGCGCTGGCTCGCTGTCCACCGCCATCTGGCCGTCGGTGACATCCAGGCGCAGGGCGTGCCCGCTCGCGGCCGGCACGATCTGCGCCGTGAGCCGGCCTGCGGTGAACCCCGGCGCAAAAATTGGCCCAAGGCGGGCCGCCAGGCGCGTGACATCGAGCGGCCCATCGGTCAGACGCCACGCCAGGCCTCCGGCGACTACCAACACCAGAAAGACGATGCCAAACACCAGGGCAACCACCCAGGTGACGACCCGAGAGGCGGCGAGCCCCATCCCTCTCAAGACGCGGCGCCTATCATGAGTTGACCCGGCGTGGCGCCAAGGCGGAGGCTTGCGCATGGACGAAACTGGCCTGCATGCCGCCACCTGGCCTGCTCCTGCGGATGCCGGGGCGGCCGAGCGTCTGCTGGAGCGCTTCGAGAGCCAAGGCCCGGCGGAAGCACGCATGCTCGGGCGGCCGGAGCTTGCGGCGATGCTGCGAGCGCTGGGTGGCAACAGCCCCTACCTGTCGGACCTGGCGATCCGCGAGGTTGCGACTCTGCGCCGGATCTGGCGGGACGGCCCGGGGGCGGTGGTCAGCACGGCGCTGCGGGACGTTGCGGCGTCTCCGCTCAGTGCGGATCGAGCCACGCTGGCCGCGACGCTGCGCCGGGCGAAACGCCGCGTCGCGCTGGCTGCGGCGTTGGCCGATATCAGCGGCGTGTGGGCCTTGGAGCGGGTCACTGGCACGCTTTCGGCACTGGCCGAGGCCGCGCTGGACGCAAGCGTCGCGCACTGCCTGGCCGCCGCGGGCCGTCGGGGGGCTCTGCGCCTGGCTCGTGGCCGCAGTCTCCTGGCCGAGTGCGGCCTGGTGGTGCTGGGCATGGGCAAGCTTGGTGCGCGCGAGCTGAACTATTCCAGCGATATCGACCTCGTTCTGATCTACGACCCGGATCGTCACGCCTCTAACGCAGATGAGCTCGGTTCGGTGTTCACCCGAATCACGCGGGATGTTTGCACCCTTATGGAGACGCGGGACTCGGACGGCTACGTGTTCCGCACCGACCTCCGCCTGCGGCCCGACCCCGCGGCCACGCCACCGGCGATCAGCCTACCGACCGCGCTGGCCTACTATGAGAGCATGGGGGAGAATTGGGAACGGGCCGCCATGATCAAGGCGCGGCCGGTTGCGGGTGACCGGACGCTCGGCGAGCGGTTCCTGCACGAGATCCGGCCGTTCATCTGGCGCCGCCACCTGGATTTCGCGGCCGTGGCCGATATCCGCGCGATGAAGCGCCGCATGGACGACCATCACGCGACGGCACTCGGGGACGTGCCCGACCCGGTCTCTCGGATTGCCGGGCACGACGTCAAACTGGGGCAGGGCGGGATCCGCGGCGTGGAGTTTGCCATGCAGACGATGCAGCTCGTCTGGGGCGGCCGCAACCCGGCGCTGCGCGAGCCCACCACGGAAGGCGCGCTCGAGGCGTTGGTCGCGGCCGGGCACGTGGCCCGGCAAACGGCCGACGAATTGCTGGCCGCGTACCGCTTCTTGCGGCAGGTGGAGCATCGGCTGCAGATGGTGGCCGACCGGCAGACCCACAGCCTGCCGCCCGATCCGGCGGGCGTGGAGCGGTTTGCCCGCTTCATGGGGTTCGAGTCCGGTCTTGCCTTCGCCGAGATCCTGCTCGGGCACCTGGGCCGGGTCACTCAGTTCGACTCGCACCTGTTCGAGCTGCCGGACACGCTCGAACCGGTGAACCTGACGCCGGATGGGCTTCGCACCTTGGGCTTCAAGGAGCCGGAGCGGGTGCAAGCGGCCGTGCGGTCGTGGCGGGACGGTGGGCTGCGGGCGTTCCGCTCGGATCGGGCGCGCGGCCTGTTGGAGACGATCTTGCCAGGCCTGCTGCGGGCGCTGGCCGGGCAGCGGCAGCCCGATGCGGCCTTCGCCCGTGCCGACACACTGCTGAGCCGGCTGCCGGCGGGCGTGCAATTGCTCTCGCTGCTGCAGCGGCGGCCGATCCTGTTGGAGCGCATCGCGGCCGTACTGGGGGCTGCGCCCTCGCTGGCCGACCATTTGGCGCAGGTGCCGTCCGCGCTCGAGGGCTTGCTGGACCCGAACGGCGCCAATCCGGATCCGGCGGCCCTGCTGCAATCGCAACTCGCCGACGCCAGGGCACTCGACGACGCAATTTCCATCGTTCGACGTACCGTCCGGGCGGAAGAGTTCAGGCTCTCGGTCGCTCAGATGGAGGGGCGGCTCGACGCGGACGCCGCCGGATTGCAGCGAACGGAGCTGGCGGATGCAACGCTGACGGTGCTGCTGCCGCGCGTACTGGCCGCCCATGCCGAGCGCTACGGTAAGGTCGAGGGCGGCGGCATGGCCGTGGTGCTGCTCGGCAAAGGCGGTGGCCGCGAGATGATGGCCGGGTCCGATTTGGACCTGATGCTGGTGTACGATCACGCCCCCGATGCCGGTGAGAGTGACGGCCCGCGCAAGCTGCCCGCCAGCCAGTATTACATCCGCGCAGCCCATGCGATCGTCGCCGCATTGACGGCACCCGGGGCGGACGGGCCACTGTATGCGGTCGACATGCGGCTGCGTCCGTCCGGCAACAAAGGTCCCGTTGCCGTGAGTCTGGCGTCGTTTCGGCAATACCACGCGGCGGATGCCTGGACATGGGAGCGGATGGCACTGACGCGGGCGAGGGTGGTCACCGGGCTGCCCTGTCTGTGCGAGGCGATCGAGGCTGCGTTGGTCACGGCGATGGACGCGGCGGACCCAGCGCTGGTCTGCCCTGACGCGACCGCGATGCGTCTTCGCATGCTGCGCGACTTGCCGGCGCACGGGCCCTGGGACGTGAAGTTGATGCCCGGCGGCCAGATCGAGGTGGAGTTCGTCGTGCAGACGGGCGCGCTGCTGATGCCGACGGCCCGGCCGGCGCAAACCATTCGGATCGCGATCGAGAACCTCGCCAAGGCCGGCGCGCTGACGGACGGCGAGGCGGCAACGCTGACGGAAGCGGACCGGCTGTGGCGGACGATACAAGGCATGTTGCGCGTCACCGTTGGCCGTCGGCCGCCACCGGAGTTGCCAGATACGGCACTGGACGCGTTGTTGGGTGTGATCGGTGACTGTGACGCCGGGTCGCTTCATGCGAGGATCGCCCGTGTGGCCGCCGGGGTCAGGGCGGTGTTCAATAGCCGGGTAGGGTGGATCGATGAGCGTGGTGGAAGGTGACGTGGCGCCGGATTTCACGATGGCGGCGACGGGCGGCCGTACTGTCAGCCTTGCGGCGATGAAGGGTCGCCCGTTTGTGCTGTATTTCTATCCCAAGGCCGACACGCCGGGCTGCACCAAGGAGGCCTGCGCGTTTCAGGAGGCCTTGCCCCAACTGGGCCATATCGGGATCGAGGTCATCGGCGTGTCGAAGGACGCGATGAAGCCGATCGAGAAATTCGCCGAAAAATACGCGCTCAGCTTTCCGCTCGCCTCCGATGCGGACGGTGTGGCCGAGGCGTATGGATCGTGGGGTGAGAAGTCGATGTATGGCCGGACCTATATGGGCATAGACCGCTCGACATTTCTGATCGACAAGGACGGCAAAATCGCTCGCGTCTGGCGCAAGGTGAAGGTGCCGGGCCACGCTGCCGAGGTGATGGAGGCCGCGAAGGCCCTGCACTAGTGCCGCCGTCGGCAGTGAACATGCCAGAACGTCTGTTCTCTGCCGGCCCGCATCCAAGTGCCAAGCTGCTCCGTAAAGTCAGCACAGGGCGCTTAGGAAAGGGCAACCCGGATGGCAGCTTTTATGCTCGCCAACAGCTTGATACTCGGGTTTGTCACGGGTAATGCTTGGGATAGCATGTCCGTAACACCACGGCTTAAAGTTGTCGCTGGCACTGAAACTTCGCAGACAGCCGATTTATTGGCTCGTTGCGGCGCTGGAGATAAAGCGGCGTTTCGCGCATTGTACGACCGCAATTCGGCCCGGCTGTTCGGCGTCGCGCTCCGGATCACGCGCAGCCAGGCGCTGGCATCCGATGCCGTGCACGATGCCATGCTGCAGGTTTGGCGCAATTCCGACCGCTACGATCCGAGTCGTGGCAACGCGGAAGGCTGGCTGGTAAGCCTGGTGCGGTATCGCGCGCTGGACATCATCCGCAAGCAGGGTCGCGAGATCACCGGCGTGGAAATGCCGGAACTCGCCGACGAGGAGCCGGACGTGCTGAGCCGTCTCGTCAGCCGCGCTGAAAACTCTGCCCTGGGCGGGTGTCTGGAGGAGGTCGAAGCGCCTCGGCGCCGCCTCGTGACGCTGGCGTTCATCGACGGGCTGACCCAGAGCGAGATCGCGACCCGTCTCGGGCAACCGCTTGGGACGGTGAAGTCGTCTATCCGCCGGGCGCTGCTGGTTCTGCGGGCGTGCATGGATCGTATCGCAGGCGTGCCATCATGAGTGGCACAGAAAACGATCCCATGCTGCTCGCCGGCGAGTATGCCCTCGGGAGCTTGGACCTTGCGGAGATGCGCGAGGCCGAGGCGATGGCTGCACGGGATCCGCGCTTTGCGAGCGAGATCATTTACTGGCAGGACCGGCTCAGCGTGCTTGGCGAGCTCGTGCCTGCCGTGCAGCCGCCTCCGTTGCTGTGGGCCCGTCTCGCGATGGCCATTGGGGAGGCGGCTCAACCGGGCCGGCGCCCTGGCAGTGGTGTTTGGAAGGCGACGACCGGGATCTCGTTGGCCATCGCAGCCGGCCTGGCGCTGTTCGCTTTCCTGCCGCGGCCACAGAGCCCTGAGGTCGCGCCTGCACGGTTTGCGGCTGCCCTTGCGCCGCTTGCCACACCGGCCCGCTTCCTGGCGGAGACGCGGCCCGACGGTAGCATCGCAGTGACCAATTTGGGCGGTCAGCCTGCACCGGCCGGCCGGTCCTACGAGCTTTGGGCGCTGCCGCAGGGCGCGACGGCACCCATTCCGCTCGGCGTGCTGCCGACGGGACAGCGGATCGTCACCGCGCCGCAGCGTCCGACTGCGCAGGAGCAACTGCTGGTTTCGGACGAGCCTGCCGGCGGATCTACCACGGGGGCGCCGACGGGCGCCGTATTGTTCGGTGGTACGCTGGTTCCGATCAGCCCGGCAGCAACACCCGGTCGGTAACGAAGACAACGCCGTTCGCTTGCTTGGCGTCGTAGACCACGATGTCCGCGGTGTCGCCCTTCGGATCCCGCAGCATGAGGTTGGCAGGGCCGTTGGTCGTGACGTTGAGTTTGGCATCGTTCACGGTGTCGATCTCGACCTGGCCTTTGCCGCCTCGGATCAGGAAGCGCAGCCGCGCCAACGAGTAGTTGCCGGGCAGGATCTGCATGGAGAGCAGCGCGACCAAGCCGGCCTTGTTCTCCGCATGCTCCAACCCGTCCAGGACTCCGGGTGGTAGCCGGCTGAACGCCGCATCGGTGGGCGCGAACACGGTGAACGGCCCGTGCCCCTGCAGCGCATCCAGCATACCCGCACTTCGCAGCAACCGGATGAACACCGTGTGTTCCGCCGAACCCGCAAGATTGTCGACGATGTCGTGGTCGGACGCCATTGGATGGCCGCCGACGATGACCGAGGTCGGAGGCACGCCCTTTTGGGCCATGGCGGCCGGAGCAGCCAAACTGGCGAGCACCGCCATCGCGAGGAACGCACTCGAGCGAGACTGCCGATTCATGATGACGGAGTAGGTGCAAGGATCATGGAGTGCAACCGTCTGGTTTCAGCTGTCGAGCAAAAGGGCGCGTAGAGTGCGAGAGAGCGCCGCCATCTCGTCCAGTGTAGTAGATGCCTCGTCGGATTCGGGATCATGCTCCGGTCGCTCCAGGCCCCCAAGGATGACGGCGCCCGGCATCAGCAGGCTCGAACTGCAGAAGGCGACCTGAGGCCAGCCCCACCCGGTCGCGAGCGCTCGTTCCTCCCGGGTACGATTGGGTGCGTCGGGATCCGGCACCGGCGGGTTGTTCTCCGTCATCGAGACATCGACGCGAACCGATCGGGATGCAGCGCCGAGAACGACGGACTTGATCTCCTCCAGCACAGCGTCGACGCTTTCGGCAGGATCGTACCGGCGGCTGACGAGGATATCTAAAACAATGGGCAGCGCGGAGCCGTGCGAACCACCGTGCGCCGCACTGATGGTCAATCGCGGCTGCAACGGCGCATCCGAGAAAACCCCGTGCTGGGCGGCCCGAAGCTGGATGTCGGCCTTCAGGTGCAAAAGGGCCTGCAGGACTGGCACCGCAGCCTCGATTGCATTGACCGCCGTGTTCGGCATGCCAGGATGGGATTGTTTGCCGATAATCCGCACCAGCGCATCAAACCGTCCGAAGCAATTCCGCCATATGCGGGGGACGACACCGCCCTCCACGCTGATGATCTGCTCGGGCCTGATGCCTTCCGGAGGCGGTTGCCTTCGCGTTAGGAACAAAAGCGGCGGTCGTCGATCCAACGAGCGCAGAGCCGCTAGCCCGGCGGCCAAGGTCCCACTCAGGCATATGTGCTTGCCGACGAGTTGCCGCTTGCGAACCGCCAGCCCCGACCGCGTGTACAGCTGGAAAAGGATCACAGGGGAGTCTGCATGGGGAAGGTTGCCGGCCGCGTAAAGCCCATCGCCGAACCGGCGTAGATCGTATCCTAGACCGTACAGCAACGAGCCGAGTGCGGCCGGTTCCGGCGTGAGCTGAGCGAGGTCGGCCAGCATGATGGCCTCATCGTCAGCGAAGAGATCGGCCAACCCTCGGTTCATTCACTCGGCAGACTGGGACGGCTGCTACTGGATAATGGAAGACCCTCTGCAAAGAGGATGTCAGCCCGGCCGAAATCGACATGGAACAGGTCGGACGAGTCTATCTCGACCTCTCGAATGGTGGTGCCATTGACCAGCGTGCGAGCCGCCACGGGGACGGGCTTGATGAAGATGGGCTGGTCCGGTCCTAGGCATAGCTGACGCCGGGGTAGGTTCGGGCCAAGCGCGCCAGGCTCGATCCGGATCGGCCGGGCAGCCGCCACGCTTCGCCCGATCCACGAAATCGGCAGCAACGCTGGGCTGCGAAGTGCGAGCGCGGCATCGCCGGGCATCAGCCTTTCCACTTCAACCTCGCCACGAGCGGTCAGGATACGGGTGCCTGCCGCGACGCCGGTGAGCATGTCGCTGGCCTGTTCATAGGCGAAGCCACTCCACGGAGCCGGCCGAAACCCAGGAGGACGGTAGATGCCGGACGTCGCGGCCTCGAGTGGGACGGGTTCGAAGCCCGGCAAGTGGGCGACAACCGAGATGACGATCGGGTTCGCCAAGCCGAGTTGATCACAGTCGAGCGGGATGGCCGTTAGGTCGACCCAGGCTGCTGCTGGTGCGACCTGCTCGTCCTCAGCTTGCTGTAGCTCGGGCTCGAATGGCGCTTGCATGCGATCGGGCTCGGGATCGGCCGTCGGTTCGGCAAGCGGCTCGTGTGCCTTGAAGCTTGACGGCAAGTCGACCGGAGCGGGGGCAGACCCGGTGTTGGGGGTGGTTGTCTCCTGCAGCGAGTCTTGGATCGGCTCGCCAACGGGCGTCCGGGGCCTGTGAAAGCTGCTGAACAGTGCGGTATCCGCCATTGTCGCCCCTCTGTGCCTCCGTTTCATACGGTGTCTTGGGCTTGTGAACCATCCATCTTACAACGGTTTGTTGTTCGACAAGGCTGCGGGCCGACGATGCAAAGCATTGCGCCGGATGTTAGGTCTTGAGCATGAAACTGGGTTTCACCGCCGCTCTGCTCGCGCCAGGCATCGCCACAGCGCAGGGCGTCTATCAGGGGCCTGCTGCCTACGGCGATTGGCATACAGACGCGCCTGGTGTGGTCAGGCATTTGACCGCGGCCGACTTACCCCCGCCCGCCGCCACACCGTCGGCGAGCCGCGGCCCGCGGGTCATTCCACGGCCGGCCGGAGCCGCGCCAACGGTCCCCAAGGGTTTTGCCGTCCAGTTGTGGGCGACTGGCTTGAACGCACCCCGTGCGTTGCGGACAGCTCCGAACGGGGACATTTTCCTCGCGGAGAGCGGCTCTGGCCGTATCCTGGTTTGGCGTCCGCAGGCTGGCGCGAGTCACCCCGGTGCCGCCGTCACCTTTGCGTCGCAATTGGACCAGCCGTTCGGCATAGCCTTCTGGCCGCCAACTCAGCCACGCTTCGTCTACGTTGCCGAGACTTCGCGCATCGTTCGTTACCCCTACGATGGCCGAACGGAGCCCGCCGGACCGTCGGAGGTGATTGTTCCCCACCTTCCAGAAGGCGGCCACTGGACGCGGGACCTCGCAGCGTCGCCGGACGGGACGGGGTTGTTCGTTTCTGTCGGCTCGGCGTCCAATATCGCGCGAGGGATGCGCGGCAAGGCGGATCTGCGGTCCGCTGCCGCGTCTGGCGCTGCCGTTGGTGACGAAGCGGGGCGTGCCGCCGTGTTTCGGTTTGCGCCAGAGGGCGGGCCACTCCAGCTTGTGGCATCTGGTATTCGCAACTGCGTCGGAGTCGCAATTGAACCGAAAACCGGGTCGCTGTGGTGTGCCGCGAACGAGCGTGACGGCCTAGGTGATGATCTACCACCGGACTACGCGACGCGCGTCACGCCCGGCGCGTTTTACGGCTGGCCGTGGTACTACACAGGTAATCATGAAGATCCCCGACATAGGGATGAGCGCCCGGATTTAAGTGGGCAAGTCAGTGTGCCCGATGTCCTGATCCAGCCGCATTCCGCGCCCCTCGGCATCACGTTCTACAGCGGCAATAGCTTTCCGGCCGAGTATCAGGGCGACGGTTTCGTAACTTTGCACGGCAGTTGGAACCGGGCCCGCCGGACGGGCTACAAGGTCGTCAGGCTTATGCTGCGTGACGGTGTTCCAACGGGCGAGTATCAGGACTTTCTGACTGGTTTCGTCGCGAATGACGAGGCGGTCTGGGGCCGACCTGTCGGGGTCACCGTGATGCAGGATGGGTCTTTGCTCGTGAGTGAGGACGGCAATGGCACCATTTGGCGGGTGTCCTACGGAAGCCGCTAGATCTAAGATCGACGAACCAATTGCCGCTATGAACGCTTCTACCCGATGAAGGAGAGCGTCCAATGTCAGACAATCCACTAGAAGACAATCCGGCCCGTGACGAGCGTATCCGTGAGCGCGCCTACGAGTTGTGGCAGGCGGACGGCGGGCCGCACGGCAACGACCTCGAATACTGGGAGCGAGCGAGGGAACTGGTCGGAATGGAAGATAGCCGTGCGACCGGCCAACTTCCCGTTCCGAATGTAGACGATCCGAGTGTGGTGCTCGGGCAGCCTATTGAGGAGGCGTCGATACAGGAAAACCTCGGCGAATTCCCGGATCGGCTGTCTGATCAAGGGGAACACTCGCCGACGCCGAGCAAGAACCTCCGGACGTCCTAAAACTTATTTCGGCACGACCGTTGGGTTATTCCCCATAGTTCCGGGGGGTGGCACAACGGGCGTGACCCCCATTGCGGGCGGCTTAACTGCCATTCCCGGATCGGGGTTGCCTGGATGTATCACAGCCGGTGCGGTCGCGCTTGACCCGGTGTTGCCCGAAGTGTTCGCACCTTTCTGATCAGGGGAGGTGCTCGGTTGTGCCGATGCACTGACCGCCAGTGCAGTGAAACCGACGACAATGGCAACTAGCTTCACTGGTTCAAGCTCCTGGCCCGGAGTAGATGAATCGAAAACATCTCAGCGCCATCCACCCAGACGGCCTCAGACGACCATCCGGCACGACCGGCAAGTTCGACGAAACTATCGACGCTGTGTTTATAGCTGTTTTCAGTGTGGATAGTCTCACCACGCTCGAAGCCTATGACCTGCCCGGCGAGTTGGACCGTCTGATTCCGCATGCTGACGAGATGCATCTCGATCCGCGATTGCGCGGCATTCCACAGTACACGATGCTCGAAGCTGAGCGGATCAAACCCGGCGTCTGTGAGTCGGTTGAGGTGGGTTAACATGTTGCGGTTGAACGCTGCCGTAACACCTTGAGCATCGTCGTAGGCAGGAACCAGGATATCTGGATCTTTCCTGAGGTCGACGCCAACGATGAAGGCCGCATCGGATCCAAGGGTCTGCGCCGCGTGCTGCAAAAACTCGCGGGCTGCGACCGGATCGAGGTTTCCAATCGTCGAACCGGGAAAGAAGCCAATCTTAGGTTGTGTCACAGTCGCAGACGGCAGTCGAAATGGCTGAAGGAAGTCCACCGCAATCGGACAGACTTCGAGATCTGGCCTTGACACTGCGAGACGCTGCTTGATCGACAGCAGCGCACTCTCCGCGATATCAATGGGGACATAAGTAGACGCCTTCGTCTGGTCGAGGATGGCGACGGCTTTGGCCTCATCGCTCCCGCCGTACTCGACCAGAGCACTGCCGGGCACACACGGTAGTTCCGGCAAGATTTTCGCGATCAGAGCACTCTCGGCCCTGGTTACATAATATTCCGGGAGGCGCGTTATCTCGCCGAACAAGCGGCAGCCTTCAGCGTCATAGAAAAGCTTTGCTGGAAGCGTCTTCTGAGGCTGCGCCAGACCTTGCAGAATTTCTGCAACAACTGGGTCTCTCGCCAGTAGGCTATGATCGAGCATACTACGCCGCCGCAGCGAGCCGCAGGCCCGAAAACTGCCAGCGGCGATCAGGGTGGAAGAAGTTCCGGTAGGTCGGGCGGGTATGTCCTTGCGGAGTAGCCGTTGAGCCACCACGCAGGACCATTTGATTGATCATGAACTTTCCATTGTATTCGCCGATCGCGCCGCTGGGCGGTGTGAACCCCGGATATGGGAGGTATGCGCTTCCAGTCCACTGCCACACATGGTCGGTCATCTCGTGGAATTCGGGACTGCCGCTCGCGGCTTCCCATTCGAACTCGGTGGGTAGCCGCGCTCCCGACCAACGCGCGAAGGCGTCGGCCTCGTACCAGCTGATGTGTCGCACAGGCTCAGCCGGATCAACGGGCATTTCACCGGCGGGAGTGAAGATGAACCGTTCACCGTCAACCTCGCGCCAGTACATCGGCGCAGTCCAGCCTTGATCCAAGACCTGAGACCAGCCGTCGGCCATCCAAAGGGTCGGTGTTGTGTAACCGCCATCCGCGATGAAGTCGGCCCAGGCTCCATTGCGAACCAGACGGTTGGCCAACTTAAATGGTTGTAGGAACGTCTTGTGGCGAGGGGACTCGTTGTCGAAGGAAAACCCGTCACCTTCAAACCCGGCCAACGCCACGCCGCCGTCCATGGCGACGAAGTAATCGCTGGTCGCCGAGGCGGTCGGCGGCTTCCAATTCGGTAGCACCGCCGGGCTAAGCGGGTTTTGACTGAAGGCGTGGAGCATGTCTGTCAGAAGCAACTCCTGATGTTGCTGCTCGTGTTGAAGACCCAGAACCAGGAGAGAGCCTAAGTCCGGCCCGCTGGCGAGGAGTTCGGCCATCGCGCTGTCGACATGGGCACGATAGTCGGTCACCTCCGCAGAACTTGGCCGTGTAATCAGCCCGCGAGCGAAGCGGGGATGCCGAGCGCCGACTGCCTCGTAGTATGAGTTGAAGAGGTAGCTGAATTTCGAGCTGAACGGCTTATAGCCTGGAACGTGCGGCTGGAGAATGAACTGTTCGAAAAACCACGTCGTATGTGCACGGTGCCACTTTGCCGGGCTGGCATCCGGCATCGACTGAATGCACTGGTCCTCGGCGGTCAGGTCCGCGCAGAGTGTATCGGTATGCCGACGCACCAGCCAAAATGCGCCGAGTGCAGAATGCCCCAAAAGTCCCATGTTCGCCTCCGGCGACGCAACGGTGAGGGGAGGCGGACGGTTCCCTCCGGCCTAGCTCTTCCACTCGAGGGTCTGTTCCGGCAGCGGGTTGGCAAAGCTGCGACCTTCAGCTTGACTCGCGAGGTACTCACGCTTCAGACGCATCATCCAGGCAATCTGGGTATCAGCGTCGCCGACGAAAAGCATCGGCGGTGTCTCAGGGCCGTGGGCTAATTTTGCTGCCATATCAAGATCTTGGCGGAGGAAATCCCGTGCCATCCACGCGGCAAAAGGCCGAAACGGCGCCAGCCAACCGGGAGTCCAGTACACGCAATAGTGGACATCGGTCTGCATCTCAGTGATCGGAGTGACGGCGGCGAGCACGCAGGCCGAATGTCGGCTCCCTCTGATATGTTCAATTCGCAGACCTGGCAGGCTGAGCGTGACGTCCACCCGGACGTCCGTTCCGAGAAGTCGATACGGCCTGGCGCCGCCGGTCAACCTATGGGTCTTCATCCGGAAGCCGTGTTCGACGGGTTCGAAGTCTTTCGACTTTGGCCGCAGTTTCAGTCCGGATTTGGATTTCCACCAACGTGACGTATGAACGAACGCCGGGTGAGCGGGGTCACAGAACCCGTAAGCAGCAATGTCGGCGTTTGACGGAAATCGCATTGTCGTTGAGATCTGCGGGGCGATCCCTTCGAATCCAGGTACCGTTGGTATGGATGGGAGCGGATCGGGAGCACTTCGCCCAGCGGGTATAAAAACCCATACGTTGCCCTGAACCTCCTTGCACGGGAAGGAGCGGAGGCGGAACCGCCCTGGGTGGGTCGGATCCTGTTCGGCAAGCGCCGGGATTTTGGTGCATGCACCGTTCTCGGCGGAGAACGCCCAGCCGTGATAGCAGCACTGCAGATTACAGCCATCGAATGTGCCGTGCCGCATCGGCATGCCGCGGTGTGGGCACTTGTCCGCGTACGCGAAAACGGTGCCATCGGGCTTGCGTCCGAGCAGAAGCTCCTCTCCGAGCACCGTGACGGCCTTTGTCTTGCCCTTCGGCAAAGCCTTTGCGGACGTAGCGATATACCAGAAGTTGCGGAGCATCCCCGCATTATCAGTGACCATACCCGCTGGATTAGCCGCTCACAGCCTTGCACGGAAGTGGGGAGGTATCGCCCATAGTTCGGCAGCATTGATCCCAAGATCGATGCCAAAGGTCTGGCCGGCCCGGTCTTCGCTGCTCTTCCTAGTGCGCTCGAGCCAGTCTTTCAGCGGTGATCTCTCAGGGTCGAGCACGACACCCGTTGCCCGTGGCAGATCGGCCATCCCTTCGAACAACGTCAGCCACGCGGCATCGGGCATTCGCTGATGGCTGCCGAATTGGTCCCCGGCCCACGCCATGTCACGAGTTCTCCGAACTCGCTCTAAGCCCATGCTGAGGTCGGCCCAGTGCAGATGAAACAGGTAAAGATTGGAAAATTCGAGAGGGTGCTCGGAACTGTGGAAACCTGGCGCCCATGTCAAGGGCTGTCGCGTCAGGACGGGTTTGCACATCGCACTGGTGAACCGAGCCCAGCCCCGTTGGACGCCAATCGGCTTGCCATAATCAAGGGGCGGCTCCAGTGACGGGACGTGCTGAATATCCAAGCCGATTGCCGTGACGGTGCCGGCCGAGGGTGTTGCAGCGCAGAACGTCGGGATATCGCGATATATCGTGGGATCCGCCATCACCAATTCGTCGACATCCGTGTAAATCACCCAGTCATAATACCGCAGCAAACTCGTGGTGAGTTCAGCGATGAAGGCTGCACGACGGGCATCGTCGTGCGGCGATCTGGGTATCCGAATGCAGTTCACTCCCGGTGGAAGCAGGGGCTGGGTCGTTGAACCATGGTCCACGACGTAGCACTGGTCGGCCCCGACTTGGCGCGCATAGTGGCGCGCCCAAATGGGCAGCAGGACAGTCTCATTATAGACCATCGTGACAGCCGCGACTTTGGGCAGCAGCATCGTGCTCGTTCGCCTTGACAGGCGTTACTTAGCCCTATCCGCGGGGAAGGGGCAACGTCATGGCGCTATACGGGCACAGTGCGGGCCTCCGGCCGTCCAATAAATGTCACCATGATGCTTGCAGCAAGGCACAAAGCGCCAGCCGAGATGAAAGCGCTGAGATAATCGCCTGTTGACGATCGCAGCACTCCGGCCATCCAGGCCGCAAACGCGGCTCCGAGTTGGTGAGTGGCGGCAATCCAGCCAAAGTAGATTCCGACACTCTGTTCCCCGAACGTTTCCGCGGTCAGTCGGACAGTCGGTGGGATTGTCGCAATCCAGTCGAGACCATAGAAGACAGCGAAAAGACCTAAACCATAGAAAGAGTATTGGAAAGTGAACGGAAGACAGATCAGTGATAGTCCTCTAAGGCCATAATACCAGGCCAGCAGTTTGCGTCCGTCAATGCGATCGGATAACCAGCCCGAGAGCGTCGTCCCGAAGAAGTCAAAAACACCCATAGCGGCAAGCAAACTGGCTCCCGCAACTTCAGGAATACCATGGTCGAGGCAGGCCGGGATCAGATGAGTCCCGATCAAGCCGTTCGTCGAGGCTCCACAGATAAAAAAGCTGCCGCTTAGCAACCAGAAATTTCTGTAGCCACACGCTTCCCGAAGCGAGGCAAATGCCCGGCGGAACGGCCTCGCCGCTGGCATTGGTGGCGCAACTACTCTGGATCCGCCATAGAGTGGCAGTTTTAGATCAGCCGGGTAGTCGCGCATAAGCAACGCCACCGGAATGATCATCAGCGCTGCAACAGAGGCGATGGTCAGCGATACTGATCGCCAACCATAAGCTTCGAGGAGCGAGGCGAACAAGGGTAGAAACACAAGCTGACCTGTCGCTGTGCTCGCCGTGAGAACGCCGACGACGAGGCCCCGCTGCCGCTCAAACCATCTTGCAGCGACCGTGGCTCCAAGTACGAGCGCGGTAACCCCGCTTCCCGAGCCGACGACGACACCCCAAAGCAACACCAACTGCCAGGATTTCTGCATGAGAGGCGTAAGCGCCACACCGGACGCGATGATAGCCAGGGCGACCATGATCGTTCGGCGTAGTCCAAACCGCTCCAGAATTGCCGCGGCAAACGGGCCGGCCAGCCCATAGAGGAAAATGTTGACCGCGACCGCGAACGAAATAGTGGCGCGAGACCAGCCGAACTCGTCTTGCAGCGGAACCATGAGCACGCCGGGCGTGGACCGTATTCCTGCGGCCGTTAGCAGCACGCAGAAGGTGACGGCTGCCACCACCCAGGCGTAATGGATACGCGTAACTTTCATCATGCACCTCGCTCGATGCGAAGCTAGGTGCATACCGGCAGGGTTGCAACTCCGCCGAGATCGAGCCGCTTAGCCGAGCATGCAGGCCGCCGCGATACAGCCGATCATCGCCAGCGTACTTGCACCCAACAAAAACCGTGTGATGAGGGTGTGGTGGTTCACTTGCTCGCTCCTTGTGTCCCGTTGAGACTTACCGTCTCAACACCCGGCTTGCGTGTGGCGCAATGTACGAAACTGTAACCGAGCGGACTCATTTGCCTGCTTGGGCTAGCCGATCGTCCTTGCGTGCGCTTCCAGCGCTGCTACCAACCCAGTAACTGACGACGGAAGTCGCCATCGCGGCAAGAGTGCCAAGAAGCATGTTTGCCGCTGTCTCACTCCCGGTCGGCATCCCGAACAGTAACACAATGGCCATGACGCCCCCAAACGTCACAAGCACAACTGCGGATATGATAGGGGCCGACCAGGCGATTGCTGGCCTCTGGCCGGACAACCCCATCGTTTGAAGACGTGCATCAGTCGTGTTGCGCAATGTTGCCGTCAGCTTATCGAGATCTGCAGTGCGAGATGCCGTCTCGCGTTCCGCCGCGATCTGGGCCAGTTGAAGGTGCAGCTGGGCAGCTGCTGCTGGGCTTTTCTGCAACACGGCCGCCGCGGTCTCGGCATCCGCCGTCCCGGTTACGGCTTCGACCGCCTGCGATACGGCCGCTGTCGTTTTCTCGGCCTCATCGCCGAACAGCCACCGGCCAATCTCCGGGGCCAATGCAAGTGCAAGTGGAATAAGGGCGCCCATTAAGCGACTCCAAAGATAGTTGAGAGAAGTCAGCCAGCAAGAATGCTGTTCGGCCGGATCGCCGGCGACCCCCTTTTACCGACAAGCTGAGGGGCTTGATCTAATAAGCTCATGGCGCCGCGCTCAGAATGCGGACGGGGATGTCAGCGCTTTCCAAGACGGGGTTGTGCAGCAGAGTGGACAGGAACGGACAGCGTTCGACCGTCTTCGACCAGTAATACCAATCGCCCGCCCAAAGGCCCGGTGGTATCGGTATGCTGATGATGAACTGCTGATCACGGCCGAGTGTGCTTATTGTCGAAGAGGTATTGAACAATGGGTAAAACTGCTTGATTTGCTGCCCATCGTGCTCAACCCAGGTCCACAGCCAACGCGATGTCTCCGATGGGCAATCACGCACGCGGTCCAGGTTCACGTAGAGATCGAGGTGACCGTTCAGCACGGCCACGTTCTCGACGCTGCGTTCCTCGTGCATGACCACTGGTGCGTAGCGGTGACTCCACACGATCAACGCGCAGCCAGAGAGGCTCCCGATCATCAGCCCGGTAAGCCCGGCAGCGACCGTCTGCCGCCACACGCGGAGACCAACGCGCGCAATATTACCCATCATGGCTGATGTCTTGCGACGGTAACGAGCCAGGTGATTGTACTGACGAGCATGCCAACGATGCCGCCAACGACGGCAGTAATCGCAGACTTGGCCGCCTCCGTCCGCCTCGTCTCGGTGTTTTGTCGCTGCCTGCGTACAAATCGGAAATCATCGCGTAAGTCATTCAAATCATCCATCTCCGTAATGTCGATACCGAGGATTCGGAAGGTGTCGGTGATGGAACGTAGTGCTGCGCGTTCAGCTAATTGGTGAGCGATCGAATCGGGCGTCGGCCGCGGATCGTCTTGCATGAAGCTTTGTTGTCCCCCGTCAGGCGATGGCGAACCATCCGCTCGAGTCTGTTCCTGTCCTCTTGATCCACAAGGTCTGGCCTACGCCGCCGTCCAGGTTGCGGTAATCGGAGCCGGGAGGTGCAGTGACAATTCCGGCTGGCGGACCATGACCTGTGGCCGCGACGTAGCCGAAAGGGTCGGCGTCGGTTGTAATACGGACGCGGCCAGACGCGGCGGGGCGAAGAGCGAGGTCGAAGTTCGGCATCGTTCGGACGAGAAGACTGCCATCCCCAGGGGGGGCAATGTAGTCAGCCAAGAACGATGTGTCGGCACGCCAGGATCCGAACGTGCCAACGAAGGTAACCGTGGCATTCGCCGGAACGGTCATACTGGTGAGCGTCCAGTTCTCCTGAAACGGCAGGGACCCTACACGCGTGAAACTTGTCGCCGTGTTGCAAGCTACTCGAATGCGGCGACCCTCGAGCACCGGCAAGCCGACGGACACGGCGGCTAAGGCACCTGTGCCGTCACCCGTGATCGTCGCTGTCGCGGTAGCGCCTTGCTGGCCGTAGTTTCCTCCTGCGTTCGTCAAGGTGATCCCAATTACGACGCCACCGGAAATGTAGGCTGTCGCCGTTGCGCCGGTGCCGGCTCCGCCGATACTTACGACAGCGTGACTGTAGCCTTGACCGCCCGATGTAACTTTGATGAAGCCAATCTGGCCAGCAACGACGATCTGTCGATCGGTCTGGATCGATTGAACGCCGGAGGAGACTGCACTCAGCATCACCTCGTCAGCGATGTCCGGCACCACGACGGTCTGTAGTCCGTTGATTGACGTCGGGTTTGCAAAGAACCGTTGTGTGTTGTTCCAGCGGTTACCCTCGATGATCGCGCTATCTGTATGAACATACAGGCACTGTCCGACCGCTGCCCCGTTCGAACCATAGAAGCTGTTACGGGCGACGAGCACTGTCTGGGGTGCGTCGATCAACCAGATGCCCCCACCGGATCCCGAGGATATACCGATGGTATTATCTGTCAGCGTAAGATTGCTCGTGGAGATCCCGAAATTATTGCCTGCGCCGTCGGTCTCGACGTTGTAAACGAGTACCGACCACGTGTTGTCTTGCAGGTAGTTAGAAGTGATTCGTACACCCTGGCTGCCACCCGGGTTGATGCCGACGGCTGCCCCGCTGATATGGTTGGAGGAAACGTCGAGTATGACACTGCCTCCGCAATCGATGCCAAATTGCCCGCTTCCAACGATCGTGTTTCCCGCCACCCGTGAGTATAAGCAATTCGCAAGGATCCCGGCGCCGCCATTCGCGACGGTCCCGTTGTTGCTGAGCAAGTTACCCTGCAGCAGTAAGGAACGGCCCGATATGGCTATCCCATAGACGCGATTGTCATGGCAGACGTTACCGGAGATGATAGCGCCGATCGCGTCTGGGTTGGAGTTCCCCCAGGTCGGCGGTTGCAGGTTCGTCGCGTTGAAGTTGCCGAGTGCAATACCTCGCGCGTTGTTCCAGCACGTGTTGCCCGCGATGACACTAAGCCGGATCGCCTGGTGAAAACTCGTGTCGTTGTAGTCGGCACAAAGGCCATACCCGGCGTTGTCGTGGGCGAGATTCCCGGTGAGGCAAGCCCCGTCGACAGCCTGAAGCCAGACCCCGTGCGCGGCATTGTTCTGGGTCTCACAGCCGTCGATAACATGCTTGGAAAGTGCAGGGTCGGACGCAAGAATGGTCAGACCGTTCCCAAGTGTGGTGCCCCCGGCATGGCAAAAACCGCACGCTCGAAAAGTAGTCTGCAGGCAAGTCGCTGTTACTAGCACGGCCCAACTTTCCCCGGGCACGGTAGGGCTATTGGCATCGAACGTGATCCCCTCTGCCGTGAAGCGAGGACCGTTGATGCTTATCCAGGCACTGCCGGTTTGTTGGCCGATACGGCGCAGGATTGACTGTCCGGGCGTGCCGATGAGGGTGGCCGTAATAGGGATCGTCCACTGGCCCGAGGTCGCATACACCCGGGGACCAAGACGGACCGGTCGTTGCGTCGCAACCGCTGCCGCCAACGCCGCCGTGTCATCCGTCACCCCATCTCCGACAGCGCCAAATGACTCTGGGGAGACCGCAGCAGCCATGAGAGTTGCTATGCGGCAAGGTGTCATTGCCCCGTCGGGGGTTACTAAAGCTGTGGAGGCGTCCAAGCCCGAGAGGGAAACGGTTGGGATAACTGCGGACAGTCTTCCGCCCGTCATCGCAAGACCGCTGCCAAGCGCAATCGCCTCCGGCATGCCGACACCGCTGGACTGGCGACCGAGGAGATATCCGCTCGTCAGCGTGATTTCGGATTGGGTCCCTGCAAGCAATTGGGTCCTCGTCATCCGTCGTAGCGTGCCAGCCTGCGATGCTACCAGTTCGTCGGTGTCGGTCGCTGCAGGGGCCGCTTCAAGTTGATCGACTGTCGGCATCAGGATGTCGCCAGGATGGGATTACCGTTACCGTCTACGAGGGGAGCCCCACTGCTCGTCTGCAGCGAGCCCGTAACAGGCGGTTGGATTGCGAGTGTCAGCACTGGAAGCAGGACCGACCGGGCGATCGTGCGACCGGCTTGGGTTCCGATCGTGAGGGTGACGGTATAGATTGTTCCCGACTGCCCGGAGGCAAGCCAAAGTACGGCGCGAGTTCCATCGGCCAATGCCGATGTCAGCGCAAGATCCCCGTTTGCAGACGGATTTATGCTGATGTCGAGCGTGCTTATCACATCGCCATCATTGCCAATCAGTGCCGGCGCAATATTGAATTGGTAGTCGAGGGTGTCGTTGGGATCCTTCAGGGGCCAAGACGGCGGCATGGGGGCCAGTGCGGTAGCACCCCGTGGCACCGGTACGAAGGCGTCAAGCGTGATTGTGCGCGCGTCGCTCGGGCGCCAGACATGGGCGGTGGTGGTGGGCATTCTCAAACTCCTCAACGCAGCACGATCCAGCGGCTTAGTAGCGGACCGCTACAAAAGGCTGGGGCTGCGAGGCAACGGCGGAAACCGCTCCGAGCGGTGGATACGGGCAATGGAAGGACTGCCCCGGCTGCAACGGAATGGAAGTTGCGGCACCTGCCGATGCGACCGTGGTAAAGTCGAGGTAGAGTACGACCGACCCGGTGTTGACGAAATCGCAGCCGGTCGCGACCGTACCCGCGCCGAACACCGTGACCGCCGTATTCGCTGATGTGATGGCGGCGGCAGTAGGGGGCAAATAGGCGACGGCGCCGGGCTTGGTGATCGCGCAAGGGCCTGCGGTGTATGACCCGTCTTGACTCGGACAAGCGATGACGACAGTGCCCGCACGACCGTCCCGCGTCGAATAGGAACTCGCCATCGGCTGCGCCCGGACCAGCATTGGAATAAACAATGCCACGACAAACAGGAGGCGTGTCATCACTAGAACTCCACAATGACGACGCCGGGTGCGCCATTGCCGCCGTTGCCAACCACGGCGTAGCAAGCTCCGCCGCCAGACCCGTATGCGGCACCGTTCTGCTGTTGAGCGCTGCCTGCAGAAGCTGCGCGGCCGCCGCCTCCGAAGAACGATGCACCGCCATTGCCTGCGAACATGACCGTTCCGCCGTTTCCGTCCGAACCGTAGCCGCCGGCGGTATTGACAGCTCCGCCCGAGCCGCCGCCGGGAGTGCCGCCCGGGGCAAATGATGCGGCCGGGGCGCCTCCGCTTCCTCCCGTCGCACTGATGGACGATCCGAATGAACTGTAGCCACCCGTGCCGCCAACGCCCCCACTCCCGCCGCCGCCGCCGCCCACAGCAATCGGTATGATCTGCCCAGGCGTCACGTAGACGATCCCCTCTGCGTAACCACCGGCACCTCCTCCGCCGCCACCTAGGCCTTGGGCGCCTGAGCCACCGCCACCGCCGCCGCCGCAAAGGCGAACCTTGGCGCTCGTGCTGCCATTCGGTACAACGAAGTTTCCGGACGTGGTAAAGGTCGCCATTCTGGAGAAGCCCGGCGTGAGCGTATTGAGCTTGAACGCGATGAACGGCGCCCGGGATAAACCGCCGTGCTCGCGGTCGTGATTTGGGTCTGACCGTAACTCACGGTGACGACGTAAAGACCCACCCAGCCGCTATCGACGGCAGGGGTGACCTGGCTGCCGGCATTGGCCGGTGGCGATGGCTTGAGTTGCAACTGGACCTGTTGCAAGCGCTGAGTATTCTGCGGCGTTCCGTTGTTCGCAGGGCCACTGAACGGCTGCGTCGGATTAGCGGCGTTGTAGTAAGGCAGGACAATGGGAGTTGCGTCGATTTCGGCGAGAGTGGCTTGAAGGAGGTAATTGATCGACTGGCCGGAGGTTGCTGGCGCAGTCAAAGTGAAACTCGTTGACTTAATTGCGATCCCCATCTTAACCAACGGATCTGTGTTATCCGCCGATAGCGAGCCGAACGGCCCCGAGTCGATCACGTTCAGGCTGCTAATGCTGCCGGGACCGATCGTGATTGTGAGGCTAGCCGGAGCCGTCGGAGAGCAAGCCAGCCCGTCTATGACGATCCCTGAACCAAGTGCAGCCTGAGCGAGATAGCCGAGTGCTACCATTGCATTGCGTTGTGCAGAGAGAAGGTCCGTGTCGAGCGGAATGCTTCCAGGATAAACGATCTGGCGATCCACGTAGGTTCTCCCTCAGTTTGTGATGCGTGTCCAAGCGATCGAGGCGGTCGGCATGACCGAGCTGATCGCCGCGTAGATATCTGAATCAGAGACCTGGCCTCCGGTCTCGGCTAGACTGGCTCGTGCGAGCGGTCCGCCGGTACCATAGCCGGCCACATTCGTGATTCCGGCGGGTGGTGGCCGATAGGCCGAGACGAACACCTGGAACGGCATGGACAGGTTACCCCAAGCGCCTGCAACGCCGTAGCCGAGCGCCGGACCAGAATAGGCCCCTGTGTCGGCCGGGCGCGCCGGCTCGAAGATACCCGGGGAACGCCCCGTCAGATTTGTGAGCACTGCCTCGAGCGAAGCGCGCGTCGCATGCTCACGGAGCAACGCTGCGGCAACTCTCGGCCGATATTGATCGTCCGTCTCGGTAGACCGGCGGCCGAGACGTCCGCCGAAGAAGTCTGCGGCAAATCCATCAAGAAACCCCCCGGTCGCTGTGGCCAGACGCGACTGAGAACGGACGAAGGCGAGCAGCGTGTGGAGGGTGGACCATGCTACTGCCGGGCCACACAGCACTGCATCCAAGACAGGCGACGCATCGGGGAACCAGCGCGTTGGTAGTGCGGCCTTTATGCGGGATAGCATATCCGGAACGTCACCGGTCATGTCAGTCGACCGTTACCGTGCCGGGCTTGATGATCCCGGATGCGGCGGGCACGAGGTCACCCGCGCCGTTGATCGAAAGCTGTGAGACGTTCGTGATGGACGGATCGGCGCCATAGGCGATTGCTGCGACCCGCGAGAGCGGAAGTGGTGTCCCGATCGGAAGTGCGGCGGCATAGGCCTGTACCGCGGCAGCGACGGCGGCCTGGGCGATTGCATACTGTGCGAGCGGAGAAGTAATCGTCATCGCGATGTTTGCGGTCAAAACGGTTGGCGGCTGAACGGCAAACTGCGTGCCGATCGGTCGGACAGCCTCTAACGCAACCGAAACCGCCCCGAGCGTCGTGGACGGAGGGTAGCCTGACCCATCGTCAACGGTCACTGTGAAAAATCCAGGACGAGTGTTGCCTGACGGATCGGCGTTCTCAGTCAGAACGTAACCGAGCCCCTGCTGCAAGGACTGGATCGCGAACGCAATGGCGGCGGGCGTCGCTCGTGACCGACTATCGATGAAGTTAGAAAAGCGCATTCTGAGCGTAGCATCGGGCTCCGCATCGATACCTCCAGACGCCACGTTCGTGTTCGTGACGGAATCGATACCGGGCATGGCCGTCGCCAAAAGTGAGATCGCGCCTGCGGCCACATTGCCCAATACACCAGGCCTGGTCGCCTGCGCTGCAACGTCAAGCGAACTGGCCACGGCAGGTATGCTGTAGCTCCCGAGGGAAACCGAGAATGCGGCATTGGTCAGATCAGCCAAAACGCTGAAGGTCATCGTCGTGTCGCCGGTCTTGACCTGAGCCCCGACAGGAATGTTCGCGACGGAACCAGGCGTAAAGCGCGAGAACGTCAATGTCGTGCTAGCAGCCTGGCCAGGTAGTCGAGCGAGACCGAAATCGCCGACCCAGCTATCTAAATCGGGACCAGATGACGTCGCGGCCCGAGTTGCTGCGAGTATCTGTACAGCAACCCATTGCAGCCAAAGTGCTGCGGACGCGTTCGCCTCCAATATAGCCCGAAGGACGCTCCCAGTTGTCAGATCGAGGAGAACGCGCGCGCTACTTTGGACACCCGCCGCCATGTTTTGGACGAGGGTAGTAAAGTTTTGGAGTTGAAGCTGCATTGGTCCACCTGCAGTAGGAGAGAAGTTCAGGCGGTGAAGGCAATTGTTCCAGTTGCCCCGGAACTCGAGTCCGCATAGCGGATCGTGACGTAGAGGCTGCCGGACGGGTCTGCGATGAGATCGATTGCCGGCGCTGGTGTCTGTGCGACGGCAGCTTCCTTCGATAACTGCCCACGGACGGCGGCCTGAATGGCTAGAGCGGAGCCTGGCTGTCCGACGAATGACGCGAGACTGGCACCGTAATCGACCTGCCAGAGGTATTCGAGTCGGGTGGTCAGCAAGCGGCGGAGCACGCGCTGTTCCGTGAGTGCTGGCGTGTCGGCGGTAGCGAGATCACCGGTAGCTGACCAGGCGAGGTCATTTCCCCAAAGATGGGTAAGATCCGGCATAATAATTCCTACGCCGGTCTAGTCCGGCAAATTGGTGCTGCCTGACTGAGGAGGATGGACGTGAGCGTTGTAATGCGCCCTTAGAGCGCTCATCGGGCCGTGCTGATCGTAGACGTTTCCAGACACGTGGAGGTCGCCTTTGACCTGAACGGTACCGTCATTTTGCAGCTTTAGATAGCTTCCGGATCGATGGACAAGCCAGAACTCACCTGCCGGTGCGGCCGGTGCGGTCGTCTTCGCCGACCAACTGGCAGCAATGATAAGCCCATGTTCCGCATCGCCTTCCTGCGGTAGGACAAGAACCTGCGTACCAGGTGTCGGGGGGCACACGAGCCCCCAGCCGTCTCCGACCCACGGTGTAAGAAGTGGCAGCCACCCGGTCAAAACCCCTTCGGGCTGGAGCGTAACGCGCGCAGTGGCGGTCGTGGGGTCTACCGATGTGACTATCCCGAAGCGAGGCGTACCGCTTGCCTGATCCTGGTTCGCCCCCTGGGCTTTCAAGGCGTTGAGGAAGCTGTCCATCATTCCTCCTGAGTGACCGTGTTTCCGGCTGGGCTGTTCTTGAGGCGAAGCCGCTCGGTAAAGCCGTGATCGAGGCTGAAATGCCGGTCGAGTTCAGCAACGTAGTAGAGTTGGTCGAAGTCAGTTCCCGTTCCAGACAGTAGGACCTGAGTCCGCGGTGTCAGATCTAATTCTCCCGGAAGTTCGGCGTGCACCAGCCGCTCATGTGCAGAAAGGTCGGCAAGAATACGCTGGGCCAGCTGAAGCGCGTCGTCCGGCGATAGATTTGGCCGAACGACGACGACTCGTTGAGGTGACCCGCCGGTCCGGTGCCCCTGCGCACTGCTACGAGCCGTCTGCGTGACGGCGGCTTGTTGTTTCGTGTTCCAAGACTTTACGGTCACCTCGATGTCACGCGCGAGAGTGAGGGCGTGCTCGAGACTCAGTCCAACACAGAGCTCCGGCGTGAGCGTCAACGTCGGAGGGGCGCTGGGCAGTGGCGCGAAGGTCAGCGTTTGGCCGCTGACGAAGGTTTCGTAGCCCTCTCGTGCCGCGAGAAACGTGAGGAGGTCCCATTCGGTTGTCGTGCGTGAGAATTGACCGAGCGTGATGCGGTCATGTTCGGACGAGTAGTAGCGCCCGGCGAGGGTCGTGGTGGCTGTGATGTCCGGAGTCAAACCGTGCCGGTCGGCAAGGGTCTGTGCGATCTCGCTTGCAGTTTGGTTGCTGAACGTCTCCTGGGTCCGGGCGTCGAGTAGCCGAGCAGTCAGATCGCGGCCATCCACCTCGACAGTATGGTTCAGCACATCGATACGGATCGTGTCCGCTTCGCCCTGCAGAATGCTTGTGCAGCTCCCGCCGAGGCTGAGCTGAATGTCCATGACGGTACCGGAGGCGAATAGGTTTTCGGCATCGGCTGGCTCGATCGCGAACCGGAGGCGAAACCGGGCTGCCGCGAAATGAGCGTTGGCCAGAACATCGGCGTCGATGAGATCGGGGAGCGCGGCGCCCCCGGAGAGCACGGTCAAGCTCGGGCGCCTGAAATTACTGCTGGACAATCCCACCTCCCGCAGTTGGGTCGGGATCTGGCAAGCGCAGCGTCACGAGGCCGGAGAGGATGGGATCGATGATATTGTTCAGCTGAGCGATGCGGATCCACTGTGTCGCATCGCCCAGCTGCTCGGCGGCGATACGAAACAGATTACCGCCGGCAACCGTTAACGTCTGCATCAAGCGCTCGCGGATGAAAGATTGCGAGCAGCCCGGGCGGTATATGCGCGAGCCGCAGTCAGCTGCGCCAGGAGTCCTGCAGCCGACACGGTCGCTGACAGGTCAGCCGACTGCAGCGCGACCGTGTTAATCGCGATCTGGCTGTCGATTGAGGTGAGTGTCGTCCCAAGACTAACCAGGGCTGCAGCGTTGGCGGCAGTTCCCACGGTCGTCGCTCCGGAAACGCCAACTGCTGCGCTCGCGACAGTGGCGAAGCTGCCGGCGGACAAAAGATCCGCGGTGAGTGTCGGCGCGAGTTCCACGGCAGCGGTGGTGAGCGATGCTGCTTCATCCCGCAACACCGTGCAAGACAGGCGGTACGGTACCCACCAAGGACTGCGGTAGTCCGCCTCGAAACTCTCGACGACGACGGTATAGATGAAGGCATCCCACGCCAGCGGAAGTGCTTCGCCCGCGACACGTAGAACGTCCAGTAACCGGGCTCGGTCGGCGGCGTCCGGGCCGGTGAAGATCCCGGAGAAGTTGATATCGGCCGGATCGGGGCCGAGCGCGTCGATGACCCGTAGCCCGCCGGGGAGGCGGTGCACGGCGAGGCGTTGACGCCCTCCGACGGTGATAGAACTCGGAAGCTCAAAGCCGGCGAATGCGACGGGGCCGAGGGTCAGGCTGAAATCGGACATTCAGAAGCCTTGTGCTTGGCCGGACCAGAG
>CAXTCJ010000026.1:0-50626 GCA_964242215.1 uncultured Acetobacteraceae bacterium | reverse complement strand
GCACTGAATTCAAACATCCTCCCCCTTTTAAGGGGGAGGGGGACCGCGCGAAGCGTGGTGGAGGGGGCTTTTGGGCACGGACGGTGCCCGCGCCCCCTCCGTCGGCTTCGCCGCCACCTCCCCCGTGAAGTGGGGAGGACCAACAACCCAGCCGTTACGCGACGGCTTGCTTTGGCTGTGACGCCAATAGATCGCGCACCATCGGAATGACGCGGGTGCCGTAGAGTTCGATGCTGCGCATCAGGATCTCGTGCGGCAGTTGATTGACGCTGTATTTCAGGTCGAAGCGCGAAAGCTGCAGCAAGCGGGCGGTGCGGGCGATGCGGCGGGCGACCGTCTCCGGCGAGCCGACATACAACGAACCGCTGTCGGCTTCGCGCTCGAAGTCTGCGCGCTGCATCGGCGGCCAGCCGCGTTCGGCGCCGATCTTGGCATTCTGGCGCTGGAAATGCGGCCACAGTTCTTCGCGCGCCTGCGCGTCGGTCGCGGCCACATGGCCGGGCGAGTGCACACCGATCGCCTGCACGGGGCGGCCGAAATGCGCGTAGGCGCGGTGGTGCAGGTCCACGTATTGCTCGAACCGCGCCGGGTCGCCACCGATGATGGCGAGCATCAGCGGCAGGCCGTGGCTCGCCGCCCGCACGACGGATTGCGGACTGCCGCCAACGCCGACCCAGGCGCGCAGCTTGCCGTGCTCGATGGGCGGGAACACCAGCTGGTCCTTCAGCGGCGGGCGGACGGTGCCCTGCCACGTCACCGGGCCGCCCTCGAGCAGGGCGGTGAACAGCGCGAGTTTCTCCTCGAACAGGGTCTCGTAATCTTCCAGCGCGAACCCGAACAACGGGAACGATTCGGTGAACGAGCCACGGCCGAGGATGACCTCGGCCCGCCCGTTGGACACGGCGTCCAGCGTCGAGAAGCGCTGGAACAGGCGCACCGGTTCGTCCGAGCTGAGCACGGTCACCGCCGAGCCGAGGCGGAGTCGCGTGGTGCGTGCCGCGATCGCCGCCAGCACCACCTCGGGCGCGGAGACGGAGTAATCGGCGCGGTGGTGCTCGCCGACGCCGAAGAAATCGATGCCGACTTGGTCGGCCAGCACCGCTTCGGCGACGACGTTGCGGATCACCTGGGCATGCGGCAGCAGGGCGCCGGCCGCGTCCGCGGTGACGTCGCCAAACGTGTCCAGCCCGAGTTCGAGCGTATCATCCATAGAGGGCGTCCTTACTGGCACCGAAACGTCAGCTGCCGTTGGTCAGGTAGGCCTCGAACGGACGATTGCAAAGGTCGAGCAGGTTGGCGGGCACGGTGAAGCCGTCCGGGTCGTCGTCGATCAGCTCTGTCATCTGCGAGCGGTGACAATCGATCGCACGGCGCTTCACAGCCAAGCTCGGCTTCACGTCCAGCCGCCATCCCCGCACCGGCGTGCGCGGCAGAACGCGGGCTGGCGGCAAGGTCCAGCCCCAGACGGCGTAGGACAGGTGGCGGGCACCGGCGAGCCGGCAAGCGCGGGCGGCGATCCGGTGCGCGGCGAGATGGTCGCAATGCGGGTCGTGCCGCCAACTGGCAATCACCGTCCCGACCCGGCGGTCCCGCAGCACGGCGGCCAGACGATCGCCGGCGTCGCGCAACGGCTTGCCCCAGCGGGGCGCGGCGGCGTCCTGATAGCCGAGGAACAAGGTGCGACCGGGCGGCAGGCCAAGGGTGGCGAGCGCCTCCGTCGCCTCCGCCTCGCGGAGCGCCTGCAGCCGGGGCGCCGGAAACGCGCGCGAGTTCGGGTGGGACATCGTGCCGTCGGTGAGGATGGCGACATGCACCTCGTGGCCGGCCGCACAGGCTTGGGCGATTAGGCCGCCGCAGCCGAGGCTCTCGTCGTCGGGATGCGGGGCGAGAATGAGAACGGGCGTGGGACCGACGATGGTGCCGACATCGGCGAACGGCAGGCTCGCCATCCGGGCCAGGATTTCGCCGGCGGTCATGGGCGGCGCTTCCGTTGCCGGGCGGCGAGCCAGAGCAGCGGCAATTGGCTCTTCACCAGGCGCTGGCTCATGCGGCGGGGTTCCAGGGCCAGCCGGTGCAGCCACTCCAGCCCGGCGCGCTGCATGAGCCTGGGCGCGCGCGCCTCGAGCCCGGTGGCAAATAGCAGGGCGGCGCCGATGCACAGCCCGGTTCCCACGGCGCCGCCGCGTTCGGTGATGCGCAGGCCGAGCAGTTCGGATTGCGGGGCGCCGCAAGCCAGGAAGACGAAGCGGGCAGGGTGGGCGAGCACGAAGTCCACGCAGCGATCGACCTCGGCCGGGTCGGTGATGAAGCCGAACGGCGGGTCGTGCCGGTCCAAGTGCCGCCAGCCGAACCGGTCGCGCAGCCGCTGTTCCATAGCCGACGTACCGCCGATGACCGTGACCCGGTCGTCCGGACCGACCACGCCGTCCCTCACCATCATCAGCGTGAGATCGCTGCCGAGCGCCAGCGGCAATTGCAGGCCACTCGTCAGGGCCGCGAGCCGAGCGACCACCCGGCTGTCACACAGCCGCAGCCAGGCGCCATCGATGCCGGCGCGGAAACGGGGCTCGCCGCGTTCGTAGTTGACCACGTGGACCGCATTCGGGGTGCAGACGTAGGCGAACGGTGCGTCGACGGGGCGCGCCATGATAGCGGCGAGTGCCTCGGCCGTATTCAGCTTCGAAAAGTGCGTGCCGAAGGCAAGGATTTCGCCGCGAGGGTCTTGCCCGGACAAAGGTTACTCCAGAAGAGGCAATCGGATGCAGTAATCGTGATCACAGCGTTTGGGTTCGCGAAGACGCTCGACGCCCCGGACGTATCCGTCCTTAGCAGACTAGGCTGCGACGTCGGCTAGTGCGTGAGCTCGCCAGCATCGTTGCCGCGAAGCCACGCAACCGACTGCTGAAGCCCGTCATGCACACTGACCTTCGGCGTCCAACCCAGCCGGCTGTGGGCAAGATCGACGGGGTACACCGCCTTTAACGCAAACAACGCCAACTCGCTACGGGCAGGGGAACCGAGCAGCCAGTCAGTTGCAAGGCCAGGTGACAGACGCGCAAGCGCCTTGAGCGGGAGCGCTCCGAACACTCGGGCCTTCAATTCCAACGACGAGATGGCGCGAAGTGCCGGTGCACCCAGCGCCTCGGCGTTAGACGTAAACCACTGATTCCAACTCATCACCTCGGTCCCACTAACATTCAGCGCGAGACCGGACACATTCCGGGTCTCGAGCGCTAAAAATACCGCACTTATGACGTCAGAGATATGCACTGAGTTGCAAGTACCATCGGCCGCTTTGCCGAAATTACCCCATCGCCCGGTTTCGATGCGGCGGGCGAGCTGCACCGTCCACAACGCGCTGCCTGGACCGTAGACGATCGCCGGCCGCAGCCGCACGATTTCCAGCCCGGTTTGCGCAAGGCACGCCTCCTCGGCCGCGGCTTTCCAGGCGCCGTAGCCCGGGCCGGTGCCGGGCACGAGCGGGGTCGTTTCACCGACCACACCGGCCGCGCCGCCATAGACCGCGACCGAGCTGATGTGGACGAAGCGGCGCACGCCGGCTTTGGCCGCAGCAGCCAACAGGGCGCGGGTGCCGTCCACGGTCACGCTGCGGTCCCCCACGGCGCAATGCACGACGGCGTCGGCGCCCGCCAGGGTGGTCTGCAGCCCGGCGGTGTCCCGCAGGTCCAACCGGCGGGTGCCGTCGCGGCCGTCGCGTGTGGTGGGGATCACCGTGGCCGTCGGGTCCTGCGAAAGGCGCTGCACCAGGTGGCGGCCGATGAAACCGCCCGCGCCTGTCACCAGAACCGGACCGATGTTGCTGCCCATGCGAACGAACCTTTGGGATGGCGGAACGTGGCCAACGAAATCCGGAGGCACGCCCGGGCGTTTTACGGTGACGACCTAAACAGAGGTGTGTCATGCCGCTGAAAAATGGCAGCTCGGATAAGACGGTCAGCGCCAATATCGCGACGATGGTGGATGAGTACAAGGACGCGGGGCACATAGGCAACAGCCATCCCGAGACCAAGCAGATGGCGGTGAAGCAGGCGGTGGCGATCGCCCTCACCAAGGCCGGGAAGAGCCGCAAGCAGGCGGCACCGAAGACAAAGAAGGCGAAATAGGCATGAAAATCGATCTTGCAGGCCGTAGCGCGGTCGTCACCGGGTCGACCGGCGGGATCGGCCTGGCGATCGCGAAGGGGCTGGCCGAGGCCGGCGCGGCGGTGACGCTGAACGGGCGCACCGCTGCCCGGGTGGAGCAAGCGGTGGCGGCGGTGCGACAGCATTGTGCCGGCGCGGCGGTGACCGGCGTGGCGGCGGACCTGGCGACTGCCGAGGGGGTCGCCGCCTTCCTGCAGCAGGTGCCCGCGGCCGACATCCTGGTGAACAATTTGGGCATTTTCGAGCCCAAGCCGTTCGCCGACATTCCGGATGCCGATTGGCAGAAGTTCTTCGAGACTAACGTGATGAGCGGCGTGCGCATGTCCCGCGCCTATCTGCCGGCGATGGTGGGGAAGGGGTGGGGCCGGGTGGTGTTCATCTCCAGCGAATCCGGGCTGAACATTCCGGCCGAGATGATCCATTACGGCATGACGAAAACAGCCCAACTCGCGATCAGTCGAGGGCTGGCCGAGTCCGTCGCGAACACGGGCGTGACCGTGAACAGCGTGCTGCCCGGGCCGACCTTGTCGGAAGGTGTGGCAGCGATGCTCGGCGGCGGCGATCCGGAGGATAAGGGCCGCGAGTTCGTGGCCAAGTTCCGCCCGACCTCCCTGATCGGCCGGCTGGCGACGGTGGAGGAGGTGGCAAACATGGTGGTGTACGTGTGTTCGCCCCAGGCCTCGGCGACGTCGGGCGCCAATCTGCGGGTGGATGGCGGCGTGGTTCGCTCGATCGGCTAGTCAGCGGCGGCCCGTGATATCCGCCAGCGTCACGGGCCGGAACTGCCAGGCGTCGACGCCGACATCGGCTTGGCGAAGCAGCGGCTTCAGCCGGTCGTGGCTGTGGCCGTGCAGGTTCCAGGCGCCGCGCCCCATGTCGCGCCAGGTGCGGAACGCGTAGTGGCACAGCACAAGCGCCGTGCCGTCGAGCGTCAGTTCGACGTAGGGCTGCACGCTGGCCCAGCCGGGCAGGGCGGCCACCGAGGCCGGGTCGTTGTTGCCGGTCACCAAGTGCTTGCGGCCGGGTAGCGCGGCGAGCAGACCGGCTGCATCGACCCGGCGGCCGACTGCGAAGTCGCCGAGATGCCACACCTCATCATCCGCGCCGACGGTGGCTTGCCAGGCGGCCACCATCGCGGCGTCCATCTCGGGGACGGAGCCGAACGGGCGCCGATACAGGCCGAGCGCGCCGCCGTGGCCGAAATGCGTGTCGGCGGTGAAAAACACCGTCATGCTACCGTCATGCCAGCCCTTGAGCCTGGTATCCACGGGCTTCACAAATACCGGCATGGCCATGTGCAACCGCCGATGCCACGCATTCCTTCGACGTCATGCGTCCAACCCGTGGATACCAGGCTCAATGCCTGGCATGACGGTGGTGTTTCTGAAAGGACCCGATCCATCCCAAACGACGCCAAGCTGTCCGCTCCCGCCGCGGGGCGCAACCGTGACCCTATCCTGCGCGCCCTCACGCCGCATCTGCCGCCGCGGGGCCTGGTGCTGGAGGTGGCGAGCGGCACGGGCGAGCACGTCGCGCATTTCGCGGCCGCGTTGCCGGGCTTGGACTGGCAGCCGACCGATCTGGATGCGGACCGTCGGGCGAGCATCGATGCCTGGGCGGCCGGGCTGGCTAATGTGCGCCCTGCCTTGGCCCTGGATGCCACTCTTCACCCCTGGCCCGTGCCGCGCGCTGACGTCGTGCTGTGCAGCAATATGATCCATATCGCACCGATCGCCGCAACCCATGGGCTGGTGGACGGGGCGGCGGGGCTGCTCGGGCCCGGCGGCCTGCTCGTTCTGTATGGGCCGTTTCGCCGCATTGGCCGTGACATGGAGCCGGGCAATGCGGCGTTTGACGCCGATCTTCGTGCCCGCAACCCGGCCTGGGGCCTGCGCGTGCTGGAAGATGTGGCCGACCAGGCCGCGTCGGCCGGGTTCGACGCGCCCTCGATCGAGGCGATGCCGGCGAACAACACGCTCGTCGTGTTCAGGCGTCAGGCCTCGCGGTAGATCATCAGCACGGCGCCGCAGATCAGGAAGCACACCGGCCACACCCAGCCGGCGATCCGTGCGCCTCGCCCAGTCAGCCGCAACTCCAGCCAACGCGCCCAGCCGGCGCCGATCCCGGCCAAGGCGAGCGGAGTGTGGGTCAGCTCGATCAGCAGCTGGTCCTTCACATTGGCGATCGCGTGGCTGTGGGTCAGCAGCAGGGCGCCGCCGGCCGCGGTGAGCAGGGGAAACACCAGTGCGGCCTTGGGCGATTTCAGCCGCCCGGTTCGCACGCTCCATTCGAAGCCGGCGAAGACGATGATCAGCAGCACGAACAAACGGTGCTGCAGAACCTCCACGTCGCGCAGGGATTCGAACACGCCGACATAGCCCATCGGCCAGACTTCCGGGTCCGACCGGATGGCCAGGAAGATCGCCAGCCCCAGCAAGGTCAACGGCCAGTGCTTCGCCCAGCGTACCCCGGTCTGGTACAGCAACGCCACCGCGCCCATCAGCAGCACGAACAACCCGGCCCAGTGGTGGTTGTACTCGCTCCAGGCAATGTCGTCGGCGTTGCGCGGCGGCAATTCGCCGGAGCCCGGGATTGAGGCGGCGGGCGGCTTCGTGGCTTGCTTCGCGGCCTCCGCATCCAACTGTGATTGCAGGTGCAGCAGGGCCAGCTTGTCCAGATCGGGCGACGTCATCCGCGGCCAGACGGGGGTGTTGCGCTCGACCACCTCGGCCCAGGTCGCACGGTCCTGCGTGAGGTCCACGCCGGGGGGCACCGAGGTCAGCGAGGCGGCGGCGAAAAAGATCGAGATGCCGATGCCGATCTCCACCTCCGCGAACCGCTTCATCCGCAGCACCGAGGTGCCCGGGTTGGAGCGCAGCCGTTCGGTGGTGACGAAATTGCCCAGGCCGAGCAACAGCAGGGCGCCGAACATGGCGACCTTGGCGATGACCATTACGCCGTAAGCGGTGCCGTACACCGCGTTCCACGACCCGATATAGGCGATGCTCATGGCAGTGCCGGACAGCAGGATGCAGCCGACCCCGGCCATCGACATCCGGGAGAACCTGGCCCCGACCCGGCGCCATGCCACGCCGTCGTTGACCCGGGCCAATGCCATGAGGAAGCTCGGGATGCCGCCGATCCAGATCGCCGCGCCCAACTGGTGCAGCGCTTCCACGCCCAGCAGCGGCAGGCTGTTCTCCATGCGGGCGGCGGCGTGGGTGGACAGGGTGGCGGCCACGAGTTCCACCGCCCCTAGCGCCAGCAGCAAGCTGGCCGGGGTCTTCCACTTGCTCAGCAGGCAGCCCCCCAGCAGCAGCGCCGCCGTGCATTTCACCAGCCCGGCGATGGCGAAAGACGCGCTCAGCACCTCGAACAGCGACAAATCCACCGTGTCGATCAGCACCGACGCCTGCAGCCCCAGCGTCAGTGCCTCGCACACGACGAGCACCAACGCAGCCCAGCCGGCGATCACGGCCGTGCGGCGGGCGATGGAGAAGCCGAACGGCAGTTCCGCCGCGAACGGACGCGCCAGCAGCAACAGGAACAGCGTGCCGCCCAACGCCATCGACTGGCTGAGGATCACCAGGCCGTGGAGAATGATCTCGAGGTAGCCGAACAGGTCGACGAGGAGCGACACCTAGGGTGCGGCAACCGTAAAGGGGACGTCGCCGCGGGTGATGTGGCCGTCCACCGCCAGCACCTGCCAGCGCACCGTGTAGTCGCCGGGCGCCAGGTCGGCATTGGTGGTGATGATGTCCGGCGGGCCGTCATCCGCGATCGGCAGCTTGGTCTGCGTCTTATTGGGAGCGATCAACGTGAGGCGGGAACGCTGCCGATCGATGCGCGAATTGAACTTCAGGGTCATCGCCGCGTGACCGGCCAGGACGCTGCTATGGATCGCCGGCGTGCTGTCGATAAGAATGGCATGTGCGCGCGCCGGGAGGGCCCAAAGGCCAGCGAACAGGAGCGACAGGACGGTTGCCGTTTTCATGGCGCTGGCCGTCTAGCGCCGTCGGTGAGACGTGTCCATGATCGTATGATGCAAAGCCTCGCGAACCCCCGCCCCTCCATCGGTCGGCGGGACGATTTCCGTGCGTTCCGCCCGATCAGCACCCGTTGGATGGATAACGACGTGTTCGGCCACGTGAACAACGTCACCTACTACTCGTATTTCGACACCGCGGTGACGGGCTGGTTGGCCGAGCGCCGCCTGATCGGCCTGCTCGATGGACCCATGTGGATGGTCGCCGAAACCGGCTGCCGTTTCTTCGGCGAGGTCGCGTTTCCCGAGCTGGTCACGGTCGGGCTGCGGGTCGCCCGGGTCGGGTCCAGTTCGGTGCGCTACGAACTCGCCGTGTTTCGCGGCGACGACGACAAGGCCGCGGCCGAGGGGCACTTCGTCCACGTGCACGTCGACCGCGCCACCCGCCGCCCCATGCCGGTGCCGGACGCAATCCGCTCTATGCTGGCAACTCTAGAACGATAGGAAGACCGATATGGACACCGGACTGCAAGGCCGCACCGCCCTCATTTGCGCTGCCAGCAAGGGGCTTGGCCGCGCCTGTGCCATGGCGCTGGCCCGCGAGGGGGTGAGCGTCACCATCACCGCGCGCGGCGCCGAAGCGTTGGAGCAGACGGCGCAGGACATCCGCACCGCCACCGGTGCCACCGTCACCACGGTGGCCGGCGACATCACCACCGAGGCCGGCCGTGCGGCGGCGCTGGCGGCGTGCCCGGCGCCGGACATCCTGGTCAACAACGCCGGCGGGCCGCCTCCTGGCGACTTCCGCGACTGGGAGCGCGACGACTGGATCCGTGCGCTCGACGCCAACATGCTGACGCCGATATTCCTGATCAAGGCGACAGTGGACGGCATGATCGGCCGCAAGTTCGGCCGCATCGTCAACATCACCTCCGGCTCGGTGAAGTCGCCGATCCCGACCCTTGGCATGAGCAACGGTGCCCGCGCGGGGCTCACCGGTTTCGTCGCCGGGCTGGCCAGGCAGGTGGCGCGTCATAACGTCACGATCAACAACCTGTTGCCGGGCCCTTTCCTGACCGACCGCCTGCGCACCACCGCCGCCGCCGGCGCCAGCAAGTCCGGCCGCAGCATCGAGGAGGAGATCGACGCCCGCATGGCCACCACGCCCACCGGCCGGCCCGGTAATCCGGCGGAGTTCGGCGACGCCTGCGTATTCCTTTGCGCCGCGTCCTCTGGTTTCATCGTGGGGCAGAACCTGCTGCTCGACGGTGGCGCGTTCAACTCGATGATGGGATAGGCCGCCATGGAGCTTTCCTTCGCCCCCGCCTCCTTCCTCGCCGCGGCGGTCCGAGCCCGGCAGATCGGCTGTCTCGAGCTGCTGGACCACTACATCGGCCGGGTAGAACGCTACGATGGGGCGGTGAATGCCGTGGTGGTGCGCGACTTCGAGCGTGCCCGCGCCCGGGCTCGCGCGCTGGACAACGGCGTGCTCACCGGCGCGCTGCACGGCGTGCCGATGACGGTGAAGGAAAGCTTCAACATCGCCGGGTTGCCCACCAGCTGGGGCATCCCGGAGTACCACGGCAAGGTGGCGGAGACGAACGCGCTCGCCGTGGACCGGCTGCTGGATGCGGGCGCGGTGATCTTCGGCAAGACCAACGTGCCGATCCGGCTGGGCGAATGGCAGAGCTTCAACGCCAATTACGGCCGCACCAACAACCCTTGGGACCTCGGCACCTCCCCCGGCGGCTCGTCCGGCGGGGCGGCGGCGGCGATCGCGGCGGGGCTCACGGGCCTCGAGTTGGGCAGCGACATCGGCGGCTCCGTCCGTCAGCCGGCCCATGCTTGCGGCACCTTCGGCCACAAGCCGACCCACGCGCTGCTGCCCCTGTATGGCCACGCGCTGGCGGAGAACGCCGCGGGCACCGACATTTCCGTCATCGGCCCGCTGGCCCGCTCGGCCGACGATCTGCGGCTGACGATGGACGTGGTTGCCGGGCCAGATGCGACGGAGACGGCGATGCGGTTCCACTTGCCGGAGCCGCGCGTGTCCGGACTGCGCGGGTTGCGGGTGGCGGTTTGGGCGGAGCAGCCCGGTCAGATCACCGACCCGGCGATCACTGCATCCCTGCTGGAACTGGCGGATGCGCTGCAGCGGGAAGGCGCCGTGGTGAGCCACTCGGCGCGCCCGGTCTTCGATGTGGACGCCGCCTACACGCTATACCTGAAGCTACTGTTCGCTGCCCTGAGCGGCCGTTCGACCGAGGCGGACCGGGAGCGTATCCGCGGCAAGGTCCGCGGCTTGAGCACGGATGACCGCAGCGCCAACGCGGTCATGCTGCGCAGCGTCGACATGACCCACGCCGAGTGGCTCGGGCTGAACGAGCAGCGCCATCGGGTGCGCCGGGCATGGGGCGCGTTCTTCCACGACTGGGACGTGCTGCTATGCCCGGTGCTGGGCGCACCGACCTGGCCGCATATGACGGAGGGCGAGGTGGCTGACCGGCGGCTTGTCGTCGGCGGGCAGGATGTGTCCTACAACGACCTGCTGTTCTGGGCCGGCATCACGTGCGGCTACCATCTGCCGGCCAGCGTGGCGCCGCTGGGGCTGACGGCGGGCGGACTGCCGTATGGCGTACAGATCGCCGGGCCGCTGTATGGCGACCGCACCACAATTGCCGTGGCAGGCCTGCTGGAGCGGAGCTGGCGGCGATTCGTTCCACCGCCCGGTTACTGACCTACCGTCATGCCAGGGCTTGACCCTGGTATCCACGAGGATGGGCTCATGACGTCAGACGGAGCTGGAGTGGGTACCCGGTTCAAACCCGGACACGACGGTAACTAGTAGGCCTTGCCGCTGCTGCTCACGAAGATCTCGCGCAGCAGCGTGCGGGCGATGATCTTCAAGTCCAGGCCGAGCGACCAATTATCGATGTAATACAGGTCTTGCGCCACCCGCTCGACGATGTCCCGCTCCGTGCGCGTTTCACCCCGTAAGCCTTGCACCTGCGCCCAGCCGGTCAGCCCGGGCTTCATGCGGTGGCGCGCCTGGTAATGCGGCACGTCGCGGAACATGCAGTTGCCGACACGCGTGGTGGCAAGATGCGGGCGCGGGCCGACGAGCGACATGTCGCCGCGCAGCACGTTCCAGAGCTGCGGCAGTTCGTCGAGGCTGAAGCGGCGCAACCAGTAGCCGATACGGGTCACGCGGCGGTCGTTCGCGGTCGCCTGAATGAACTCGTCGTTCTCGGTGCGGCAATACATCGTGCGGAATTTGAGCATGGTGAACGTGGTGCCGTTCAGGCCCTCGCGGTCCTGCCGGAACAGGATAGGGCCACGCGACTCGAGCTTCACCATTATGGCGATGACCACGATCATCGGACATGCCGCCAACAGGAACAATGCGCTCGCGACGCGGTCGAAACATGCCTTCTTGAACGCCGGCCAATCCTTGAGCGGCCGCGACGACACCGACAGCACCGCGCTCGATCCGAGCACCAGGGATTGCGCGCCGGCATAGGACAAAGCCGGTACGTCGGTCGTCAGGAAGATGTCGGCGGCGATGCCGGCCAGCCGCTCCCGCGTCGCGGCGATGCGGTCGGTGGCGCTGAGCGGGAGGGCGATCACGATGGCATCGATCGACGCGGTCTTGGCCAAGGCCACCAGATCGTCGACGCTGCCGCGCAGCCACTCGCGCGTCACGTAGTCGGGCAGGCGGGTGGCACGGTCGTCGTAGATCCCCACGATAGTGGTCGAGGCGTTGCCGGCCGTTTCCTGAATGAACTTCAGGCTGGCCGCGTTGGCGCCGATGATGGCGACCCGGGTGGTCAGCCGGCCGGCCCCATGAAGTGCCTGCAGCCGCAGCGCCACGATGGATCGGTAGGCGAGCAGCGTCGCGCCACTGCCGAGGCCCCAGGCGAACGGCTGAGTGATGAGATAGGGGAGGTCCGGCGTGTGGTGGTGAAGCAGGACGAGGGTCACCATACAGGCTAGGACCCCCGCACTGATCGCAGCCGCCAGTTCGGAAAGGTGGGTGAACGGATCGAGCAGCGTGGCCAGGCGATATACCTTCATCCGCTCGGCCACGACGCGGTAGACGGCGATCGCGATCGCGCTGACGACAATGAATTCGCCCCACATCGGCGTGCCGCTGACCCGGCGCAGGGCCAAACCGATCCCGATTGAGGCGATCGAGACCACCAGGACATCGGCTGCACGGCAAAGCCCAGACAGCACCGGAATCGATAGCGTAGAACCCTGCGGGACCGAGTTCGCGACCAGCGTTGCGTTCCCGCGACCGACGTCTATGGACGCCTTCGTTACGCGAGACACTGACTGACCCCAGGGTCTATTCAACACAACATACGCTCCAAACTAGGCACACTCGGAAGCAAGAGTCTTAATTTGTGAGACGACCTTGCAAAATTGGTCCGCGTCTTTTCGCGGCCTATGTCTCGATTAGCATCAATAAACGTAAACTAATGTCAATATAACGTTACTTAGTGCGTATGTATGCGGTCTCGCCGCTACGAAGGTTTGAGCGGCAGAGCCCGCCGCCGGGCACGACGCTAACCCTTTATGAAGCTGAGCGGCGTGCCGAAAAGGTGACTTGGACCCGGACGCACGTGGTTGGCTCCGAACGGTCGATCGTGACGGCGCTCGGCGTCCTGGCCATCGCTGCAATCAACCGCATTCCCAGGCTCGACATCGACGCACGCCCGCTGTCAAACCCTGCGGCGAATCCGCTGCCACTGTCGCGCACGATGATTTCGACCCCAGCGTCCGTCCGTCGCACGGCGACGCGGATGGGCGGAGCGCCATATTTAAGGGCATTGGTTACCAACTCGACGGCTATTAGCCCGATCGGCGTTACGTGTTCCGGCGCAAGGAGCATCGGCTCGACGTCGACGGCGGGCGGCTCGGCATTGCCAATCGAGGTGCAGATTTTCGTGAGCAAGCCAGCGAGGTAGGACTGCACCTCCACCTGCTCGATGGCACCTTCCTCATACAGGCGCTCGTGCACGGCAGCGATTGACAGGATGCGCGCGGCCGCGTCGTTGAGGCGCGACCGCTCGCCCGAGTCCGTCACCGACCGTGCCTGTAGATTCAGCATTGTTTGAACGAGTTGAAGACTATTTTTAATCCGGTGATGGACCTCCTGCATCAGGATGTCCTTCTGCCGGAGGAGCGCGTTCTGGCTGTCCGCCTGCCGGTTCCGCTCGATGGCTGCGGCGACGACATTGGCCAGCGCCTGCATGAACGCGATGTCGTGGCTGGTGAATTGCAGCCGGTCCGAGCTGTCCGCCTCCAGCACGCCAAAAGGCAGCCCGGCCTCGTCCGCGATGATGACGTTGATCGCCCGGTGGATCCCGTGATCGGCCAGAACCGACGGGGTCCGGAATCGCGACTCGGCAGATAGATGATTGGACACCACGGGCATCTTGGTCCGCAGCGCAAATCCCGCAGGGCTGGCCAGGTCCGCGCCAATCAGCGCGTGGCCGACGACACCCGGGTTCCAACCGACGCCGCTGCACAACAGGAAGTCCATCGTCGATGGCCGGAAAGCCAGGATCTTGGCGAAGTTGGTGTTCAGACCCCGCGCGGCAATCTGACAAGACTGGTCGAAAACCTGCTCCAGCGTTGGCGCCCGCAAGGCAAAGAGGCCAAACGCCGCGACCAATTCTTGCTGCTGCAAGCGAACCACCAACTCGCGCTCCGGCGCGGTTCGCTGTTCGTCAAGATCGATGACCACGCTGCTCGGCACAGCCTTATCAACCACGCCCTCGGTCACGGTCTGGCCTACCTGGGTGACATTGGTGTTCACCAATTGGTGATACACAATTAACAGCCGCTGCTCAACGATTGTGATCTAAATAATTGGGACCCTAAGTATTCCCACGGCCCTCCTTGATAGGACCAAAGCTTCACTCCGATCGCCTGCCCACCCGGTGGCAGTGGCTCGGCATGCAGCGCGTCATGGACACGCCTGGCTTCGATCGGCGCAACCTTGTTCTGCACGGTCACGTGCGGTTGCCAAGCTTGGCTATCCTGCCTGGTCAAAGACGGTCTCCAGGTGTTGGCCAGGTCCTGCCGCAGTCTCGCCACCTCCGGCATTCCCAGTGCGTACGCGCTGCCCCGGCCCAGGAACCGCAGACCGGCGACGGTGAACGGCACGCGCGGTATGGTCGCGCAGGCCGTCGCCAGGTCATCCTCGACCTTTGCCCGATTGGCGCCCGGCAGGTGGTGGAACATCGTCACATGGGCTCGGAGGTAGTTCAGCGCTGGCGGGAACAGGCGACTGCGCAGCGCGTCGAACCGCGCCTGTGACGCCGGGTCGAGCATCACGGTCAGGATCAATGGGTGGTCGGTGGTCTCCGGTGCCTCGCCGCTCAAAGTCCGCGAAACACTTACCGGCCGCGGAACACGGGGGTGCGCTTTTCCACGAAGGCCCGGGCGGCTTCCTTGTGGTCCTCGGTTGCGCCGGTGCGCGCTTGGCCCAATGCCTCCATGTCCAGCACCGTACCGAATGGTTCGGTCTCGGCGGCATGCAGGTTGCGCTTCATATAGCCGAAGGCGATGCGCGGCCCGTCGGCGATGCGGCGTGCCACGGCCATCGTCTCGTCCATCAGGGCTGCGTCGTCGACGACCTTGGTCACGATCCCGAGGCGGGCCGCCTCATCGGCGTCGACCTGCGGGTTGAGGTAGTACAGCTCGCGCGCCTTGGCCGTCCCCACCAGCCGGGTCAGCGACCACGAGCCGCCGAAATCGCCGGAGAACCCGACGCCGGCGAACGCGGTGCGGAAGCGCGCCGAGCGGGCGGCGATCCGCAGGTCACAGGCGAGCGCGATGCTGAACCCGGCACCCGCGGTTGGCCCGTTGACCGCGGCGATCACCACCTTGCCGATCGTGCGCAGCAGCTTCACCGATTCGTGGCGCCAACGCAGACCCTCGAGCCGCTGCTCCACCGACTGTTCGGTACCCGCCATGCGCTTGACGTCCCCACCGGCGCAGAACCCGCGCCCGGCGCCGGTCAGCACGATGGCACCGACCGCCGGGTCGGCCGACAGACGAGGCAGGGCGTCGCAAAGCGCTCGCACCATCTCCTCGCTGAGCGCGTTTAGACGGTCCGGGCGGTTCAGCGTCAGCACGGCGACGCCGTTCTCGATGGTCTCCAGCAGATCGGGCGTTTCGAGCGAATCGGGCATCACACATCCTCCAGCATGACGGACTGCAGGCGTTCGCGCCGTGCTGCGTCCACGCCGAGCGCCTCGGCGAGGTAGGCGTCGATGGAGCCGTATTGTTCCCGGGCACCTTCGAACGATGCTGCCAGGAAAGTCGGTTCCGCGCGCAGCAACGTCTCACGGATGGCCGGCGGCAGATCGCTGGACTGCACGGTATCGCGCCGCCAGAGCCGGTTCGTAGCCTCGAAGTCCGCCACGACCGTGTCCCACGGCACGCCGAGCGCCGTCAGCAGCAGTGCCGCGCCGAAGCCGGTTCGGTCCTTGCCGGCGGAGCAGTGGAACAGCAGCGGCGTGTCGCCGTCGGCCACCATCGCGAGCAAGGTACGGTATTGATGTAGGCTGGATAGGGCATACGCGACGTAGGCGCGCACCAGCACGGCCTGCAGCGCCTCGCCGGTCGCTTCCTTGGTGGCGAGGATGTCGCGCAGCCCGGCGCCGACCGTGGGCTCGATCGGCAAGGCCACGATCCGCGGGCCGGCCAGCCGGGTGGGCGCGCGCCCGCTTTCCTCGACGCCCCGGAAGTCGCAGATCGTCCGCAACCCGAGCTCCCCCACGACGGCCATGTCCGCCTCGGTCAGCATCGCCAGCGCGGCCGACCGGAATACCAGACCGCGGCGCACGACCCGCCCGTCGGCCGCCCGATAGCCACCGAGATCGCGCAGGTTGGAGACGCCATCAAGCTCCACGACGTAGGGGGGAGGGGGCATCGGGTCGGGCATGGCTTTTCCTAACCGATCGCCCAGCGCGGCGCTAGCGAGGCGGCGCCGGCGCCGCTAGACCCATCTAATGGTCACTCCCTGGCGAACCGTCTCCTCCCGCAGCGTGTTGGCCGACCGGTGGATCAACGTGCGCGCGGACGACTGCCTGACCGAAAGCGGCCAGCAGATCGCCCCCTATTACGTTCTGACCTACCCGGACTTCGTGAACATCGTCGCACTCACGCCGGACGACCGCATCGTGCTGGTCGAGCAATACCGTCACGGCGCGGGGGTGTCGGTGCTGGAGTTGCCCGGCGGCATGATGGATCCGTGCGATGCCGACCCGGTCGCAACTGCGCAACGCGAACTCCGCGAGGAGACCGGGTTCGCCGGCGCCACGTGGGAGCGCGTGAGCAGCCTTTATCCAAACCCCGCGACCCAGACCAACCTGTCCCACACCGTGCTTGCGACCGGTTGCCACCTGGCCGGCACCACGGCGCTCGAGGCCGGGGAAGAAGGCATGCAGATCCGCTGCTTGCCGATCAACGACGTGGTGGCCGGCCTGCGAGCCGGACTGTTGGGCCAGGCCATGCACGTCGCCGGATTGCTGCTAGCGCTTGAGCTGATCAAGCACCGCTAACGGCGACGGCGCACGGGGTGCCTCACCGGGGCGCGCGTTTTGGCAACCGGCGTCGTCGCCGCCGTGCTGTTCGCCGCGGGAGCTTCGGCCACCTGACACGCGCTGTCTTCGCCGGTGCCGAACTGGATCGTCGGGATCAGCGCTGCGGGCGGAAACAGGATGCCGAGTCCGATTGCAGCCCCGCCGCGAAGAGCAAGCGGTCCGATCTCCGGCCGGATCGAAGGGCTCTTTAATGGCCCAGTGATGTCGATCGGCGTGGGCAGCGTTCCGATACTAAAATGCTTCGAATCGGTCTTCAGCTTGTAGTCGATCGTCTCGTTGGCGAGGTTGACGTTCCCGGTGCCCTGCACGCGTGCCTCGCTTGTATCCAAAATCAGCGTCTTGGTGTTCAGCACACCGTGGGTCAGCACGTAGTCTGCTGCAAAACATTGCAGGTTGGCCCGTTGCGGGATCCCGAGGGCTGATAGCAGCGCGTTACCGAATTCCAGCCCGGCGATGTCGACGAGCAGCGCGCTCAGATTGCCGCCGGACATGCCCAGCTTGAGGTCGCCGTCGCCACGACCGAGCAGCTCCCCGAGCGAGTCACCCGTCGACACGAGTTTTGCGCTGCCGCTCATGCTGCCGGCGCCTTCGACCAAGTGCGTCGCGGAGAGTAGCCGGGCAAGGTCGACGCGGCGGAATTGGATGCCGATATCGGCCTTCAGATCCTTGCCCGTGGCCGGAGCCAGGTCGGCAGTCAGGCTGATCTGACCGGTGCCGACCCCAAACTGCAGCGGATGGACTTGGATGCGACCGTCCGTGATGTCGATGTCGGCTACGATGTTGTCGAGCGGAACCGAGCGCCCGAGAATATGCTCGCCCTTGTAGCGCAGCTTGATGTTCGCCGCGTTCAGCTTCGGCAGGCTGATCGGCGTGTCCGGGAGCACGCGGTTGCTCGCTTCCTTGTGCACCAGTTCGGTTTTCTGCTGCGTGCTTTGGTTCGCCTCGCCCTTGCGGCCTGGCGTCTCGCCGATGAACCCGCCGAGGTCGGCAAGCTGCACGGTATGGGAGAACAGGTTGGCGTCCACCATCGGTTTGGCCCCGGTGGGATCGACCAGGATGTCGCCGTTGATATCGCTCTCGCCGAGCCGGCCTTTGAAGCTGGTGAAGCGTACTTTCTTGTCGGCGTAGTCGAGCTTGCCGGCGATCGAGTAAGCCGGCGTCTGCGGGATCGGCACACCCGTGAGCGGCGTCAGCAACGAAGCATCAGGACCGGTGAATTCGAGCGTCAGGTTGGCCCCGGCGAAATTCAGCGGATTCTGCACAGTTCCCGTGAGCGCCACCTTGGTCGGCCCGTTCGCCAGATGCAGGCTGATGGGATAGGGGTGCGCGGTATCGCGGATCGAGAGCAGCGCGCCCCCGATGATCTGGCCGCTGATCGGCTGCGCGGCATAGGTGCCCTTGGCATCCACGACGATCTGGCCGTTCTGACTATCCGGCGTGTCGGTCGAAGTGTTGCCCTGCTTGGTGGCGACATCGAGATTGAAGTCGGCTTTCAACGGCGCCAGGGCCACGTGGGCGCTTCCGTTGTTGATGACCAACTGACCGATCTTCGGCCCGGCGTCCGGGTCCGCTTTCTGCCCGGTCGGCTTACTGCTGCTGCCGGTGGGCCAGTTGGCCGATTTGTCGGCACGCTCCGTCGCTTCGACTACGGGGTGATCCAGCGTGATCTGCGGAATCACGATCTGGCGGGAGTGAATGTAGGCCATCACGTCTAGCTGGACCGTCAGCTTGTCCACATGGGTAAACGGCTTGCTCGCGTCGAAGCCGTCTGCATTGGCGATTTCGACATTGTCGAGCGACACGCTGGTCACCCGGCCGAGGCTCACGTGCAGATGTTGCGCCGTGGTCTTGCGGCCGATGGCGGAACTGGCCTGACTGTCCACAATGGGCAGGAACCAGTCCCAGTCCCACAGTGCCACGAGGGCGATGATGGCGACCACGAAGGCGCCGAGCACCCAAAGGCCGATGTGGCGGCGGCGCCGCGGGGGAAGGCTTGCGTCGCTTGGCATGGGACGCGAACGCGGAGCCCGAGCAACGGTTGCAGGGCGTGGGATGCGCCCGCATTGTGGCGTGAACTTCTAAGGACCGACCATGATCTACGAAATGCGCGTCTATCACTGCGTCCCGGGACGCTTGCCCGCGCTGATGAAGCGCTTCGAGACGGTCACGCTACCGATTTGGCAGCGTCACGAGATCCGGCAGGCCGGGTTCTGGACCACGTTCGTGGGCAGCTCCAACCAGACGCTCACGTATTTGTTGGCCTGGAAAGACCTCGCGGAGCGGGAGACGAAGTGGGGCGCCTTCCAATCCGACCCCGACTGGATCGCCAAGCGGGCCGAGACGGAGAAGGACGGTGCGATCGTGGCCAACATCGTGAACGAGTTCTTGCAGCCAACATCGTTCTCATCAGTGAAGTAGCCTTCTCCCTCTCCCTTTGCGGGAGAGGGTCGGGCGGAGGGGTGCGGCACATTCAGTCAACGCGTGTGTTCACCCCTCGATCCCAGGACCGCGCGACAGCATCCCATTTAACATATCCTCCCTCGCGAACCGGGGGAGGGGAACCATGCAAAGCATGGTGGAGGGGGCGGGCCACACACACGGACCCTGCCCAAACGCCCCCTCCGTCGGCTTCGCCGCCACCTCCCCCGTGAAGAACAGGGGAGGACTGGCCACAGGCGATCGCCTTCTCCCTCAAGGGGAGGTGGACGTTCTTCTTGCGGCCGCGACCAACCCCATCGCCGAGCGCACCACCACGGCGAGCACGAACACCCCGAAGCACGCGTAAACCCAATCGAGCCGCCATTGCAGGACCGCGGTCTTCTCGCGCCACAGGAACCGGATGTAGTCGACCACACCCGGCAGGGCCCAGGCGAACAGCCCGCCCACGATCAGTGACCGGACCGCGCGCACCACACGGCGGCCGCCAGGCGGCAAGTTGCGATACAGCAGGTCGAACGCGATCTGTTGCCGGTCGGGCACCAGGAACGCATTGGCCCAGAAGATCAACCACACGAACAGAACGGTGGAGACCTCGTCCGCCCAAGCCAGCGGATCGCCCGCGACGTAGCGCATGACGACCTTCAGCAGGAATATCGCGAACACGCAGGCGAACATCACGCTCGCCACCGCCTCCGCTGCGGTGTTGAGGAGCTTAGGCAGCCGCACCGACCCGCTTGAGCCAGTTCGCATCCCAACTCTTTGCCATGTCCGACCCGGCATACACCTTATCCGCCAAGGCGCGGAACGGGGTGAGGTCGATGCTATCCACCTGCAGGCCACGCGTCTTCAGGTTGGCCGCGACGGATTGCTCGTCCGCCAGCCTAGCCTCCTGGTTCGCCTTCGCGGCCTCGGTCGCCGCCGCCTGCACCGCGGCTTGCTGCGCCGGCGAGAGCTTGTCCCAGACCGGCTTGGCGATATTGATGAACACCGGCTGGATCATGTGCGCCGTCAGCACGACCTGCTGCGTCACCTCGTAGAACTTGGCCGCGTTCAGGATGGTGAGCGGATTCTCCTGCCCGTCGATCGTGCCGGTCTTCAGCGCCAGATACACCTCGGGCATGCCCATCGGCACCGGGCTCACGCCGATCGTGCGGCCGAGCAGCAGCCATTCCGGCCCGGACGGCATGCGCATCTTCACGCCGGCCAAGTCCTCGGGGGCGGCCACGTGGCGCGCATTGCGCAGATTGACCTGACGCGTGCCGAGATAGGTCGTGGCCAGGATCACGATGCCCATCTTGTCGGCCACCGCCGCCCGATACTCGGCGCCGACCGGGCCGTCGAACACCCGGCGCAAATGGTCATAACTGTTGAACAGGTACGCACGGTTGAACAGGCCGAACTCGGGGATCTGCTGCGCCACCTCGAACGTGGTCATCGTGCTCATCTCGAGCGTGCCGCGCTGCAGGGCCGGCACCTCGGTGCCCTGCTTGAACAGGGTGGAGGCGGGGAACACCTGCACCTTCAGACCATTGTCCCTGCTCTCGACAGCGCTTTTGAAGCCGTCCAGCGCCCGGCTGAGAAAGTCGCTGGGCGGGGCGGCGGTGGAGACGCGCAGGGTGACCGCTTGGGCACGGGCAGCAAACGGAACCGCCAGGGCAGCAGCCCCGGCGAGGACAAGGCGGCGGGTTGTCATCGAAAGGAAGCTCCTAAGCGGCCGGCTGAATGCGCACGCACAATTGGCCGATCCCCTCGACCGCGGCATCGACCCGGTCACCGACCGCCAGGAACGTGCCTTTCGGAACGCCCACGCCGGCCGGGGTGCCGGTCAGCAGGACGTCGCCGGGGTCCAGCGTCATGATGCGGGAGGCGATGCTGATCTGCTCCGCGATGGAGAAGATCATCTCGGTCGTGCGGCCGTCCTGCTTGCGCACCCCATTCACGTCGAGTGTCAGCTTGGTGTTCTGCGGGTCGGTCAGCGCCGCCGTGGGCACGATGCGCGGCCCGAGCGGGCAGCACGTGTCGTTGGCTTTGCCCGCGACCCAATCCAGTTTGTAGAACGTCTCCGGCGCGCGGTTGTGGTCGCGCGCCGAAAAATCGATTGCGACCGTCCAGCCAGCGACGTGCTGCATCGCGTTCTCCACGCTCACGTTGCGCGCTGTCGTGCCGATGATGGCGGCCAGTTCCACTTCCCAATCGAACGCCTGGGTGCCGATCGGCATGCGCACGGTTTCGCCTTCGCCCACCACGGCATTGCGCGGCGGCTTCATGAAGAAGAACAGCCGCTGATCTTCCTTGCGAGCGCCCGGCATGCCCATCTCGGCGAGGTGGTCGTAATAATTGGCGCCCGCACACAGGATCTTGCCCGGATACAGCAACGGGGCAAGCCGCTTCGATGGTGCGATCCGGTCCGCAGGATCGAGGGTCGCCAGGTCCAGCGCGGCCAGCGACGCCGGCCAATCGCGGTACAAGTCCATCACCTGAGCCATACCAGGCAACCCGGCGCGCGCCAGGGTGGGCGCGATCGAATAGAGTTCACCCCCGACCTCTACACAACCGACCGGGGCACCGGCCACTTCAACCGTCGCTAAACTCCAAGCCTGAACCATGTCGCCTTATGCTCACCCAATGTCTCGGCACGGTGGCGGCTGGGGCAGGTGATGTCAAAGTGAAGCCGCGCAAAGCGAGCACCGTCATCTGTTGCCGGATTGTCACGACATTACCGGCTTGGTCACATTTCACGAAAAGGCGAGGTTCCAGCCCTATTTGGGGCTAGTGCGATATCCCCCCTCCCAGTGAGGATGCCGATGTCAAAATGACAGGAGTTAGATGCGATGAAGTCTGCACAAGTAAACAGTACGTCCGACAATGCCGTTACGACGTTCATCCGCAGCTGGGGCGGCACAGTATTCGGCATTGGTGCCGGTCTCGTTCTACTCTTTATCTTGACGACCTGAAGCGGTGTTTACGGCCCGGCACCCAGCCGGGTCGACAATGTGCGACAGCACTTGTTAGCTCGTCGTGACCACGTGGATGTCCTGCGGACCGGCGCGTCCGGTCACGCTCACGGAAAGCTCGCCATTCAGGCGCGTGATCTGGACGCTGACGCGGCTGTCGTTCAGGCCAAGGTTCCTCAGCGACAGCGAATCCAAGAAATTCGGCAACGCCGGGTAGGCGAAATGCACCGACTGGCCCGCCGGGTCGAAGGTCAACCCGAGGCAGGCTTGCACCAGGCCCGGTATGGCCGCCGAGGCCCAGGCTTGGGGCGTGCACGCGACCGGATAGGACGTGGGGCCCTGGCTCGGCCGGCGAGGAAAACCGCAGAACAACTCCGGCAGGCGGTGCAGATCCATGGCGGTCGCCGCAGCTTGCAACGCCTCGAACAGGCGCACGGCCTCGACGCGCAGACCCATTCGGGCCATGCCCAACGCGATCATGGCATTGTCGTGCGGCCAGACCGAGCCGTTGTGGTACGACATCGGATTGTACCGCGCCTCGGTCGAGGCCAAGGTGCGGATACCCCAGCCAGTGAAGAACGTCGGGTCCATCAACGCCGACGCCACGATCTGGGCCCGCGCGGGCGAGACGATGCCCGTCATCAGCAGCTGGCCGGCATTGGACGATCGCACCTGGCATTGCTGCCCGGCACCATCCAGCGCCAGCGCATAGATCCCTAGCCGCTCACACCAGAACCGCTCCTCGAACGCCAGCCGCAGTGCCTCGGCTTGGGCGATCCGGGCCTTCGATTGCGGCAGGTCGCCGAGTCGCAGCGCAATGCGGGCACCGGCCAAATAGGCGGCATAGACGTAGCCCTGAACCTCACACAGCGCGATCGCACCCCGCGCCAGCGTGCCGTCGGCGTGGGAGATGGCGTCGTGACTATCCTTCCAGCCCTGGTTGGCCAATCCGTCCGCCGTGCTGCGCTCGTAGGTGACGAAGCCATTTGCATCGGCCCGGCGATCGATCCAGGCGAGGGCCGCCGCGATATTCGGCCAGAGCGCCCGCAGCGTCGCTATATCGCCGGTGCGGTCCAGATAGGCGCCTGCGAGCATGACGAACAACGGTGTGGAATCGACGCTGCCGTAGTAGCGGCGGAACGGCACTTCGCGCATCGCCGCCATTTCGCCGCCGCGTACCTCGTGCAGGATCTTACCGGGCTCGGCCTCGGACGCCGGGTCGAACTCGGTTGCCTGTTCCTGCGCCAGGTAGCCCAACACGCCGCGGGCGAGATCGGGGTCCAGGCTCAGCGTCAACAGGGCTGTGATCAGCCCATCGCGGCCGAATGCGGTGCTGAACCAGGGGATTCCGGCGTAAGGATACGGCCCGGTCGGCTTCTCGGTCAGCAACATCCGCAAATCCGCGGCCGAGCGGCGCAAGGTTTCCTTGAAGCCATCATTCGTCGACGAGATCGCAGCGGCCCGCAGGGTGCTGGCGCGCAGGTCCCGCTTGGCCGTGACGTAATCGCTCAGGAAGGTGGCGCGTGGGCTGGCCGGGTTTAACGGCAGGGCGCAGGAAACGTCCACGAAGATCGTGGCCTGTCCCAACGGGTCCAGCGCCAGGTCGAACACTGCCCGGCCGGCGGTGAGGATCTGCGGTGCGGGCTCGAAGGCCAGCCGAGTGTTCCGTACCAAGCCGTCCAGCCCGCGATAGGACAGGGTCGTGCTGTGGTCGGTGAGCGCCGCCGGCATCAGCGTGCCGCGAACGGGGCGGCACATGCCCCTGACCTCGAACAGGTCGGCGAAATCGGCCGAGAAGCGAATCTCGAGCCGAATGCGGAGCTGATCGAAAGCGTAGTTCCGCACCGCGATGCGCGCGTGGCAGGCGCCGTCACCGAGGAACACCGAACGCTGGATGTGGATCGCGCCCTGGTCCAGCGCAGTTTGATCGAGCGCGGTTTGGCCGAGATCCGAGGTCGAGGAGTTTGACAGGTCCGAGGTCAACATCACGCCGTCGGCTGCGAGCGTCGAACTCAGCAACAGCGGCTGCACGCCCCCGAGGGTCAGATCGAGCTGCGAGAGGTGCCTTGTGTCGCGGTAGTATAACCCGTCGATGCTGCCGGTTTGCGAGATCATGTCACCGCCGTGGTCGAACACGCCGAACGTGTCGCCGCTTTTCAGCGTGCGGTAGCGGCGCTCCTGCAGGGACACTGCGGCGGAGACGGAGAAGGCTTCGGGGGTTTCAGCGGCGAGTTCGGCCGGCTGAAGGGACGGTACGTTCATCGTCTGACATCTCGCCTAGCAAGTTGGGCTCGGCAGGCCTTACGGCGAATGGGTCGGAGTTGCGATGGCCGCCATGTCGCTCGAGAAGGCCAAAAGTTCTCCGGTCAGACTACCACAGGGAACGCGACGGCCAAAGGTGAACTGACGGTTGCGCTCACACGGGGGAAATGTCGCCGCCGGCTCGGCCGCCAGAATACTTGAGGTAAGTTGCCGGAAATAAGTTAAAGAATGCTATACAGTCCCCAGCCGATCACGCTCCAAATCGGCAAAGCGAGCGACACGCCCACGACGAAGCCGAATGCTGGCCCACGAGGCAGGTCGTCTAGGAAGTCTAGTCCCTGTACATCACTCGCGTCGGACTGGCCTATCGGTTCCGACATCATTGAAGCGGACATTCGCTGCTGCCTCACTATCCTGTGTGCAGCGATACTGCCCACAGTTCGGTGTACCTGCGTCACCCAAACCGGGTACGTAATCTCGCTACGTCAAGTTTTATTATGTTTTTGTAAGGATGAGTTTCCCGCGCATCCGACGAGGAACTCACGTTTGCCGTGGGCGCGTGGTGTTGCCACACTGGCCCACTCGAACCGCCGGAGAGCCATCTATGCCGATCGTTGCCGTCATCGCACCCGGTGCCATGGGGGCAGCCGTCGCGGGGCGCCTCGTCGAAAATGGCGTTGAGGTCCTGACCCTGTTGCAGGGCCGCAGCCCCGCCAGCGCCGCGCGGGCCAAGGCCGCCGGGATGCGCGGCGTCGACCTAGCGCAATTGGCGGAAGCGGACATCTTGCTGTCGATCGTGCCACCGGGCGAGGCGATGGCACTTGCCCAGAGGCTCGCTCCGGTGTTGCGGGGCGCGTCCTCCAACCCGGTGTTCGCCGACTGCAACGCCGTCAGTCCGCAAACTGCGGAGGCGGTGGCTGGCGTGCTGCAAGGGCAGGGCGTGCGGTTCGTCGATGCCGGCATCATCGGCGGCCCGCCAACGTCGGGTAAGCCCGGCCCGGTCTTCTACACCGCGGGACCGGAGGCGCCGGCGCTCGACATCCTGGCGCAGCACGGTTTGCGGGTGACCGACCTGCACGGCCCGTTGGGCGCCGCGTCCGGTCTGAAAATGAGCTATGCCGGCATCACCAAGGGTCTGACGGCGCTGACCGCCGCCATGATGCTGGCCGCCACACGCTTCGGCGCTGCCCCGGCGCTGGCCGCCGAACTCGCCGCCAGCCAGCCGGACCTGGTGAAATACTTCACTCGTTCGGTGCCGGACATGTACCCGAAGGCGTATCGCTGGGTCGCCGAGATGGAGGAGATCGCCGCCTTCGCTGGCGAGGATGCCGCGACACGCGAGATCTACACCGGCATTGCCGCGCTGTATCAACGGCTTGCCGTCGACCAAGCCGGCCCGAAACAAGAGATCGGCGCGCTCGATGGGTTCCTTGGACGGTCCTGACGCGCTTCGCATCACCGCGCTTCTGCTGGGGCTCGCCGTCGCCGGATGCGCCCGGCCCGGCGGCTACCGCGGCGCCTCTGACGGCGCGGTCCCCTATGACGGCACCGACCCGGCGGCCGAAGCGCAGGCACCGCTGCGAGCACCCGGCCGGTACTATCCGCCGCCGGGTCCGCCGAACGACCCATGGGGGCCATACATTCAAGAAGCCGCCGCGCGCTACCGGGTGCCGGACCAATGGGTGCGCGCGGTCATGCACCAGGAATCGGGCGGCCGGGAGCAGGCCGTGTCACCGGTGGGGGCCATGGGACTGATGCAGGTCATGCCCGCCACCTATGCAGGCTTACGCAGCCGCCATCGCCTCGGTGACGATCCGTATGACCCGCACAACAACATCCTGGCCGGCACCGCGTACATCCGCGAGATGTTCGACCGCTACGGCGCCCCAGGATTCCTCGCCGCCTACAATGCCGGGCCGGACCGATTGGACCAGTATCTGTCCGGCGCGTCGCCGCTGCCGGACGAGACGGTGAACTACCTCGCCGCGATCGCCCCCAACCTCGGCAGCGCGGTGCCGTTGTCAGGGCCGCTTGCCGAGTTCGCCCAAGGGCAAGGCAACCCCACGCTATCGCCGCCGCCGGACGTGGCGAGCCTCGCGGCCGGCTGCGACACCAATGCGGCGTATGATCCGGACCATCCCTGTGCCCCGCTGGAGCAAGCGGCATCCGCGCCCTCCGGCCCGCCGATCGTGCCCGTCAGCTTGTCCGCGCTTGCCCCCAGCCCGACGGCGCTGGGTGCGTTCGCCAGTGGTTGGGGCATTCAGGTCGGCGCCTTCCAAAGCGAGGGATTGGCGCGGGCGGTGGCCGAGGGTGCACGGGTGGAAGCGCCGGATCAGTTGGGCGCGGCGACCATCGCCGTCCCGCCGGCGCCCTCCGGTGGCGCTCCGATCTATCGTGCGCGGCTGCTGAACCTGTCGGCGGCCGCGGCCCAGGCTGCTTGCCAGCGCCTCAACCAGCGGCAGCTCGCCTGCACGGTGGTCCGTCCGGAGGAGTCGTGACGATGCCGCAAATCAAGCTGGCGTTGCTGATGCAATGTGCCGCTGGGCTGCATCCCGGCTCGTGGATGCACAAGGGCGCGGTGCCGGGCGCGGCCAACAGCATCGAGTACTACACCGCGATGGCGCAGTTGGCCGAGCGGGGCTTGTTCGACCTGTTCTTCATCGCCGACACGCCGGCGGCGCGCACCGACGATCTGCAGGCGTGGAGCCGGTATCCGCTGTTCATGAACGCGTTCGAGCCGATGACGCTGCTGGCCGCGGTCGCCGGGTCCACGCGGCATATCGGCCTGGGCGGTACCGCCTCGACCAGCTTTACAGAACCGTACAACCTGGCTCGCCAGTTCGCCTCGCTCGACCACATCAGCCACGGGCGTGCCGCCTGGAACGTGGTGACCTCCGCCAACGCCTATTGCGCGCAGAACTTCGGTCTGGACGCGCTGCCACCGCATGCCGAGCGCTACGAGCGGGCCCGCGAACACGTCGCCGTCACGCGCGCGCTGTGGGACACGTACGAGGACGATGCGGTGTTGGAGGATGCCGGCAGCGGCCAGTATTTCGACCCGGCGAAGTTCCACGTGCTGGACCATTCGGGCCGCCATTTCCGCGTCCACGGGGCGCTCAACATCGCCCGCCCGCCGCAGGGCTATCCGGTGACGATCCAGGCGGGTGCCTCCGACATCGGCCGAGACTTCGCGGCGGAATTGGCAGAGGTGGTGTTCGGCACCGCGACCGACCTTGCCGAGGGCGTCGCCTTCTACGCCGACCTGAAGGGCCGCATGGCCAAGTTCGGCCGCGACCCGGCGGACATGAAGATCCTGCCCGGGCTGAGCGTGGTGGTCGGCCGCACGCGCGACGAGGCGCGGGACAAGCACGAGGCGATGCAGGGACTGATGCACCCGACCGTCGGCCGCTTCTTTCTGGGCAACGATCTGGAAGTGGACTTGTCCAGCTTGCCGCTGGACGAGCCAATCCCGCCCCACTTGATCCCAGCCGAGGCGCGCTTCCACAAGGCCTATTTCGACCAGATCGTGGCCACCATCCGCGAGCGCAATCCGACCCTGCGCGAGCTGTTTATGAGCTACGAGCGCGGCAAGAGCACGATGCTCGGCAGCCCCACCGACATCGCCGACACCATGCAGGAATGGATGGAGGCGGGTGCAGCGGACGGGTTCATGGTGACCTTCAACCAGTTGCCCGGCGACATGACGGCCTTCGTCGACCTGGTCGTGCCCGAGTTGCAACGGCGCGGGTTGTATCGCACCGAGTACGAGCCGGGCCAACTGCGCGACCGTCTCGGCCTGTCCCGCCCGGGCAACCAGTACGTGGCGAGAAGGTGAGTGGGGCTACCAACCGTCGTGCCAGGGCTTGACCCTGGTATACCCGGGGGTCCGCAGAGACCGGCCGTGCCGTACTGCACCCAAGGGCGCCACGCACTCATCTGACGTGATCAGTCCAACCCCGTGGATACCAGGGTCAAGCCCTGGCATGACGGTTCAGGCGGCTTTTGCTTCCCGTCGGCGGGCGTGGAGGATGAACTCGGTATAGCCGTTCGGCTGGGTCCGGCCCTTGAACACCAGGTCACAGGCCGCGTGGAATGCCGGACCGTCGAAGCCTGGTGCCATCGCCTTGTACAGCGGGTCGGCGGCATTCTGCCGGTCCACCACCAGCGCCATCCGGCGGAGTGTCTGCATCACCTGGTCCTGCGTCACGATGCCGTGGTGCAGCCAATTCGCGATGTGCTGGCTGCTGATCCGTAGCGTCGCGCGGTCCTCCATCAGCCCGACGTCGTGGATGTCCGGCACCTTGGAGCAGCCGACGCCCTGGTCGATCCAGCGGACGACATAACCGAGGATGCCCTGCGCGTTGTTGTCCAACTCCGCCTGGACATCGTCAGGTGCCCAGTTGGTCTGCGGCGCCAATGGGATGGTCAGTAGGTCAGACAGCTTGGCCGCCGCGCGCTTGGTCAACGCCTCCTGCCGCTCCGCCACGTTCACCTGGTGGTAATGCAGCGCATGCAGGGTGGCCGCGGTGGGGGACGGGACCCAGGCGGTGTTGGCACCCGCCTGCGGGTGGCCGATTTTTTGCACCAGCATATCCGCCATCTTGTCGGGGGCAGCCCACATGCCTTTGCCGATCTGAGCCTTGCCGCGCAGCCCGGCGGCCAGGCCGATATCGACGTTGCGCGCCTCATACGCCGCGATCCACGGGGTGTTCTTGATCTCGTTCTTGCGGATCATGGCGCCCGCTTCCATCGAGGTATGGATCTCGTCGCCGGTGCGGTCCAGGAAGCCGGTGTTGATGAACACGACCCTGTCCTTCACCGCCGCGATGGCCGCCGCGAGGTTGGCGCTGGTGCGGCGCTCCTCGTCCATGATGCCCATCTTCAGCGTTGCGTGCGGCAGGCCCAGCATCTGCTCGACCCGGCCAAAGATCTCGCCGGCGAACGCGACCTCCTCCGGCCCGTGCATCTTGGGCTTGACGATGTAGACCGACCCTTCGCGGCTGTTCCGGCGCGCCTTCAGGTCGTGCATCGCAATCACCGAGGTGACCGCCGCGTCCAGCATGCCCTCGGGGATCTCGTGGCCATCCGCGTCGAGCACGGCGTCGGTGAACATGTGGTGGCCGACATTGCGGATCAGCATCAGGCTGCGGCCCGGCAAGCTCAGCGCCCCACCGCCGGGCGCCGTGAAGGTCCGGTCGGGATTGAGCTTGCGTTCCAACGTCTTGCCGCCCTTTTCGAAGCTGGCGGACAGGCTGCCGTCCATCAGTCCGAGCCAGTTGCGGTAGACGGCGACCTTGTCCTCCGCATCCACGGCGGCGACGCTGTCCTCGCAATCCTGAATCGTGCTGATGGCGGATTCCATCACGACGTCGGCCAGGCCCGAGGGATCGTCCTTGCCGATCGGGTGGGTGCGGTCGATCACCAGTTCGATGTGCAGGCCGTTGCGCTTCAGCAGCACGGCGGTGGGGGCGGCGGGATCGCCGGTGTAGCCGGCGAACTGGGCCGGGTCGGCCAAGCCGGTTTGGCCGCCGTTATGACGCGCGACCAGGGCGCCGTTCTCCACGGCATAGCCCACCACCGGGACGTGCAATCCGTGCGCCAGGGGCACCGCCTCGTCCAGGAAGGCTTTGGCCCGGGCCACCACCTTGGCGCCGCGGGCCGGGTTGAAGCCCTTGCCGCGGGTAGCGCCACCCTCGTCGTCGATCGCATCGGTGCCGTACAGCGCGTCGTACAGGCTGCCCCACCGCGCATTGGCTGCGTTCAGGGCGTAGCGGGCGTTGCTGACCGGCACGACCAATTGCGGCCCGGCGATCGAGGCGATTTCCGCGTCCACATTGGCGGTGGCGACGCTGAACGGCGCCGGCTCGGGCAGGAGATAGCCAATGCCGCGCAGGAATCCCTCATAGCCGGCCAGGTCGGAAGGGGCGCCTTTGTGCTCGGCGTGCCAGGCGTCGATCTGCGCCTGCAACTCGTCCCGGCGCGCCAGCAGGGCCTTGTTGCGCGGGGCGAGGTCGTGCAGCAGCGCTGCGAACCCGGACCAGAACGCGTCGGCGGAGACACCGGTGCCCGGCAATGCCTCGGTTTCGAGAAACGCTGCGAGCGCCGTCGCGACGTTCAGGCCGTGGATCGTGGTGCGGCTCATGGTTGTCCTCCCTGCTAGGGCGCCGTTCTTCCTCGCTGCGCGGGTCTTGTCGAGGGGGCCGCTCCTAGAACGAGACCAACAGAGCTTTCGTTTCCGAGCACCTACTCCGCATTCCATAAGCTTGGATGCCGCGGTGAAGTCTCCCTGGCGATTGTTGGTGTGGTGCAATGCCAAAGCGCATTGCACCCTACGCGGGGTCGCGGTCCACGAAGCTGAAATGCGCCACCCGGTCGGGCTGCGTCGTCACCCGGCCGATCGGCTGGAGCTGGGCCGCATCGGGCGAACTGACCTGGTAGCTAGCCAGCAGCGTTGCCAGCACCAGCACCGCCTCCGCCATGGCGAACTGGGCCGCGACGCAGATGCGGGGGCCGGCACCGAACGGCAGGTAGCTGAAGCGCGGCGGGGCCGGGGCGTCCGGCATGAAGCGGGTCGGGTCGAACGCCGCCGGGTCGTGCCACAGCGTGGTGTGGCGGTGCAGCACCCACGGCGCGATCGCGACCGTGGCGCCGCGGGGAATCAAGGCCCCGTTGGCCACGTCGCGCCCGATCGCCGAACGGGTGACCATGAAGGCGGGCGGATACAGCCGCAACGCCTCGCTCACCACGGCGCGGGTGACGGGCAGGCGGGCCAGCGCCTCGGAGGCGTCGGCGGGGCCGAACGGGTTGGCACGCGCCTCCTCGGCCACGCGGGCCTGCCAGGGCGGCGACTGTGCGAGCAGCGACAGGGACCAGAACAGCGTCAGTGCTGTGGTCTCGTGGCCGGCCAGGATCATGGTCGCCACCTGGTCGCACAATTGCTCGCGACTGAAGCCTTCGCCGGTTTCGGGATCGCGGGCGGCCACCAGCATGTCGAACAGGTCGCGCGGGCCGTCGGTGGCGGGCAAGCGGGCGCGGGCGTCCACGATGGTGGCGATCAGCGCCGTCCACTCCCGCCGGAAGCGCCGCCGGGCGGCGTCCTGAAACGAGGGAATGCCGGCGGGCAGCAGTAGGTCGAGCGGCGAGGGACGGGCCAGCTGCGTGGCGAAGCGGATCAGCAGCGTCCGCAGCGCACCGCCATGTGCCCCCATCTCCAGCGAGAACATCGATCGGCCGGCGATCTCCAGCGCCGTGCGCTGCATCTCGGGCAACAGGTCGACGTCGGACCGGCCAGCCAGGCGGTCGCGGCAGGCGGCGGCCTCAATGGCCACGTGTCCGGTGAGCACCGGCATGGAGCGGGGGGCCAGGATCGGTGCGATGGTCCGCCGCTGGTGACGCCAGGCGGCCCCTTCGCTCAGCAACAGCCCGTCGCCGAGCAGGGGGGCCAGAAGGCGGCGCGTGATCGCCGGGCGGCGGTAGTTCGCGGCGTTGCGGACCAGCACGTGGCCGATCGCCTCCGGATCGTTCAGCAGCACCTGCATCCGGCCGAGAAAGCTGCCGACCACCACCGGCTGCTCGTAGGCGCGCCGCCCCCACATTTCGAGCGCATTGCCACGCATGTTGCGCAGCGTGGCGAACGCACCGGGGTTGGTGGAACGGACCGCGTGGATCGGCGGAGCGAGGCGGGGGTCAGTGAGCATGCCGGCCATCCTGCAACCGGATCGCCGCCATCAAGGCGTGCTCGCCGACGGGCTTTTGCAGGCGTGGATAGCCGCGATAAGCCGCAGGCAGGGCGTCGGACCCAAACCCGGTCGTGAAGATGGTCGGCACCCCCCGTGCGGCGAGGGCGTCCGCCACCCGGTACGACGGCGTGCCATGCAGGTCCACGTCCAGGATCGCGAGGTCCAGTCCGTTCGCCGGGTTCGAAACGAAAGCCAGCGCCTCGTCTTCCCACCCCACGGGGCCGACGGGCAACGCCCCGGCCGTTCGCAACAGCGCCACCATATCCGTCGCGATCACGTAGTCGTCCTCCACAACCAGCACACGCCAGCCCTGGCAGCCGTTCATGGTGAGTGACCGACGCCGGACTGGGGGAGCGGGATCTCGATCCAGCACGATACCCCGTTCGGACCGAACACCAGCTCGGTCTTGGCGCGCAACGCGGCGGCGAGTGAGTTCTGGATCAGTTCCCGGCCGAAGCCGTGGCGTTCGCCGGCATCGCCGGGCATCACCACCCCGCTTTCCCGCCAGTCGATCACCAGGGTCTGGCAACCGTCGCCGTTCGTTCCATAGTGCCACCGGACCTCGAGCCGACCCGCCTCCGACTTCAGCGCACCGTGTTTCACCGCATTGGTCGCCAGTTCGTGCACGACCAGCGCGATGGACTGCACGTGGTCCAGCGGCAGGGGCACCGCCGGACCGTCGATCGTCAGCTTGCTGTCGTCGGTCGCTCCGTGAGCTTCGAGCTCGAGGCGGATGAGGTGGCCGAGTTCGACCATTTCGTCCGTCTCGAGACTGATCAGCCCCTGGACTCGGCCCAGCGCCGACAACCGGTCCTTGTAGGCGTCGAGCGAGCCGCCTTTTCCGATGGTCTGCCGGGCAATGGCCTGGACCAAGCCGAGCAGGTTGCGCGTGCGATGCTGCAGCTCGGCCACCATCACGCGCAGCCGCGCTTCGGCCCGCGTCAGGCCGGTGACGTCCACGAAGCTCACGGCCGCACCGTCGATCCGGCCGCGCTGATCGTGGTAGGGCGTGATCCGTATCAGATAGTGTGCTCCGTCCCGACTGGTCTCGATCTTGCGCTCGATCAGGGGCGCCCCAGCGATCACCGTCCGCACATCGGCCGCCAGGTCGTTTGGTTCGACCTGGCCCGTCAGGTCGGACAACGGCCGGCCGCGATCGCTTGGCAGAATGTTGAACAGCTTGGAGATTTCCGGCGTGTAGCTTCGGATGACCAACTTGGTATCCAGGAACACCGTGGCGACGTTGTTGCTGTCGAACAGGTTCTGCAGGTCGGCATTGGCGCGGTCCAGCGCGTCCACCTTGCTGGTCAGCTCGGCGTTGACGGTGTGTAGCTCCTCGTTGACGGATTGCAGTTCCTCCTTCGAGGCCTCCAGCTCCTCGTTGGTGGACTGGAACTCCTCGTTGACGGATTGCAGCTCCTCGTTCGAAGACTTCAGCTCCTCGAGCGCCGTTTCGTATTCCTCGACCAGCGATTGCAGGCGGTCGCGCGTCTCCCGTAGCTCCTCCTCGAGCTGCACGCTCGCGCCGTCGCGGGCGAATTGGGCCCGGGCGGAGGCTTCCTCCCGGCTCAGCGTGCGTCCCTCGTCGGTGAACAAGACCAGAAATAGCGTTTCGTCGTAGTTGGTGAGCGGCTCGACCGTGAGCGTCACCATCTGCACCCGCCCGTCCTCCGTCTCCACCGAGGCGCCGGCGTGGGTGACGTTCCGGTTCGTCTCCACCGCCTCGCGGAACAGGGCGCGAAGATCGAGGCGCAGGCCCTTGCGCGCCATGGTCAGCAATTGGCGGTTCGGCAGGCCGGCGGGCGGTTCCAGGAACTTACCGGTCCGGCTCGAGAAATACACGACGTCGCCGTCGCCGTTCACCACGACATGCGGTGGCGCGAACCGGTCCAGCACCTGGGCATGCACGGTTTCCCGCAGCGTCGTGCCCCCGGAGAGACCACGCCGGGCGAGGTTGCCGCCCTGGGTCGACGGCCGCAGGTCCCGCACGATCAGCGGCAGGCGAACCGACGCTGAGACATCCTCGCGCTTGCGGAAGATGCGGTTCTTCTTGTCGAGCGCTGTGAACAGATCTTGGAATTGCGACACGTTCTCCGACGTGCCGAGAAATAGGAAGCCGCCAGCGCGCAGCGCGTAGTTGAAGGTCGGGATGACGTGGCTCTGTACATCCGAACCGAAGTAGATCAACAGGTTGCGACACGACACTAGGTCCATGCGGGAGAACGGTGGGTCGCGGATCACGCTATGGGGCGAGAAGATGCAGAGATCACGCACCTCCTTCGCCAGGACGAAACTTCCGGCGTCGGACACGAAGAAGCGGCGGCGGCGGGCAGCCGTCACCGCGTCCAGCAATGCGGCCGGGTATCGCGCGGCCCGGGCGACCGACAGCGCGTGCTCGTCGATGTCGGTGGCGAACACCTGCACGCGCGGCACCCCACTGAGCGTGTCCATGTGCTCGCGCAGCAGGATGGCGATGGAATACACCTCCTCGCCCGTGGCACAGCCCGGCACCCAGACCCGCACGGTCTCGGTTGCACCCCGGCCTTCGAACAGCTTGGGGATGACCAGGGTCGCCAGGTTCTCGAATGCCTCGGTGTCGCGAAAGAAGCTGGTGACGTTGATCAGCAGGTCGCGAAACAGGGCGCGCACCTCCGCCGGGTCGCTGTCTAGCAGCGTCACGTAGGCGTCGGGGGTTTCGACCTGGGAGACCTGCATGCGCCGCTGCACGCGTCGGAGGAACGTCTTGGTCTTGTAGCCCGAGAAATCATGGCCGACCTGATTGCGCAGGATCGCGTAAATTTTCGTCCGCGCGTCGGCGAACGTGCCATCGTCCGCGGGGTCGCCAAAAACCGCCAGCGGGCCACCGGGCGTCGCGAGGTCGTTCGCGAACTGCACCAGGCGGGCCCCCATCTCGTCTACGGGGATGGCAAAATCGATGTAGCCGGTGGCGATCGCGCTATCTGGCATGCTCGGGTGCCCGGGGCCACGGCCGTCCCTCACCTGTGCCAGCGTCAGACCGCCATACTCCTTGATCGCCTTGACCCCCAGCGTGCCGTCACCGTCCCCGCCTGACAGCACGATGCCGGCGGCATATTCGCCGCGGTCGCGGGCCAGGGCGCCGAAGAACACGTCGACCGGCTTGCGGACGCGTTGCGCGCCATCCAGGCGGATGATCTGCAGGTGGCCGTGCTCGATACTCAGCACCGCGTCCTCGGGCAGCACGTAAACCGAGTTTCGTTCGACGAGCATGTCGTCGCGCGCCACATGCACGGGCATCTTGGTCCGCCGGCCAATGATCTCGTGTAACAGGCTTTCCCGTGCCGGATTGAGGTGGGTGACCACGACTACGGCAAACCCCGGTTCGTCCGGCACACCGCCGAAGAAGCCCTCGAGAGCCTCGATGCCTCCAGCGGATGCACCCACGCCGACGGTTACGAATGGCTCGGCGTCCGGCATCGGTATGCTCCTGCTCAGTCTGACCGCATGTGCGACCTTAACGCGCGGCGTCCAGCATTTCCCTTTTGGCTTCGAGTTCCAACCAACGTTCCTCGGCCGCAGCGAGTTGCACCTGTATGTCGGCGAGCGCGGCCGTCGCTGCGGCGAAGCGGGCCGGGCGGCGCCGATACAGGTCGGCGTCGGCCAATTCGGTTTGCAGCGCGGCGACTTTGCGCTCCAGCGTGCCGATCTCGGCGGGTAACGAGTCCAGCGCCAATTTGTCCTTGAACGACAGTTTCGGGGGCTTGGCGGACGAGCGCGTTGATTGCAGCCCCTTGGTGCCGCGGACCGGCTCCGCCTCTGCCGCCGGGCCGCGCTGGGCCAGCATGTCGCTATAGCCGCCGGCGTAGTCCACCCAGCGTCCCTCGCCTTCGGACGCCAGCGTGGAGGTGACGACCCGGTCCAGGAAGTCACGGTCGTGGCTGACCAGCAGCACGGTGCCGGGATACTCGGACAGCAGCTCCTGCAGCAGATCGAGGGTTTCCAGGTCCAGATCGTTGGTCGGTTCGTCCAGGATCAGCAGGTTGGAGGGCCGGGCCAACGCGCAAGCCAGCAGCAGCCGGCCGCGTTCGCCGCCCGACAACATGCCGACGGGGGTGCGTGCCTGCTCCGGGCGGAACAGGAAGTCCTTCATGTAGCCGACCACGTGGCGCTTCTGGCCCGCCACCGTCACCTGGTCGCCATCGCCACCGGTCAGCGTGTCCTGCAGGGTGCGCGCCGGGTCGAGCGCCGCGCGCTGCTGGTCCAGCGTCACGGGCAGCAGGTTGGTGCCGAGTGTCACAGTGCCGGTGTCAGGCTGATCCAGCCCGGTCATCAGGCGCAGCAGGGTGGTCTTGCCGGCGCCGTTCGGCCCGACGATTCCCAGCCGGTCGCCGCGCAGGATGCGCAGGCTGAGGTCGCCCACGATCGGACGCGCGCCGAAGCTCTTGCCGATGTGGTCGGCCACCACGACCTGCTTGCCGGACAGTTCGCCTTCCGCCGCCGCCATCTTGAGGCCGCTGCCGGGTCCGCCCATCTCGCGCCGCTTGGTGCGCAGTGCCGCCAGCTCGGCGACCCGACGCACGTTGCGCTTGCGCCGTGCGGTGACGCCGAAGGTGATCCAGTGCTCCTCGCGCACGATCTGCCGGTTGAGCTTCTGGCGGTCGCGCGCTTCCTGCTCGGCCACTTCCTCGCGCCAGGTTTCGAAGTGCTCGAAGCCGCGGTCCATGCGGCGGGTGACGCCGCCCTCCAGCCACACCACGGTTTTGCCGACGGTTTGCAGCATGCGGCGGTCATGGCTGATCAGCACGATGCCGGCGCGGGAGGCGGCCAGTTCCTTCTCCAGCCACTCGATGGCGGGCAGGTCCAGGTGGTTGGTCGGCTCGTCCAGCAGCAGCAGGTCGGGCTGCGGGGCCAGTGCACGGGCCAGCGCAGCCCGCCTCGCCTCGCCGCCCGACAGGTGCGCTGGGTCCTCGTAGCCAGTCAGGCCGAGGCGATCGAGCAACGCCGGGCCACGGTGCTCGTCATCGCCGCCGCCGAGGCCATCCTGCACATAGTCGAGCGTGGTGGCGAAGCCGGACAGGTTGGGCTCCTGCGGCAGGTAGCGTACGGTCGCACCCGGTTGCAGAAAGCGCGTGCCGCCGTCCGGCTTCATCAGCCCGGCGGCGATTTTCAGGAATGTGGACTTGCCAGAGCCGTTGCGCCCGACGAGGCAGATGCGCTCGCCGGCGCCCACCCCGATCGTCGCACCATCCAGCAGGGACTGGGTGCCAAGGGTGGCATGGATGTCTTGCAGAAGCAGAAGAGGAGGCGCCATGGCGGGTGTCTGGCCCCGACACTGCTGCAACGCAAGATGGCGTTGCTAGCGGGCCGTGCCGATCGTCACGCTGGCGGCGTTGGGATAGCGCGCGTTCGGGCCGCTATTGCCGACGCCCTCGGCACCGGCTGGCAGGCTGTTGGCCGGCTCCGGCTCGCTGCTGGCAGCCATCGGCGACGGAGGGGACTTGCCGGATATCAGCGGTGGACCGCCGAATGCGGCGGCGCAGCCGGAAAGGGCCGCCATGCTTGCTAGTAGAACAACGATACGTCTCAAGGTTGGATCCCCCATCTAAACCGATCCAACGCAAGGCGGGCCGCGTTCGTTGCCCCCAGACGTGGCCTTCGCTTATCTACCCGCGAGGCAGGTCGATGGAATTCTCCCTCTCCCGTTTAATGCGGGAGAGGGAGCAAAAGCAGATGCGATTGCCCTGCTTACGAGCGCTCGTAAGTTAGGCGGACATCTGGCTTTCGGCGAACTCGTAGTTGGCGAGCTTGTCCAGCCAGTTGGTGATGTAGTCCGGACGGCGATTGCGGAAGTCCAGGTAGTAGCTGTGCTCCCACACATCGAGGCCGAGCAGTGCCTTGCCCTCGCCGGTGGCGAGCGGGTTGGAGCCGTTCGGCGTCTTGGTCACCTTCAGCTTGCCGTCGGTGCCCAGCACCAGCCAGGCCCAGCCGGAACCGAACTGGCCGATGGCGGCGGCCTTGAACGCCTCCTTGAACTTGTCGACGCCACCGAGGTCCTCGGTGATCTTGGCCTCGAGCTTGGAGGGGATCTTGCCACCTTCGGTCGGGCTCATGTTCTGCCAGAACAGGATGTGGTTAAAGTGCTGCCCCGCATTGTTGAACACCGGGCCGCCTTCCTTGGCGGTGGCCTTGACGATCTCCTCGAGCGACTTGCCTTGCAGCGCGGCGTCCTTCTCGACGAAGCCGTTCAGGGCGGTGACATAGGCTTGATGGTGCTTGTCGTGGTGCAGTTCCATCGTCTCCTGGCACATGCCGCGCTCGGCCAGCGCCGAATGCGAATAGGGCAGGGGCGGGAGTTCGAATGCCATGGTTGATCTCCTAGAGAATTCGGTGAGAGGGCGGACCATCCTGCCCGCTCACCCTCCCGTCAAGCGCGCCAGACCCCATCTGCGTTCCATGCCCGACCCCGCCCACGACCTGTCGGCCCAGGGTGCCATTGTGCGCCGGGCCGATCCGGATCGATTCCTGACCGCATTATTCGCCCCGCCGGCCCAGCGCGAGGCGTTGTTCACGCTGTATGCCTTCAACTACGAGACCGCCCGCGCGGTGCAGGCGACCACCGAGCCGACCATGGCCCTGATCCGCCTGCAATGGTGGCGTGAGGTTGTGGAGGGCACGCGCAAAGCCCACGAGGTTGCGACGCCCTTGTCCGACCTGCTGGCCTCGGGCGCGCTGGACCCGGCGGACCTGATGTCGGTGCTGGATGCGCGGGAGGTGACCGAGCTGTCGGATGTGCCGTCCTGGCGCAATTGGCTGCTCGCTGGGCCCGGCGCCCTGGCTGCGGCCGCCGGCCGGATTTTAGGCGCGCCCGACGCGCCCGGTCTGCGGGAATTGGGAGCCGGGTATGGCGCGGCGGGTGTGTTGCGCAACACGGTTGCCCTGGCCCGCGCCGAACTGTGCTTGTTGCCGGCCGACCTGCTGGCCGCCCACGACCTCTGGCCTGAGGCCGTGATCGCCAAGCCAGATAGCGCTGCATTGCGACCCGTGTTCGCGGTACTAGCGGAGGAAGGACGCTCGTTGCTCGGTCATCCCACCCGGCGTGGTGGCGTTCTTGCCGCAGCTCTACCCGCGGTCCTAGCCCGGCGCGATCTCCGCCGACCCGGCGTGGCTTCGCTGCGCGCCCTGGGTGACCGCCTGGCCGTCACAATGGCCGCAGCACTCGGTCGAGCGTGAGCACGTCCGAGGGGTAGCGAGCCCCATTTCATTGCATCGTCATGTTGTAGAGGTGAGACATGGAGGAGGGGATGGGATTCGAACCCACGGTACACCTTGACAGTGCACAACGGTTTAGCAAACCGCCGCCTTCAGCCGCTCGGCCACCCCTCCGTGGGACGAAGCCTTAGTTTGTCGGCTTTCCGCTGTCCAGTCCCGACCCTTATTTAGCGCGGAACCACGAACAAACCGAGAAACGCGGACTCTACCACGCCTGCACCGATCGAGGGCCGGCCAAGTGGCCTATCGGGCCGTGGCCGTAGACGGTTCGGCGCCACGACCGAGCGCCCGGATGCGGCTTTGCAAGGCGTCGCAAGCCGGCATTGCCCAGCGGCGGCAGAGCGTGCGTGATGCCTCGATGACGGCCTCCACCCATCCGCCCGCCGGCCCGTCCGAGTTGACGCCAGAAGATCTCAGTCGCTCGAGGGACCGCCTCCGCGTTCTCGATGCACGCCGGAACAGGCGCGCACCGTTGCTGCTCTGGTTGCTCACCGGGCCTGGCGTGCTCGCTATGCTGGGCGAGAACGACGGACCGAGCATGCTGTCCTACGCAGCGACCGGTGCCAGCTATGGGATCGGCTTCTTTCTACCGTTCATCGCAGTGACCTTCCTTGCCGCCTTTGTCGTGCAGGAAATGGCGATGCGCCTCGGGGCGGTGACCCATCGCGGCTACGGCGAAATCATCTTCCAGCGGTTCGGACCGTTCTGGGGTTGGCTGTCGGCGGGGGATCTCGTCGTTACGAACCTGATCACGCTCATCACCGAGATCATCGCCATCCGTGTTGGCATGGCCTATTTCGGCATCCCCCCGGTCCTATCCGTCGCCTTCGCCGTCGTGCTGGTTGCAGTCAGCACGAGTGGCGGGCGGTACTGGCGTTGGGAACGGTTCACCATGGGGCTGGTGTTGTTCAACCTGCTGTTCGTGGTGGTGGCGGTAATGGCTCACCCCTCGCCGTGGGCTATTGCGGACGCCATGGCGACGTGGACGCCGCTTCCGCACGGCTCGGTGCAGGCGCTCCTGCTCATCGTCGCCTCCAATATCGGCGCGACGGTGACGCCCTGGATGCTGTTCTTCCAACAGAGCGCATCGGTCGACAAAGGCCTGACCCCCCGTGACATCAGCCAGGGCCGGCTCGACACGCTCATCGGCACCATCCTGGCCGCGCTCGCGGGCTGCGCGGCGGTTGTGGCGGCCTCCGTGCTGTTCACCCATCACGTCGACACGAGTGCGCTGCAAGGCGGCACGGGCTACGCCGAGGCGCTGCGGCCCCTTATCGGCGCACCCGGCGCCGCGCTGTTCGCACTCGGCCTCATCGAGGCCGGGGCGGTGGCGATGCTCACGATTTCGGCGAGCACGGCGTACGCGGTGGGGGAGGTGATCGGCGGCGCCGGGCACAGTTTCAACCGATCGGTCCGGACGGCTCCAGCGTTCTACGCAGCCAATGTCGGCATGGCGCTCGCCGCTGGTGCAATCGTGCTCGTCCCTGGCGTCCCGTTGCTGGCGATCGCCCTGAACGCCAACCTGCTGGCAACCGTCCTGATGCCGCCCGCGCTGATCTTCCTGCTGATAATGGCAAACGACCGTGACCTGATGGGCACCAGGGTGAACTCGCGGGCTACGAACGCGCTGGCGATCCTGATCACCGTCCTCGTCACGCTGGCCGGGGCCGGCTACGCGGTCGTCGCGTTCGTAAACTCGTTCAGTAGTGCGGGCTGAGCCATGGCGGATGCCGACGTCGACAAGCTGACCTATGGCCATCCGGATAACGAGTTGCTGTCTGCCCTGGAACCGGACCAGTTAGTTGCCGCATCATCTCGGCCGCTGCCGCGCTATGTTCTGAGCGGGGCGGCCAGCTTAGCACTGTGGGTGCTACGCGGCTTCGTCCTGATCGTCACCGCAATGATCATCTACACGTTCGTCGTCTCGTTGCGCTAGGCGGCGGCCGCATGACGTGTGGGGCGTAAACCATGACCCCGCGGATCGGTCGGATCGTGGCCGCGGCCAGGCCTGCGTAGTTTCCGATCCTGCCGTCGGGTCAGGCGCAGGGTCAGTATGCCGATCCAGGTCATCGTCACGGAGTTGTCCATGCTCATCGTCGGGTCGGCGCTTACGAACTACTCCATCGAGGCCAGTGACGGCCGAATCGGGACGGTCAAGACGTTCTTGTTCGACGATACGAGCTGGACGATACGCTGGCTGGTGGTCGACACAGGCCATTGGCTAACGAGCCGGCAAGTGCTGCTCCACCCGTCGGCGATTGGGCCGGCGGACCATCAGCGCAGGCAATTGCCGGTCAATCTCACCAAGTCGCAGATCGAGGCCAGCCCGGATATCCAGCAGGACGAACCGGTCACGATGCAGATACAAAACCATCTGCATAGCTATTATGGAACGGATCCGCTTTGGGGCGGACAAGGCTTCTACGGGGCAGGCCTGAACGGGTTCGCCTTGGCCGGCGGTGTCGGAATGGCCGCCTTTGGCGCGGAACGGGTGCCGGAGCCCGATCGGGTACAGCTCGGCTCCGAGGACGGCGACCAACATCTGCGAAGCATGCTGGCCGTGACGGGCTACCACATTCACGCGACCGACGGTGCGATCGGCCATGTCGAGAACTTCATGCTGGATGATGCCACCTGGACGATCCGCTACCTCATCGTCGACACGCGCAACTGGTGGCCCGGCGCTCACGTGCTGATCTCGCCCTTTGCGGTGCAGTCCATCGAATGGATCGACCGCGAGATTCAGCTGAACGTGACGCAGGAGCAGGTGAAAGGCAGCCCGCCCTGGAACCCGTCAGAGGTCGCCGAGCAAGTGTACGAGCGGCAACTGCATCGATACTATAACTGGCCGGGGTATGGCTGGTGAGAGCGGCTCAGGAAGGCATAGATCAGGGCTTCGCCCCGAACCTCACCGGAGGACAGTCGTCCTCTGGACACCTGGGATGCTAGATCGCCTTGGCCGGGCTCTTGTCTCGATGCATCAGGTGGAACCCGCGCGGCTGTGAACCGAGAAATTGGTGCAGCCGGGCAGACGCCGCAGGCCACCGGCCATGTCGGTCCGGTCGGCGCTGATGATGCCGGGCACCGGGGCTACTTCGAGCACCAGGGCGACGATCCGCCCGCCTTCGTCCTCGTGCCGGATCCACCAAACGCCGGGAAAATTCGTCTCGTGGATCTCGCTCAAACCCGCGGCCGCCACTTGGATCGTGATCTCGCCACGCCCCAACTTGGCTTCGAGGCCTGACAGGCACGAGGCCGACAACGGCATGCCGCGCAGATCGATGCAGCCAGGCTCGCCGTGCCGGATCAGCCGGTCGAGCAGGCTGGCAACCTCCATCAGCAACGCGTCCACCAGGCTATCATCGGCCAGGGAAGCGATTGTGAGAGATGCAAGATCGTTCACGCCGTCGCACGCCATTCCAGGACGGTCGCGACCGCCGTGTGGCAGGCGGCGGGCAAGGGGCGGACGACGGGCTCGCTGAGCTGATCGTCCCAGTCGATCCGTTGCGGCTGGATGGCGAGCAGGGCCAAGCGCCACGGGTCCCAGCCGTCGAGTTGCGCCAGCGTCAACAGTTCTATCAGCCCGGTGTCGAGCAGCCGGAGCCCCGGCGTGCCGCCGTCCAGCCTGTCGAGGCCGTAAGGGGCGTGGGGGTCGGCGGCGAGCCGTTGGACGGCGTGCACACCGACGCCGTCATCGGCGAGTAGGGTGTTGCCGGGTCCGATGACGACTACCTGCCTGAATGGGAGGCTGGGGGCAAAGGCGGGCAGCACGGCGTGCACGGAAGCCATGCCATCGTCCTTGCGTGGGTAGGCTGTGAGGATATCGCGCCGGCCAGTGGGGCAAAGGTTCGGAATCTACTCAGGCTGGAGCATGGACGGCATGGCCATTCGGCAGCGGCAGCGGCGTCAGCATCGCAGCGCCTGCGGTCTTGTCGGCTCGCTGCATGATGTCCATGAACGGCTTGAGGATATCGATCGGCATCGGAAAGACGATGGTGGAGTTCTGCTCGGCGCCGATTTCCGTCAGCGTCTGCAAATAGCGGAGCTGCATGGCGGCCGGGATGCTGCCGAGGATCTTGGCCGCGTCGACCAGGGTCTGTGACGCTTGAAACTCGGCTTCGGCGTGGATGATCTTGGCCCGGCGGTCACGCTCGGCCTCCGCCTGCTTGGCGATCGCCCGCACCATATTGTCGGTCAGCTCGACCGTCCTGATCTCGACGTTGGACACCTTGATGCCCCAGGTCTCGGTCTGCGTGTCCAGGATGGCCTGCACGTCCGAGCTCAGCTTCTTCCGCTCAGACAGCATCTCGTCCAATTCATGCTGCCCCAACACGGCGCGCAGCGTGGTTTGCGCTAGCATGTTGGTGGCCGGGAGATAGTCCTGCACCTGGATGATGGCGTGCTCGGGATTGACGACATTGAAATACAACACCGCATCGACTTTCATCGAGACGTTGTCGTGGGAGATCACGTCCTGGCTCGGGATCTCGATCACCTGGATGCGCAGGTCGACCCGCACCATCTCCTGCACGAAGGGGATCAGCAGAACGAGCCCTGGCCCCTTCGTTCCGTGGAAGCGGCCGAGCGTGAACACCACGGCCCGCTCGTATTCGCGCAGGACCTTCACGCTCGCTTTCACCACGATCAGGGCGATGATGGCCGCGAGGGGAAGCGCGAACAGTCCGAGTGGTATGGCGTTCAAAAGCGAGGCGAACATTTTTGGCTTCTTTCCGGCTAGTCGTGGAGTCCGACTGGCCGGCAAACTGATACGGCGTCACGCGACGCTCCGACAGGATCGGAAACTACTCAGCCACCGCCGAGCGTGACGGGAGTCGACTTAGCGCCTTGCCCCGAACCGCACCTGATCGTGCTTTGGAAACCTGGATCGTAGTGCGTCAGTCGGCAGCGAGCGCAAGGCGGGCCAGCGCTGGCAGAGATCTCGACTTCGTCTTCCGCATGATCGAGGCACGGTGGTTTTCGACCGTGCGCTGGCTGATGCCGAGATCGCTGGCGATGTTCTTGCTCGGATGTCCGGCGAGTACCATGCCCATGATTTCACGCTGGCGCGCCGTAAGTTCGGCAAGGCTGGTCTTCGCGCTCTCCCGCCAAAGAACCCGTTCCGAGACGTCTTTCGATTGCTCGATCGCTCGTTTCACGCTCGCCAGCAGTTCTGCCGCTGTAATCGGCTTCTCGATGAAGTCAGAGGCGCCGGCGCGCATTGCGTCGACCGCCATTGGGACGTCACTGTTGCCGGTGATCATGATCGCGGGCAGGTGGTCGCCCGCGGCCTGAAGGCGGTTCAGCAGGTCAAGGCCGCTCATCCCCGGGAGGTAAGCATCAATCAGGAGGCAATTGCCACGTCCTGGCCCATATGCCTCCAGGAAGGCTTCGCAGGTCGGGTAGTCCTCGACGGACCAACCGTCGGATTCGAGCACGGCCCGCATCGCCTGGCGTATGTTGCTGTCGTCATCGACCACAAAAACCACCGACGTGGCCGGCCTCCCGCCCAGCTTGGCTGGCGGGGCGGCTTGTGGCGCAATGGGAGTTGCCGACGCGAGTAGATCGTCGATGGTGCGCAACAACTCCGCAAGTCGGACGGGTTTACTGAAATAATAGCAGTTCCGCGCAGTAATCGAGTGAAGCGTCTCGGTCGACATATCACCGGTCAAAATGACGACCGGTATATCGCTCCGAAGCTCGTCACGCAGCCTGGATGCTATGTCCAGGCCGTCCAAGTCACCGGGCAGATTGTAGTCCGACAAGAGAATGCCAGGGCGGAAGGCGCCCTTGGCGGCCAGGGCGAGGGCCGCGATGCCATCACGCACGGCCTCGACGTGATGTCCTGCGTGGACGAGAAGCTGGCTCAGCAGGTCCCGTAACTCGGGGTCATCCTCCACGACGAGGATATTGCCCGTCAGATGCGCCCTCTCACCGACGCCGGAAATGTTGGACACCCCCAGAGGTAGGCGCCGAAGCATACTGGTTTTGTCGGGCGCCTTGATCTCGATGGTGAACACCGAGCCACGACCTTGGCGGGAGCGGGCAAGCACCCGGTGTCCCAGCAGGTTGCTCAGGCGGCGAACGATCGATAGTCCCAGGCCGAGACCACGGCTTCGCTCGCGGGCAACATTGTCGAGCTGATTGTATTCGTCGAAGATGGATTCCAGGTGTTCGTTCGGAATGCCGATCCCCGTGTCCCACACCTCTACGCTCAACACATCGCCGCTACGGCGGCAGCCAAGCAGAACCTTGCCGACCCGCGTGTACTTCACCGCGTTGGACAGCAAATTGCGGACTATTTGCTCGAGAAGTCCCTGATCGCTCTCGACGATCAAGCTGCTGGCCACGACGTGCAGGACTAGATCCTGGGCGTTCGCGATATAGGTGAACTCCTCCTTCAAACGATCGAACATGTCCCCGATGCAGAACGGCTTGATGTCGGCCTGCACGATGCCGGCCTCGATCTGTTTGATGTCGAGCAGCGTGTTCAACATCGCGGACATCGCACCGAGTGTGTCGTTGAGGCGTCCGACCAGCCTTTGGTTACTCTCCCCTTCGACCCCGACCGCCAACAGCCCCTGGATCAAGGTCAAGGTCTGCAGCGGCTGGCGGAGGTCGTGGCTGGCGGCGGCCAGGAAGCGCGACTTCGCCGTGTTGGCCAACTCCGCCTCGAGCTTGGCGATCTCGAGTGCCTTCGCGGCTTGCTTGCGCAGGGTGATGTCATTGAAGGTGATGACGACACCCTCAACGCCACCGTCGTGCGCGCGATAGGGCAGTATACGCCGCCGGAACCAAGCGCCGTTTGCCCCTTCGATTTCCCTCTCCACCGGGACTAGGGATGCCAGCACGTCGCGCGCATCGGCGGGCCACCGGCTATCGAGAGCCAGCGAGTGCAGGTCTGAAAGCGGCCGCCCGATATCACCTTTGATGACCTTGAACACAGACTGCGTTGCAGGCGTGAAAAACCGGATCCGTAGGTCCGTGTCCAAGAACAGCGTTGCGACATCCGTGCTGTACAGAATGTTCTGCATGTCGTTGGATGTCGTGCGTTGATGCTCCAGCGTTTCCTGAAGCTGAGTGTTCAGCGCGGTCAACTCCTCGTTCAACGATTGTAGCTCCTCCTTCGAGGTCAACAATTCCTCGTTGGTCGATTGGAATTCCTCGTTGACCGACAGGGCCTCCTCGTTGATCGCCCTCTGCTCCTGGGTCGAGGTCTCGAGATTCTGCACCGCGCTCTGCAGTTCGACCTTGGTGATCTCGAGTTCTTTCTCGAGTTCGCTGACCGCGGCCAGTGCGGGCGCCTGTTTGCCATGGGCTAGCGTCTTTGGTTCGTCGGCGAAGAACACCACGAGCAACTCTTCGCCGTCGTTGACGATCGGTAGCACCTCTATTCTGAACGGAACCCGGTTATCGTCCCGAGCGATCTGGCCGCCGGGAACGGCTACCAGGACTTTCTCCGACACGGCGCGTTGCATCGCCAGTCGCAGCCTGGTGCGGGTTTCCGGCAGCACCATCGAGAGCAAGTCCTGCGTCGGCTGGCCCTGCGCCACCCGTAGGAACCGATCCGTTGGTCCGACGGAATACAGGTACTCGTGCTTGGCGTTGCTGATGATCGTCGCCGGCGCATGCATCTTCAAGATGAATTGGTTGCAAAGGCCAGCCAGGATCGATTGACGGGACGGCGCAGTGGCTCGCCCTGACCGGGTCGGAACCCGCAGCGTGTCGCCAAGCAAGGCAGGCTGAAAGTCGCGCGCACCCGTGCGGCCGATGCGGCGATAGATCTTCTCGGACTTCGAGACCACGTCGAAGTGGTCGATCGCGGCACCGATCGTTTCGGTATTGCCGAGGACAAGAACACCCTGCTTCTTCAAAGCGAAATGGAACAAGGCTATGGCTTTGGCTTGGGCTGCCGGGCCGAGATAGATCAGCATGTTCCGGCACGAGATGAGGTCGAGACGGGAGAAGGGTGGGTCGGTCAACACATCCTGTACTGTGAAAACGACTGCGGTCCGAAGCTCCGCTACGATCCGGTAGCGATCGTCTTCCTTGACGAAGAAGCGGGCCAGGCGCTCGGGGGTGAGAGCGTTGGCGATCGCGGCCGGATACATCCCGTCGCGTGCGATAGCGACAGCCGCCGCATCGGCGTCCGACGCGAACACCTGCAGCTTGACGGTGCTGAGGGGCCCTCCGGGCGGTGCGGCGGAGAGCTGCTCGCGGAACAACATCGCAAGCGAGTAGGCTTCCTCGCCCGTACTGCATCCGGCCACCCAGATCCGGAGCTGGTAATCAGCCGGCAATGTGCTGAGCAAATCCGGAATGATCTGATCCGCAAGCAGGGAGAATAGCTTAGGGTCGCGGAAGAAACTGGTGACGTTGATGAGGAGGTCGTTCGCCAGCTGGTTCAGCTCCTCCGGATCATCGCGCAGCTTGGCGAGATAGAGGCCCATCTGGTACTCCCGGAGTGCCATCATGGCCATCCGGCGCGTGATACGGCGCTCCATGGTGCCCGGTTTGTAGAGCGTGAAATCGTGCGGCGTTCGGTTGCGGAGCAAGTCGAGGATCGCGGAAAGATAGTTTTCCGTCTCGGGGTCGGCACGACGAGTTGCCACCGTTGCCCGCCCTCGCTGGTTGTCGAGTGCGGCCGGGATTTCGGCGGCGGGCAGTACCACATCCACCACGCCCGTCGTCATGGCACTGCGCGGCATCCCGTCGTAGTCGGCTTCATCGGGGTCTTGCACGATCACAAATCCGCCCCGGTCGTGGATCATCCGCGCGCCCTCGGTGCCGTCGGCGCCGGTCCCTGACAACACCACGCAAATTGCCTGCCCACCGTACGCCTCGGCCAGTGAACGCAGCAGAAAGTCGAATGGGAGGCGAGTTCCGTGGCGCGCCGTCGGAGCGGTGAGGCGGAGCGATCCGTCCGCGATGGCCAGGTAACGGCCTGGTGGGATGATGTAAAAGTGCTCTGGTTCGACCCGCATGCCTTCCGCCGCTTGCAGGACCGGTAGAGCGGTGTGCTCGGCAAGCAAGTCCACGAGCAAGCTCTCATGCGTCGGGTCGAGGTGCTGGATGAGGATGAACGCCATCCCCGTGCCGGGCTTCAAACCAGCCACCAGCTTGGTTGCGGCTTCTAGTCCGCCGGCCGAGGCTCCGATCGCCACGACGGGGAAGTCCAGGTGCGGTTGCGGCTTCGCATCACCCCGGGCGACATCGCGCTTGCTCGCTCGCGTGCCGCCCACAGTTTCGCTTGGAAGGCGGTGCGGCATACTGGTCAGCCCCCGAAGCTATGCGCTTCTAAAGGCAATCTTAACATAGGTTTCGTTCCTTGCCCAAGACCTGACAAGGACGTCGTAAGCGGGTTGCATCCGAGCGGGTGGCGGGCGGAGCTGGATAGACCCGCCATCGCGGTCCGCCCATACACTTGCATGCCGCACACAGCCACCGCAGTGGGTAGTTTTGAGGGGCCTGGGGCCGGATGGCTGCGATGATCGACTGCAATCGGCCGCAGCAACCCCGATGGGTCCATGGTGGCGAGGCGAGCTAGGTAGTTTCCGACCCTGCCGTCAGACCGGCAGGCGACGCTATGGTGCCAATTGCGGTTTTGGCCACTGTCGCGCGTGACGGGAGGCTTTCAAGCTGACGTCCGAGCACGTGCTACGGACAAACAAGGACCATTCCTGTCATGATCTCATCTCTAACCGCCGGCGACATCATGACGCGCAGCGTCGTCACGACCACGGCAGCGACCCTGCTCCCAGCCGCCATCAAGCTCATGCTCGAGCGGCATGTCAGTGGCTTGCCGGTTCTGGATGGCGCGGGGGCGATCGTCGGCATCCTCACCGAGGGCGACCTGCTCAGGCGCGTTGACCTCGGCACGAACTCTCACGTGCGGAGTTGGCTAGACTTCTTTCGTAGCTCGACACGGAATGCCCAGGATTATGTTGAGAGCCATAGCCGCGTCGTCGGCGATATCATGACGCAAAGGGTCGTGACCGTTGACGAGGCGGCGCCGTTGTCAGAGGTCGTGAGTGTCATGCAGGGCAAGCACGTCAAGCGTGTTCCCGTTTTGGCAGAATCCATGCTCGTCGGCGTTGTGAGCCGGGTGGATTTGTTGCGGGCTCTCGCCGACTCGTTCACCCAGACGACTGACGGCGACGTGCCAAGTGACGCCGCCATCCGGGCGGGAGTTCTGGCCGCATTCAGCCACCAGTCCTGGGCGCCGATCGAAGGGATTTCAGTCGACGTCACGCACGGAGTGGTCGATCTGGGGGGCGTGATCCTCTGCGAAGGGGACCGGGCGGCTATGCGGGTCGCGGCACAGAATACCGCCGGCGTCACCAGCGTTCGCGACCACCTGGTTTGGATCGAGCCGAACTCGGGCATGATGCTCGGACCGGATCCAGTGCCGGCCGTCTGATTGCACGATCTCAGCGGGCCTGCATGCAGTGCATCTCGATCCACTGTCTTCTCTCTCGTCTGCAATTCGCATGGATCGTCACCTTCCACATCCCGGGATAACAACGAGGGCTGGCTGATCGGCGGCGTCGGCCCGGTGGCTGATGATCGTGCCGCACCATACAACTTGGCCGAGACAGCCTTGTCACCGAAGACGCAGGCCTTGCTGCTGGTGGACACGGCCTTTCTGCTATCCACCGTCCCGCTCTAGAGAGCCTGGGCGGCACAGCCTCGATGCAAGCCGATAGACGTGTCCTACTGCCGAATTTGATACATTGCGGGTATCGTCCTTCTCCACCATAAGGTGGGATGTCGTTAGATACGCCCAGCACTATTGACGCCCTCAGTGATGACAAGGACGGTGCGGTCGTCTCGCTCGCAATCATCGATGGCTGGGATTGGTCGGACGAAGCGAAGCACCTTCTTGCACTACAATCGAAGCTCAACGCCTACTTCGATTTCGTCCAGAGCGGTCAGATATTCGAGGTGCGGCCGGGAGCACGCGGCAAGAAGTTGAGGATCGACCTCCTCACCAAATACCCGCTGCCTGATACGGCAGGGCGGTTCCTGCAAATCGCTTCGAATGCAGCGAAGCAGCTTGGTATCGAGATTGCGCATCGCGTTCTACAAACCCCCGGCTAGGTCTGCTTCTCATCCTGAGCCGCGCTAGCCTGGCCGTTGACCGCAGGTGGACGCTTCTTGCCAGCCAGCATAGACCAAGCCGCTGCGGCAGGTGGGGCGGCGAGAGACCGGAACGGCT
>CAXTCJ010000025.1:0-53233 GCA_964242215.1 uncultured Acetobacteraceae bacterium | reverse complement strand
CCGTGTGGACGGTTCCCTGGCCCAGGGTGAACTCGGACACGTTGGTTTTGCCTAATAATACTGCACCTTGGTCCCGCAGCCGGGCAACGGGCAGCTCGTCGGCGGGGGGCATGAAATCGCGGAACAGCTCCGAGCCCCAGGCGCAGGGAAGGCCGGCCACGGTGATGTTGTCCTTGATGCTCAACATGGCGCCGTCGAGCGCGCCGGACGGTGTGCCGCGCCGCCACCGTTCCGTGCTGGCCGCCGCCGCCATCCGCGCGCCCGCCTCGTCGATGCAGGCAAACGCGTTCAGCACCGGCTCAACGTCCTCCATGCGCGCGAGAACCGCTTCCAGCACCTCGGTGGGCGTCACCTGCCCCGCCCGATAGGCAGCCTGTGTGCCCGCAAGCCCGAGCGACCAAAGCGCGGAGTTCATTAGGCTTGGCCGAACATGATAGGGTTCTCCTTAACGTAGGCCGCAACCGTTCCTTGCGTCGTCCACCAAACCTCCGGCACAGAACGCAGCGGTGTCAGGGTCGCCACGAGTTGCTGGAAACGGTGCGGTGCGCCAAGCAGCCAGGGATGGACATGCAGCCCGAAGAACCGTCCCGACGATCCTCCTTCGTCCAGTAGGACGCGGAAAGCATCCGTCACCAAGCCGGCGTAGCGATTCAATGGTACCCGACGATGCCAGAGCAATTGCACGTCGTCCCACTCCGCCTGATTCGGCAGCGAGACCAGGCCGCCCTGCATGATGTACGGTTGGTCGTCATTCGGCCAGTCCGCCACATACTGCAGCCCGGCTTGCGCGAGCAATTTAGGGGTTCGATGCGACTCGCCGTAATCCTGGCCGATCCACCCAACTGGCCTCGTTCCAGTCGCGTCTTCGATCGTGTCGAGGGAGGCGGCGATCGCGTCGCGTTCAGCCTGTTCGTCCATCGCGCTGGTCAGCATTCGCGTGGCATGCGTGCCGTGGGCGGCGATCTCGCAGCCGCGCGACAGCAATGCCTCCAGCAAGGCTGGGGCGCGGGTACAAAGCGACGCACTGAACGCAACGGTGCAGGGCAGCTGCAACTGGTCGAACAAATCGAGGATGCGGAAGATACCGATGCGATTGCCGTATTCGCGCCAGCTATGGGTGCGGTAGTCGGGCGCGTAATACCCGGCGGCGTCGTTGAAGCGGGGATCGCGCCGGGTGTTCGGGGGTGGGTCCAGTTCCCAATCTTCGGCATATAGCACGGCGCAGGCAGCCAGCCGTGCACCGCCGGGCCAGGTGATCCGCGCCCGGGCTGGAGTCGGGAGGAACGGGTAGTGCGCGTGGTCCATACCGGGTACGCGGGTGGTCACAGCCCACGCTCCGTCAGCCGCGCCTGCAGGGCTGGCAAATGATGCGCGTTGAACCATTCGGTGATTTCGGCACCCGTGGCCTGCCACACTTCGCGCCGCGACAACACATGGCGCAGGGCACGGTCCAAATGCCCGATCCGGTGCGGCTGGCCCAGCACGAAGGGATGCAACGGCAGGCACATCACCCGGCCACTCTCGGCGCCATCCTCGTAAAGCTGATCGAATTGCGCGATGACCTGGTCGGCGAACTCCTCCGCCTCCATCGGCCCGCGAAAGTTCCAGCCATCGTTCAGGTCCATCGAGTATGGCATTGTCAGCAGACTGCCGGATCGCACGCGCATCGGGAACGGCTGGTCGTCGTGGAACCAGTCGCAGTAGTAGCGAATGCCCGCCTCGGCCAGCAGGTCCGGCGTGTTGACGGTGTTGGTGTTCGCCGGCGAGAACCAGCCCAGTAGCTTGCGGCCGGTCAGGCGTTGGAACGTCTCCATACAGTGGGCGATCAGCGCCCGCTCCTCCGCTTCCGGCAAGCCCCAATTGTATTGTGTGTTGTAGATGCCGTGGCACATGGCGTCCCACCGTCGCGCCTCGCACGCGGCCATGATGTCGGGGAAGTGCTCCCAAGCCGCCAGGTTCAACGACACGGTGCAACGGACGTCATGCCGGTCCGTCACCTCCAGCATACGCCAGAAGCCGACGCGGTTGCCGTAATCGCGCAGACCATATCCTAGCACGTCCGGGTGGGGCGTGCGGGGCCACGGGTCGCGCAGCCGCACCGGGTCGGGCTGGTATTCGTAGTGCTCGATGTTCGGCACCACCCACAGTGCAACGCGGGCGCCCCCAGGCCACACCAGCCGAGGGCGGTCGTGGATCGGCAGATAGGCCAGTCGTTCGGTTACAGTTCGCTCGGGCACGGAAGACATCGATGACAGGCAACCCCCGCAGCCGCCGGCTTGTCAAATTCTGGGTTGACGCCCCGGTCGGGCTGCCGCAACGACGGGGCAGCACGCCAGGGATCATGCCATGCTCACCAGCCGCCGGACCGCACTCACCATGGCTTCAGCATTGGCCGTCAGCGGCATCGTGCCTGCCACTCGGGCGGCAGACGCCCCGCCTGAGCAGGCCGCGATCGAGATGGCCGCGGTGCGGGACACCCAACTCGGGGCACAAGTGGCGGTGGCGGACTCGCTGGGCCTGTTCAAGCCGCAGGGCCTGGATGTGACCGTGCACTGGACGCAGAGCGGGGCGGACATCATCACGTTCATGGCTGGCGGTGCGCAGTATCTCTGCGCCGGTGGTACATTCAGCGAGATCGTGCTCGCGTCGCAAAACATGCCGGTGAGGATCATAGCGGCGCTGGCCGACATGGCGGGTACGCAGGGTCTGGCTTTGGCGCCCGGCGTCAAGCTCGCGTCGCCGGCGGATCTCGTGGGCAAGAAGCTCGCCTACACACAGGGCACGCCTAACACGCTCATCCTGGCCAAGCTTGCACAGAGCTATGGCTTCGACGCCTCCAAGGTGTCGCTGATCAGCATGGAGCCGACCGAGGGCGTGACGGCGGCGCTGCGGGGCGACGTGCAGGGCGTGCTCGGGTTCGAGCCGTTCCTGTATCGCCTGGCCCATATGGGTGGCACGCTCTACGCCACCGGGACCGAGCTGAACACGACGGGTACGCCCCGCCGTCTGGCGCTGGACGATCGCCTGATCTACGTGCACTCCGCCCTGCTGGCCGCCCAAGATTGGATTGCCACGAAGCCGAACACGTTGAAGGCCGTGTTGCGCGGCTTGCAGGCAGCGACCGACGTCATCAACCACGACCGGCCACGTGCCGTCGCCGTGATGCAGAAGATGCTGCATTTGGACGAGGACGCCGTGACCCAGATCATGGCGGAAAACAGCTACAGCCTGGGCATCGACGACGCCTTGGCCCGCAGCATCCGCTTTCAAAGCGACTGGGCGGTCGGCATCAAGCGCATTGCCGCCCCCATCTCGCCAGAACAGGTCATCGACCCGACGTTGCTGCGCGGCGTCGACCCGGCCTTGGTCACCTGGTCCGGCAAGGTATAGCTCTCAGCCCCGGCGAGCGGCGCTGCACACCGCGCCGCTTGCCCAGATCACTTCGCCTTCGAACATGTCTTTGCTCCTCGTGGCTTGCCCGCATATCGCTGATGTGCGGTTCGTGAGCGCTTTGCCACAGCTGATCGCGGCCACCTTGCGACAGGTGCGTAAATCCCGCGCCACGCCGGGTCAGTGGACCGATGATGTAGGTGGTTGCCAGCAACGGCCTGCAGAAAGCAGACTGCGCCTGTAACGGCCACACCCGAATGGCCGCACGCCAGGCCGATAGAAATTTTGCCCGCATCCTCACGTTTGGCAAATCAATACCAGCGAAATATAGCGAGCTATGGGTATTGAATCTCTGATCGAGCCGTGACTTCCGGCGCCGTATCCCGGTCTACTTGCAGGACGCGGTGAAGTGCCTCAATGAGGTCTGATCGTTTGAACGGCTTTTGGAGTACTGGCACATCCGTCGGCAGGGTCTCCGCATGTTTCTCGGCGGCATAGCCGGTGATGAGCAGCGCTTTAAGTCCTGGCTGAGTAATACGGGCCTTGGCAATCAAATCGACACCGTTCAGTCCAGGCATCGCGTAGTCGGTTACGAGGGCGTCAAAGCGCTCGTTTTTGCCAAGAAGGGCCAGGACCGTATCGCCCGCCCCCGCTTGCACCACCGCGAAGCCGCATTTCTCCAGAAGTGCGGCGGTGGTGGCCAGCACTGCCGGCGCGTCGTCAACTAACAGGATCCGATATTTTGCCGGTGGGATCTCTCCGAGCGCGGGTCGCTCGTTGGGATCGGCATAAGCGACCGATGGCAGACGCAACTCGACAGTGGTGCCCTCTCCCACCAGGCTGGTGATTTGGAACCGGCCACCTGATTGCTCCGCAAAGCCCTGCACCATGGATAGACCGAGCCCGCTTCCCTCCACTCCCTTCGTAGTGAAAAAAGGCTCGGTCGCCTGCGCCATTGTTGCCTCGTCCATGCCACAACCCGTGTCGGTCACCGCGATTACTATCCAGGAGTTACTTGCCTCGTGTTCTGCCCTGACGGTGAAATCGAGAATTCCGCCTTGCGGCATAGAATGCGAGGAATTTATGGCCAGGTTGAGTAGCGCTGTCTGGAGTTGCCCGGGATCTGCCATCACCGCTCCTGCCGAGTTCACTCTCACGCGTATAGTGGTCTGAGCACCTAGGGTGCGGGTCAGCAATATTTCAAGCTCGGCCAGGAGTGGCGCGACCTCGACAGGTTGCGGCCGGAGAATCTGTTTACGCGCGTAGGAGAGCAGACGGTGGGTCAGAGAGGCGCCACGAGTGGCCGAATTGATCGCAACGTTTGCAAACTCGTATGCGGGCGTCCCCTCGTTGACCTCGTCGAGCACCATCTCGAGGCCACCGACGATGATCTGGAGTATGTTGTTGAAATCGTGCGCCACCCCCGCCGAAAGCCGGCCAATTGCCTCCAGCTTCTGAGCGTGCCGTAGTGCATCTTCCATCTGGTTCCGCTCCGTCACGTCGCGCATCATTCCTACGAGGCGCGAAATTTTGCCGGTCGCCGAACTCCGCACGGGCGTGATCGAACCTTCGAAATCGCGCGTGCCGACCGGCAAATCATAGGTGTTGCTGTACGTGATGGTCTTGCCTTCTTGGAGGCACCGATTGTAGCGTGACAACAACAGTTCGCTGATGTTCGGTGGCAGGCATGCCTCGGGGCGGCGGCCGATCAGGTCTTCAGATGGTATTCCGGTCACGGCCGAGTGAGCGGGGTTGAAGCCCTCGTAGATGAACGCAGGGCCACTTGCCTCATCCTCTACACGGATGATGAACATGTAGTCCTGGCTGTTGAGGAACAGGGCCGCCTCGCGCTCCGCCGCCTCGGTGAGAAGCTCAGCACGTCGCGCGAGCTCGGCTGCGAGTTCCCGCGCTTCGGTGACATCCCAGTTGGTGCCAATAAGGCGCACCGTGTGGCCGGTCGGATCGCGTGTCATCTTTCCGGCAGCCTGTATGTGTCGGACGGTGCCGTCGTCCCAGATGATACGAAACTCGGTGGTAAGCGGCGCTACACCTTCGGCGCATTCCCCTACAGCTCTCACAGCGGAGGCGCGGTCGTCAGGATGCAGACGTCGTAGCCAAATATCGTAAGATGCCGGTCCATCTCGCGGATCAAGGCCGTAAAGCGTGTACATCCGGGGATTCCAGATAATCTGGTTCGCGCTGACGTCCCAGTCCCAGATGCCGATTTGACCAGCGTCGGCAGCTGAGGTCACCCGCTCGAGGGCTTCCTTGAGTTCTAGCCGCGCAGCCCTTTGGCTGGTTACATCCTGGAGAGAGCCGGCCAATCGAATTGGCTTGCCAGCAGCGAATTCCGCCACCCCGATCCACCGCGCCCAGGTTTCGTGGCCGTCAGACCGGAGGAGCGGCAGTTCCAGGTCCCACCCCTCACCGTTGCTCGTGGCTTGTGCTAACGCTGCAGCGGCAGCCTGCCTGGCGTCCGGTGCGAAGAAGTCAACCAGCTCTCCCGGATGAGGCTTGTAGCCGGGTGGCGTGCCGAGAAGGCGGCAGGTTTCGGCTGACCAGGAAGCTTTATCCGTCAGGAGATCGCGCTCCCAACCCCCAATGCCTGCGAGGCGGCCGGTGCGCTCTAGGAAATCCTCGGACTTGCGTAGCGCATCGTGAGTCTCGCGCGCGGCCGCTTCAGCCTGCCTCCGCCGACGCATCTCACGCAGCAATAACCCAACTAGGCCAATTCCAATTAGCGACAGCACCACAAGCGAGCCGCCCAGGACCGACATTAAATATCCCCGCTCAAGATAATCGAAAATGCCGCGCCCTCGCTCGTGAGCAAGGGCCATGCCGCCAAGTTGGCAAGTCAAATAACCCGCTTACCGTGCACACCGAAACGGCTTAATTTGTCGATTGCAGCCATCTACCCGGGCTTTGAGGCTCACCTCAATGTTTCTGGCTGCTGCTGAGCCTGCAGGTATCGACCTGATAGTTGTTGTTGAGCGTTGAACAACGTCTCCCTCAACGGTCGCACCCAGGAGCAGTTCCTAGGGGTAGGATTATCATTTGATTATGTGCCGGAACATCGCAACAAGGCGCGACTGAAAACAGTAGAACGGTGACAAGAAGGCCATATCCGCTCGGAGCAGTTACGTGAGCCTCTGGGCTACAACTTGGTCTCGGGCTGGAGGAACTGCCGGACGACATCGAGCAGCGCATCAACTGCCACCAAAGCTCCATCAACGAGATGATGAAGAACGGCAGGACGCTGCGGAGCATGCTGGACTACTCGGCGGTGGAATCCATCGAGCTGATCGGCGCGCCGGACACGGGGGCTGCCAAGATGGGCGAGATCGTCGAGGAGGTCGGCGGCGACGGCTTCTTGATCGGCAACACCATCAACCGCCGCATGATCGCCGAGATCGCCGATGGGCTTGGCCCGGCGCTGCGCCGTCGCGGGCTGACGCGCAATGGCTACGAGCACGCAACCTTCCGCGACAACCTGCTCGCGTTCTAAAGGGCCCCATTCCACGGGCGTGATTCCCAAGATAGGAAACGAGCGCGCAGACTGGTGCCCATCGGCTGCCCCGAATAGGCTGTCCTATGAGACTCGACCTGAATTCCTATCCGGCGTTGCTCATCCCGCTGCCGGTCGGCCACACCGTGCTGAAGAACCGCGCCACCCACACGTCCATGACCACGCACATGCTGAATGGGCAGCTCATCACTGATGACCTGATCCAGTATCACGTCAACCGTGCGCTCGGCGGCGTGGCGCTGACGGTCAGCGAGCCGGTGGGCATGGTCCCGGACCACATCAAGCTGCAGCGCCCGCAAGTTTGGAACGGCAGCGACGCCGACGGCTTCAGCCGCTGGGCCGAGGCGGTCGAGCGGCTCGACTGCCGGCTGTTGGCACAGGTCCAGGATAACGGGCGCGGCCGGCATTACGTCGGGCGCACGCTGGATGCGATCGGTGCGTCCGTGCTGCCGGACGATCTGAGTTGGACGGTGCCGCGGGCGCTGACGCCGGAGCAGATCGAGCGCTACGTGGACAGCGTCGCCCAGTCCGCGAGGCGCCTGCAAAGCTACGGCTTCAGCGGGCTGGAACTATCCTGTGGGCACGGCCATTTGTTCCACCAATTCCTCTCGCCCTGGTCCAACCGGCGGGACGATGCCTATGGCGGCGACGTGGCGGGCCGCACCCGGTTCGTCGCCGAGATGGTGCAGGCGATCCGGGCTGTCTGCGGCAGCAACTTCCTCATCGCGCTGAAGCTGCCCGGCCATGACGGCCTGCCCGGCAGCATCGACGTCGAGGAAGCCGCCAACATCGCGGAGGCCCTTTGCCGGCCGGGTCAGGTCGACCTGGTTGGCTTCTGCTGGGGATCGCATTCCCGCACGCTCGAGATGCATCTGCCGGACCGGTTCGGCCCGCGCGTGACTTATCTCGACATGATCCGCCGCCTGAAATCCTCGGTGAACGGCGTGCCGATGATCGCTATCGGGCGCATCACCGACCCGGCGGAGGCCGAGGCGATCCTGCAGGAGGGTAGCGCCGACCTCGTCGGGCTGGGGCGTACGCTGATCGCCGACCCGGCCTGGCTGACCAAGGCCGCGAGCAACCGGGCGCACGACATCCGCTATTGCCTGTCGTGCAACACGTGCTGGGGCACGACCATCACGTTCCACACGCCCTTAGTCTGCGTCAACAACCCCAAGGTGGGGCGTGTCGACGAGACCGATTTCTGGCCGCAGGCCACGGCCACCCCCCGCCGCGTGACGGTGGTCGGTGCGGGCGTCGCCGGGTTGGAAGCTGCCTGGGTCGCGGCCGCGCGCGGGCACACCGTGACAATTCTCGGCGCATCGCGCGAGGCCGGCGGCAAGGCGCGGAGCCGTGCGCCGCTACCCGGCGGCGAGACCATCACCAGCATCTACGACTACCAAACCACCGCCGCCAACCGCGCCGGCGTTTATTGGGAGATGGGCGCCGCCGCGGACCTCGGCACCGTGCTTGCGACACGGCCCGACTCCGTCGTGCTGGCCTGTGGCAGCACCATGATCCCGCCGGACTGGCTGCCACCAGACATGCGGGACGCCGTGCCCGACCTACGCACCGCGATGGCTGGCCTCGAGGGCCTGCATGCGCGTCAACCCGGGACGGCCGTGATCTTCGACATGGACCATTCCGAAGGCACCTATGCGGCGGCCGAGGGCTTGCTGGCCCGGTTCGATACCGTGGTGCTGATCACGCCGCGCGACACCATCGGCAGCGAGTTGCACCTGATGGTGCGGCAGGGCGTGTTGCGCCGAATGGCACAGAAGCATGTGCAGATCGTCACGCTCAGCGTGCCGGTCTGGACCGACGCGTTCGAGGACGGAACGCTGGACTACGAGAACGTCTACACTGGCGAGCGCGGCGCCGTGCCGAACGTGTCGTTCCTCGCGTATTCGACGCCCCGCATCCCCAATGACGCGATGGAAGCCGGACTGCTCGCGGCCGGCATCGAGGTGCAACGCGTCGGCGACTGCGCCGCGCCCGGCGAGTTGCTCGCCGCCACCGCTACCGGCCACCAAGCCGGACTCACCGTATGAACTGTCTTGCAAGACGCTTTACGAATTAAGCGGCGTCCCGGACGGATGTGAGCAGGAGGGTGCGGAACGCTGCGACCGCGGGAAGGACGGCGCGGCCTTTGGCGGAGATCATGCCGATGCGCCGATGCAGGTCGACGCTGCCGAGATCGCGCAACGTGATGCCAGGTGACGGCAGCGTTCCCGCGAGCAGTTCGGTGACGAACGCGACGCCATAGCCCGCCCGCACCAGCGCCATGATCGTCAGCGTGTTTCGCGATTGCAGGGCCGGGCGGAACGGCTGGCCGGCGCGTTCGAAGGCGCGCTTGATCGTCGTCCAGGCGGCCGATTCGGGCGGCATGCTCACGAGCGCCTCCCGCGCGACATCGGCCATCGTCACATTGGCGCAGTCTGCCAGCGCATGGCTGGACGCGACGGCCAAGAGGAAGCGGTCGGTCAGCAGGAGTTCGAAATCGAATGCCTCGTTATCCGGTTCGAACGGGATCACCGCGAGATCCACCTCACCGTTCAGCAGCCGGTCCAGCGCGTGCCCGTAGAAATCGTCTTGCAGCACGATCTCGATGTCGGGATGGCGGGCATGGAAGACGCTGATGGCCTGGGCCAGGAACCCGGCCGCTACCGACGGCGAGGCCCCGATGGTGATCCGGCCCCGGCGCAGGTTTGCCTCCTCGCGCAATTCGTCGGTCAGGGCGCGCAATTCCGTCACCGCCCGCTCCAGGCGAACGCGCAGCCGCTCGCCTGTGGCCGTGATGGTGACGCGCCTTGTCGTGCGATGGAACAGCGGCACGCCCAACGTCTGCTCGAGATGGCTGATTCGCGCCGACACCGCCGGCTGCGACAGGCCGAGCTCCGTGCCGGTGCGGCTGAAGCTGCCGGTCTCCACCAGGGATAGGAAGGTGTCGATCTCCGCCGGTGAAAGATTTATCCGCGTCATGGATGAATAGATAAAATCATTCTATTTATCATTCAATCACCCTGTCGGGCATGATCCCGCCAATGCCGGCGACCAGACCGGCCAGGGGGTGGATGGGCGCGATGTCAGATTTGCTCAGTGTGTCCCGGGTGCGGGCGGGTATCAATGCCGGGGCGCGACTGGACCGGTTGCCGATCGGCCAGTTCCACCGGCGGATCTTGCTGCTGATCGGGCTCGGGATGTTCCTCGACGCCTGCGACATCTACCTGGCCGGCGGGGTGCTGGGCTCGCTGGTCGCCAGTGGCTGGTCCACGCTCGCCGCCAACGCGCTGTTCATGTCGGCGACCTTCCTGGGCATGCTGGTGGGCACGCTATCCGCCGGGTATCTGGGCGACCGGTATGGGCGGCGCTTCTCCTACCAGCTCAACCTATTGATCTTCGGGCTCGCCTCGATCGCCGCATCGTTCTCACCCACCATGCAGGTGCTGATCGGAGCCCGGTTCATCATGGGCATCGGCATGGGAGCGGAGATCATCGTCGGCTACGCAAGCCTCGCCGAGTTCATGCCGCGCGCCCGCCGCGGCTTCTACGTCGCGATGCTCTCGGTCATCACCAACTGCGCCGTGCCGTTCGTCGGGCTCGGCGGCGCTTGGCTGATCCCTACGCTCGGCTGGCGGGCACTGTTCGCGATCATCGGCGTGTGCGCGCTGGTCGTGTGGTTCATGCGCAAGAACATGCCGGAAAGCCCCCGCTGGCTGGAGAGCAAAGGCAGGCTGGAGGAGGCCGAGGCGCAGATGGCGCTTATAGAGGCCGATGCCGCGCGCCGCGGCCCGTTGCCCCCGGTGCGGGAAGTGTTCGACGTACCGGCCGCCAAGGGGTCCTATCGCGAGTTGTTCAGCCGCGACCTGCTCGGCAGCACGGTGCTGGCGATCATGATCGCCGTCGTGAGCGGGGTGAGCCTGTACGGGTTCCTGGGCTGGGTTCCGACCTTCCTGGTGAAGCAGGGGTTGGACATCCGCTCCTCCCTGCTGTTCGCCGCGATCATGGGCTTTGGCGCGCCGCTCGGCGGTTTGCTGGGCTCTTTGGTGGCCGACCGGTTCGGGCGCAGGCGCACGCTGGTCGTGGCATCCGTGGTGCAGGCCGCGCTGGGCGTCGCCTACCCGGCCGTCACCAATAACGTGGAAATGGTGCTGTGCGGCTTCGCTTTGTCGCTTTGCGCCTATGCCGTCGTGGCGGTCGGCTTCGCGCTGTATATCCCCGAGATGTTCCCCACCCGCTCGCGGCTAAGGGGCGCCTCGGTAGCGAGCGGCATCGGGCGGCTGACGTCGAGCGGCGTCGGCTTCGTCATCGTCTCGGTGTTCGGCACCTTCGGCATCACCGGCGTGTCCGGCTTCCTGGTGGCCTGCAACCTGATCCTCGTCCTCTGCATCATGCTGCTCGGCCGCGAGACCAGCCAGCGCGCCCTGGAGGAGATCGAGACCAACCCGGACACCACAACCCTCGCCGCCGCGCACAGCGTGGCCGGCGACTAATCAAGAACGGAGTTCAACCGATGGACGACCAACATCAGATCACCCTGGAGCGGTCGCAGGCGCAGGCCGCCGGGATCATCGACTGCGACGTGCACCCCGTGTTCGCCGACGGCATCCGCAGCCTGTATCCCTACATGCCAGACGCTTGGGTCCAGCGCTTCGTTCGCAAGAACGCGCACATGAATGCCCGGGGCCTGACCCTGCGCTTCGCCCACCCGAACGGCGCCGTGATCCGCACCGACTCCCGGCCGGAGCCAGGCAAGGTGGGAGGCAGCGATCCACTATTCGCCATCAGCGACCACCTGGAGCCGCACGGCATCTCGGTTGCCGTGCTGAACAGCCTCGAATCCGGCTCGTACTGCTCGGTGCATGCCTCGGTGGACGAGAGCATCGTGATCGCCAGCGCGGCCAACGATTACTACATCGACCAGTGGCTCTCGAAGGACCCGCGCTTCACCTACGCCATCGTGGTGCCCTCGCAGGACCCGCTGGCCGCCGCCGCGGAAATCCGCCGGGTGGGTGGGCACGGCCAGGTCTCCGCCGTCGCGCTGCCGCCGATCAACATCCTGATGGGTAACCGGTATTACTGGCCGATCTACGAGGCTGCTTGCGAGATGGACCTACCGATCTTCCTGCATGTCAGCGGGTCGGAGGCGATCTACAACGGCGCCCCGCTGCCGGCCGGCGGGCTGCCGGACACCTACGTCGAACGCTACGTGACGCTGGGCCAGGGGGCGGAAACCGACCTCAACAGCCTGGTGTTCAACGGAACCTTCGAGCGCTTCCCCAAGCTGCGTGTGATCTTCGCCGAATACGGCTTCGTTTGGCCGATCGCACTGATGCTGCGCATGGACCGGCTGTGGCGCGGCTTGCGGCACGAGGTGCCTTGGGTGAAGAAATCGCCATCCGAGTACGTGAACAATCACGTGTGGTTCTGCACCCAGCCGATCGAGGAACCGAAGGACCCGCGGGACCTGGAGCAGCTGATCCGCATGCTGGGCGTGAACAATCTGTGCTTCAGCACCGACTACCCGCATTGGGACAACGACATGCCGATGCAGTCGCTTCGCATGTTGCAGGCGACCGACCGCGAAAAGATCATGCGCCACAACGCCCGCGACGTGCTCCGGCTGTCGAACTGAGGAGCCCGCGATGAGCACGACAGTACGCGAACGGACCGAAGTCGCGGCGGGGCCAGAGGAGAGCTTCACCGAGGGCAAGTTCGTCATCATTGACGGCGGCAAGCACTCGATCGGCATCATCCGGCTGCGCACCGGGGAGTTGAAGGCGGTGCGCAACTGGTGCCCTCACAAGGGTGCGCCAATCTGCCGTGGCATCGTGGGCGGAACCTGGCCGCCCTCCGCTGTTGGCGAACTGCAGTATGACCGCGAGGGCGAGGTGCTCGTGTGCCCTTGGCACGGCTTCGAATACGACCTGCAGGACGGGCGGGAGATGTTCCAGGAAATCCCGACCCGGCTTCGCTTCTTCCCCGTGGCGGTGCGCGACGGCACCGTCTTCGTCACCGTCTGACCGGAGCGGCACCCCATTCCCACCATCGTGTTCATCCACCCCGGCGGCGAGCGGCAGACCGTCGAGGGCGCCATCGGCTCCAGCGTCATGCGGGCGGCCGTGCAAAACGACATCCCGGAGATCATCGCCGAGTGCGGCGGGGCCGCCGCCTGCGCCACTTGCCACGTCTATGTCGACCCGCGCCTCGGCCTGCCGCCGCGCAACGACATGGAGGAGGACATGCTCGAGATGACGGCCGAGCCGCGTCAGCCCAATAGCCGGTTGAGCTGCCAGATCTTCATGACGGCCGAGTTGGACGGGATCGAAATTCGCCTGCCGGAGGCGCAGGTTTGACCCCGGCCGGCGTGGTCATCGTCGGCGCGGGGCAAGCGGGGCTGCAGGCCGCCGCCTCCCTTCGCGACGGGAAATACGCCGGCCCGATCACCCTGGTGGGCAACGAGGCGCACCTGCCGTATGGCCGCCCGCCACTGTCCAAAGCGTTCCTGAAGGGCGCAGACGTGCCCGACACGCTGTGGCTGCGACCAAAAAGCTTCATCGACCGCCACCGCATCGTGCTGCGAAGCGGCGTCGCGGTGACATCCATCGACCGGGAACGCCGCCTCGTGTTGATGGCGGATGGCGAGGCATTTGCCTTCGACACGCTGGTGTTAGCCACGGGCGCGCGCAACCGCCCCCTGCCCGTCCCCGGCGCCGGGTTGGAGGGCGTGTTCTCGCTCCGGGGAACGGACGACGCACTGCGCCTGCGCACGGCACTTGCGGCCGCACGCGCGGTCGCCGTGGTGGGCGGCGGCTTTCTCGGGCTCGAGGTCGCCAGCACGGCCGCCGCATCGGGCTGCGCCGTCACGGTCATCGAGGCAGGGCCGCGCCTGATGGGCCGCGCCGTCAGCCCAAAGATTTCCGACGCCTTCCTGCGCCGCCACATCGCATCCGGCGTCACGATCCTGCTGAACGAGAGCGTCGCCGCCCTGACCGGGGCCGATGGCCGGGTCGCTTCGGTGCAATTGGGCTCCGGCGCCGCCGTACTGGCCGATCTGGTGCTGGTGGCGATCGGCGTCGTGCCCAATGTCGAACTCGCCGCGGCAGCTGGGCTAGCGGTGCAGGACGGGATCGTGGTGGATGCGGCAATGCGCACCGCCGACCCGGCGATCTACGCCGTGGGAGATTGCGCGCTGCATCCCAACAAGCACGCCGGCGGACCGATCCGATTGGAGTCGGTGCAGAACGCGATGGACCAGGCGCGTTGTGCCGCGTCGAACATCCTTGGCAAACCGTCGCACTACAACGCCGTGCCCTGGTTCTGGAGCGACCAGGCCGGCGCGAAACTGCAAATCGCAGGACTGCGAGGCGAGGCCGACCAGTTTGAGGTGGTGGGCGAGGGGGATGCTTTTTCCGTCTATTGCTCGCGCGCTGGGCGCCTGGTCTGCGTGGAATCGGTCAACCGGCCGCTCGACCATGCGAAGGCCCGCAAGCAATTGGGAACGGACGCGGTGGCACTGCCAGCCGCGGCATAACGGGAAGGACTATCGGAATGAGCCAAGCGAAAAAGCTTCGGACGTTGCTCGCTGCAAAGGACATGGTGGTCGCACCCGGAGTCTATGACGGCATCACCGCGCGGTTGGTCGAACAGGCCGGGTTCTCGGCCGCCTACATGACCGGCGCGGGCACCAGCCTGTCCCGCGGCTACCCCGATCTGGGCCTGCTGACCCTGACGGAAATGGTGGGCAACGCCACGGTCATCACCCGCACGATCGACCTTCCGCTGATCGCCGACGCCGACACCGGATATGGCAACGAGCTGAACGTCACCCGCATGATCCGCGAGTACGAGCATGCCGGGGTCGCCGGCATGCATATGGAAGACCAGGTCTCCCCCAAGCGCTGCGGCCATCTGGCAGGCAAGGAAGTGGTCGGGCGGGACGAATACATCGCCAAGATCCGCGCCGCCGTCGCCGCCCGACGGGACCCCGATTTCGTGATCATCGCCCGTACCGATAGCCGCGCCGTTCTGGGGCTGGAGGAGGCGATCGCCCGCGCCAACGAGTCGCTCGCCGCGGGGGCGGACATCGCCTTCGTCGAGGCGATCCCGACGCTCGAGGAATTGGCCGCGGTGCCGAAGCGGGTGAACGGACCCTGCCTGCTGAATGTCGTGCAGGGCGGCAAGACGCCCGACGTCAACCTGCTGGACGCGCAGGTGATGGGCTACCGGCTCGCGATCCTGCCGAGCCTGCTGCTGAGCAACATCATGGAGACCATCGATACCGTGCTGGCCTCGCTGCTTGCGACGCACCAGACAACCTCCTCCGCGGGCAAGCCGGCCGTCTCCGACCGGTTCCGGCGTTTTCGCTCAGACGAGTGGGACGCGCTCCGCAACCGGTTCCGCGACCCGGCGAAGCTCGCCGCCGAATAGCGCCGACACCTGGGCTACCCGAGCGAATACGGGTCCGTGGCCTTGGCAGTCTGCCATAGGCGAGGCCTACGTGGATGCCCAACAGGCGAGAGACGGCGCATATGCAGACCTGGTTGGTGATGATCACGGGTTTGCCCGGTTCGGCCTCGATTGCCGGCAGCAGTCCATCGCCTGGAGATTGCCGCCGGGGATAACGATCGCGCCGACGCCCGGTGCGTCGACACTGCGGGCGAGTGCGATCAGTTGGTCGGCGCCGACCGCCGCAATGCCAACATTGGACGTCATACCCAAAGCTGCGCTGCGGAAGACGGGGTGGCCGGCGTGGGTGAAATAGGACGCGACCGCGCCGTCGACGCCGGATGTGAAACGCGTGGCCAGGGATCTGTGTTGCCCCGATGGCGCGAACGGCAGTAGCCGTCGCCGACGCTGCCGACGGACGGCTCGATTTCTACCTCGGCGAGACGTTCGGTATAGCGAATACTGACATATCGGACGCCGCGGTCGCTGTGGGCGTCCAGCACGAAGGCGGCATGGGCTGTGCGGCTGACGCGCCAGCCCACGATGTGCCGGGCATAGGCGTCGATGATGAAGGCGACGTAGACGAAGCCCTGCCAGGTCCTCGAGCGATTACCCAGTCACCCCACGGCCTAGGATAACCGTCGCTTCAATGATGCTGTTGGGAGAGAAGAAGAGGTTCTCCTCTCGCTGTCGCAGCTCGCGGCAGGGGTCCACGGCAAAGCTGTCGCCGGAAGCACTCATGAATTCGATTCACCTTGCTTCAGGCGTAAACGGCGCCGGCTTGACCTGCTCGGAGCGCAAAGTGTCGTTGGGCATGGCCCGATCACTGATGCGCCGTATGGCCCGTCACCCTAGCGTCGATCGGTGACTCCGCCCCGGCGATCAAGCGGCCCGGACGGCGGTCGGCCAGGAACGAGAAACCCCATTGCAGGCTGACCATGACGCGGCTGCGGAAGCCAATCAGGAAGAAGATGTGCGCCATCGCCCATAGCAGCCAAGCGGGAAGCCCGTTCAAGTGGAGCGAGCCGAACTCCGCCACTGCCTTGGCGCGCCCGATCGTCGCCAGTGTGCCATAGTCGCGGTATCGGAATGGGCGCGAGGCCGGGCGGCCGGCCAGGCGGCGCAGGATGGCTCTCGCGGCATACTCGCCCTGTTGCTTGGCCACCGGCGCCAGACCCGGCAGCGGTTTGCCGTTGGCCCCTTTGGCCAAAGCCGCGTCACCGATCACGCACACCCCTGCATGGCCGGCTACCATCAGGTCCGGCCCGACTTCCACCCGGCCGCCGTGGCCTGGCTCGACGCCGAGCCACTGCGCGACCGGGGTCGCCGTCGTCCCAGCGGCCCACACGATGGTGGCGGCAAGAATGTAGCCGTGCTCCAGCTTCACCACGCCGTCCTGTATCTCGGACACCTTGGTGCTGGTGCGGATTTCCACCCCAAGGGTTTGCAACGCCCGGGCGGCGTCGGCCGAGAGATCCTCCGGGAACGATTCCAGCACGCGTTTGCCAGCCTCGATCAAGATGATCTTGGGGGTGACCTGGCTCAGCTCGTGGTCCTGCGCCAGCGTCTCCCGGCTCAATTCGGCGATCGAGCCGGCCATCTCCACCCCCGTCGGCCCGGCGCCGATCACCACGAAGGTGAGCAGACGGTCGCGCTCGGTTTCGTCCTGTTCGAGGCAGGCGCGCTCGAATGCGAGCAGGATGCGTCCCCGCAGGTCTAACGCATCGTGCAGCGTCTTCAGGCCTGGTGCGAATGCCGCCCAGTTGTCGTTGCCAAAGTAACTGGGCTGCGAGCCGGTCGCGACGATCAGCTCGTCATACGGCACGCGCTGGCCGGAGCAGATGACCTGCCGCGCCACGGTGTCGATGCCGGTGACCATGGCCATCATGACATGGGTGCGGGGCAGCGCCGGGATGACGTCGCGCACGGGCGAGGCGATATCGGCCGGCGATAGCGCCGCGGTGGCGACCTGATACAGCAGCGGCTGGAACAGATGATGGTTCTGCACGTCGATCACCGTCAGCTCGACCGCGTCAGACTGCGCCAGCGGCAGCGCGGCGTTCAGGCCGCCAAAGCCGGCCCCCAGCACCACGACGCGGCAGCGCGGCCGGCCGGGCGCCCTGGCACGAGCTCGGCGCTGCTGTGCCATCCGGGCAACGAGGAACATCGCGGCGCCGGCGGCCAGGGCGGGTAGCATGGTCGCGGTGGTGTGACGGCGGTTCATCGGTTGTATCCCAGACGCTTAGCGTTCAACACAGCAACACGGGTCGGGTTGTCACCATGGCGCTGCCGTTCCCGCTGTGGAGCAGGAATTGCGAGTAGGCGGACACTGACCAGGCGGTCGACTTCGATGAAGTTGCCAACCCGCCGGGCGCTGGGGAATGCAGATCTAGTGGACGTGCGCAGATGCTGGCCTTCAGTTCACTCGGCCAAGTATTCCACGCGCAATGACTTGCGCTTGGATCTCCGCTGCACCCTCGAAGATCGACAGGATGCGGGCGTCGCACAGCACGCGGCTTATTGGATATTCGAGGGCATAGCCATTGCCGCCGTGGATCTGTAGCGCGCTGTCGGCATTTGACCACGCCACACGTGCCGCGAGCAGCTTGGCCATACCGGCCTCGATGTCGCAGCGGTGCCCCTCGTCCTTTTGGCGAGCGGCGTAATAGGTGAGCTGACGGGCCATCATCGTCTCCGTCGCCATGAAGGCGATCTTTGCCGCCACACGGGGGAAATGGACGATGGCCTTGCCGAACTGGGCACGGTCGCGGGCGTAGGCGGCGCCCAACTCCAATGCGTTCTGCGCGACGCCGAGTGCGCGCGCACCGGTCTGGATGCGGGCGCTCTCGAACGTCTCCATCAGCTGCTTGAAGCCTTGCCCCTCCACCCCGCCCAGCAAGTTGGCAGCGGGGACGCGGAAGCCCTCGAAGCCGATCTCATACTCCTTCATGCCGCGATAGCCGAGCACACGGATTTCGGTGCCGCTCATGCCGGGGGCGGGAAATGGGTTGGCATCGTCCCCGCGCGGCTTCTCCGCCAGCAGCATCGAGAGGCCCTTGTATCCGGTCGTGTCGGGGTCGGTTCGCACCAGCAGGGTCATGAGGTCAGAGCGCGCCGCGTGAGTGATCCAGGTCTTGGCGCCCGTCACCACGTAATCGTCGCCATCCCGCACAGCGCGTGTGCGCAGACTGCCGAGGTCGGACCCGGTGTTCGGCTCGGTAAACACCGCCGTCGGCAGAATGGCGCCGGTTGCGATGGCCGGCAGCAACCGCTGCTTCTGCTCCGACGTGCCGCCGATGCCGATCAGCTCGGCCGCGATCTCCGCCCGCGTGCCCAGCGAGCCCACGCCGATGTAACCGCGGCTCAGCGCCTCGGAGACGACGCACATGGCGATCTTGCCGAGGCCAGATCCGCCATCCTCTTCCCGCACCGTCAATCCGAACACGCCCATCTCGGCGAGCTGTTGCACCACGCCGATCGGAATCAACTCGTCGCGCTGGTGCCAGCCCTGGGCGTAGGGCGCCACCTCGGCGTCCGCAAAGCGGGTGAACTGGTCGCGGATAGCTCCGATCGTCTCGTCTTCGACGCCCAGGTCGCCGAACTGCCCGTCCGCCGCGGCATCCGCCAGCAGCCGGCGCGCCGCGTTCAGTGCCGCCGGGTCGCTTAGGCGGGCGAGCATCGGGTCGGACAGGAAGGCCAGCGCCACATCCGGCGCCAGGCCGAGATCGCCGGGGCGAACCATTTCCGTCTGGCTCATGGGGATGCCGCTGCCGAGTTGGCTGAGATACTCCGCGAAGCCGAGGCGCAGGATCGCCTCCTCGACCGGGGTCAACCGCCCCGCCTCGCGCAAGCCACGTGCCCAATGCAGCGTGCGGCGCAGTGCCTCGACGTAGGTGGCCTGCCACGCAAAGCCGTGCAGTGCATATTGGTGAGTATCAAGCAGGACGGGTTCGGGTTTGCCGCCGCCGGCCACGCGCTCGCCGATGGCCCGGCGCAATGTCGCTAGCAGGCGCTCCGCCGCGTTCAGACCGTCCTGCGCCAGTTGCAGCAGGGCATCGGTATCCTCAATGGCTAGCGGGCTCATCTCGTTCATCGAGCGTCTCCTTGTTGGTGGCCGGCGACGATGCCGGCATCGTGCAGCCTGGCGTACTCGGCGGCGGACAGACCCAGTGCCTCGGTCAACACCGCCTCGGTATGCTCGCCCAGGCGTGGTGCTGGGGCGGGGGGTAGCCGTCCGTCGCTGCTGAAGCCCAGCGGCGATGCATTGGCCAGCAGCGTTCCGACGCCGGGTTGTTCGATGCTGGCGAAGATCGGGTTTGCGGGGGTGCAGCGCGGATCTTCGTGCACGAGTTGGCCGAAATCCTGGTACGGCCCCCATAACACGCCGGTGCCGTCCAGCGCCGTGCGGATCTCACCCAGCGTTCGCGCCGCAAACCAGCGCTCCAGAACGGCGCAGATGGCCGCGCGTGCCTCGAACCGCCCACCCTCCGTATCCATGTCCACGCCCAGCAACGGGCCGATCATCGCGAGCTTGTCGGCCAGCCCGGTGGCCTTGCCGATGGCACGCCACTGCCGGCTGGAGATCGCGGCCAACATCACATGGCGGCCATCCGACGTGCGAAAGTCGCGGCCGAACGCGCCGTACAGGTCGTTACCCATCGGCGGGCGGACGTTGCCGTTCACCTGCACGTCGGCCACGTAGCCGAGGTTGGACACGGTCGCCAGCATCACGTCCGACAATGCCAGGGTCACTTCCTGGCCGTGACCGTGGAGCTGGCGGGCGCGCTCGGCGGCGAGCAGGGCGGTGGACAGGTAAAGCGCGGTCGCGACGTCCCAGGCGGGCAACACGTGGTTGACGGGCTCGGCGTCGCGTCCCGTCGCGATCGGAAAGCCGCTGGCGCAGTTCACCGTGTAGTCGATGGCGCCGCTGCCATCGGCGTTGCCTGTGAGGCGCAGCATGATGAGGTCGGCTCGGCGTTGCGCGAGCGCCGCGTAGCTCATCCAGCCGCGCGCGGGCAAGTTGGTCAGCAGGGTTCCCGCCGCGGCAATCAGGGCGGTCGCGATCTCCTGCCCCTCCAGTTTGTCGAGCGCCAGGCACACCGAGCGCTTGGCTTTGTTCAGGCTGGCCCAATACAGGCTGTCACCGCCGGGTGCGAGCGGCCAACGGTCGATGTCGATATTGCCGCCGATCGGGTCGATGCGGACCACGTCGGCGCCAAGCTGCGCCAGCGTCATCGCCCCCATCGGGGCTGCGATGAAGGCGGAGACTTCGACAAGTTGCAGGCCGTCGAGGATACCGGACACGCTCAACCCTCCGTGAAGGCAGCGGCGACGATGCGGGCTTGCTCGTCGTCACGGTCGCCATGGAACGACCCGGCGGCCATGCGGCCAGCATACGCCACCATCGGTGACGCGCCACCCGCCTCGCGCCGGAGGCTCTCCAACTGACGGTCGAGCCACGATCAGGCGAGTGGACAGCGTGCGCTGGATGTGGATCGGGTGCGACGCCGGTCTTGCACGCTGGGAGCAGGCTTGGCGTCCCGGAATGGGCGGCAACGAGCCCCGCTTCTCTCGACCGAAGCTCCTGACGAGGCCCGATATCCGGTTCGTGTACGGCCTGGTGGATGACAGGCCGGTCGGCGGCGGCGTCCTGAACGCGACCAATAACGTCACCGGTCTGTGCGACGGGTTTGCGTCCGGGATCGCGACGGAGGTCGCCCTGCAAGGCGAGCATGGCCTGGGCGTGGCGCCCTGGACGGCCACTCGTCGGCTACGAGAGCGGCCGATCTGGCCGCAGCCCGGCGAGTGGGCTTCGACGCGATCGGGGAACTCCGCATTCGTTGACAGATGTTCAGGCGGACCACTAGCGTCTGCGGCATGGGTGACCTTCGACTCCATAGCGCGGCCCGACGCCGTCGCTGCTTTTCAGCGGCGGCTTCCGTGGCTGCGTGCAGACAGGCCCCTCCCCCGGTGAGGTCCGCTCCCTAGCGGTCCACCGCCCGAGGCGGCATCAGCCCGCATCTTCGAACCCCCGCAGCCCCTGGCTTCGGGGGTTTTTCTTTGCCCTTACTTCAGCAGTAGGACACCACCATGAGTATTCGCGTCGGCATTGTCGGGATCAGCGGTTTTGGCGGCGGCGAGGCGATGCGCTTAGTCGCGAGCCACCCGTCTTTCGAACTTATCTACGCCGCAGGCGAGGGCAGCGCCGGCAGCCGTTTGGTGGACCGCTACCCCGGCGTGCCGGCCAAGCTGGCCGAACTGGTGATCGAGAAATGGGACCCTGTCACCCTGCCGAAGCTCGACGTGCTGTTCGCGTCGCTGCCCACGGGCACCTCGGCCGAGGCGCTGGCGCTCGTCCCCAAGGACGTGAAGATCGTCGATATCGGCGGCGACCACCGCTACGTCGAGGGTTGGGCGTATGGCCTGGCCGACATCTGGCCAGCTCAGATCGAGGGTCAAATCCGCGTTGCCAACCCCGGCTGTTTCCCCGCGGCGACGCTGACCGCGCTGGCGCCGCTGCTGGCCAACAGGCTGATCGAGCCGGGCAACATCGTGATCGACGCCAAGACCGGCATCTCCGGTGCCGGCCGGGCCGGCGCCGACAGCAAGTTCGGCTACGCCGAGAGCAACGAGAACTTGGTGCCCTACGGTCTGCTGAAGCACGTCCACATGCCCGAAATGGCCAAGACGATCGAGCGGCTGAGCGGCGGCAGCGCGGCCGGCCTGGTGTTCACGCCACACTTGGTGCCTATGACCCGCGGCGTACTCGCCACCATGTACTGTCGCGGCAGAGCCACCACGGGGCAGTGCTTGGACGCAGCCAGGCGCTTCTACGCTGGGCGGGCGTTCGTCCGCGTGACCGACAAGCCGCCGCAGACCAAATGGGCGACCGGCTCGAACCTCGCGTTCGTCAGCTATGCGGCCGATCCAGAGCGCGACTTGGTAATCGCGATGGGCGTGGTCGACAATCTCGGCAAGGGCGCGGCCGGCCAAGCGGTGCAGAATGCGAACCTGATCTGCGGCCTGCCAGAAACTGCGGGGCTGGATGGCGTACCTGTTTGGCCATGACATGCGCTAGGCCTGCGAACCACATGAGGCAGCGGTCACTAGGTCCGGATGATCGGTCGTCACCATCCGCAGCACATCGGGCTCCATCGCCATACCGCGGGCGATCGCGACACGTTGCTTCATCCCGCCCGACAAAGTGTGCGGTAGGCTGTTGGCAAACTTCGTCAGTTTCACCTTTTCGATATAGTGCATCGCCCTCTCGCCGGCCTCCCGGCGGCGTGCTTTTCCGGACGCCTCCAGCGCGAACACCACGTTCTGGCGTACTGTCTTCCAGGGCAGTAACTGGTCGAACTCCTGGAACACCATCATGCGGTCCGGCCCTGGTCCAGCGACCTTGCGGCCGCGTAACCGGATCTCGCCTTCGATCGGCTCGAGGTAGCCGCCAATTTCCTTGAGCAATGTAAACGTTCCACAGCCCGACGGCCGAGAGGGACGAACCTGTCCGACTGCAAGACCGAGAAATCGACGCGGTATGTCGCTGTCACGAGGCTCGACCTCGTCTTGTATCGCAGCGTAACGGATTGGACGACCAGCAGCGGCTACGTGCCAGCCGCACTCGATTGCATCACATCCACCGTCCGGGGCCGGAGCTGTTCTGCCTCCTCGTCAAACGCTGTTCACCAGCAAGCCCGGGATCAAATCGGTGCGTGACTTCACGGCCTCGGCAGGGTGGGCGGCAGATCACGTCCGTCACGTGCAATGCGGCGCAGGTATGTGGACCGGCATCAGACACCGGGTCACGCCAAGAACACGGCGCGCCTTGATTGTGCTGGCGCCCAAAGCGAAGTGCGCGGTGCTCTGTTCCGTCGTAATCGGTGCCACAACCGGCGTCGGCGAAGCAGCGGGTAGCGGATGTCGATCGATTGCGTTGAAAAAGGCGGTTGTAGTGGCGCGGCAGGGCTGATTCAGTTCTCGGGGCAGTAACGAGGATTCGGCCATGATGGGCGAGCGCGCGATCCGGCAGGAAGCGCTGTTGGAGAACGGGACGGCAATGGCGCCCATGCCATAGAAGCTGCTGCCCCAAGAGGGATCACAGCCGTAGTAACCATACAGCCCGGCCTCCATCTGCCGCGACACCGGTTGGTCGTGCAGGATGCCGGGGCTATCCTTGATCCGAGCCTTGGTCAGTTTGACGAATACGCGCCGGCGCTCATCGTCGACTTCGCCGATTGTGGATCGGTGGATCAGCACCTTTCGGCTCGGCAGCCAGCGCCCGGTGTCGACCACCAGCCAGCGCATCTTCCAGGTCGTGTCGTCGAACTGGGTCGGGCTGATGCACCACGCGCTCTTGCCGTTGGTTGGGGAGCCCGGTGCGATGAAGGGGCCGCTATAGCGCTTGGAGGGCGATCGCCTCGACGCCAAGGGCGAGCAAGTCGTGATTTCCAACGGCCTGGCCTGCAGCCCGGACGGCCGCACTAAGTATCACAGCTACGCGATGACCGGCGAGGCCGGGGTATGTCGTCCGATCTGGGGTATGTCATCCGATCTGACGTCTTTTGTGGAACTGTCTGCCATATCCGGTGTGCCGAACCAGCATGGCCGCGTGTGGTAGCAGGTCGCACTGCTCTGCGGAGGACTGGCAGTGTTGTAGATCAAGTAGCTTTGAAGCCACTAAGGTTCCAACAAAGGCAGCCGCGGCGGTTCAGGCAGCACTGGAGGTTCACCACCCTCTGGGCCATAGAAGACTATCCAGGCGCCGAAATCGGGGCTCATCGCCTCGAACCTATGCTGCGTTCCGGCAGGCACAAAAAGCGCGTCACCCGGCTCGACCGAAACACGCTCGCTGCCCTTCACCGCCACGCCTTCCTCCTCGCCGAACGGCGTCGCCTCGTCGGCCCGAACAAACAAAGCCGCGCCCGCTACCACCACGTACAACTCATCGCGATCGTGTGGTGCCTGAGGATCGATATCGTTCGGGGCATACCAGCGTAACTGCATCGAGCCGTGCTGAATCAGGACCGCGCTGAGATGCCCTGGCTCGATGGGCCTTCTGCGCGCCTCGCTTGGCGTAACCCGAAGTCGCGGCATGTCGCGACCGGTAAAATAGCCGTCAGCTGCGTCCAAGGTTGGTCCTACGCTGATTGGTTGACACGATTAAATGGGCGGGTTCTCAGCAAGACAAGGTCTGAATGGTGTCGACCGCCTGCAAAAAGATGGATCCACGCCGGCTCAATAGGAGGACGACACTGCCGGAGCGAGAGCCTCCAGCTTGGCGGATGGGTGTGCCGGGTTGCGGAACCGCACCTCTCCCCGCGGCTCGGCGCCGGCGGACGCCATGTCGAACAGCTCGAGCCTGCTGGTGCAGCTGACGGCGGCTACAGAGACTGCCTCCTCATGGGTCATAAACCGACGTATCTCGCCTTCCAAGGCGAGCGTCTCGCGCAGCAGGCGCCATTCCAGCCGGTCCACATCCTCGATGAACAAAGCCAAAACACCAGGGTGTTGGCCGGACAGCCGGGCGGGCGCCGCCGCTTTGAGGTGACGGTTGACTGCGGCGGCTACTTCGTCTGCATGCCCCGTCCGCGCCGCCAGGGCGAGCACGCTGCCGCCTGCCGATATGATTGCCAAGTGCGCCTCGGGACCGAACTCGTCCCGCAGCCGCCGCATCAGGCCCGGCCCGTCCGCATCCGCCGCTGGCAAGGTGAGCGGCTCAAGTCGGAGCGTCGCAGCACCATCGGGTTCGGACTGGGTGCGGCGGACTAGCGTTTTACGGATGCGCGTTTTCAGCTCGGCCTGGACTGCGTCGTCCCCGGCATGCAGGCCGCCATGCAGCGTCATCTTCATCAGGTATCGGCCGGGATTGCTGCGCAGCCACGCCTGCAGCTCGCGGTCGAGCGCGTCCACCAGGCGGAGCCAGGCGGACCGCTGAATGCTCCGCCCTGCCTCGGCCGACAACACGTCGCACGCAACCTCTGCCGCAACACCGGCACGCCGGATCAGCAAGTCAAATGGTACGTCCATCTCGCACCCGGCAAACTGCACCTCAAAGCCCTGAGACCGACGCATTGTCGCGGTTCGTAACAGGTGAAAGACGCCAATTAGGGAGCCGTGTCCGATCAAGCTCGATCGCAGCCGGGCGAGGAACCGCTCCCGGCCTGCCGCCGACAGTGCCGATAGCGTCGACAGCGCCTCGCCAGTGTCCATCATAACGCAGCGCTCGGCCGCGTTCGGCAGCCGTTTGAGCGGCGCACGGCGCAGGCGCTCAATGGTGAGTTCGATGCAATGCAGCTGCAGCACGGCCCGTCCGGTACGAGATGCTACGCGACCAGCTTCGGTCAACGCCGCAATGCGCTCGCCCCATTCCGCACTGCCGAGCGCCGTCACAAAGCCGTCCAGGAGCGCTGTTTCGGTCATATTCGCCGTAGGCTGCCACCGCAGAACGTCGATGTCACTTGCGGAGGAGGTTGACGGGATGGTCATACTCCAGCCCGCAACAATGGGTCGAGCCAGACTAACACGTATTCTGGTCCGTTCTCCTGACTTCACCGGCCTTGCTGGACCCGGCGGCGGTCCCCCGAGCAATGCATGCGCAGCGACCGGATGGCTTGACACAGTAGGGTTGTGCCGGTGCCTCGCGCTGTGTTGATGACGTCACGGCATGCGAAGCCACGTGGGCCGCATGGCGGATCACTCGCCCGCTTGGGGGACGCCCAGGTAGGTCGCTGATCGACTCTCGACAGCGGGCCGAACTTTGAAAATCAAGCACGCAAGTCGCAAAATAAAATCGAGGCAACCAACTATGAATCTGTCAAACAGTCAGTTACCTCTTGGGCTCGCGTAAAAACAGGATATCGTCACATTTACCAGGCGCTCGGTTTCGATTGGTTAGAGCGCAAAGACATCGTACCATAGTGAACGATGATCAGGCCAACGCTGCAAACATCTGGTTAAAATCAATTGTGGGAGTGGTGTTTGCTTTAACGCTGCTGCTCATTGGTGCCAAGTTCACGGTGCGCACCCTCTCACCTCCGGGCTGTCACAGCGACCAGGTCGTAGATGGCTTAGCTGAATCGCTGAAGTACTTGGCGCTCGGAACACTGGCGATCAACGACGCGGAGACTCTCTCCGGCGGATTTCTTTCGACAGAGCGCGGGTGCTCGGCAGATTTGGCTTCCATCCGGGGCGGCCTTGATGCCGAACATATGCACTGGCTCCACGTAAATTACCAAGTCAGAGAAATCGAAGGTCGACGTAAGATCGAGGTAACTGCGCAGGTTGTTGGGCCAGTTTCCCTCGCTCCTGTTCACAGCTATTGGGGGCAGTGGCTGGAGTTTTTTGAGGAGTAAGCCTGGCTGATTGGCCGGCCATAACGGCTGCGTCCAGTAAGGCTGGTCCTTCTCAAGGTGAAAGCCAATTATCCTTTCTGCCGTCGAAGCTCAGTAACCCGGGGTCCGTTAGACGCCCTAATGGGCCTGAAGCGGCGTAGCTTTGGAACGTACCAACTCGCATCAGGGCTACGCCGCTTGCCGTGTCGGCGCTTGCGAAGCTCCTCGCCCGTGATCGGCAGCAGCTTCGTTTCCCAGTCCCGGACCGCCTCGCTACTCAGCGTGTCATGAGACAGACCTTACAAGGCAGTTTCGCGGCGCTCGCGGGCGTTGCACGGTTTGGTCCCGCGCGCATTGAGCGTCGATGCGAGGCGGATGGGCGAGATTGTCGATCATCCGCGCGAGCAACTCGAGCAAGGTCTGCCTCTCCGCCGCCGTCATCCCCGCAGTCAGCCGCTCCTCTTCGCATTGCGCTCGGGCCTTGAGTTCGCTCACTACGCGCTTGCCCTTGGCGGTCAGCCACACCGACTTGTAACGACCGTCGGCGGCCGAACTACGCCGTTCCACCAGTTTGTCCGCCTCGAGACGGTCAATGATCGGAACCAGGCTGGACCGCTTGAGCGCGATCGCCTCTGCCAGGCGGCTCTGCGGTTGCCCCGGATGGGTCTCGATGATCCCGAGCAGGCCAAGATAGCGGGGTGCGATCCCATACCGGCCGAGGCCGCCCTCGAAATTTCGGTAGGCCGCGATCTGTGCCATGCGCAGTCGGAAACCGACCGTGTCGCCGATCGTACCAGGGCTGAGAGGCGGTTCCGGCTTCATCGTCATATCCGAATGCTAGCGGAGCCATGCGGCTTCGTCCTCCCCGTTATTGGCCGGGCGCTTGACAGAACCCGGCACAAAGCATGATTGTTCGAGTACCGAACAGGTTGCGCGCGATCTGTCGAAACGGACGGCAGTTCCGTTGTACCGGGAAGGGGAATCGTGGCGATCAGCGGCGGCCTATCAGTTTGGACGTCCGAGTCGTTCGGTGCCGACCTGCTCGAACTGACGATCGGTGACCTGCTGGACGTCCAATGTGCACGGTCCGCGGAGCACACGGCGCTGGTCTTCACCGACCGGGAGTTCGGCGTCGACCTGCGATGGAGCTATGCCGAACTGACTGCCCGGGTGGACCGGCTGGCGCGCGGGCTGATCGGATTGGACATTGCCGCAGGTGCGCGCGTTGCCGTGCTGGCCCCGAACCTGCCTGAATGGATTTTGCTGGAATTCGCCCTGGCAAAGATCGGCGCCGTACTGATCACGGTGAACACCGCCTACCGGCAGCACGAGCTCGACTACCTGCTACGCCAGGGGCGGGTCCAGACGCTCTTCACCGTCGGGTCTTATCGCGGCAACGATTATCTCGCGGCCATACGCGCATTGCAGCACGCGGCGCCGTTGCCGGACCTGCGCTGCACCGTGCTGATCGGCGGCTTACCCGAGCCCGGCCAAGCGGCATTCGACGACGTTTTGCGCCGAGGCGACACCGTGCCGGCGGACATGTTGCAGCAGCGCCAACGAGCGGTTCAGCCCGGCGACGTGGCGCAGATCCAGTATACCAGCGGCACCACTGGCGCGCCGAAGGGCGTCATGCTGACGCATCGCGGGATGGTCAACAACGCCCGCCTCATGGGCCTGCGCGCGGGCTGGACCGGGGAGGACCGGCTCCTTGCCATCATGCCGCTGTTTCATACGGCAGGGTGCGTCTGCAACGTGCTAGGCATGGTGGCCTGCGGTGGCGCGCTGCTCGCCCGTGTTGCCTTCGACCCTGCCGAAGCGTTGGCCATGATCAACGACGAGCGAGCCACGATCATGAACGGCGTGCCAACCATGTACCTGCGCCTGCTGGCTGAGCCGGGCGTTCGCGAGGGCCGCTACGCCGGGTCGTCACTGCGCATCGCATTCATGGGCGGCACCACGATCCCGCAGACGGTGTTGGCGGACATGAAGGCGGCCTTCGGCGCCGACCCCATGGTGATCATGGGCATGACCGAGGCCAGCCCGCTGATCACGCAGACGCTGCCGACCGACAGCTTTGCGCTGTGCAGTACGACGGCTGGCATCCCGCTGCCGTTCACCGAAGTCAAGATCGTGGATACAGTTACCGGTGCGCCGGTCCCGGTCGGACATGAGGGCGAGCTATGCATCCGCGGCTACGGCGTCACGCCGGGCTATTTCGACATGCCAGAGCGCACGGCGGAGGCGATCGACCTGACGGGCTGGCTGCGCAGCGGCGACCTGGCGACGGTGGACGGCCATGGCTATCTCCGCATCGTCGGCCGCGCCAAGGACATGATCATCCGCGGCGGCGAGAGCATCTACCCGGCAGAGATCGAAACACTCCTGACGCGCCATCCGATGGTGGAGCAGGTGCAGGTGGTGGGCGTGCCGGACCCCGAGTTCGGCGAGGAAGCGTTCGCCTTCGTCATCCTGCGCGGCGACGCTGAGCTGACTGCGGAAGCGCTGCGCCAGTATTGCCGCAGCCAATTCAGCCGCCACAAGGTGCCGCGATATATCGAGGTCGTCAGCGCGTTCCCGCTGACGGCCAGCGGCAAGGTCCAGAAATTCGCCCTGCGCGAGCAAGCCCGCGGTCAGGTAGCCGGCGCATGACGGCGCCGCATCTGCTGGTCGAGACGCTGGACGGCGTCACCCTGCTGACGCTGAACCGCCCCGCATCGCGTAACGCGATCTCGCCGGAGCTTGCCTGCCGCCTGGCCGATGCACTCGCCGATGCCGCAGCCGACGACGCAGTGCGCGTCGTCGTGCTGACGGGGGCCGGCGACAAGGCGTTCTGCAGCGGTGGCGACCTGGCGCTAACGCTGCCGCTGATGACCGGCGCACGCTTGCCGCAGGACGCATGGGATCGCCGCCTGTTGGACGATCCGACGGTCCTGGCGCGGTCCGCCATGCGGGAGTTCCAGATCGACAAGCCGGTGATTGCAGCCATCAACGGCGCCTGCCTGGCGGGCGGCATGGAGACGATGCTCGCCACCGATCTCCGGATCGCCGCCGAGCATGCGAGCTTCGGCTTGCCAGAGGTGAAGCGCGCCCTGATCCCCTTCGCCGGATCCCTGGTGCGGCTGCCACGGCAGATCCCTTACTGTCAGGCGATGGAACTGCTGCTGCTCGGCGACATGGTGGGCGCTGTGGACGCGCTGCGGATGGGTCTGGTGAACCAGGTGCTGCCAGCCGCCGAGGTGCTTCCCGGCGCAATGAAGATGGCACGGCGCTTGGCTGCCAACGGTCCGGTGGCGTTGCGCGAGATCAAGCGGGCTGTGCGAGCAAGCAGCGGTCTATCGCTGGAGGACGGGTTTCGGCTGGAGGACGCGGCCAAACGCGTGGTGATGGCCACGGCCGATGCCCGCGAGGGGCCGCTGGCCTTCATGGAGAAGCGTCCGGCGCGGTTCACCGGACAATGAGGGAAGCCCCGCATATGGACACAAAGCCCGTTCGATCCTCCCCCGTTTACGGGCGAAATGGCGGCGAAGCCGACGGAGGAGGAGCGGGCACGGCCGGTGCCACGCCCCCTCCACCACGCTTCGCGCGCTCCCCCTCACCCGCTGCGCAGGGGAGGATCGGCCAAATACAAATCAAGGGGATGCGGCGATGATCAGCTTGGAAGGTAAGGTTGCGGTAGTCACCGGAAGCGGGCGGGGCATCGGATTGGCGGCGGCGCAGGCGCTGGCGGCGGCCGGCGCATCGGTGGTGGTGAACGATGTCGACGAACAGGCGGCCCAACAAGCTGTCCAGTCCATCGAGCACGCCGGCGGCAAGGCAGTTGCGGCCGTGGCCGCGATCGGCAGTGCCGAGTCTGCGGATTTATGCGTGGAGCGCGCGCTGTCCGCGTTCGGCCGGCTGGATGCGATGTGCACCAATGCCGGCATCCTGCGCGACCGCGTGCTGTGGAACACGACCGACGAGGATTTCGACGCGGTGATCGCGACGCATCTGCGCGGCACGTTCACCTGCGCCCGCGCCGCCATGCGCCATTTTCGGTCCAGGCCTGGAGGTGGCCGGCTGATCCTGCTGGCCTCGATCGCCGGGCAGCGCGGCAATTTCGGCCAGACCGCCTATTCCGCCGCCAAGGCCGGAATCGCAGCCTATGCCCGCACCTGGTCGATGGAGTGCGCCAAGGCCGGTGTCACCGTCAACGCCATCGTGCCGAACGCGCTCACCCGCATGGTCGCCACCATCCCGGCCTTTGCCGAGGCCGCCGGGGCCGCCGAACGGGGCGAACCGATCCCTGCCACGCTGCGTGCCGGCATGGGGATGGGCACCGCGCAGGACGTGGCACCGTTGTTCGTGTTCCTGGCGTCGGACCGTTCCGCCGGGATCACCGGGCAGTGCATCGGCATCGGCGGCGACAAATTGTCGCTGTGGGCGCACCCGCAGGAGATAGGCGTCGCCTATCGCGACGGCGGCTGGACGGCGGATGGCATTGCCGACGCCTGGGGGACCGAAGTGGGGCAAGACCCGCAAACGGTTGGGATCGAGTTCATCTCCCCCTCCCCTTGAGGAGGCGAGGAGGACTTTCTTGCTTACGGAGGACACGAGCCATGAAGGCCTTTATGCTCAGCCTAATCGCGGCGACCGCGCTCACTGCATCCGCCTTGGCCCAACCGGCGCCATTGCGCATCGGGATGGAGGAAGACCTCAGCACCTCGATGTCCTCCGTCTATGGCAAGGGCGCCGTGGCCGCGGCGCAGATGGCGGTGGAAGATTTCGGCCCCGAGGTGATCGGCCGCAAGATCGAGCTGCTGACCGGCGACGGACAGAGCAAGCCAGATGTAGCCAGCGCCCTGGTGCGCGAGTGGTTCGACATCAAGGACGTGCAGATGGTCACGGGCCTGTCCAACTCGGCGATCGGCCTGGCGGTGCAGGGCATGGCGCGGGAGAAGAACCGCATCAGCATCATCACCGGGTCGGGCGCGCCGGAGATCACGGGGGCGCAGTGTTCGCCGAACGGGCTGCACTGGGTGATCGACACCTACGCGATCGACCACGCCGTCCCCGCGCCGCTGCTGGCCGCGGGCGACAAGAGCTGGTTCCTGCTGTGGGTAGACATCACGCTCGGCAAGGCGCTGGTGCGCGACATCCTGCCCGTGCTGAAGGCGGGCGGCGGGACGGTAGCCGGGCAGACCTCGCACCCGCTGTTCGCGACCGACCTGTCCTCTCCCATCCTGTCGGCGCAGGCGTCCAAGGCGCAGGTGGTGGCGTTGATGGATGTCGGCGGCGACCTGGTCAACGCCGCCAAGCAGGCCGCAGAATTCGGGCTGATCGCGGGCGGGCAGAAGCTCGCCGGGTTCTGGATGACGGTGACCGACGTAAAGGCGATCGGGCTGGAGACGGCGGCGGGCATCTACTTCGCCGAGGCGTTCTACTGGGACCAGGACGAGGCCGCCCGGGCGTGGTCCAAGCGGTTTTACGACCGGGTCGGCGCGGAGCCCAACAGCTATCAGGCTGGCATCTATGGCGCGATCACCCACTATCTGAAGGCGGTGAAGGCCGCAGGAACGGCCGAGCCGGCGGCGGTGATGGCTAAGATGCGGGAGTTGCCGGTGCAAGACTTCATGACCCCGGGTGGCGGCACCGTACGGATCGATGGCCGCGTGATCCGGCCGATCCAGGTGCTGCAGGTGAAGGCGGCAAAGGACAGCAAGGGTCCGTGGGACCTCGCCCGCATCGTGACCACCATCCCCGGCGACCAGGCGTTCCGGCCCTTGTCCGAGAGCGACTGCCCGCTGGTGAAACACTAAGCATGTTCCCGCTCAGCCCTGCCGAGGATTCCGGGCGCCTGCCGGTCGCGGTGCTGAGCGGGTTTCTGGGCAGCGGCAAGACCACGCTGCTGAACCGGCTGCTGCAGGACCCGCGCATGGCGAACACCGCCGTCGCGATCAACGAGTTCGGCGCCGTGCCGCTGGACCAGCATCTGATCGACCACGGCGAGGACAAGACCGTGGTGATGGCCAATGGCTGCCTGTGCTGCAACCTGGCCGGCGACATGGAGGATGCCGTCATGCGCATCTTCAGCCGCCGCGGTGCCGGCGTCATTCCGCATTTCGACCGGCTGATCGTGGAGCCCTCGGGCCTTGCCGACCCCGCCCCGATCGCCCAGGCCATCCTGCGTCAGCCTACCCTGTCGCGAGTGATGCGGCTCGAGGCGATCCTCACCATGGTCGACGGCGTGTTCGGCCTGCGGCAGTTGGACGAGCATCCGGAGGCCCGCAAGCAGGCCGCAATCGGCGATATCCGCCTGGTGTCCAAGGGCGACCTGGCCGACACGGCGGCGCTCGTGCAACGGCTGCAGGCGATCAACCCCGCCTCTCCGGTGCTAGAGGTTCGCGACGGCGACATCGACCCGGCGGCGCTGTTCTCTGCCGCCTTCCTGGAGCCGGGTTGCATCACGTCACCAATCGCCGAATGGGTGGAGCGTCACGCTCCGTCCGCCGTACATGGCCACCATCATGGGGCGCGGGCAGCCTCGGTGTCGCTGGTCGCGGATGCGCCGCTGGACTGGCCAGGCTTCGACGGCTGGCTGCGCGCCATCCGCACCGGCCATGCCGAAGATCTGCTGCGCGTGAAGGGGATCCTGGCGATCGCCGGGCGGCCCCGCCCCGTGGTGATCCAGGGCGTGCACCACGTGCTCCATCCGCCAGCAGAACTGGCGGCCTGGCCCGGCGCCGACCGCCGCTCCCGCCTGGTGATGATTTTTCGTATACCGGAGTTGGCTGTCTCGGTCGCCGCAAAATGGACCGCGTCGCTCCCCGAAATGACCGCCCCGGCTTACAAAGGAGTGCCCGCATGAGAGCGATCGACGTTCATGTTCATCCTATGAATGCCGCCTATGTCGAGGCGAGCATCCATTTCATCCCGGCCGCGCAACGCATGTTCCCCGGCAAGTTCGAGGCGCGTCCGGACGAACAGATCGCAGCCGATTTCCGCCGCGACGACGCGCTGGCGATCCCGATCGCCTGGGACGCACAGCACGGCGCAGCCGGTACCGTGTTCACCAACGACGAACTGGCTGCATTATGCCAGGCCTATCCCGACGTGTTCCTGCCGGGCTGGGCCATGGTCGACCCGTGGCGCGGTCGCAGCGGCCTGGAGGAGATCGAGCGCGCGATCAAGACGCTCGGCCTGATGGGTGTCAAATACCAGCCGCCGGTGCAGGGCTTCTGCCCGTCCGACCGGCAATTCGCGCCGATTTGGGACCTGCTGCAGTCGCTCGGGGCCCCCGTGCTGATACACTGCGGCACGACGGCGATCGGCGCCAACGAGCCCGGTGGTCTCGGCTTCAAGCTCGATCACGGCCGCCCCATCCACATCGATAGCATAGCCGCCGACTTCCCCCGGCTGAATATCGTTGCCGCGCATCCCGGCTGGCCTTGGACGGAGGAGTTGATCGCGGTCGCGCTGCACAAACGCAACGTGTCCATCGACATCTCCGGCTGGTCTCCCAAATACATGCCGGCGGCGCTGAAGCATGACATGCAACGCCGCCTGCAGGACCGGGTGCTGTTTGGGTCCGACTATCCCGGATGGAGCCCCGGCCAGTGCTGCGACGAGTGGGAGATGGAGGGCTTCCGGCCCGGCGTGACGGAGAAGCTGTTCGTGACCAACGCCACCCGCATCCTGAACCTGTCCGGTGCCATCAAAACGGCCGAGGCCGCCCGCGTAGCCATAGGCCAGCCCTAATGAAGACGCAGGTCTGCATCGTCGGGGCAGGCCCGGCCGGGCTGATGCTAGGGCAGCTGCTCACGCGGGCTGGCATCGACAACGTCATCGTCGAGCGGCAATCCGGCGACTACGTACTGGGCCGCATCCGGGCCGGCGTGCTGGAGCAGGGGACGGTGGACTTGCTCGAGGAAACTGGCGCCGGGACCCGCATGCGCGCGGAGGGTTTGCCGCATACCGGGTTCACGCTGAGCTTCGATGGTGACGAGCTGCGCATCGACCTCGCCGGGCTCACCGGGCGGTCGGTCATGGTCTACGGGCAGACGGAGGTGACGCGCGACCTGATGGCGCTACGGGCCGCCTCGGGTGCGCCCACGCTGTACGAGGCGACGGACGCGGCGCTGCACGATCTCGGCGGCAGCCCACGCATCAGCTTCACCCGCGACGGGGTGCGCGACGAGCTGGAATGCGATTTTATTGCCGGGTGCGACGGCTACCACGGCGTGTCCCGGGCGAGCGTTCCCGCAGCGTCCATGCAGGTGTTCGAGCGTGTGTATCCGTTCGGCTGGCTCGGCGTGCTGGTCGACCAGCCACCGGTTGCGCACGAGCTGATCTACGCGCACCACGAACGCGGCTTCGCGCTATGCTCCATGCGCTCGGCGACGCGCAGCCGCTACTACCTGCAATGCCGCATGGATGAGAACTTGGCCGATTGGCCGGACGACCGCTTCTATGCCGAGTTGGCCCGGCGGCTGCCGGTGGCCACTGCCGCCCAGTTGCAACCTGGCCCGTCGATCGAGAAGTCGATCGCGCCGCTCCGCTCGTTCGTGGTGGAGCCGTTGCGGTTTGGCCGGCTATTCCTGGCCGGGGACGCGGCGCACATCGTGCCGCCGACGGGGGCCAAAGGCTTGAACCTTGCCATCCACGACGTGCGCTGCCTGTTCGATGCATTTGCCGACCACTACCTAGCCAGGTCGAGCGCCGGGATCGACCACTACTCCGCCCGCGTGCTGGACCGGATCTGGCGCACGGAGCGGTTTTCGTGGTCGATGACCTCGCTGCTGCACACCTTCCCCGATACCGACAGCTTCTCCCGCCGCATCCAGCGCGCCGAGTTCGATGCACTGTCCGCGTCGAGCAAGCTGCAGACGGTGTTGGCCGAGAACTACATCGGCCAGGTCAGCTGAACGCGCCAGTTCAGCTCTTCACCAGCGGGCATTTACCATCGGCCATAGGGCGGAATGCCTGGTCGGCCGGGATGGTGGCGAGGACCTTGTAGAAGTCCCACGGGCCGGTGCTCTCGGCCGGAGTTTTCGTGGTGAACAAATACACCGGATGCAGCTTGCGGCCGTCGGCGCGGATGCTGCCCGGCCCGTAGATCGGATCGTCCGTCGGCATCGCTTTCATCGCGGCGACCACCGCCTTGCCGTCCGCTGGGTCGGCGCCGGCCGCGACCGCCTTGATGAGGTGGGCGGCAGCCGAGTACATGCCCGCTTGCATGTCGTTCGGAATGGCATTGGCCTTCGACCGTGCGGCGTAGCGGCGGGAAAAGGCGCGGGTCGCGTCGTTCGTGTCCCAGTAGAACGGCGTCACGCCGAGCACGCCCTGCGTCACGGCGAGGCCAACCCCCTTTGTGATGTTGATGTTGTAGATCGGCCCACAGATCTGCATCGACTGGGTCAGGCCGAATTCAGCGGCCTGCTTCAGCGCGGTGGTAGTGTCGTCGCCGGCATTGTCCAGCGCCAGCACCTGGGCGCCCGATGATTGCGCCTGCAATAGGAACGAGCTGAAATCGGCCGTCGGAAACGGTGCCTTTACGCCGCCAATCACCTTGCCGCCCGCCTTGATCACCGCTTCGGTGACGTTGCGGTCCAAATCGGCGCCGAACGCGTAATCCGCCGCCAAGGTGAACCAGGTTTTCGACCCGCGCTCGGTGATGGCGCGGCCGAGCGCCTGGCTGGTCTCCCAGGTGTCGTAATCCCAATGCAGCGTATTGGCCGTGCATCGCGTGCCCGTGAGATCGACCGTCCCCGCGCCGCAGCCGATGAACACCTTGTTCCGGTCGGCCACGAATTGCGCGACCGCGAGCGCGATGGCGGAGTTGGGAACGTCCATGACGACGTCCACACCCTCCTCGTCGAGCCAGCGGCGGACGATCGTCATGCCGACATCCGGTTTGTTCTGATGATCGCCGGAAACGATTTCGATCGGCCGGCTGCCCGCCTGGCCGCCGGCATCCTCCGCTGCCATCTGCGCCGCCAGCAGCGATCCCGGTCCTTGGTAATCGGCGAACACGCCACTCATGTCGTTCAGCACGCCGATCTTCAGCGGCTTATCAGCCGCCCGGGCACGGCCGCCGGCCACGGCAGCCGCGACTGTAGCCATAAGGATGGTCCTACGCCTCATTCTCGTGTTCCCTTATTTTTGTCGAGCCACTCGTCTCAGCTCTCGTGCTGGACCTTGCCCGCCCGCTTCTCCAGGAAGTCGGCGAGGCGTTGCTTGGCTTCGCCATCTGACGCAGCGATCGCCGACATCAGGCTTTCGGTCAGGAACCCGGTCGCCGGATCCGCCGCAGCGATGCGTGGCAGGGCTTGCAGGACGGCGAAGTTGGTCAGCCGCGCATTGCCCGCAATCTTCCCCGCGAGCTCTGTCGCCAGCGCCAGGCCCGCACCCTCCGCCACGAGGTATTGCGACAACCCGATCCCAGCGCCGTCCTCCGCGCCGTAGGTTCGCCCTGTCAACATCATGTCTGCCATGCGGGCCACCCCGATGAGCCGCGGGATCCGCACGGAGCCGCCACCTCCCACGAAAATACCGCGCTGCCCTTCCGGCAGGGCGTAAAAGGTGCTGGGCTCGGCAACCCGAATATGCGTGGCCGCCGCCAGTTCCAGCCCGCCGCCGATGACTGCCCCGCGCAGGACGGAGACCACGGGCAGGTCGCCACCTTCCATCGCCGCGAAAGCGCGGTGCCACAACCGGCTGTGGAACACGCCGGCGGCCGCGTCCTGCTCGCGGATATCCGACAGGTCGAGCCCGGCGCAGAAATGTGCGCCTTCGCCGTGCAGCACGACGGCGCGAGCCTGCTGCGGCGGGGCGGCGAAGAAGCGGCATAGGCCTTCGATCAGCTCCAGGTTCAACGCGTTGCGCTTGGCCGGCCGGTTCAGCCGCAGCGTGGCGACCGGGCCCGACATGCTGCAGGTGAGTGTCTCGGGCAGCCAGTCCGGTGCGAAGGGCTTGGGCGATACTGTCATGGAACGACCTCTTCATCCCGTCGCCACGGCCGGGTGCAATCGCACGACGCTCGGGTCGGCATCATCATACAGCCGGATGACGAGGCGTTCGCGGCCTTTGAGAACCTGCCGCGCGTTGATGCTGCCCTTCGCGGTCAACTCGCCCATCGACATGGATGGCGCCCCCGCTACAACCAGGGCGCGAGCGATGCGCGTGGACGAGCTCGCGCCTACCGCCATCGCCTCGAGCGCGCCTTGCACCAACGCGTGCAGCGCCGGCGCCGCCAAGGCGCCGTCGAGGTCCTCCGGTACGATGCCGAGCCCGTCCAAGGCCTTGTGATCGGGGAAGATCAGCAGGCCCACCTCGTCGCGGTCGTGCCCGGTCAGGACCACGTCGGCAGCGAAGCCGGACACATGGCCAAGCACGTGCAGCCGCAGCGTGGTCGCCCGCACCCAGGTCCCGGTCGACAGCTTGAAGTCCTCCGCCACGCGGCCGTCGAAGGCGAGCCCGGCGTTTGCGTCGGCCGGGTCGATGAAGCGGACGGCATCGCCGGTCAGCATAAAGCCGTCGTCGTCGAACGCCTCGCGCGTCTTATTCGGTTCCTCGAAATAGCCCGCCATGACGTTCGGGCCCTTGACCCGCAACTCGCACCGCCCGTCTGCATCCGGCAGCAGCTTCAGCGTCACGCCGGGCAGTGGCACGCCGACATTCCCGGGCCGGTGCACCGGCCGGTGCGTCTGCGTGGCGGCGGGTGCGGTCTCGGTCATGCCCCAGGCGGCGTACATCAGCGGCACCGACCCGGTTTCGTCCCGCGCCATGCGCGCCAGCTCGTCCCAAACCGCCTGCGTGACCGAGGCGGCGGCATAGAAGATCAAATCGAGGTCGCGGAAATACGCCTGGCGTAAGCCCGCATCGTTGCGCATCGCGGCCACCAGCAGCGAGAAGCCGACCGGGACGTTGAACGCCAGCGTGCCGGCACGTTCGCGCGTGTTGCGCAGAGTTACTTCCACGCCGCCGCGGGTGGGCCGGCCGCCGTCAATATACAGGCTGCCGCCGTTGGCCAGCATCAGGTTGAAGTTATGACTGCCGCCGAACACGTGGTTCCACGGCAGCCAGTCCAAGATCCGGTGCGGCCGCGCCCGTAGGAACGGCATGGCCGCCAGCATCTGCGCCTGGTTGACACACAGCATGCGCTGCGTCGTCAGCACACCTTTCGGGTTGGCCGTCGAGCCGGAGGTAAACAGGATTTTTGCCAGCGTGTCCGGGCCGACTGCCGCGTGGGCCGCCTCCAAATCCACGCCGCCATCGCCCCGGAGCAGCGCCGCGAACGGCGTGACCGGCACGCCAGCGCCTCGCGGGTCGGAGCAGACTATTTCGGCACCCGCCATGCACGCGAGCGTCAGGGCGCCGGCGTAGGGCCCGCCGAACTCGGCGAACACCAGCTTCGGCCGCACCGTTTGCACGGCGTGCACTAGGCGGGGATGCGCTGCCTCGACCAGCGAATACTGCTCCGCGAGCGGCACCACCGGGATGCCGACATACTGCGCGGCAAGGGTGAGCACCGCGTGGTCCACGCTGGCCCCCGACAGCACCGCGATCGGCGTTCCCGGGCCCAGCCCCCGCCCGGCGAGTGCGGCGGCCACCTGACGCACCTGTTGCAGCAGCGTGGCGTAGTCCATCTCCCGCCAGCCGGCGCCGGACCGCTCGGCGACGAACACGCGCTCCGGCGCTGCCGCGGCCCAGCGATGCAGCCACTCGGCGCTGGTGCGCGCGACCGGTCCGAGCGGAACGTTGGAACCCAGCAGGATCGCACCGTCCGCACGGTCTTGCCGCCACACATCGTGCGGCACGGTTGCGGCGGTTGGGCGAGGGATCACGGCAGGCGCGCCGCCGCGGCTTTCAGGCGGAGCAGGGCGGCGAGCGCCTGGTCACGGTCCCGCACGACGTTCGCCGGGTCGCTGCCGGCGAGCTCCGCCGCGACGCCCTCGGCCACGCGCTGGGCAAGCGCCGCATCCACCGACACGGTGCCGAGGTCCCGCCACATGCCCTCGGTCGCCTGCCAGAGCGGCTTCTCGAACAGGGCGGCAATCCCGCCTACCCCGCCGGACAGATGCAGGTTCAAGAACGGCCCCAGCAATGCCCATCGCAGGCCGGGCCCGTGCGCGATGGCCGCATCCACGTCGGCCACGCTGGCCACGCCCTGGCTCACCAGGTTGAACGCTTCTTGCCACAGCGCCGCCTGCAGCCGGTTGGCGACGTGGCCGCGCACCTCACGGCGTAGGGTGATCGGATGCTTGCCGCAGGCGCGGTAGAACGCCACCGCCCGCTCGACGCTCTGCGGCGAGGTCAGCCGGCCGCCGCCAACCTCCACGAGGGGGATCAGGTGCGGCGGGTTGAACGGGTGGCCCAGGACGACGCGCTCGGGGAAGCTGCGGCAAGCGTCCTGGAACTCGCTGACGGTGATGGTGGAGGAACTGGTGGCCAGAATGGCATGCTCCGGGGCGGCCGCGTCTATGCGGGCGAACAGGTTGCGCTTGAACGCCAGCGATTCGGGACCGTTCTCCTGGACGAAGCTGGCACCCTCCAGGGCTTGCTCGAGTGTCGGGTGGAAGTGCAGGCGATCCGGGTGGGCATCGCGCGCCAGACCCGTTCGCTCCAGATCGGGCCAGAGCGCTGCCACTGCCTGACGGAGCGCCGCTTCGGCCCCAGGCGCGGGATCGGTTGCGGTCACGTCCAAGCCGCGACTCAGGAATGCAGCGGCCCAACTCGTGCCGATGACCCCCGTACCGATCACTGCGACCGTTCCGGCTGTTCCTGTGTTCTCCAGCGGAGGTATTGCGACCGCCTCGCTCGGGGTTTGTGGCATGGCGCTGGCGTCTCCCCTCGGCTCCGTGACGACTGGCGGCAGCGGCCGGGAACCTGCCTTGTCACACTGTTCGTTGCTCGAACAATCGTTCGGCAACGGCGCTTCGTCAACGGCTTCGCGTGTTCTGGATCAAGGATGTCACCTGGGATCCTCGTCAGGCGGCGCACCTTGTAGCGGACGTTTTGGCTCGTGAGCGTCAACGTGCGCTCCTGCAGCTTTGATGACACGCATCAAGTCGTTGCATGCCTTGGCAGCATGGCCGGAAGCGATCGCGGCGGCACCGTCGGGGTCGCCGGCATCGAAGCAACCAAGCAGCGCGCGGTGATCGGCGATCACGCCGGGTAGCCGCGCCGGGTCGAAGCCATGAGCGCGACGAAAGGCGCGGAGCATTTCCTGGTAGCGGTTGACGATGTGGGAGGCGTCGGGGTTGGCGGCCTCGTCGTTGATCACCTCGTGAAACTGCCTGTTCAGGTCGGCGACAGCGGCGGCGTCCCTCTCGCGAACCGCGTCTTCGAAGTCACGTTCGACGGATACGAGCCGGGCTTGCGTCGCCTGTGTCATTCGGGCGGCGGCCCTCCGAGTGAGTACGGATTCGAGAGGAATGACGACGTCGTAGATGTTGCGAACCGACTCTGCGTCGATGGCGCGTACCGACGCGCCACGGTTTCGCTCTGCAGTAACGAGTTGGTCGCCAGCAAGCTGAAGGAGCGCATTACGCACCGGCATGTGACTAGTGCCATAGCGGCGGGCGATCTCGTCGATCTTGAGCCGGCTGCCGAAGGCGTATCGGCCGCTGAGGATATCTTGGCGGAGTCGGCGATAAAGGTCGGAGCTGTCGAAATCCATGGGGTCGGCCTGTTTGATCAAATACGAGAGAAGTTCGGCTGAACGTCCGCGAAAACCTTGTTGACACGCACCGAAGACAGCGATTTGATCAACAGCAATAAAGAATGATGCTCGCCGAGCCAGGCGGGACGCGGAGGGCACATGCTCCATTTAGGTGCAGAGGGAGTTCCCAACCGCCGGTGGCGTATCGGCGCGGTTCTCGCGCTCGGCGTCCTGATCAACTACTTCGACCGAATTGCTTTGCCCGTCGCGGTGCCGCAATTGCAACACGACATGGCGTTGGACGCGGGGCAGGTCGGCATCCTGCTATCGGCATTCGCATGGTCGTATACCGGACTCCAAATCCCGATTGGCATCGTGTTGGATCGATTTGGGGTGAAGGGCATTGGCCGGTTCAGTGCCGGCCTGTGGGGCGTGGCGTCCCTGATCACCGCGATGGCTACTGGATACTGGAGCCTGTTCGTCGGCCGCTTCCTGCTTGGCGTCGCAGAGGCACCGTCGTTTCCTGCAAGCTCCAAGGCGACGGGATACTGGTTTCCGCGCCGCGAGCGAGGTCTGGCGACGGCGATCTTCGACGGCTCGCAAAAGCTGGGCAATGTGATCGGCGTGCCGGTGGTTGCGTTCGCGATCTTCGGCTTCGGATGGCGAGCTGGATTCCTGATCACGGCGGTGCTGAGCTTTCTCTATTTCGTGGTGTTCTGGCTGTTGTACCGTGACCCAAGCGAAGACAAGGCCCTGAGCCGTGTCGAATTTGACTACATTCGAGAGGGCGGCGCCAACGCTGAGGGGCGGGCAGAAGGCAGTTCGGGCCAGATGCTGGCCTATCTTCTGCGGACGCGGAAGGTGTGGGGTCTGACGATCGGGTTCGCGGCCTATGGCTATTCGATGAACCTCTTCACGAGTTGGCTGCCCGCATATCTGGTGCAGGTGATGCACATGAACATCATCCGCTCGGCAACGTTTACGATGATTCCATGGGGCTTTGCCACCCTCACAGATCTCCTCATCGGCGGTTGGGCAATCGATTTCTTCATCAAGCGCGGTCACGATGAAACAGTCGTACGCAAGACCATTCTAGTCGCGGGAATGCTGACGGGCCTAGCCGTGTTCGGTGCCGTCTTTACCACCGATCCATTCTGGGCGCTGTTCTGGATCACGCTCTCGCTCGGCGGCCTTGCCGCGTCGGCCCCCGCCGGGTGGTCGATCCCGTCGCTGATCGCCCCGCGAGGCGGCAACGGCACGGTCGGCGGCATCATGAATTTCCTCAATAGCGCGATGGGGATCGTCGCCCCGATCGTCACCGGCTTCATCGTGCTCGAGAGCGGATCGTTCGACGCGGCGTTCGTGGTTGCCGGATTGGTGCTGGCAGTGGGCATCGTCTGTTACGTGTTCGTCCTCGGGCGCATCGAACCGGTGCCGGACCTCGAGCCGGAATGTGTACACGGTCCCGGGCCGGCCGGAGAAGGAGTCAAGTCATGAAAATCGAGGCGATCCGAACCGTCATCGTCCATGCCGGAGACCGCAACTGGGTGCTCGTTCGCGTTGAGACGAATGAGGACGGGCTATATGGCTGGGGCGAGGCGACGCTGGAATGGAAAACGCGGGCGGTGGTCGGTTGCGTCGAGGATTTCGCACCGATGCTGGTGGGCCGCGACCCGCGCGATATCCCCTACCTGCTGGAGTTGATGGTCAAGCACAGTTTCTGGCCGCTCGGGGTGATCGGGCTGACGGCGGTGAGCGCGATCGAACAGGCGCTGTGGGACATCCTCGGCAAGGAGTGCGGTAAGCCGGTGTGGCAGTTGCTCGGCGGCAAGGCGCGGAACCGTGTGCGGGTCTACGCCCATGTCGGCAGTTCGATCCCCAACTTCAAACGCTGGCCGATCGATCCTAGCGCGTACCGGGATGCAGCGGCCGATCTCGTCAGTCGCGAATATACGGCGGTAAAGACGCTACCAATCCCGGTCACCCACTATGCCACGGACCGGGAGGGGGTTCGCACGGCGGAGCGACTGGCGATCGCGCTGCGCGAGGGCGTCGGGCCAGACGCCGACATCCTGTTCGACTTCCATGGCCGGGCATCCTCGATCAGTGCCGCCGTTGACTACACGAAGGCGGTGTCGGTCTGTGATCCGATGTTCGTCGAGGAGCCGGTGCAGCCCGGCGATCCGCTCGCGATGCGTCTGGTTGCGGACCGCACCGGCGTGCCGCTCGCGACCGGTGAACGGCTGCTCACGCTGCCGGAGTTCCAGGCGATCGCCGATCTGCGGGCGGTCAATTTCTTCCAGCCCGACCTGTGTCATTGCGGCGGCTTCACCGCCGGGCGGGCGATTGCAACCATTGCCGCTGCGGCGCAGATCGGGCTTGCGCCGCACAACCCGATGGGACCCGTGGCGTCTGTGGTCGGTCTGCATTTTGCAGTCGCAACACCAAACTTCGTCATCTTGGAACAGCTGTCAGATCGCTTCGAGTTCTTCGATCGGGTGGCAGACACGCCGATTCGAATGAAGGACGGCTACTGGGACGTGCCCGACCGCCCGGGGCTTGGGATCGACATCGACATGGAGGAAGCGGCCAGGCATCCGTTCGAACAGGAAAACATCGCGGCGCGGGAAGCAATTCGCGATGCGGACGGAACGGTGGCTCATTGGTAGCGAGCGACCACTGATAACCTCAAGGAGGAGCGCTATGAAGATCACCCGGATCGAGCCATGGCTGGTGCGCGCGGACAGCACAGGCTGGGGCGAATATCTGTTCATCGAGGTTCGCACGGACGAGGGCGTCACGGGCTGGGGCGAGATCACCACCACTACGCGCCCGGCCAACCGCGCCATCGCCGGCGTCGTGCGGACGCTCAACGATCTGTTGGTGGGCGAAGACCCGTCACAGATCGAGCGGATCTGGCACAAGACCTTTCGGACATTCACCTATATGGGTACGCGTGGCGCCACGTCGCAGGCCGTCAGCGGAGTCGACATCGCGCTCTGGGATATTCGCGGCAAGGTGCTGAACCAGCCGATTTACGAATTGCTGGGCGGCAAGGTGCGTGACGACATTCTGCTCTACACCCACCCTGACCAGAGTCAGTTCACGACGAAGGAGGGGGTCGAGGCGGAGATCCGCGCGATCCTGGAGTCCGGGCACACCGCATTGAAATTCGATCCGTTCCCACATCACGGGCGGGCCTGGATGAACGACGACTACCTGGATGGCGGCATGAGCCGACAAGGGGAGACAGAGGCGGCAGAACTCACGGCGCAGATCCGGGAGATTACCGGGCCCGGAATCGAGATCCTGATCGACGCGCACGGCCGCTTCAACGTGCCGACCGCGATACGCCTGTGCCGCAGGCTGGAGGACGCGGGCAAGATCGATTGGTTCGAAGAGCCGGTGCCGGTCGAGAGCTACAGCGCCTTGAGGCAGGTGCGCGAAGCGGTGAGCGCGGCGATCACGGTGGGCGAGCGCCTGCACACGCGATGGGACTTCGTGCCGGTGTTCGAGGGCCGGCTCGCCGACTACGTGATGCCGGACGTGACCTGGGCCGGCGGTATTACCGAACTGAAGAAGATCAGCACGATGGCTGAGGCATACTACATTCCGGTTTCGCCCCATGATGCGAGCGGCCCGATCAACGTGGTGGCGGGCGCGCAAGTGATGATGACGGTGCCGAATTTCTACCGGCTGGAGACTTCGCGATACGATCTTGGAAAGTACAACCAGATGATTGAAACGCCGCTCGACAACGCTGGCGGCAGCCTGCGCCTGCCGGCGCTTCCCGGCCTCGGAATCACGATGAACATGGACTATTTGAGAGCCCACGCCGTGGACGGGTTTCGCGGCTGATCCGGGAGACAACAAGCCTTTGCACGCAACAGCAGATAGGGATCGTTCTTCATGACGTCCGAACTCGATCGCATTCGGCCAAGCTCCCTCGTCATCGATCGGCCGCCGCGTTCCGTGTGCGAGGCGCTGGCCGGGATCGGCACGGCGACCATCAGCAGCGAGCTGAACCGGTTGGGCGTTCGCGATTGCCACATCGAGGGGCCCCGGAGTTTGGTGTCCGGCCGGGTGGCGGCGGGCCCGGCGTTGACGCTGCAATTCATGCCCAAACGAGAGGATCTGTTCTCGGGCGGAGAATACGACAACCCGGATCTACAGCTGCACCGCCAGGTCATGTATCCGGCCGAACCAGGAGACATGATCGTAGTGGATGCGCGGGCTGACATGAAAAGCGGCATTTTCGGCGAGATGATGCTGACCTATCTGGCCGGTCGGGGCGGCGCGGGGGTTGTCGTCGACGGCTGCATCCGTGACGCCGGCGCGGTCGCGAAACTCGGCCTTGGTGTCTGGGTACGGGGGGTCACGCCGAACTACCACGCGCAGACGAGCATCATTCCATTCGCGGTCAACGTGCCGATCGCCTGTGGCAATGCGTTCGTCGTGCCCGGTGACATCGTCGTGGCGGATGATGACGGCGCAGTGGTAGTGCCGGCCCGGCTAGCGGAGGGGGTGATCGTAGCAGGCAGCGAGCATGCGGAGTGGGAGGAGTTCTCGCGCCATCGTCTGTCAGAGGGTGGGGATATGCGATTGTATTACCCGTTGGCCGATGAAGCGCGGCCGGAATACGAGCTATGGCGCCGCAGTCGACCTTCATAATCGCGATCGCACCCGTTAAGGATCGTATCGCGCCAGGATGCTTCTCGCCTAGTCTCTGGGGTGAAGTTGCCACACAAGAACCCGCTTGCTGTCTGTTTACGGTTGGCCTGATTCACGCCGGGTCAATCGTTGCCTGCCAAGCCAATCCCGGACGCGTAGGGAGGAGAGACGATGAAAATACAGCGCATCGAGGTGTTCCAGATCCAATGGGATCCTGCGGACAAGCCCGGACAGCGAAGCGCCTTCGTCCGTATCCACGCCGACAGCGGACAAATCGGCATCGGCGAGGCGTCACCGATGCAGGGTGGCCTCGCCTCGCTAGGCATGATCGTGCACGACATCGCGCCCGCATTGATCGGCGCTGACCCGCTGGACCACGCCGTGCTGCAGGACCGGATATTGCATCGGCTGGTTAAGCTCGGCCCCGAAGGCGCGCTGGCCGGCGCGCTGGCCGCCATCGACATTGCGCTATGGGACCTGAAGGGACAGTTGCTCGGCCAGCCAATCTACAAGCTGCTCGGGGGCGCCTGGCGAACCGCGCTGCCGTTCTACGCCTCGATCGGGCACTGTGGCGCCGGCCGAAGCGTCGATGAGGTCTGCGCCGTGGTCGAACAGCGCCTGCGCGACAAGCCGGCCGCCATCAAGATCCGGTTCGACAACGACCGCACGACACCAGACAGCGATATCCCCGGCGACATTGCCAAGGCCCGCGCGGTGCGCCGGCTGGTGGGCGACGATTTACCGCTGGCCTTCGACGCCAATAACGGCCTCTCGGTTGGTGGTGCGATCCGCGTCGGTCGGGCGCTTGAGGAACTGGGGTTCTGGTGGTTCGAGGAACCGGTGCAACACTATCACCCGAAGTCCATGGGTGAGGTCGCCCGCAAGCTGGACATCACGGTGTCGGCCGGTGAGCAAAGCTACACCCTCGCCGCCGTTGCCGACCTGATTGACGCCGGCGTGCGCATGGTGCAACCGGACATCGTCAAGATGGGCGGGATCACGGGGCTGCAACGCTGCGCGGCGTTGTGCCAGGCATACGGCGTGGAACTCGTGCCGCATCAGACGCAGCCTACCATCGGGCACATGGCGAACCTGCACGTTTGCGCGACGCAGCCGCACGCGACCAAGCCGTGCGAGCTGGATGACCCATCTCCCCGCCGTCATTCGGTGTTTCTGGATCCGCCCCGGCCAGTGGACGGATTGTTCCACTTGCCGGAAACACCCGGGCTCGGGCTGCACCTGAATGACGAGGAGGTCGCTCGCCGCCGGATCAACGTCGCTTAGCGTCGCCAACGGGAGGACATAAGATGCGTGTAGGTGGAGCTGCAATGCCGGCGGGCGTCGCCGTGGCCGGGGAAGACCGGCTCGAGCGCGAGACGATGCGGCGCGTGACCATGCGTCTACTGCCGGTGCTGGCACTCGGCTATTTCTGTGCCAGCCTAGACCGTGCGAATATCGGCATGGCGGCGACGCAGATGAGCACGGCGCTCGGCTTCTCCAATGCGCAGTTCGGTTTCGGTGCCGGCGTGTTCTTCCTCGGCTACCTGCTTGCCGAAATCCCGAGCAACCTCGTGCTCGACCGAACTGGGGCGCGCCGCTGGCTGTCCCGCATCCTGGTCACCTGGGGCATCGTGTCCGGGCTGACCGCATTGACCTGGAACGGCCCGAGCTTCTACGGCATTCGCTTCCTGCTCGGCGTGGCGGAAGCCGGCTTCTTCCCGGGCGTGCTGCTATACATCACCTGGTGGTTCCCAGCCCGCTAACGCAGCCGCGCCGTCGCGCTGTTCATGGCCGCTGGCGTGATGTCCGGCATCCTCGGGCCGCCGATCAGCGGCTTGCTGCTTGCACTGGACGGTCTGCTCGGCCTCGCTGGCTGGCAGTGGCTGTTTATCGTGGAGGCGCTGCCGTCGGTGATCACCTGCGTGATCATCTGGTATTTGCTGACCGACCGGCCGGTCGATGCGGGCTGGCTGGCGCCCGAGCAGAAAGCCTGGCTGGAAGCGCGCCTCGCCAAGGAGCGGGACGGACGGGCGCTACGTCACACCAATTCGCTGAGCCAGGTGTTCAGCAGCGGAGTGATGTGGCTTTTGACCCTGGTGGAGTTTGGTCACCAGGTCGCCGGGTATGGCCTCGCCTTCTTCATGCCGCTGATCGTCAAAGGGCTTGGGGTTGCGCAGGCCTGGATCGGGCTGGTGAGCGCGATCCCGGCGCTGTTCGGCTTCGGCGCGATGATCGTTTGGGGCTATCATTCGGACCGGACGGGCGAGCGCACCTGGCACGCCGCTGGTGCGTTACTGCTAGTGTCTGCCGGCCTTGTAGCGTGCACGGCAATCGGCAGTGGCCACCCGGTCATCATGATGGTGGCGCTCTGCATCACGATCATGGGCAATCAATCGGTTGCGCCGTGTTTCTGGTCGATCCCGTCTTCGCTCTTGAGCGGCACAGCGGCGGCCGGTGGCCTCGCGATGGTCAACTCCCTCGGCAATCTCGGCGGATGGTTTGGGCCCTGGACCTACGGGCTGGTAAAGGATGCGACGAGTAGCACCAGCGCTGCCCTGTTCAGCTTGGCGGCCGGACCGCTGATAGCCGCGCTCACGCTGGTCCTGCTTCGACACGATCCACGGCAGAATCCGTAGCACGTCGCTTCGACGGCACACCGACAACTTGGCGGTCACCTCGAGGATGACCTCCGGTCGACGGCTCGCCAATCCCGAGAAATTCGCCCACGTGAGACAGAAGCTCGGCCTGGAAGGTTGAGGGCAATGGACCTTCAGCTTCATACGCACCGATGGTCCTGATTGCGGTGATATAGGCCGGGAAGATCGCGCGATCCTGACAAGATATGGGTGTTTGGTGTCCACCAAACCTTGGGATGGCGCTTGATGATGCGTCCCACTGGGGACAAAAGCACGGTATGGCCTCCAGCAAGACGCTCAATGCCGCGAACCTCGAAGCTTTGGGCGCGGCCCAGCTCGCGGAACTCCTGATGGAGATCAGCACGGGAAGCGCTGCCGCCCAGCGGCGCTTGCGGTTGGCATTGGCGGGGAATTCGGGCGTGGCCGAATCAGCACGCGTCATCACCAAGCGGTTGGGCAGCATTGCCCGTGCGAAAACCTGGCTGGATTGGCAGAAGATCAAGCCGTTCGTGGCCGACCTAGAGGCCCAGCGCCGCGTCATTCTCGATCTCATCGCCCCGTCCAGCCCGCGCGAGGCATTCGAGCTGATCTGGCGTCTGGTTAGCTGTGCCGAAGGCGTGTTCGCGCGCAGCGACGATGGCAGCGGTCGACTGTCCGCCGCTTTTCACGCAGCGGCGCGCGATCTCGGCCCCTTGGCAGAGCGGGCGGGGGTTCATCCTGACGAACTGGCAGGCCGCGCCTTTCGGGCTCTTTCAACCGATGGATACGGGACCTGGAACGAGCTGATCCCCATTTTGACACCTCGGCTCGGCACTGCGGGGCTAGTCACCATCAGGGAGTTGACGCAGGCGTGGCTCCGCGAGCCGGTGGTGACGCTGGCCGCCCACGAGCGACGGGTGATCGGTTGGGCGAGTTCCGGCCCGATCCATGCCGACGAGATCCGACACCGTCATCGTGGCCACACGGCCACCTTCATCCTGCAGCAGGTCGCCGACGCGCTGGGTGACGTGGACGGTTTCATCGAGCAATTCGACAAGCGCGCGCGCGAGATGCCAGCCGTCGCTGCGAGCATCGCGCGGCGCCTGCTCGACGCCAGGCGCCCGCACGAGGCCTGGGCAGCGCTGGAGACCGTCGAGACCAGTCGGCGCGGTCGAGCGCCGATGGAATGGGAGCAGGCGCGCGTCGACGTGCTCGAAGCGCTCGGGCGATCCGACGAGGCGCAGGCTTTCCGCTGGGAGCGTTTCCTCGCGACGCTCAACGCCACCCACCTTCGCGCCTATCTCCGCAAGCTGCCGGATTTCGATGACTTCGAGGCCGAGCAGCGCGCTTTGACGCATGCGCTCGCCTTCGCAGATATCCATCAGGCCCTGGCTTTTCTCGTCGGGTGGCCCGACGTGCAGCGGGCGAACGAACTCGTGCTCGGCCGGGCCGGGGAGCTGAATGGCGATCTATACGAGCTGCTGTCGCCCGTCGTCGACGCACTCGACAGCAAGTACCCGCTCGCCGCAACGCATTTGCGCCGGGCCATGATCGGCTTCACCCTCGATAGGGCGCGGTCGTCCCGATACAAGCATGCGGCGCGCCACCTCGATGATTGCAGGGCCGCCGCGGCGCGCGTGGCGGACTTTGGAAGCCTACCCGACCACCCGGCCTTCGAGCGAGCGCTTCGAGTTGCTCACGGGCGCAAGGCCGCATTCTGGCAAGAAGTAGCAGCGTTCAGCTTATCCTCTTAGCTGCCGAAAGGCATCGCCGCATCGAGCAGGGCCCTGAGCGGGCGTAGCGGGCCGATGGGATCAACTCGAAGGTTCGTCTACGCCAATCCCTTCACGGCGAGCCACGCACGGATCGCATCGACGGCTTCGCTTTTCCGTTCGAGCGGGAGCCAGTGGCCCGAAGGGAGATTTGTCACGGTGAGATCGGGGCAGGCGCTCCGCATGGGTTCCGCAAGGCGGCTAAGGTTTATGTCGCAAATCACGTCCCAATCACCGTTGATGTACAGCACGGGTTGGCGGAGGCGGCCACCCTCAGGGGCGGCATGAGCGTATGCGGCGTTGGCGTCGCCGTTCAAATACCAGGCATTCGCCGGGCGAAAACCACGCGGGCGGAACGCCTCGACCAAGGCTGAGAAATCGGCAGACGGCCAGAGCGCCGGGTCGGGCGCCGTCGGCGGAGCGCGATGTGCCGCGCCATAACGGCCGCCGTTGCGCGTTACTGTGGCCGACGGAGGCGCTTTGGCCATGGATGCGGGAGTCCCGGGCCGATAGAGCGAGGCCAGGGTCGCCGGAATGTCTGCGTCCATGTCGCTGACCGCCTGGTCGAAATGGGTCAGATAGAAGCGATAGTAGTCCCACTGGCCGTCCGGATATTGGCTGGCGGGATACAGGGTGCGGTCGATCAAAGGCAGGAGGCTCGGCAGCGCAAACCCCTCCGGAAAGTAAGGGAGCGAGACAAGCACTAGGCCTCGGCTGCGCGCCGCGTGATGGGCGGCCAATGCGCCTGCCACGGGGCTTCCCCAGTCGTGGCCGACCCAGATGGCTGGATCGCCCCCTAGCTGGTCGTGAAGCTCGATCATGTCGTCGACGATCTCGCTCACGGCATAGGCTGCAGTAGAGACCGGCGCCGACGAGCCGCCATAGCCGCGCATGTCCGGTGCGGCGCAGCGCCAACCCTCGGACGCGAAGGCGTCGATTTGTGCACGCCACATCAGACCGCTTCCGGGCCAGCCATGAAGGAAGATCATCAACGGCCCGTCCGCCGGACCCGCTTCCCAGTAGCGCGTCACGTGCCGGAGCGATTGGACGCTGCGGGCGGTGAGTTCCATTTCAGCTTTCCTTATGGTGTGGCGATTTGAAGCAAAGTGCGCGCTAGACAGGCCGCTCGGCGCGCAAGAAGGTCACGAGCTGGTCACTGACCAGATCAGCGGCTTCGTGCTGGACCCAGTGATCCACATCGTCGAGTTCGAGGCCGCCTATGAGACCAGGAAGCCCGGCGCACATCGCGTCCAGCGTCAACGGATAGAGCTCCTTCAGTCCGTCCGCCGCTTTCCACCGCTGCGAGCAGCAAGGACATCGCATCGAGGCGATCTGCGAAATCCTTCTATGGCGTAAGAGGGTCGTCCTCGATTTTACCACCTGCCTGGGCAGCATGGAAAGGTCAGATAAGGGCTACACCAGCCTCGCGACCGTCGCAGCAGACAGCCGAGACGCTCCTAATCGGAGAAGCCTCCATGACCACCCGCACCTTCTACCATACCGCCGAAGCCAATTCGTCCTCGATGAGAAAGCCCTGCTGGCTTGGCCCACAATGAGGAGACCGAACATGAAGACAATCGCGACAACCGCGGCCGCCCTGGCCCTTCTTGGAAGCGCCGGTCACGGGCAAACGGTGCCGGCCACGTCGTCGACGATCACGTATCACACGCCAGCGGTGAACGGCGTGAACATATTTTACCGCGAAGCCGGGCCGAAGGATGCGCCGACGCTGCTGCTGCTGCACGGCTTCCCGTCATCGTCGGCCATGTTCAGGACGCTGATCCCGCGCCTGGCCGACAGCTATTACATCCTGGCGCCGGACTACCCCGGTTTCGGCCTCAGCGACGCACCGCCGCCGTCGCAATACGCCTACACCTTCGACCATATCGCCGGCACGATGGACCACCTGCTCGGTCAGCTCGGCCTGACGAGCTACAGCCTCTATTTGCAGGACTATGGCGGCCCGGTCGGGATGCGGCTGGCCATGGCGCATCCGGAACGGATGCGGGCGTTCGTGATCCAAAACGCGGTGGATAGCGAGGACGGGCTCGGCCCGGCCTGGGATGTGCGCAAGGCGTTCTGGAAGGACCGGGCCGCGTACACGGACAAGATCATCCCGAACTTCCTGTCCCTCGCCGCCTCCAAAGGCTGGCACCTCGGGGCCAGCCCGAACGTGGATCGCTACGACCCGCAGGAATGGCTGGACGAGTTCGCGCACCTGTCGCAGCCGGGCCAGATGCAGATCCAGTCCGACCTGTTCTACGACTACCAGACCAATGTCGCCGCCTACCCTGCCTGGCAGGCCTGGTTGCGGGAGCACCAGCCACCCATGCTGGTCGTCTGGGGCAAGTGGGACCCGTCTTTCGCACTCGGGGGCGCCGCGGCTTATGGAAAGGACGTTCCTAAGGCGGAGATCCACATTCTCGATGCCGGGCATTTCGCGCTGGACGAGAAGGTGGACGAGATCGCGCTGATGATGCGCGACTTCCTCGGACGGCAACCCTCCCCCCAACAAGCGAATGGGCCGTCCAAGTGACAGTCTCCAGCTTGAACCCAGTCGCCTCAATAGCTTTCTGAGCTTGAGCGGTGGATTGGCGAGGCGCGGGCGACCGTCGTGATGACGTCGGATGTGGATGTGCCGCGGGTTCCGGGCCAAGTCTTCACCCGCCACGCTCTACTGACCCAGGAGATCCCTCCCTCATTCCGGGCGACCTGAACCGCTTCGGCAAACACAAATTGGCGCTCCTGCGCGCGCTGCCGACCAAGGCGCAGTCGGCGAGCGCGGCGGCGTGGCAGTTCTTCAGCCTCCCGCGGCATCGGCCAGGAGCGTCGACCCA
>CAXTCJ010000024.1:0-53296 GCA_964242215.1 uncultured Acetobacteraceae bacterium | reverse complement strand
CCGGTGCCGAGATCGGACGGCATGCATCCGTCCACCACATTGAGCACGAAGACCGCCTTCCATTCCTGGCCCTTGGCCGAGTGAATGGTGGACAGGATCAGGTAATCCTCATCAAGCAGCGGCACGCCTGCCTGGTCACTCGTGGCGTCGGGGGGATCCAGAGTGAGGTCTGTCAGGAAGCGCGATCGCGACGGATAGCCGGCCGCGATTTGCTCGAGTTGCAGCAGATCCGCCTGCCGAGCCGCTGCCTCCTCGTGCATCCGCTCGAGATGGGGCGTGTACCAGAGGCGCGCGCAGCCGATCTCGGCCGGCCAGCCCGCCTTGCCGGAGCGCAGTTGCAAAAGCGTCGTCACGAGGTCCGTCCACCCATCGCCCGAGCGGGGCGGCGCGGCAACTTCCGCTAGCGCGCCGATCGGATCGACCTGGTTGGCCATGAAGTCCAGCACTCTCTGCGCCGATGTCGGCCCCACCCCGGGCAACAGTTGTAGGATGCGAAAGCCCGCCACCCGGTCGCGCGGGTTCTCGACGAAGCGCAGCAGCGCCAGAAGATCCTTGACATGCGCCGTATCCAGGAACTTGAGGCCGCCGAATTTAACGAAGGGAATGTTGCGGCGGGTCAGCTCGATCTCGGTCGGGCCGCTATGGCTGGACGTGCGGAACAGCACGGCCTGTTGCTTCAGGTCCGTGCCAGCTTCCCGGTTCTCCAGCACTCGGTCGACCACGTAGCGGGCCTGGTCTGTCTCGTCCCGTACACTGACCAGCGCAGGCAACTCGGTGGATCGGCGATCGGTCCAGAGATTCTTGGTGAACCGCTCGGCGGCCAGGCCGATGACGCCGTTGGCGGCCGCAAGGATTGGCTGGGTGGAGCGGTAATTGCGGTCCAGCGTGATGATGGCGGCGGGCGGGCTGAACTGGCCTGGAAAGTCGAGAATGTTGCGCACCGTCGCGGCGCGGAACGCATAGATCGATTGGGCATCATCTCCCACCACCGTCAACCCGGCGCCGCCAGGCTTTAGGGCCAGGAGAATGCTGGATTGCAGCCGGTTGGTGTCCTGGTATTCGTCGACCAGCACGTGGTCGAAGCGCTCACCGATATGAGCCGCCAAGGCCGGGTCGCCGACCATCTGTGCCCAGTAGAGCAGCAGGTCGTCATAATCGAGCACACCCTGGGCCTGTTTGGCCTCCACATACCCAGCAAACAGCTCCCGCAGCGGCACCTCCCAAGCGGAGCACCAGGGAAAATGCCCCTGCAACACGGCCTCGAGTGGCATTTCGGCGTTGACCGCGCGGGAGTAGATGGAGAGGCACGTTCCCTTGGTCGGGAACCGGCTTTCGGTCTGCGAAAAGCCGAGCTGATGCCGGACGAGGTTCAGCAGGTCGGCTGAGTCCTCCCGGTCATGGATGGTGAAATTGGGCGGCAGACCAATCTGTTCGGCATACTCTCGCAGCAGTCGGGCGCCGACCGCGTGGAACGTCCCGGCCCAGGTCAGCGCGTCCGTCATGATGCCGGCTTTCGCCCCGAGCACCTTGGCGCAGATGCTTTCGACCCGCCGCCCCATCTCGGAGGCAGCCCGGCGAGAGAAGGTCATTAGCAGGATACGGCGTGGATCGACGCCGTTCAGAATCAGGTTGGCCACACGATGGGCCAGGGTGTTGGTCTTGCCCGACCCAGCTCCGGCGATAATGAGTAGTGGCGCGGCCGCGTGTTCGACCCCGACACCGTGTTCGACGGCCCGCCGCTGCTCGCTATTTAATTTGGCGAGGTGGTCGATAGGCATCTATGAGCACCAACAGTCAAAGGTGGCCATCCAACATGATTCTTGGTTTGTTCACAAGCTTGCGCTCTGAGCTGGCCTGTTCAGTTGACGTTCGGTCAGGGTTCGGGCCCGACCGTCATAGGTTGGTCTCAGCATGAACGTCGCGCCGGGAACGGCGGCCCCCTTCACGCCCGCGGAGCGCGACTACATCCGGCGTGAACTCGACATGTTCTTTTCGAGCTACCCGACCGTGGCGGAGGGCTTCCAACTCAAGACTTGGCGGGGCGGCCCCCAAGCCGGACAGCCCAAGCTGTCCCCGAGCGCCCAAACCCTTTTGGAGCGTGGGCTGATGCGGCTCGAAGCTACCACTCGCATCCCCCGCCTGTTCTTTACCGCCGAGGGGCTGGATGCGCTGCGAGTGATGATGGCCGATCGGCGGCTCGCAAATCCCGAGAAGTTCGCCCACGTGAGACAGGAACTCGGCCTGGGAGGATAGGCGCAAGGCCGACATCCAAGTGCGAGGGCTTAGCCGTATTCGGCCGGTCCGCGGCCTCCGAACCTGCGTCCCGACCGCACCGTAGCCCGCCAAGACCAGGATTGCGCTGACGCTTCAGCGGGCGGGGTTGGACGGTGCAAACAGTATGTCGAGATCGCCTTCCGTCAGCGCTAACGTCGCCCCGGTGGTGGCGCCGAGGATGCCGTCCGCCAGCGCCTGCTTGCGCTGCTTCAGCGTTTCCATCTTCTCCTCGATCGTGCCCGCAGTGATCAGCCGGTGCACGAACACCGGCTTGTCCTGGCCGATGCGGTGAGCACGGTCGGTGGCCTGGTTCTCGACGGCCGGGTTCCACCAAGGATCGTAGTGGATGACGGTGTCCGCCGCCGTCAGGTTCAGCCCGACGCCACCTGCCTTGAGGCTGATCAGAAACAACGGCACCTCGCCCGACTGAAACCGCTGGATCGGCGCCGTGCGGTCCCGTGTGTCGCCGGTGAGCAGCACGTAGGGCAAAGCGAGCCGGGCCAGCTCCGCCTCGATGAGGGCCAGCATGGAGGTGAACTGCGAGAACAGCAGCACCCGCCGGCCTTCCTCGAGCATCTGCGGCAGCAGCTCGAGCAGACGCTCCAGTTTAGCGGATTTCGCTTTGCCCGCTTTGGCCGTCGCAAGCTTAAGCAGGCGCGGATCGCAGCAGGCCTGGCGTAGCTTGAGCAGCGCATCGAGGATCACGATGCCGGACCCGGCCATCCCGCGCTTGGCAATCGCGGCACGCACCTTGGCGTGCATGGCCAGCCGAATGCCTTCGTAGACGGCTTGTTGGCCATTCTCCATTTCCACCGTTTCGGTGATCTCGGTCTTGGACGGCAGGTCAGCGGCTACTTGTTCCTTGGTCCGACGCAGCAGGAAGGGAGCGACGCGCTGCGCGAGCAGGGTCTGGCGCTCGGTGTTGCCGGCTTTCTCGATCGGGCCGCGATAGCGCCAGCCGAACTGCTTGCGGTCGCCGAGGAAGCCCGGCAGCAGGAAGTCGAACAACGACCAGAGCTCGCCAAGATGGTTCTCCAGCGGCGTCCCAGACAGGCAAAGGCGTTGCCGGGCCCGCAAGGTGCGCGCCAGCTTGGAGGTGGTCGCCAGTGGGTTCTTGATGATCTGCGCCTCGTCCAACACCACGACGTGCCAGTCCTGCGCGGTCAGCACGGCATGGTCGCGCCCCAGCAACGGATAGGTGGTGATGACGAGGTCATGCGCTGCGATCGCGGCGAAGCGCTCGGCCCGGTCCGACCCGTGTAGAACCAGACAGCGCAAGCTGGGCGCGAAGCGCGTGGCTTCCGCCAGCCAGTTCGGTACCAGGCTGGTCGGGCAGATCACCAGGGAGGGGAGGTCAGTCCGCCCCTGGGCCTGCTCGACGGCGAGATGGGCGAGGGCTTGCACCGTCTTGCCTAATCCCATGTCGTCGGCGAGCACGCCGCCCAGACCCGCGGCACGAAGGAACTGCAACCAAGCCAGCCCGTGCGCCTGGTAGGACCGCAGCACGGCCCCGAAGCCGCTGGGTACGGGGCAGGGCGGAATACCGCCGTGTTCGCGCAACTGCCGCCCCAGAGCGCGGATCGCGTCGCCACCGGCCCAGACAATGCCCCCCTCGGCACTGGCTGCCTCAAGCAGAGCTAGGTCGCCGGCGTTGCGCCGCGAGAGACGGAGCGTGCCTGCCTCTCCGTCGATCTCTGCCCCGGTGAACAGTTCCAGCAACGGCGCTAGGATCGGCCGCAACTGGGCCAACGGTATGGTCAGCAGCCGGCCATCGGGGAGCGGCAGCAGCATTGGCAGGGCGTGATCGTCGGTTTCCACCCCGAGGCTCGCCACGGCGTCCATCCCGGTGTTCGCGATGAAGTCGAGCAGCGCCGGAACGAGGCTGATGCGCTGGCCGTCCAGCATGACGCCGAGGTCGAGGTCGAACCAGTCGATCCCCGATCGCTCGGTGAGTTCGAACGAGAGATCACCGGACGGCTCAACCAGGCGGAGCGGGAAGTCGTCGGCGATATCGACCAGCCAGCCATCCTCCCGCAGGCGCGGGACGTCGCCGAGCACGAACTCGAGCCAGGCTGCCGGGTCCGGGTCGATCATCGCCAGGTCGCGGGCGTGGGGATGGGTGTCCGGCAGGAAGTGATGATGGCTGATCCGCACGAGCCCGAGGCTGCGAGCGGTCTCCGTCGCCTGCTCTTCCGCGGCACGATCGCGGACAAGCGCGAACATCACCCCGCCCTGTTGCACCACACGCTCCTGCTGGAACGCTGTTCCAGCGGGCAGGCTGATTGGTCCGTAGCGCCAGGCTAGGCGGGCGAGCGCCACACGGTGCGACCCGGTGGGTTGCGCAGACCGATACCGGCCCGCTGGGGTGATGAGCGTGGGATCGAACGGCAACTCCCCGGCAAGAAGCAACAAATGAGGCTGGAGACTTTCCCGCAGCCTTTGTGGCGGTGCGAGTTGCGTCGGGGCTGGTAGAGTCTGGCTGGGCCAGCGCCGGGCCATCTCTTCCCGCACGCGACCGGCGATGGCCGGTGGCAAGGCTGGGGCCGCCAGCATGGCATGAACAAGACGTGTCGGTAGATTGATTTCGACCGGCCCTATGACCCCCGTTGCCGGGTCGACGTACCAGGGGATCGCGAGCCGTAGCGCAATCAACGGGGCAGGAAGAGCCAACTCGGGCCGCTGACTGCCATCCTCGAACAGACGCCAGTTGAGGTCGCCCGGTGTCGGCGGCCCTTCGGCCAGGGTTGGGCCATTCCAGCTTGCCCAGCGGCCTCGGCCGGTGGCGATGATGGCCTGCAGCGTCGCAATGAATGCCTCGTTGGCTTCGACACCCGCGCCCAGCAGTTGCTTTAAAATACCGCGATCCGATGGTCGGAGGAACTTTGGTTGCTGGCCAGCACGGAGCAACTGGTCGGGTTGATGACGGGTGGACGTCCTCGCCATCGTCCCGTCGCGCTTGAGCTCGATCGACTGGGTGCTGACGATCAAGCCCCCGGAATGCGGCCCACGATCCAGCACGTAGAGCAGCCTTTTGCGAACCGTCGGGGGATAGTCCTCGCTCTCCTCCTGCTGTGCGGCATCCAAGGTACGCAGCCAGGCGTCCACATCGTAGGGCAGGGGCGCCTCGGCCGCTGCCGGCGCGGCTGCCGCAAAGTCGGCTTGACGGGCGGGCTGCCCAGCACGTGGCAATTCCTTCTGCTGCGGCTGTGGGCCCCTCATGTCGGCTGTCAGGGCGGCTTGTTCCTGATACTCCAACAGCACCGCTGCCACGTGCTTGCAGTTGAAGCCGACGGGACAGCTGCACGAACCCGACGGGAGCAGCCGGCCCTTTGGGCCGCGCACCAGGAGGATGGTTTGCTCATAGGTGGCCCGACCGCTGCCCTTCACCCGCGCCTGGATCGTGGTGCCGTCGGATATCGTGCGGAGGTCGTGGACGCGGCCGTCCATCTGGTATTCGAGACCGGCCTCGAATGCGCGATGTGACATCACACGACGGATATCATCGTCTGTGATCAACGGTTGGCTCCCAAACTCATGGTCCCAGTTTGCTGGCAGCCTCTCCTCATCCGCAGACCGTGAACCAGGACCGCCGCGCTGTCATCTAGTCGGCGGAGAGATGCTCCTCCAAGGCGTCCCGGGCCGTTTGCGCTTCCTCGTCCAACGGTTGCGGGTCCTCGACAGCCACGCCGGGGGGCACGGCATCGCCCGGATCGAGCGGTGCTTTTCGCGATGAGCGCGCGGCACGAGGAGCTTTTGCCTCTTTGACCGGTTTGGCTACCACTTGCACTGCGGCGGCCTGTTCCCGAAGCTCAGCGAGTTCGGCCTCGAGGTCTGCAATACGGCTGTTCGCGGCCTTGAAGGCGCGGTTCATGTCGCGGCTCTTGGCCTTGAGCGTGGCATTGCTACCCTCGAGCTTTGCAACTTGAGCCCGCAGTTCATCCTTGCTCAGCTTCGGAGCCGCCAGCGAGGATGGTGTGGTCGTGCTCGTGCGGGCCGCGGCAGGAGTGGACCGACTTATCTTGGCGGCCACGCGCGGCGCCTTCATGGCCGGTGCTTCGGCCGGCGCAGTCGCGGCCTTCTTCGTCGGTGTTACCGGGCGAGAGACCGACTTGCGTGCTGGTAAATTTGGTTTTGCCGGCGCTGCTTCCGTTTTCGCTATTCGTGCCATTATTTTCTCCGATCGCCCGACTCACGGACGTGTTGGTGGACGTTGCCATCGCGGCTTGCTCGGTGCCGGGTCAAGTGCTGGTTCGTCATAGCATGGCGATAAATGGCATTTGTGGATTCACAATGCCTCGAAGAAGACCGAGACTCGTCCGGCCACTCCGCTGGAGCCTCGCTGTTTGTCATCTCCGCCCCGCCCCCTCCGCACCCACCAAGCCCAGATCGCCGCCATCGTTCGCGCGATCGCGTCCGGCGAGGCCAACGAGGTCACCGACATTTTGGCGGCGGTGACACCCGGTGGCGGCAAGTCGCTGCTGCCGGTGATCGCGGCATCCGCCTTGCTATCGGCCGGAGTCATCGACCGTGTCTGCTGGGTGGTGCCGCGCGACAGCCTGCGCTTGCAAGCGGAGGAAGCGTTCGCCGACCCGGCGTGGCGCACCGTGCTGAACCACGCCGTGACGCTCCGGGCCGCCGACAATGCTCCCGACCCATCCCGGGGCCTGCAGGGCTACATCACCACCTATCAGAGCATCGCCGCGGCACCCGACCTGCATCTCGCGGAGTTCCGCCGGCATCGCACGCTGCTCGTGGTCGACGAGGTGCATCATCTGCCCGCGCTGTCCGACATGGCACCGGACCCGCTCGCCGATCCCGCCATGGCCGACGCCGCCGCGGGCTGGAGCCGGGCGCTGCTGCCGCTGCTGGAAAGCGCACGGCTGCGATTGCTGCTGTCCGGCACGCTGCAACGCGCCGACGGCCGCAGCATCTTATGGCTGCCCTATCGCACCGGCCCGCGCGCGAAGACCCGGGAGGTGGACCTCGCGGCGCCCGGCTGGGCCGTGGTCGGCTACTCGCGGTCGCAAGCCTTGGCGGAACGGGCCGTGCTGCCCGTGCTGTTCGGCGCGGTCGACGGCGAGGCGAGTTGGCTGGACGAGTCCCGTGCCCCGGTCGGCCCTCACCGGCTGTTCTCGCACTGGCCGACCGAGACCACTCGCCCGGCGCTGTTTACCGCCTTGCGCACCGGCTTCGCCGACCAACTCCTGCGCGAGGCGTTCACCGCCACGCGCGCGTTGCGGACCGAACGGCGGCAGGAGCGTGGTCTGCCGCCCGGCACTGACGCACGTGGCCTCGGCAAGCTGTTGGTGGTGGCGCCCGACCAGATCAATGCCCGGCATTACGCGGACATCCTCCGCGGCTGGGTTCCCAACGGTCAGGGCAGGACGGTGCAACTCGCCACGTCCGACGAGCGCGACGCGCACGAGACGCTTGCCCGCTTTCGCCTGACGGCCGAGCCGAGCGTGCTCGTCACCGTGGCGATGGCTTACGAGGGTTTGGATGCGCCGGAGGTCGCGGTCGTGGCGGCGCTGACGCATATCCGTTCGCGCGCCTGGCTTGAGCAAATGGTGGCACGGGCCACTCGGATCGATCCACATGGCGGCCCTTACGCGGTTCAACGGGCCACCGTGTTCCACCCGGACGATCCGCTGTTCGCGCGCTTCCGTCACAGCATCGAGACGGAGCAGGGTACGATTGCGAAACGGGTCAAGACGTCCTCGCAATCGAGCCTGCCGGGTTGGCTGCTCGACGAACTCGCCGAAACGGAGCGCGAGGAAAGCGGCATCGTCCCGCTCGAGAGCAACGCGCTCGGGCTACGGTATGGATTGCTGCGGCCTGGCCCTGATCTCGTCCTGCATCGCCCCGAGCACCAGGCCGCGCAGACCGAGATGCTCGACCCGCCCTCCGTGCTGGAACGCCGGCTGCGGCAACGCATCGGCGAGATGGTGGCGCAACAAGCCGTCGAGGATGAAGGCGCCGTGCAGGCCCCAAAAGGGCAGGGGCTCTATCACCGCTACAACGCTATCTTGAAGCGGTGCACCGGCGATAAGCCACGAGCGCAGATGAGCGTGCAGGACTTGGAAGCCGCGGTGAGCTGGCTGGAGCGCAACCGGCTGGCCGATCATGCGCACTTGCTCGAAGGCGACCCGCGCTATGGTTGGACAATTCGGCAGCGCGGCGAATGGAAGCCGCCGGTCGGCAACGCGGACGGCAGACCGCGCGGTGCACCGGTCCGTTCGACAACCGACGGCCTCATACGCGCGAACGACATGCTCAAGACCGGCCGGGAGAGATCACACGAACAGGGCTATTCAATAAGCCAACCAGCTACCCCACATAGCAACTGCGGAACTATACCACCCGGCTCCTTGTTTCGACGCCGCGGCAAGTTGTAGAGCCGACACGATCAACATTGATCGGGCATAGGAGTCGAAAACCAAATGGCAAAAGCAGAGACCACCACGGCGCGCTCACCGCGCGGTGCCAAACCCGTTAGCCAAGCGTTCTTCACGGCGCTGGAGACGATCCCAGAAGCAAGCCGCGTCGCCGTCGCAAAGGCCGCGCAGGCGCTGATCCGCGATCAGATGAAGACGCAGCGTGAGAAAGCCAACGTCGGCGCAGCAAAGGCGAAAGCTGTCGCTGCCAAAGAGAAGGCTTCGCATAAGCTGGCTTCGGAAGCGCCGGTCACCGCGAAGGCTGCGCCCAAGGCCAAAGCCGTGTCCGAGGCAAAAGCACCGGTGAAGCGCCGTGGGCGCAAGCCCGCTGAGGTGCCAGCTGCTGCCTAGTGATTGGGGTGCCGAGCAGAGCTCGCTCGGCACCGCGGGCTTTGTATGGAGTGCTTGAGATCCTTCGCGACGCGACCTTCTTGCTGGCGTTGATCTAAGTGGCCTTGCCGGCTGCTGGATGACGGCCCACCCGCGCCGGCCGGCTTTTCACCTCAATGACCCCGAGCTCATCGACAAACACGATCGCCATCCGACCGACATGACGAGCGGGACTTACAACCCGACCTTACCGGCTGGACTGGCATGGCTTAGCTTGGAGCGCCGGACGTAGCTGCGCATCACCGTCAGACTGCGATGGCGGCTATGCCCCATAATTTCCTCGTCCGGCACCTGATTCCGATATGCGGACGTCACGAAACCAGCGCGCAAGCCGTGCGGCGAGATCGGCTCCAGCAGCGTGCCTTTGATGCCAGCTAGCCTTGCCCGCTTCAGCACGATCAGGCGAACCGCCTCGCCGCTGAGAGCAGTCGAGCGCACCGTGCCACGATGCGTCACGGCGCGGAACACGGGCCCCTGGTCGATCTCGACGGAACGCAACCATGCTTGAAGGGCCCGCACCGGACAGGTCGCTTCCGACTTCCCGCGCGGGATGCCGATCCGCGCGCCTTCGCTTTCGGCGTCCGTCTTGGACCGCGGGATCAGCAACTCGAGGCTGCGGGGCTTCCAGGTGATATGCTCGACCTCAATGGCGCAGAGTTCGGACCGGCGCAGCGCACCGGCAAAAGCGACTAGGACCAGCGCCCTGTCCCGTAAGCCAGCTGGATCGTCCGCGCAGGTTGCGACCAGTTTTTGGATCTCCTCAGTCGCAAGGGCCTGGGCACGCTTGGGCGGGGCACCATGCGTTCGGCCAATGCCACGCAGAACGTCGCGAATTGAGGTGTCGCGGGTATCGAGCGGATAACCAGCGAGACGGTTGGCCCGCGCGATCGCCGCTACTTTGCGCCGCAGCGTGGCCCGAGCGTAGCCCTCGCCGAGGTCGGACAGGTAATCCCCCACCAGCTCGGGCGTTGCGGGCATCGGAATCTGCTGTCTCGCGGCGCACCAGAGGGAGAAATGCTTCCAGTCCGCGGTGTAAGCTCTCACGGTTGAGGGGGCATCTGCCGCGACCAGGTAGCTGATCGCGCGTCGGCGCGACCGCTTACGAGCGGATTGGACCGACGCATCAACGTCTTCGGATGCGGTGATCGCATGGTTTGCGAGCTTGGTGGACATACGCCAGACTTGCAGAGAGGCGGATTCAGATCAACTTGCGATAACCACGTTATTGCAAGCACCGGAAGCAAGTTAGCTCGTGCGAGCCTATGGGGCATCTACCTACGATTGTCGTGCTTAGCTAATCCCGGCTTCATCCCTGTCACTCCGCTGACGCGCGCTCAAGGCCTGAATACGGCTTTTGGCGCCAGTGCTCTGAACCGTCTCAAGTTCGGCATAATAGCGTTGTTCGGCTTCGGCGGGAGGCATATTTCCGATCGGTTCGAGGAGGCGTCGGTTGTTGAACCACTCGACCCATTCCAGGGTGGCGAATTCGACAGCCTCCAGCGAGCGCCATGGCCCCCGTCTGCGGATTACCTCGGTCTTGTAAAGGCCGTTGATGCTCTCGGCGATGGCGTTGTCATAGCTGTCGCCGACGCTGCCTACGGAAGGCTCGATGCCTGCCTCCGCCAGGCGTTCTGTGTAGCGAATGCTGACGTATTGGGCCCCTCTGTCGCTATGATGAACCAGGCCACCACCCTGGACCGGACGTCGATCAGCGAGAGCCTGCTCCAGGGCATCCATCACAAAGCTCGTATGCGCGGTTCGGCTCACACGCCAACCGACGATCCGTCGTGCGTAGGCGTCGATGATGAAGGCAACGTAGGCAAAGCCCTGCCAGGTGGCGACGTAAGTGAAGTCAGACAGCCACAGCGCGTTCGGACGGGGTGCGTGGAAATGACGGTTCACCCGGTCGAGCGGACAGGCAACGGCTGGATTGCTGACCGTGGTGCGAACCTCGCCGCCGCGCACGGCTCCTTGCAAACCCATCTGCCGCATCAGCCGAGCGACAGTGCAGCGTGCGGCGTAGATGCCCTCACGGCCGAGCTGCCGCCAGATCTTGCGCACGCCATAGACGCGGAAGTTCGCCTCGAACACCCGCCGGATTTCAGCGGTCAGGACCAGGTCGCGTCGGCATCGCATTGGTAGTTTGGCCGGGTCTGCGCGCCGCGCCGCGTGCGCGCGGTATGGGGCGATCAGCAGCATGCGGCAGATCGGCTCGACCCCAAACACCCCACGATGATCGTCGATGAAGGCAATCATCGCTTGAAGGGGCGGTCGAGCTCCGCCTGAGCAAAATACGCCGACGCCTTGCGTAGAATCTCGTTGGCCTGTCGCAGCTCGCGGTTCTCGCGCTCCAGCGCCTTAATCCGCTCGCCGTCCTGCGTCGTGGGGCCGGCCCGCAGTCCCTGGTCGCGCTCGGACCGGCGCACCCAGCTGCGCAGCGTCTCGCCCGTGCAGCCGATCTTGCCCGCGATCGAGTTGATCGCCGCCCATTGTGACGGATGCTCCGCCTGATGGTAGAACACCATGCGCACGGCGATCCCGTACCTCAGCTGAAAACTTGTTCGTCGTTGGCTTGCTCATCGCTCCATCCTCTCAAGGCGTGGAGCCTCCGGCAAACCCGGCGCGGTTCACTCCTTGGATCAGGGCGGCACGGCAGCAATGGTTCCGTCGGCGTGCAGCGCTCGGATGGCGGCAGCGTCCAACCCGAGTTCTGCTAGGATCGCTTCGGAATCTTGCCCCAGACAAGGCGCAGCATGGCGTGTCCTACCAGGCGTCCGGCTCAGGTGAATGGGGATGCCGGGGTAGGGGTGGGTGCCGGATTCCGCATGGGTCAGGGCAGTAAAGAAGTCGCGTTCGGCCAGGAATCGGCTGTTCAGCACCTCGCTGGCTGTCAGCACCGGCGCTGCCGCGACGCCGGCCGCCTGCAACGTGGCAGCTGACTCATCCTTGCGGCGTGTAATTGACCAGGCGGCGAGCACGCCGTCGATGATCTCCTGCGCCTCCAGCCCTCCTGGCAGGGCATTGAAGGCTGGGTTAGCCAGGCGAGGACCAGCAACGGCCGTGCGCAAAGCCTGCACATGCGGTCGTCGGTGACGGCAATGGCGAGCCATTCGTCGTTTCCATTGCGGGGTATACGTCATCGGGCGCCGCCCAGCCAACATGGTTGCCCTGCCGAACCGGATCTGCCCCGTCTGCCGCCGCGCTCAGCAACTCGGCGCCGATAAACTGCATGGCCGCTTCTATCTGGGGCACCTCGACATACTGCCCGGCCCCGGTCACCGAGCGATGGTGCAATGCAGTCACGATGGCAGCGGCCGCGTTGTAGGCGCCGATCGGGTCCATATAACGCGGCCCGGTGCAGACGGTGCGGCGCTGGCATAGCCGGTCAGGCTTGCCATGCCGCTGGCCATCTCCATGGTGATGCCCACGGCGGTCGCCCTGCTCATCGGTCCGCTATTACCGTAGGCCGGCATCTCCAAGACGATGATACGCTCGTTGGCGGCGCGCAGCCGGTCGTAGCAGAGCCCGGCCCGGTCCAGGGCGCCGGGCGCGAAATTGGACAGCACCACGTCGCTCTCGGCTACCAGCCGAAGCATCGTCGCGAGTCCGTCAGGCCGCTTGATATCAAGGCATAGCGACCGCTTCCCCGTGTTTTGGGAGTTGAAGAGGGCGTTGCGATTAAAGGGCCGCTCGCCGCCCTGGCCCCCCGGATACAGGCGGGGGTGGAAGGCCTGCCCGTGGCATTGTCAGGTTGGCGGGCGTGAATCCGCCACGATTTGAGGTCGGCCTGCTACCCGGCGACAGTGCGGGTCACATCTCGCCAGACCCGAAAGGCGGCATCACGTATCGCGATATTGGTGGGCGTTCAGGTGATGGCGACGGGGTTGGAAATGGTTGTGGATACAGGCTTGGGTAGACAGAAAGCGTTGGGCATGTCGCGCGGACTTGAACCGCTGCATCTGCCGTTCTCGTCGTCGCGTCGGTTGGTGCGACATCTCGGCCCGGTTGTTCAGATAACGGCTTTGCCGGTGCTCGACGCCGGGTAGGATCTCACGTTTAGCTACACCGTAGCTGCGCAGCTTGTCGGTCACGATCACCCTCGTCACATACTGTAGATCCCGCAGCAGCTTGCGGAAGAGCCGCTTGGCAGCACGGGCATTGCGCCGGCTCTGGACCAGGATGTCCAACACGTGGCCGTGCTGGTCGACCGCGCGCCAGAGATATTGCAGTTTCCCTTGCACGCGAATGAAGACCTCAGCAAGGTACTACTTGTCGCCAGGCCGCGGCCGTCGCCGTTTCAGTTCGTTGGCGAAAACAGCCGGCCGAAGCGCAGGCCCCACTCGCGGATGGTTTCGTAGCTGACTACGATACCACGGGCGGCGAGAATGGTCTCAACATCCCGCAGGCTGAGGCTGAAGCAGTGATACAGCCACACTGCGTGCTGGATGACCTCAGCCGGATAGCGGAAAGCCGCGGTATGGGTTGGCGGTCGTCATGTCGGCCAGCTTGCCATCGTGGATCAGGCTCGCCAGCCTGACAACGCCGTCCGAAGTCTTGCGATCCGCTAGACCGTGTCTACGTCGCTGACAACGACCATTGAAGCGTGGAACCGCGTGCCCTTCCGAGCTTGAGGCATCGATGCCATGGTGCAATCCAAGTCCGGATGCCGGACCGGCGGACCGGGAGAGCGCGGGTGGACTGGAATGATCTTCGCTTTTTCCTGGCTATCGCCAAGACCGGGACGCTGTCGGCGGCCGCCAAACGCTTGAACGTGACCCAATCAACCGTTGGACGACGACTTGCCGCGCTTGAGGGAAGCATGGGCGTCAGGCTCCTCCAGCGCGTGGCCGACGGTTACGAGCTTACCATCGCGGGCGAGGCAATCCGTCCGTATGCAGAGCGCATGGAAGGTGACGCGGCATCGCTGGAGTTGGAAGTGGCGGGGAAGGATACCCGGCTGGAAGGTGTCGTTCGGATTACGAGCCTGCAGATGGTTGCAAGCCACTTGCTGGCGTCTTGCTTCGCGCAACTCCACCACATGCACCCTCGAATCGTTCTTGAGTTAACGCCGAACATGCCGTCAACCGCACTATCGGCCCACGACGTCGACATTTCCGTTCGATTGACGGCATTCGAGCAGCATGAATTGGTGGTCCGCAGCCTTGGCTACATGGGTTTCGGCCTATACGCGACGAAAACCTACCTGGATCGATATGGCATACCGGATACCCGGGCCGGATGCATGGGGCACCGACTGATCACCTTCATAAATCCGCACCTTCCCGAACAGGCAGCATGGGTTGCAAACCACGCGGCGGATGCCGCTACGGTGATGAAGACCGACAATTACGAAATGCAGCATTGGAGCGTCGTTGAAGGTGGCGGAATTGCCCTGCTGCCGCGCTTCCGGGGCGATCCGGACGATACGCTCCAACGGATCAACACACATGTTCCCATTCCCGGGGCGGAGATCTCCCTCGGCGTACATCGCGAAAACCGCCACACTCCCCGCGTACGCACCGTTCTCGACTGCATTTTCGAAACCGTCCGGGGCCGGAAGGCGGAGTTGGACCCTCCGGCCGACCCATTAGAGGAGGTACTCGATCCTGACCGCGATTAGCGCTGGCTAACGCGACCAGCGCCAGTCTCGGATCTCTGGCATGTCAATGCCGCGTTCGTCGACGTAGCGGCGGTGGTCTACCAGGCGGTCCCGTATAGATTGGCGTGCGTAGGCGGCCTTGTCGCGCAGGCGCGGCACCCGGTCGATCACATCGCCCATAAGGTGGAAGCGGTCCAACCTGTTCAGGACGACCATGTCGAACGGCGTCGTCGTGGTGCCTTCGTCCTCAAAACCGTGGACGTGGAAGTTGGCATGGTTCGCGCGATTGTAAATCAGGCGATGGACAAGGGTTGGATAGCCGTGGAAGGCGAATATCACCGGCTTGTCAGTCGTGAAAATCCCGTCGAACTCCTCGTCTGACAACCCATGCGGGTGATCCGACTTTGGCTGCAGCGTCATAAGGTCGACTACGTTGACCACCCGGATCCGAAGATCCGGGATCTCGTCGCGGAGCAAGTCCACCGCCGCCATGCACTCCAGCGTGGGCACGTCGCCAGCGCAGGCCATGACGACTTCCGGGTCGCTCGCGCCGCCTTCGACCTCGTCGTTGCTTGCCCACTGCCATATGCCCAGACCAGCTTCGCAATGCTTGACGGCAGCATCCATCCCGAGCCATTGCGGCTCGGGCTGCTTGCCCGCAACGATGACGTTGATGCGGTCCCAACTGCGCAGGCAGTGGTCTGTGACCCACAGCAGGGTATTGGCGTCCGGCGGGAGGTAAATGCGCGCGATCTCGGCCTTTTTGTTGGCCACGTGGTCCATGAACCCGGGATCCTGGTGGCTGGAGCCATTGTGGTCCTGCCGCCACACGTGCGACGTGAGAAGGTAGTTCATCGAGGCTATCGGGCGGCGCCAGGGGATGTCACGCGAACTTTTCAGCCATTTCGCATGCTGGTTCACCATGGAATCGACGATGTGGATGAACGCCTCGTAGCAGGAAAACAGCCCGTGGCGCCCCGTCAGGAGATAGCCTTCCAGCCAACCTTGGCAGGTGTGCTCGCTGAGGATCTCCATGACGCGTCCGTCGGCGCTCAGATCCTCGTCGTCGTCGGGGATCGTGGCGGCGTCCCATGCCCGACCGGTCACCTCCAACAAGGCTTGCAGACGGTTTGAGGCTGTCTCGTCCGGTCCTACCACGCGGAAATTTCGGCTATCGGCATTCAGGCGCATGACGTCGCGCAGAAACTGGCCCATGACCTTCGTCGCTTCGGCATCGGCCTTACCCGGATGCGCCACCGTGACTGCGTGGGCACAGAAGTCCGGCATGCGCAGCGGACGCATCAGCGCACCGCCGTTGGCGTGAGGATTTGAACCCATGCGGCGTTCACCCACCGGGGCGAGAGCCGCAATGTCGGCCCGTAGGTGTCCCTTGTCGTCGAACAATTCCGTTGGCCGGTAGCTGCGCATCCATTCTTCCAGCAAAGCCACATGGCCCGGCTTGGTCATGTCGGCGATCGGCACCTGATGGGCGCGCCAGGACCCCTCCGTCTTCAGTCCGTCGACGAATTTCGGCCCCGTCCAGCCCTTGGGGCTGCGCAGGACGATCATTGGCCACCGTGGCTGCCCAACCATGCCACCGGCACGTGCAGCAGACTGGATGGCGGCTATCGACGCCATAGCCTTGTCCATTGCAGTCGCCATCGCCTGGTGCATGGTGGCCGGGTCGTCACCTTCCACGAAAATCGGATCGTGGCCGTAGCCCGTGAGTAGGGCCGCCAGGTCGCCATGTGGAATCCGAGACAGGACGGTTGGATTGGCGATCTTCCACCCGTTCAGGTGCAGAATTGGCAGCACCGCCCCGTCCGATACGGGGTTGAGGAACTTGTTCGAGTGCCATGAGGCCGCCAGTGGTCCGGTTTCCGCCTCACCGTCGCCTACGACGCAGGCCACGATGAGGCCGGGATTGTCCAGCACGGCGCCGTAGGAATGCGACAGGGAATAGCCGAGTTCGCCTCCCTCGTGGATCGAGCCGGGCGTATCGGCCGAGGCATGACTTGGAACGCCTCCGGGGAAGGAGAACTGCCGGAACAGTTTCCGCATGCCGTCCGCGTCGCGCGAGATGTCGGGGTAGGTCTCGCTGTAGGTGCCTTCGAGCCAAGTACTCGCCACGACGCCGGGTGCGCCATGGCCGGGTCCGGCGACGAACAGAACGCTCAGATCGTGCGCCTTGATGACTCGGTTGAGATGAACGTAGATCAGGTTAAGCCCGGGAACGGTGCCAAAATGGCCGAGCAAGCGCGGCTTTACGTGGGCCATCGTCAACGGTTCGAGCAGGAGCGGATTGTCGAGCAGGTAGACCTGCCCGACGGAGAGGTAGTTGGCGGCACGCCACCACGAATCCATGCTCGCCAATTCTTCGGCGCCGAGTGGCAGGGCCGGTGCGGGGTCGAACCTACCCAGGGCGGTCATGCCCGAGCACCCATCGCGGGAGCCGGTGCCAGCCCGGCGACATACTCGTCATGGTATTCATCGGCCAACTTTCGGATCACCCTGCCCATCGTCGCGTAATCGTACACGTTGAGATTGGCCAGCGAGGCTCGTGCGGAGGGATGAAGTGTCCCAAAGCCCTTGCCGGGCAGGAGGACGACACCGCCCTCATCGGCCAGCCGGAACAGCATTTCCAGCGGGTCTTTGCGGGCCATCATCCACGCCGCGAACTCAGCCCCGTAGAGTTTAGTCGTGATTCCTTCGAGATCGAGCAGCGTGTAGTAGTCGGTTCCGTTAGGGTCCGGCGGCACGGCGATGCCGAGTTCACGGTATAGGGCCGCGTGACGCCCGCGGATCAGCCGCTTCATCGCTTTCTTGTAGGCATCCGCCTCGTCCATCAACGCGAACAGGGAAAACAGGGCCATCTGGACCTGTTGCGGCGTCGACAGGCCCGCAGTGTGGTTGAGACACACGGCGCGGCTATCCGCGACCAGCCTGTCGATGAACTTCATGTCGCGGGGCTTCAGTGTGAGCGACTGGTAGCGCGTGTCCAGGGCGAGCTTGTCAGCTTCAGCCAAGTCCGCGATCCGCCGATCCAGAAGCGAGTCCTTGTGGGTGGCGATGACCCCAAGGCGCCACCCGGTCGCACCGAAATACTTGGAGAAGGAATACACCAGGATGGCATTGCGTGGGCAGATGGCAAACAGCGACACGAAGTCGTCGGCGAACGTGCCATAGACGTCGTCTGTCAAGATGATGAGGTCCGGCCGCTTGGTGGCAACGATGTCGCCAATGCGCCGCAGGCTTTCCTGGTTGATCTTCACGCTTGGCGGATTGCTGGGATTGACCAGGAAGAAGGCCTTGATGGACGGGTCGGCCAGCTTATCGAGTTCGGCGGCCGAATACTGCCACTGACCATTGGCATCCGCATTCACCTCGACTTCCACCAGTTGGTAGTCGTTGAGGTGAGGGATTTCGATGTAGGGCGTGAAAATCGGCATGCCCACGGCGATCTTGTCGCCGGGCATAAGCAGCCGGTTCTCGCGCAGCGTGTTGAACACGTAGGTCATGGCGGCGGTGCCGCCCTCGACTGCGAACAGGTCCATCCCGCCGGTCGGCATACGGCCGCCGGTCATCTCCCTGACCAAGTATTGCTGCACCACGGTTTCGATCATGGTGAGCATCCGGGGTGGCACGGGATAGTTGCAGGCGAGGATCCCAGAAACCATCTCGTGAAGGAAGGCGGATTTGGACAATCCGAGCTGGTCCGATACGTAGGACATCGCCCCGCTCAGGAATGAAACACCTTTGGCGTCGTGGTTCGCCGACACGAAGCTGTCGAAGCGCGCCTCGATCCCCTCTACTTTGGGCAGGCCGCCGACGCCTTCCGGCATGAACCCGAAGGAACGCTCCGCCTCCTGCAGAGCGAACAGGCCAAGCTGGAAGAACCCGTGGCGCGGCACGGTCGCGAGGAAGTTGGGGTTGCCGCGACCCGCGTTCAGCATCATCCGTTCGGCGTGGCTGGAGGCCAGCGCCATGAGTTGGTCCTTGAGTTCGAACGGGCTGAGATGGGTTAGATTGCTGTAGTCGACGACGTCCATAGCTGGTCTCCTGCGTGCCATTTCCGGCTGTTCGGTCATACCGCCGGGAGCAAATGCCCCGGGGCGCTATCAAGCGTCAGGTGAGGAGCATGACGATCACCATTCCCCAGATCGTCAGCAGGGTGTTCCCCACGGCGTAGGTGACCGTGTAGCCGAGCGCGGGAACTTGGCTCTTTGCGGTTTCACAGATCATGCCAAGCGCCGCCGTGGTGGTGCGTGCGCCTGCGCAGGCTCCCAGCAGGATAGCCGGGTGGAAGCGGAACACGTACTTGCCGATGAACATCGCCAGGATGAGTGGGATCGTGGTGGCGAAGATGCCCCACAGGAAGAGGCTGATGCCAAGCTGCTGCAGCCCGGCAACGAAGCCCGGTCCTGCGGAAATCCCGACGACCGCGATGAACACGTTCAGTCCGACCGAGTTCATGAACCAGACCGTTGCGGGCGGTATGCGTCCGAAAGTGGGATGCACGGACCGGAGCCATCCGCAAACCAGCCCGGCGATCAATGCTCCCCCGGCGGTGGAAAGGGTCAACGGCACCGAGCCGACCTTGAACGTCACTGCGCCGACGAGCGCACCGATGGCAATGCCGGTCCCGATGAACGCCACATCGGCGACGCTGGTTGGCCGGTCCGCGTAGCCCATTGCCTTGGCGGCCGCAGTCGTATCCTGCACTCGGCCGCTTATCGTCAGTATATCGCCGCGATGAACCTGCGTCTTGGACAGGATCGGGATTTCGGTCGCCGTGGCGCCGCGTGTGATCTTGCGAAGGAAAACCCCGTGAGCCGCCGGATCATGCCCGAGTTCGGCGACGGTTTTTCCGTTGAAGTGCTTGTTGGTGACGAAAACGTCCACGCCTTCCACCGGGACGGATAGTAATTCCGCGTCGTCCACTTCGAGCGCCGCATGCTCCACGACATTCACGAGAACGTCCCGCCGAGCAGCTATCGCCAGGACGTCGCCGACCTCCAGCAGGGTGGCGGATGTTGCCTCCTGAACCTTCTCGCCACGACGAAGACGTTCGATAAACACCCTCACGCCGCCCATCGCGGCTTCCGCTTCGTTGACCGTCTTTCCGACCAGAAGGTTGCCGGGCACTAGCTTGAAGGCGCGGAGTTCGTATTGGTGCCAGGCGCTACCCTCACCACCGGGACCTGTGGTTCCACCCATGAGGGCTTCATAGGCTTTACACTCGGCAGGCAGGTCGATGCCCATGAGGCGTGGGCCGAGTACTGCAAGGATCAGTGCGGAGCCGACGGTGCCGAAGATGTAGGTGACGGCGTAAGCAACGGGGATAGCGTTCAGCATGCCCTTGGTCTGGTCGGCTGGAAGCCCGAGACGGTTGATGGCGTCGGTGGCCAGCCCCATTGAAGCGGACAGGGTTTGCGACCCGGCAAAGAGACCCGCCGCAGAGCCAGCGTCGTACCCGGCGAGACGAGCCGCAAGGTAGGCGGACCCCAGGCACAGCAGGCACATGACGACAGCGAACCCCGCCTGCGGTAGGCCATCCTTGGCGATGCCGCGGACGAATTGCGGACCCACCCCGAAGCCGACTGCGAAGAGGAAGATAAGGAAAAAGACGGACTTCACATCCGGCGAGATGGGAATCCCGAGTTGGCCAATGATGACGGCGGCGATCAGCGTCGACGTGACCGCACCTAGGCCCAGGCCCTTCCAACTCTTCCCGCCAACCCAGTAGCCAACGGCGAGCGCGATAAAGATCGCTATCTCCGGATGGGCACGCAACGTCATTGTCATCCAATGCACGGGAACACCCACTTTTTCGAATTGAAGGCCCGGCCCCGGCTGACGTGCCGAGGCCGGATGGCTGCTACTCGGCTGGAACGAGAGCAGGCTTACCGGGCATGCGCGGCGAGGGCCGCGGCAAGTCGGCCGCCTTGACCTTCGCGACAGCCGAGTGGGTGAACGTCGTGGCTTCGGCCGCCACCTGGGGTACACCGACCGGGTGTTTCTGCAGGTGTGCAATCGAGGTCCGCACATCTTCCAACAACAGGTCGGCCATGTCGCGGCTGAAGCCATGCCGCACCAGAACTCGCATCACGACGACGTCTTGGATGTTCGGCGGCATCGTGTAGGCCGCGACCTGCCAGCCACGCACGCGCAGTCTGTCCGAAAGATCGAATAGGGAGTAGCCCGGCTCCGCACCATCCCGGATAACCCAGGAGACGGCAGGGATGCCCTTCTTGCTATCACCGTCGAAAAACAGTTCGAACGGACCGAGCTTGCAAATCTCGCGGCCGATATGCTGCCCGGTGTCGTAACCGTTCTGAATGACCCGGCGGTAGCCGTCCATGCCGAGCCGCATGAACAGATAGTATTGGGCGATGATCTGCCCGGCCGGACGCGAAAAGTTTAGCGCGAACGTCGGCATGTTGCCGCCGAGATAGTTCACGTTGAAGATTAGCTCGTCCGGGAGATCGGACTTGTCTCGCCAAACAACCCAGCCCACGCCCAGGGGCGCCATGCCATATTTATGGCCCGATGCGTTGATGGACTTCACCCGTGGCAGGCGGAAGTCCCACAGCAGGTCAGGCTCGACGAACGGCGCCGTGAACCCGCCCGATGCCGCGTCGACGTGCATGGGGATGTCCAGGCCTTTCGTCAGCGCGAGGACGTCCAGGGCCGCAGCGATTTCCGCAACGGCTTCGTAGTGGCAGGTGAAGGTGACACCGAAGGTAGGCATCACGCCGATCGTGTTCTCGTCGCACCGCTTGAGAACCTCTTCGGCAGTCATGCCTAAACGGCCGCGTTCCAATGGGATCTCGCGCAGTTCGACGTCAAAGTAGCGGGCGAACTTGTGCCAGCACACCTGCACGGGGCCGGTGATCAGGTTCGGTCGGTCGGTCGGGCGTCCGGCTGCCTGCATCCGCTTGCGCCACTGCCACTTTAACGCCAGCCCGCCGAGCATGCAGGCCTCGCTGGAGCCGGTGGTCGAGCAGCCAATGGTGTCCGCGGCTTGGGGCGAATGCCAGAGGTCAGCAAGGATATGGACGCAGCGGCTTTCGAGTTCGGCCGTGGCCGGATACTCGTCCTTGTCGATCATGTTTTTGTCGATGGACAGATCCATCAGGGCGTGGATCTCGGGATCGAGCCACGTCTGGCAGAACGTTGCCAGGTTCTGGCGCGCGTTACCGTCGAGGAACAACTCGTCGCGCACCAGGGCGTGGGCGATGTCGGGCCGGATTTCGCCCTTGGGCATCCGGTATTTGGGCAGGGCTACGTCGGCGGTCTGGCTGCCGTAGATGTCGGCATCCAGCGACGCCCGAACGTCTTTGCGTTCATGTAGGGGCATGGGTCTCTCCTTCGGACAGTGGATTGAGGCATTCAGGAACGCGGGCGGACGGCGCCTACGCGGCAAGTTCCGCCATTGCGGGCGTGTCGGAATGAATGGCCAATTGAACCGGGCCGCTGGAATCGAGCAGTTCCCGAACGCGCTCGATGTCGGCCTGATTGCCGTGGGCGATGATCAGGAAGCGGTCGGCCTTCAAGGCCGCCTCGTACTGAATGACCCCCTCGTGGGGAACGCCGACACTGACAAGAGCCGCACCAAGTGCGCCCAGGCCACCGGCGACGATTGCGCCCTCGACGGCTCCGGTCAGGGCGGCAAAGACCGCCGTCGCCAGCCCGCCAAGCACGACGACAGGCCCGACAACCGGAATGGTCAGCATCATGCCACCGAACAGCAGGCCCCAGAGGCCACCCCAGTAGGCACCGCGGGTGCCCCAAAGCTTGATGCGGTCACCGACGCTGTAGAAGCCGACCACCTTCTCGTCGGTATGGTAGCCGCGGCCGACGATGCTGAACTGCCTCATGTCCAAGCCGCTGTCGGCAGCCTTGCGAATTGCGGCCTCGGCGTCGTTGTGGGTGGCGTAAATGGCAACCAGTGAGTCATGCTTTGGCATGTTGTTCGTCCTTTCGTTCTGGAGGGTGTCTGGACGCGATCCGGCCCTGGGATATCTCCGGCCGGGTCCGTGCGACGCCCGTAAAACCGCCGGTCAGTTGACCTTGATATCGTTCTCGACCCACGTGACTCCGGGTGAGGACCAAGCGGTGTCACCCGCAACTTTTTTGTCGTGAGGAAGGTCCACTGATCCGCTAAGGCGCACCACGCTCCCGATGGCGCTGACCTGGACTGTCGCGGGGTCGAAGAACCATGAGCGGTGCAGGGCGTGGGTGATGCTGTCGCTGATGTCTGCGACGTCGGCACGGGGCTTGATCGTAATCTGGTCGGATAGCCCGGTCACGCCGTGCAGGTGGCGGATTTCCTTGCGCGCATTGTCCTTTTGATAGAACCAGTCGACTTGCCCGCTGAGGGTGACCCAGCCGCTCTCGACCTGAACCATGATGGCGTCCTTGGGGATGGTGACATCCCAGCCCATTCGATCGAGAGCCGCGGCGGCGATGTCCTCGTCGCTCCGTTGCGTATCGAAGGGAAGCCTGACCTCGATTTCCTCGACAACGGCTTTGACGCCGCGGACCCGGCGGGCCGCCGTCTCGGCGGCGTGCCTCTGCGGATAGGTCGTGACGTGGCCGGAGAGGGTAATTATCCCGTGGTGGGCAGCAACGCCGATATGCGCAGATATCACACTCGGCTCATATCCTAGTTCGTCTGAGACGGCCTGCTGTAGCTGATGGTCCGTAGACATTGGAACCTCGCTCATTTTGAATTCAAGCAAATTAAGCTGCTATGACGGTGTAGTAGTTGCAGAGCGGAATAGTGTTCCACCACTTGTGTCGTCAGCGACTGCCACGTTTGGCACGATGAACTTATAGACCAGTTCATCTGGTCGGCGTCTGAACCGGTTCCGGCTATCGAGTATGCGGATACGCATGGGCATGTCCCGCACCACTGCGTCTAGGGTGGCGGACCGTATTGCTGTCAGGACCGCATATGCCCGCGAGCGAGACGACTACGCACGCGCAACCGAATACCTTGCCCGCCCGAGGCCTCCCGGATCCCGGTTCGGGAGGCCTCACGGCGGATCAAGTGAAGCACCTGCTCGCTACGTTCGGTCCGAACGCGATCGTGGACGTTGCCCAGCATCCTCTGTCTCGGGCGTTCAGGAAGCTGTGGGCGCCGGTGCCCTGGATGTTGGAGGCTGCGATCGCCCTCCAGTTGGTGCTCGGCGACTACGAGGAGGCGGCCCTGGTCGCCCTGCTGCTCCTGGCGAATGCAGCGCTGGGGTTCTTCCAGGAGAGCCGGGCACGCGCCACCCTGGACGCGCTCAAGTCGCGTTTGGCGCTTTCCGCATTTGCCCGGCGTGACGGGGTCTGGACGACGCTCCCCGCAGCGGAGTTAGTGCCGGGCGACATAGTCAAGCTGTCGCTGGGCGCCGTCGTGGCTGCCGATGTCCACGTGCTCTCCGGATCGGTCCTGCTCGATCAGTCCATGTTGACGGGCGAATCGGTACCTGTCGATGCAGGTGAGGGTGTGGACGCTTACGCCGGAGCGTTGATCCGTCGGGGTGAAGCCGTCGCCCGGGTAAGCGCAACCGGAGAGCGGACCAAGTTCGGTCGCACGGCCGAGCTTATCCGGACGGCGAAGGTGGAAAGCACTCAGGAGAGAATCGTGTTGCGGGTTGTGCGCAACTTGGTGGTCTTCAACGGCGCGGTGACGATCCTGCTGGCGGCCTATGCCTTTTGGCTCCCGATGCCGGTCGCGGAGATCCTGCCTCTTATGCTCGTCGCCATCCTTTCCTCCATCCCCGTGGCCTTGCCATCCATGTTCACGCTGGCGGAGGCGGTCGGTGCACGGTCTCTCGCCCGGCGCGGCATTCTCCCGACCAGCCTGTCTGCCGTGGACGAGGCGGCCGGTATCGCCGTGCTTTGCTCGGATAAAACCGGTACCCTGACGCGCAACGAACTGGCCGTGATGGAAATACGGGCAATGCCGCCGTTCGACGACGCTCATGTTTTGGCGTTCGCATCGCTGGCTAGCTCCGACGGTGGCGCCGATCCCGTGGATGCGGCAATCCGGCATGCCGCTCTCGGCAAACCTGTTCCAGATGCTCCTGAATTGATGCGGTTTGTGCCGTTCGACCCAGCCCGAAAGTCATCGTCTGCAGCGGTCCGGCAAGTCGACGGCGCTGAGATACAAGTCGTGAAAGGCGCCTACGAAGCCGTTGCGACAGTCATGGACATGCAAGCCTCTGCCCCAGCAGCATTGAATGATCTCCAGGCCCAGGGCTATCGCGTCCTTGCTGTGGGCGTCGGACCCGCAGGTAAGCTCGCCATGGCCGGGCTGATCGCGTTGAGCGACCCGCCGCGGGAGGACTCGGCAGCACTGGTAGCGGAGTTGACAGGTCTGGGCGTTCGAACCGTCATGGTCACCGGCGACGCCCGAGCGACAGCGGAAGTGGTCGCGAAGGCGATTGGCATTTCCGGGAAAGTCTGGGCAACAACACCATTGCCGGACGACCTGCGGGCCGATGACTACGCGATCTTCGCTGGCGTGCTACCAGAAGACAAGTTCCGGCTGGTCAAGGCCTTGCAAAAAGGCGGTCACACCGTGGGAATGTGTGGTGATGGCGCGAACGACGCCCCGGCGTTGCGGCAGGCCCAAATGGGGATCGCAGTCTCGACCGCTACCGATGTTGCCAAGGCCGCCGCCGGGATCGTCCTGACGAAGCCGGGTCTGGTTGGCGTAGTGGCGGCAATCAAGGAAGGCAGGACGACCTTCCAGCGGATTTTGACCTTCCTGCTGCGCTCGACGGTTCACAAGATCATGCAAGTCATGTTCCTCGCCGCCGGGCTGGTGATCACCGGGCACGCGGTACTGACGCCCATGCTGATGGTGCTCATGATGGTGACGGGCGACTTTCTGTCCATGTCCTCGTCGACTGACAACGTGCGGCCGTCGCCGAAGCCGAGCGTCTGGCATATCCGCAACTTAACGATTGCGGGTATCATCATGGGGCTGGTGGATCTTGCTTTCTGCGTATCGTGCTTGGCGGTGGGCAAGTTCTGGATCGGCCTGGATACCGAAACCTTGCGCACCATGGCGGTGGTCACCTTGGTGTTCAGCGGCCAGGCCGTCTTCTACGTAGCTCGGGAACGCGAGCACCTCTGGAGTTCCATGCCGGGTAAATGGCTGATCGTTTGCTCCGTGGTCGACTTGTCGATCATTAGCCTGCTGGCGGGCCTGGGCATTCTGATGCTGCCGCTGCCGGTCGGCATCATCGCAGGCCTGTTTTTGGCCTCGGTCTGCTTCACGTTCCTACTCGATGCCGTGAAGCTCGTCCTCTTCCGCCACCTGGCGATGGTTTGAAGGATCTAAGAGGGAAGGGAGGCCTACCCCCTGACGGGCAGGCCGACCCTCAATGTGACAGGAACGAGCAGCGTGTGGGCCGCACCAGGAGATCGCGGGTTACGCCGCCCAATACCCACTCCCGTAACCGGTTGTGCCCGTAGGCACCGGTTACCAGCATCCCGGCGCCAGCCTCGGCCGCAAAATCTACAAACTGCCGACCGTCGTTGCCCTCCGCCTCCACAACCGCTTGCGGCTCGGCGGCGACGCCGTGCCCTGCCATCCAGTTCGTGACGTCCTGCAGGTGAAGTTGCACCTCGGGAAGACTCTGTTTCTCGGCCAGTTCTGCGACGATAACCTTGGTGGCCTTGCGCAGCAGGGGCAACGCGTCCTGAACGGCCCTGCGAGTCTCCCTGGTATCCTTCCAGCCTACGACGACCGTCCCGAGATCCAATCCGGAGGCGGAGGGAGGCACCAGCAGGACCGGCCGTCCGACTTGCATTACGAGGTCGCCGACATTGGCGCGCCGAGGAGTCCCGAACGGCAAGTCGCGCGGTTCCGGCGCGATGACGATGAGGTCCGCGGCCCTCGCCTGAACGGCTATGGTATCGGCTGGCGGGTCGTAGGTCATGAACGAACGCCACGATACATCGTCAATCCTACCGGACATAGCTGCCCGGAACTCGTTTTCTGCCTTGAGGGCGTGCTCCTCCATTGCCGAGCGATTTAGCTCCACCATGTCGCAGGCCATTGTCATGTCGCCATAGTCGACGATCAGTGGCTGGCTCGCGGCGATGCCTATTACTCTTCCGCCGAACTGTTCGGCTAAGTCGGCGCTCACGCTTAGGACGGCTTCATTGGATGTGCCCAGGTCGAGATGAACCATCAGGCTGAAATAAGTCATTGTCGTTCTCCGAGAAGTTGATGTGGCGCTCAGGCTGCGAAGTCAAGCACGACGCGGGAGGCAACGTCGCCGTGGCTCAGGCGTCCCAAGACGTCGTTGACCGCAGATAACGGCTGAAGCTCGATATCGGCCTTTACGCGCCCGTCCGCCGCAAAGGCCAAGGCCTCGGCCATGTCCTGCCGAGTTCCGACGAAGGAGCCGCGGACGGTGATGCAATTCGCCACCACGTCGAACAGTGGGAGCGGGAAGTCGCCGGGTGGAAGGCCGACGAGAACGCAGGTGCCGCGTTTTCGGGTCATCGCGACCCCCTGCTTGAACGCGCCCAGCGAGGCTGCGGTCACTATCACCCCGTGCGCGCCCCCGCCGGTTCCGGCTCTCAAGACTTCGATGGCATCCTCGGCGCGGGCGTCTACGACGAAATCTGCACCGAGCCGGGTCGCATGCGCCAGTTTGCCGGCGTCGATGTCTATGGCGCAGACCTGCAGCCCCATGACCTTGGCATACTGGATGGCGAGGTGACCCAAACCGCCCGCGCCGGAGATGGCGATCCATTCGCCTGGACGCACGTTGGCCTCCTTGATGCCCTTGTAGATTGTGATGCCCGCGCAAATTATCGGGGCAGCGTCAATCGCGGTGAGTCGATCGGGGATATGGGCCACGTAATTCGGGTCGGCGAGTATGTAATCAGCGAAGCCGCCGTTCTTGGTATAGCTACCGAACTCGGCTTTGCTGCAGACCGTTTCCCACGCCGAGAGACAATACTCGCAGTGACCGCATGCCGAGTAGAGCCATGGTACGCCGACGCGATCGCCTTCCTTGACGATGGTGACGCCCGCACCGACGGCAGCAACCAGGCCAATGCCCTCGTGCCCCGGGATGAACGGCAGTGTTGGCCTGAGCGGCCAATCGCCCTTTGCGGCGTGGAGATCGGTATGACAAACGCCGCACGCCTCGGTCTTGACGAGGATTTGGCCCTCCGCCGGGGTCGGGACGTCGCACTCGCGCACAATCAGCGGTTTGCCGAAATTCTGAACGAAGGCAGCCTGCATTCGAGTGGCCATAGTCACGATCCCGTTCCGAACTGTCATTGATGCATAGTCGGAAGCGCCGCGGCATGCCCGGACCGACTTCGGTTACCGAGTATGCACTCCCGGTGCTGCCTTTGCCCGTTGGATCTAAACCACGCCGCCTTTAGGCCCGTCCGACGTCCACGGTCGTCACCGTGGCCGGACTAGCGGTCGCATGCGGCAGTCGAGCACCCCTCGTAATGGCAATGCGGCGGTCCCATAAAGAAATTAATGGGGGGTTGATCGCCTGACGGAAAAATAACAAAAGGTTTTTGGCTATACATAATGTGGCGCCGAGGACTTTGGCTAACCTAGAAAAGGTGCTCCTATAAAAAGTCACCGGCAATCTATGCAGTCTTGCATTTTAGGTGACCAACTTTGATTAGCTGCGGACGACTGGTGATAGGGTAAGACTCTCGCCAAGAGAGGTGATGACCAGCCGATGTCCGCAACGGGTCTTTCGGCGGCGATAGGCCGAATTCAGGCGCTTGCTCAGAAAAGGACCAGCCGATGCCACCGGGTAGGATTTCGGATGTCTCTCCAGCTTTGCCGACCGTCAAGGTTCCAGCACGTCCGGCCGCGACAAAAACCCTGAGGTGCCGCACCGTCGCCCAGGGGCGGTTCAAACAGTTGAACTTCATCCGTGACCTGGCTCCACAGCCGGTCACGGAAAGCGAAGTCGACGACCTTTCAAGCGAGGCGGTTGCGCCCAATGCCTCGGAGGCACTCCTCGCGGCATTTGGTTCATGTTTCGCAGTCGGCATTCACGCGAACGCCGTGGCGCATGGGATTTCGGTCCAGTCCTTGGAATTGGAATTGGAAGCCGAAAGCAACATCTCCTCCATCTGGGGCCCGGGCGACCTGACGCCGAAGGCAATCGGGTTCGAAAGCATCAAGGTGGTCGTCCGAATGGTGGCTGAAGCACCCTACGACACGTTAAATGCGCTCATCCGGCACGCTCTGATTTGGTCACCGGTAGCCAATACCCTTCACAACCCCGTCCATTTAGATGTTAGCCTCGCGCCAAACTGAAACACGGCCCTTCGTCCGAGGAAGAGTTCGAGGTTTCCCTCTCCAAGCTCTGCAGCCCCGACACTGCGCGTGCTGCACCCGGTCATGTCCGCTAGACGTTCCTGCGTCAGTCCAGCATGGCGCCGGGCATTCCTGAGCTGACGGCCGAGGCGTGAAGCGGAGCGTTTCTAGTTAATTTGAACCTCGAGACCGGAGCAATTCCAGCCAGGGATTCAGAGCCCTGCCCCGGCGTCCAGTGGTTATTTCATCGGGTCTCACAAGCCACCTCACCCGCCACGATGAGGTGTCGGAGCAGCGCGGCAAGACATCGCGCCGGGATCCTTTTGAGTGGTGACTGGGCCAGCAGCTCCGACGCAACCTCCGCTCCTGAAGACGGGACACTGATAGGACACGAACGTTGACTCCCGGATGGCAGATACTTCTTTCTTGTCGGACCCTGGGAGCCCGCGGAGGTCGAGCTGGCGCCGGGCGAGGAGGTCATCCGAATGCCGAGAACCAAACGGAGTTCTAAGCGAGGCGCACGCCTGCGGCTTCCGGGAACGACGCGGCCGTCTTGCCCACAGATGTCCACCGGAGCTGTCTGGCCGTCATGCCTTTCCCGGATGCAAAGGCGTTCCACGCGAGGATCATCAGCGCGAAGCGCTGCACAAGGCTCTCCCTGGTGCCGACTGCCGCATCCACACCGAAGGCCAGAGAAAGGGCATCGCTTCCTTTAGCATGCAAATCAGGGGGAAAGCGTCCGGTCTCGCATCTGATTGCCTGGCTCAGCGGAATCGAGGGGTAGTGCACGTGGCCAGTCTGTCTGACGACGAGGATCTGGAGTAGGCGCTCTGGCGATTTCGGAGTGCCTGTTGCCGCGCGCCAACGCCAATGCGTCGGGGTAGCGGCCGGCCGGCTATATCCATTTGCAGGCCTGCGGCCAGTCTATGTAAATGTTTGCGTCATCACCGCCGCCCTCATCGGCGTAAACGGCCCGCACAACGCGACCCGTCAGTGCCGCCAATTTCGCTTGCGCGAGACCGGAATTGTCGCGTGCCATTCCTAGACTGCGGCCGAGTCCGCGAGCCGAAGCGAATCTGATGCAGCGTGACCTTGAGTTCCCAGTGTATGAGGTCGCCGGATTGTCCGGTGGTGCTGCGCAGCCCCGTAAGTGCTGTCTCGTTCGGCGCCGCGCTTGAAGCCACAACGACTTCCATCAGGTCAAAGCTCTCGACTTGTGATAATCATCATTCCCGCAACACTCCACCGTGGTCTGTTTTTCGGAGCAGACCCCACCGAGCAGTGGCCGGCGAGCCATCGTAATGCATCTCTACTGTCCGGCGGTTCGCATAAGGTAGGGTCTGATAGCATCGTTTCAGCCCGGGTGACGCGGAGTAGGTCTGCAACCCGGTCCTACTGAGCACGGGTGAAACTTTTCTTGAGCTGAACTCCCACAGAGAGATCCGCAGGCGAACGATTCCAATCAAACCTAGACGCCGGCAACGGAACCGCTCAGCAAGGTTGCAGCAGTATCCGCGCCGACGTCTATCGCGTGACCAGCGCGTTCATTGCCTCTGTCGCGCGCGGCAAAGGGAAGCATTGTATAGTCGGACCCTTGACTTTGTCGGCTTCGAACGATTCAGAAACATCTTCGAAACACTGCCGAAGCATGTCGGGTTGCCGCTTGCTAGTATATCGAGACGACCCAGCCTGCTATGCCGTCGGGTGGCAGGCCGGAGTAGTTCCACGCGGCGGCGATCACTGGATGCGGATGTCGGGGGAAGATATCGACGGGTGTGCAAAGCGCCGACATCGCGCCGAAGATCATGATCAGCATTGCGAGCACGACAGGCGTATAAGGCTCTTGTAGCGCAATACGGACAATCGCGATCAAGGCATAAACCACAGCCCGAAATGGCAACAACGCAACCACGGCACGCGCCGCCGAATGGCTGAACGCCTCGAGTCGTTGGACACTTGCTTTCCGCGGTGGCTCATAGCACGCTAAGCCACTGGCAGACTCCAAAATGTGTTGGCAGAACTGTGATGTTGAGCAGTTGGCAGACCGCTCCGCTACCGTACGCCCATTCAGTCACGTTTGCTAGCCTTCCCCATTCAGTCACGTTTGCTAGCCTTCAAGGAGATCCCGCGTTGAAACGAATATCTAGAACGAGGTCGACGTTGATCTCGATGGGCGCGTGACCGGCTCCGTCACTCGGCGAATTGGAACCGATAGCTACCACCGCGGCGGACGATCCGCCCGGCCGTTGGCGAAGGAAAATGGGCGGTCAGCAGCAGGGTCGGTGTATCAGCCATTTGCTCGATCAGGACACGCCGGCTAACTCTCGACCGCTCCCGATCGGTGTCGGCCGCGCTGCAGAGGTCGGGATCGACGAGCTGGAGCGGCGAGTGAATGACATCCCCCGATAGCACCGCGTGATCATGGCCGCTGCAGGCGTGGACGGAGACATGACCGGGTGAATGGCCGGGCGAGGATTCCAGCCAGACCCCGTTGCCGATTTCGCCTTCGAGCACGTGATCGGCCTCGACCAGTTGCGCCTGCCCACTCTCCACCACCGGCAGCACGCTATCTGCAAAGGCGCCCCGCGTTACAGGGGCGGCGGGGTTCGCGGCGTGCAGCGCCTGCCAATGATTGAACTCGACCCGGCCCATCAGATAGCGAGCATTAGGAAAGGTCGGAACCCAGCGTCCACCGATCAGCCGCGTGTTCCAGCCTACGTGATCAGCATGCAGGTGGGTGCAAAGCACGATGTCGATATCAGCCGGCTGCAATCCAACCTTGGCGAGTTCGTCGAGGTAGGGCGTTTGGAGCATGTTCCAGCTCGGTAGCGAACGGCGCTCCTTGCAATTCCCCACGCAGGTGTCGACCAGGATAGTGTGTGTCTGTGTGCGCAGCACGTAGCTGTGGAAGCTGAGATAGACGATGTCATCCATCGGGTCGATGCAATTGGGGGCAATCCATCGGCGGCCCTCCGCCAGCATGGCTGGCGTCACATCCGGGAACAGGGTTTTGGCGGCCCAGGGTGAGTTGTCGAGGTCGACGACCTTGTCGATCCTCATGGCACCGATCGTGTGCTGATGCATCAGTCCCTCCTCAGGCGGCGTGGTAGGTTTTTGGGATCCCGGCATTGGCGAGTTGCCCATGCAGCGGCTCGTCCGGAAGTCCGTCGCGCAGGTGGGCGCGACACGCGATCAGCGCCGCGAGGTCGATCCCGGTCGAGAACCCAGCGCTCTCCAGCATGAATACGAGGTCTTCGGTGGCGATATTGCCGGAAGCACCCGGTGCATAGGGGCAGCCGCCGAGCCCTCCAAGCGAGGCATCGAACTGGCGGATGCCGCTCTCTAGCCCGGCGAAGGCGTTGGCTAGCCCAAGCCCCATGGTATCGTGCAGATGCAAGGCTTCCAGCCGGTCGCCGATGGCGCCAAGGACCAGGGCGACGAGGCGTTTGACTTGGGCCGGATTGCCGTACCCGACCGTATCGGCGAGCACGACCGAATGGGCGCCGGCTTCGACGAGCTGGGCCGCTACCCGGACCACCCGGACATCAGGTACCACGCCCTCGATCGAGCATCCGAACGCCGTGGCGCAGCCCGCCTCGATGTGGAGCTCCGGCGCCTCGCTGGTGGCCCAATCGGCGATGCGGCGGAGTTCTGCCACGGCCTCGTCGGTACCCTTGTTGGTATTGGCACGGCTGTGGCTTTCGCTCACCGAGACCGGCACGACGATCCGCTGGCAGCCAGCCGCATGGGCTCGCTGCGCCCCCTTCAGATTCGGGACGAGCGCGGTCACCACGATCCCCGGCAAGCCGCGCACCGCGTCGACCACCGCGCCGGTGTCGGCCATTTGCGGAATGAGCTTCGGCGGCACGAAACTCCCAACCTCGATGGCCCGCAGCCCCGCCTTCACCAGGGCGCCGATCCAGCGGATCTTCTGCGCGGCCGGCATGGTGCCATGTGCCATTTGAAGGCCATCGCGGGGCCCGACCTCTCGCACCTGTACACGATCGGGCTCGATGGCAGCCACGCCGGTCAAGATGCAGCCTCGACCGTGCCACTCGGCAACGATCCGCGCCGCCGCAGCATGGCGGGCGTGAACACGATCGACACCAACGCGCCGACGACCAGGAACGCGGCAATCACGTCGAGCCCGGTGGCGCTATTCCCAGTCAGCGTCTTGGCCCAACCGATGATCATCGGGCTGAAGAAACCGCCGAGCAGTCCGATCGTGTTGACCACCGCAATGGCGCCGGCCGCGGCCTTGCCCTGAAGGTATTCGGTGGCGATAGCCCACAGAATGGGATTGCAGGACAGGATCCCCGAGGTCGCAATCGACAGAAAGAACAATGACAGCGCCAGGCTGGTGGTGACCATGCCGGCTGCGACCAACCCGATCGCGCCGAAGATCATGGCGATTCCGCAGTGCCAGGCGCGCTCCTTTTTCTGATCCGAATGCCGGCCGAGCGCGATCAGCGCCACCCAACTGCAAAAATACGGAATGGCCGAGAGCAGCCCGATATTGAGCGGACTGGTGAGGCCGAAACTCTTGATGATCGTGGGCAGCCAAAAACCGATGACGAACACGCCGCAGATCTGCGTAAACCAGATTAAAGCGAGCAGATACACCCGATAGTCGCCCAACGCTCCGACGAACGAGTGTGCGTTGTGAAGTGACACTGGTTCGTTATGGTTGAGACCTCTGAGGATCAAGGCCTTCTCGGGTTCCGACAGCCACGTCGCCTCGGCCGGCGAATTGTCGAGGTAAAAGAAGGCTGCAATGCCGATTATGCTTGCGGGCAGGCCTTCGACGATGAACATCCATTGCCAGCCATGCAGGCCGCCGGCGCCGTTGAACTGCGTCATGAGCAACCCCGAGAGCGGGCCGCCGATCAGGCCCGCAATACCGGTCGCACAGGTGAAGATCGCGATCACCTTGGCGCGCCGATCGACTGGATACCAGCGTGTGAGATAGAAGATCACGCCGGGATACAGCCCCGCCTCGAACAAGCCGAGCATAAAGCGCACGGAATAGAGCTGGAAGGGCGCGGTGACGAACGCCGTGGCGGCGGCCGCCAGTCCCCACAGCACCAGGATACGCGAGAAGGTCTTGCGCACGCCGATGCGCTCGAGCATCAGATTGCTCGGGATCTCCATCAGCACGTAGCCGAGGAAGAAAATGCCGGCGCCCGTGCCGTAGATCAGGTCGGTGAAGCCGACGTCCTGCTTCATCTCCAGTTGCGCCACCCCGATGTTAATCCGATCGAGGAACGCGAACGTGTAGCAGAGGAACAGGAAGGGGATCAGGCTCAGCGTCACCTTCTTGTAGACGCCGTCGGCCAGGGGCGCATCCAACCTGACTTCCCGCATGCTCATCGATTATCCTCCGGCGTTATCCTGGAATCGTTTCCACTGAACTGAAAGCGCTGCTGTCAGCGCCCTTTGAAGACGGGCTGCCGCTTCTCGTTGAAAGCCTTGATGCCCTCATGGCGGTCTTGCGTTGGAATCAATCGATTATAGACCTCGATCTCCGTGTAGAGCCCAGTGCGCAAGTCCATCTGGGCACCGAGATCGACGGCCTTCTTGGCCTGCGCGATGGAGAGCGGCGCGTTGCGGCAGATCTCCTCGGCCGCCGCGATCGTCTCGCGCAGCAGCGCCGCGGGCCCGAACAGGCGGTTGACCACGCCCCAGGAAAGCGCCTCCGCGGCAGAGAATTTCGCGCCGCGGAAGATCAGCTCCTTGGCAAGCCGTCCCCCGATCGCGCGCGGAAGCTGCTGAGTTCCGCCGCCGCCCGGCATGATGCCGCGCATCACCTCAGTGAAGCCGAACACCGCACTCGTCGACGCAAAGGCGAAATCGCAAGCGAGCAGCAGCTCCAGGCCGCCCGCGACGGCCGCGCCATTAGCGGCGCAGATGAGCGGCACGGGGCAGAAGGTGATGGCTCTGTTCATTCGTTCGAACAGGTAGTGCTGGCGACCAAAATCCTCGTCTGTCATGCCTTGACGCTGCTTGAGATCGGCGCCACCGCAGAAGGCCCTCTCCCCTGCCCCAGTGAGGATGACGCAGCGATAGAGCGACGGGTCTGCCTCGAGCGCCCCGAATACTCGGATGATCTCGTGCCCCATCGTGGTGGTGATCGCATTGGCGACCTGCGGGCGGTTAAGCCGAACCACCAGAATGTGCTCGCCGACCTCTTCGAGCTGCAGGGTTTCGGAGGCTGCGCCCCCGAGGGCATCGAGAAGCTTCACGGCACAGTCTCCTTGATTTCCAATAGATGATTGTGTTCTCCCAATTTCGGCGCTCTGCCCACAGTGTCGGGCCGACGTCCACCGAACGAGATCGGCAGGCCCACCACCTGGGCGGCACCGTCTGACGTCGTCTTGATCAACTGCAGCGCCGACGTCTGCGGCTGCTTGACCACCTGGTCGACGGTGAGGATCGGCCCGCAGGGAATACCGGCCGCGTCGATTGCCGCGAGCCAGTGCTCGGCGGTCCGCGTCCGAAGCACGAGCTGTAGCCGCTCGATCAGGGCCTCGCGGTTCGCCACTCGCGCGCCGTTGGTACGGAATAGCGGATCGTCGACGAGCGACGCCGTGTCGAGCACCCCACAGAGCCGGCCAAACAGCCGGTCGTTGCCAGCGGCCACCATAATGGCGGCGTCGGCACAGTCGAACGCCTGGTGCGGCACGATCGCGGCGGTGCCTGAGCCCCAGCGCCCGGGCAGCACGCCGTTGGCCAGGTAATCCGCAATTTGCATGCCGGCCCAGCTCAACGCGGTCTCATAGAGTGAGACGGAGACGATCTCGCCCTTACCGGTCTCGCGCCGCTTGAACAGCGCTGCGAGCACCCCGACGGCGGCCCACAGGCCGGTTCCCATGTCGTTCACCGACACTGGGATGCGCACTGCCGGCTCGCCAGGGTGGCCCACGAGACTCATCAGCCCGCTGAGCGCCTGGGCCAAGGGATCGTAGCCCGGCTTGTCGCGCAGGGGGCCCGTTTCGCCAAACGCGCCCAGGTTGCAGTAGACCAGCGAGGGCTTGGCCGCGAGCAGGTCTTTCGGACCGAGCTCGTATTTGTGCAGGCTCCCCGCCTTCAGGTTCTGCAGCACCACATCGGCGCGGGCATCGATCAGCGCGCGTAATGCCTCGGCGTGGACCGGATTGCCGAGGCTGAGCGCGATGGAGGCCTTGCCGTGATTGACGGCATGAAACAGCGCCGCCGACCCGTCGATAAAAGGAGGCCCCCAGTCGCGGGCGTAATCCCCGCTCCCTTCGTTCTCGATCTTGATGACCTCGGCGCCGAGCCCGCTCAGGATCATGCCCGCATATGGCGCCGCGAGACTGTGGCCAATCTCAATCACGCAGACGCCAGCAAGCGGCAAGGTGTTGGTCATGGCGGCTTCTTCAAGTTCTGCCGGCAGGTTCGCCCTTGCCCGCCCCGGCGAGGCGGTAAGAGCGATCTGCTGCCGCGCGTGTGACATAGCCGTCAGCCACATCGGCTTCGACAGCGGCGCGGAGGCGCTCGACCGGGCTGCCATAACCGCCGCTGCCCGCGGGCTGGATGAACACGCGGTCGCCACGGTTGACCACGGTTTGGCCGCCCTTAGCTGGAACGACCATAACCGTGCCGTCCAGCTTGCAGACTTCGCAGGCGAACGGCGCGCCCGCCTCGCCGCCGAACTGCCCTTGCGGGGCGGAGCGTCCGCGCTCAGCCGAGACCGTGAACGTCGCCTCGTCGTAACCCACTCGATAAGTGCGGCGGGATGCCAGCCCGCCGCGGAACTGGCCGGCTCCGCCGCTGTCGGCCACCAGCGCCCATTCTTCGACCATCACCGGGTAGCCCTGTTCGATCAGTTCGACCGGCTGACTTCCCGCATTCCCGACATAGACCCGGATGCCGCTGATGCCGTCCTTGTCGGAGCGCGCCCCCATGCCGCCCGCGTGCACGTCGTGCATGGTGACGAACTCGCGGCCGGTGCGGCGCAACCGCGCCGCGTCGGTCTCGCGGCCGCTGAAGATGCCGGCGCCCGAGCAGCAATTGCTCTGGCCCACGACCCGCTTCGGCACTGCGGGCGCCAGCGCCTTGAGCAGCAGGTCGATCACACGCGGCGAAGTTTCGGTATTACCCGACACCACCGAGACCGGATACATGCAGTTCAGCACGCAGCCCTCCGGCGCCACGATGGTTACAGGCCGATAGCAGCCCTGGTTGATCGGGATGCTCACGTCCGTGATGGCCTTCACGGTAAACCAAGTGCTGTTGCAGGTGACCGACAGCGGACAGTTGATGCCGCCGCGCACCTGCGCGCCGGTTCCGGTATAGTCGAAGGTGATGCCATCGCCCAGTACCGTGACCTTGACCTTCAGCAGCGGGCTTTCGCTTTTCCAACCCGGCGCCTCGATGGGGTCGAGCCATTCCTCCGCCTCGTAGACGCCATCAGGAATTGCCGTGATGGCCTGGCGGATCAGCTTTTCCGAGTGGTCGAGGCTGCGGCTCATCGCCGAACGGATGCTGTCGACCCCGTATTTCTCGGCGAGACTCACCAGGCGCCGGTCGCCCACGAAGGTGCCAGCATATTGCGCCTGGATGTCGAGCATGAGCTCATCCCGGTTACGGCTGTTGCGGCTCAGAATCTCGAGCACGTCATGCACCGGCTTGTCGTCACGGTAGAGCCGAACGGGTGGAATACGGATACCTTCGGCGAACACGTCCCACGTGCAAACCGTGTAGCTGCCCGGCGACTGACCGCCGATATCGGTCCAGTGGCCGCGCGTCATTACGAATGCGACGATCTCGGCGCCGACGAAGACCGGCCGGGTAAATTGTACGTCCGGCTGGTGATTGCCGCCGCCGAGATAGACGTCGTTGCTGACGATCACGTCACCCGGTTTCAGGTTCGCCTTTCCGATCGCCTCCACCGAGACCTTGGTGGATATGACGGCTGATCCCATCATGGTGGGGATATCGTTGCCCTGCGCCACGAGCTGCATGTCGGCGTCGAAGATGGCGGCCGATGAGTCGCCACTCGCGTGCATCAGCGGGCTTCCGGCCGTGCGCATCATCGCGATCTTCATCTCGCGCGCGATCGCGTAGAGGCTGGAGCGGATGATCTCGTAAGTCACTATATCTATTGTCATGCGGCCAGCTCGATCACCAGGTTCATGTTAGCGTCGACGATGGCGTCCTGGCCGGCCTTGAGCACGACGCAGGTGCTATGCTCCTCGATCACCGATGGTCCCTTGATCCGCATACCGATCGGAAGGGCCGCGCGATTGAACACGTCCAACTCGGCCTCGCCGTCCTCGAAGTGGACGCGGCGCAGGCCGGTCTTGCCGGCATCACCATCGCTCGTCGTAGCGACCTGTCCACGCCAACCGGTAGCCGCCACCAGCTGAATGCGCAGGTTGGCGAGCACCACTGGCTTGTCGGCGCTGGTGAAGTTCCACAGCCGCGCATGCGCGGCTTCGAAGGCCCGGCCGATCGTGCTACGAAGGTCTGCGGGCTCGTCGGGGAGGTCGATCGTAATCACGTCCGGTTGGCCGACGTAGCGACAGTCCACCCGGCGCATCGTGCGCACGGTTGTGGCGTCAAGGCCGACGCGCTGCATTTCCGAAGCTCCCAATTCCGCCAACTCGGCGAACTTGGCCAGGATGTCGGCATCGGCCAGTTCCGGAAGCGTGCGCTCCAGCGGCGCCTGGTAGTCGTATTGCTGGTCTGCCACCGTCATGCCGAAGGCGCTGAACAAGCCGGGCAGCGGAGGAATGATGACGCGGCTGATCCCCATAGCCTCGGCGAGATCGAGCGCATGCACCGGACCGGCACCGCCGTAACAGATATAGGTGAATTCGCGCGGATCGAAGCCGCGCTCCACCGTCATGATCCGGATCGCTTGGGCCATCAGCGCGTTGGCGACGGCCCGCACCGCGTGGGCCGCCTCGCGCACGCCCATGCCGAGTGGCTTGGCAAGCTTCTCCTCGATGACGTGGTACGCGGCAGCCTCGTCCAACTTGAATTCGCCGCCAAGAAAGCGCTGCGCGTCAATATAGCCGAGCACGAGGTTACAATCGGTGACGGTGGGCTGTTGGCCGCCACGGCCATAGCAGGCCGGACCGGGGTCGGCGCCGGCGCTCTCGGGCCCAATGCGCAATCCCCCGCCAGCATCGATCCAGGCGATCGATCCGCCGCCCGCCCCTACGGAGTCGATGTCGATCGACGGCGACCGTACCACGTAACTGTGCAGCAGGCTCTTGCCGCGCAATTCGGGCCTGAAATCACGGATCAATGACACGTCGAAGGTCGTGCCGCCCATGTCGCCCAGGATGGCATTGGGCACGGCGCTTTGCTCGCAATTGCGGATCGCCGCGCTAACGCCTCCGGCCGGCCCCGATTCCAGCAACACGACCGGACGATCGGCGACCAAGGCCGGTGCAGCCAAGCCGCCGTTGGATTGCATGAACATCATGCTGCCGGAAAAGCCTATGTCGTTCAGCGCACCGCCGAGCTGCCGGATGTAGCGGCCGCAGACCGGGCCCAGCATGGCGTTGATCGCGGTGGAACTGGCCCGCTCGTATTCCATGACCTCCGGATTGACCTCGTGCGAGGCACTCACGAAACACTCCGGCAGCAGGCGGCGCAATTCCTCGGCGGCAGCCCGTTCGTGGACCGGATTGACGTGGGCGTGCAGGAATACGACCGCGACTGCCTCGATGTCGGAGGCCTCGATCGTCTTGGCGAGTGCGCGTAACTCGTCCATGGCGAGCGGCGTCTCAACCGTCCCATCGAATTGCAGTCGCTCGGTCACCTCTAGTCGCCAGCGCCGCTGCACGAGGGGGCGCGGATCGGCGAACGACAAGTCGTAGAGATCGGCGCGGTCGTGGCGCGACACGCGGCGTAATTCGAGGATGTCGCGAAAACCGCGCGTCGTAACCAGCGCAGTCGGAGCACCCTTGCCCTCGACTACCATATTGGTCGCCATCGTGGTGCCGTGGCCGAGGAAGGCGATCTCGCGGCTTGTAGAGCCGGAGAGGTCCAGGATCTTTTTAAATCCGTCGGTCGCACCGACGACGCGGTCGCGCGGCGTGGTTGGCACTTTGGTCGACCAGACCTGGCCCGTGGCGTCATCGATCAGGACCACGTCCGTAAAGGTGCCCCCTACATCGATGCCAATGCGCTTCATCCCTAACCTCACTCCCCGACTGGAAACGTTTCCGGCCGTTTGCTGCTAGCATGGTGGTCCAGGTCTGTGAAGCCAGGAAGAGGGTAACATCGCCAGCGCGATGCGGGGATCGCACTCAGTTGTAAGATCGTCCCGGAGTCGACCTGCACTTTGTCAGGCTGTTCGTTCTCGCGCCACTTTAGCCGCCCCCTTGAATGCTCCTGAGCCAGTCTCGTAGCGATTACTTTCCCCACCGCAGCACCATGGGATCCAGTCGTCGTGCGACCTCCAGCAATCCCGCCCGGTTGGCCGGGGTGATCGGCGGCAAGGGATCGCGTCCCGCATCGCAGGCGATAATGCCGCCCTCACGCATGAGTGCTTTACAGGTCAACAGACCGCATTGCCGGTTTTCGTAGTTAATCAGCGGCAACCAGCGCGTATAGGCGTCTGTGGCATCTGCGCGCCGTCCGGCTAGATGCGCCTGGACGATCTGCTGCATGCCATCCGGATAGCCGCCGCCTGTCATAGCGCCTGTCGCACCGGCATCCATGTCTGCCAGCAAGGTGATGCCTTCTTCGCCGTCCCAGGGCCCATGGATAGCATTGCCGCCCAGGGTAATCAGTTCGCGCAGCTTGTTTGCAGCACCGGAAGTCTCGATCTTGAAATAACTGACATGGGCGATTTCACGCGCCATCTTCGCCAGGAACGGAGCAGGGAGGGCGGTGCCGCTGGCCGGAGCGTCTTGGATCATGATCGGGATGTCGACCGCGTCCGACACGCGTCGGTAGAAGTCGAAGATGCCCGCCTCGCCGAACCGGATGGTGGCGCCGTGATAGGGCGGCATGATCATCACCATGGCAGCGCCCAGATTCTGAGCCTGGCGGCTGCGCTGGGCACAGACGAAGGTGCTGGTATGGGTGGTGGTAACGATCACTGGCACCCGCCCGGCAACATGGCGCAGCATCTCACTGGTCAGTTGCTCGCGCTCGGCATCCGACAACAGGAATTGCTCGGAAAAATTCGCCAAGATGCACAGTCCGTCCGACCCGGCGTCGATCATGAAGTCCACGCAGCGCTTCTGGCCCGGTGTATCCAGCGCACCGGACTCGGCAAAAATGGTAGGTACGACGGGGAAGACGCCCTTATAGGGCTGAGATGACGCCATCGGGTTACTCGCGCGTTGTTAGTGGGGTGGACAGCTGGACCGCGGACAAGTGGTTTATCGCGACATCCGGCGCGGTTTGGGTTCCCGAGCCGGAAATCAACTATTTGCAAGTAGTCGTATCAGCTCCTCATCGGGCCTGCTGTACCAGCCGCGGCGTGTCACGCCCAAGTTGGCCTTAGCCCGCAGGGTCGCGAGCATGACCGCATAGCTCCAGGTCACGCCGAATACATCCATGACCGGCGCATCCTGAAACCGGGTGAACCCCGCCTCGGTCAGGATGACGGCAATGATGCCTTCGGCGGGTATGATTACGTCCGCACCGTTGGCGATGGCGCGGGCCGCATCCTTTTCGAATCGAGCGATCAGCTCCGCTGGATCGGCGAAGGAAGAGTGCAGTGGCGCGCCTTCCAATGGCGGCTCCATCGACAGCACGTCGGCGACGCGAGTTTCCATCTGATGGAACGCTACCGCCTTGCGTATCATCCCAACCACATTTGGAGAGGTGGTGACGAAACCCAATTTGCTCCCCAATGAACAACCAACCAGCAACGTCGTCTCCAGGATCGAGGTGACCGGGATGTCGACCGCCGAACGGATTTCCTTCAGGAATGGCTCGCTATAAGACCCAATGACGAAACCGTCGTAGCCCAGTCGCTCCGCCTCCAGCGCCTGGTCGATCATGCGGTCCAGGATGCGGTGATAGACGAACGCATTGCCGTTCGCGCGGGAGACGGAGCGGCCGTGATACGCACCGGCCGGTAGGCCGAAAGTATCGATCACCACCGGTTCCCCCAAGACATCCCGGCCGCGCTTGATCAGCGCTTGGCTGTAGGGCGCGTCGCGATGTAGTTCCGTAGTGGACTGATGCCATAGCTTCATGGGCGTTGCTCCTTCCTTCCGGCCTCGATCAGCGCGGCGAGCAGGGTCGGACTTGGCTGCTCGTATAGGCCACGCCGGGTGATCTCCAGGCCGCAGCGGGCGCGTAGATTGGCCAGCATCGCGGCGTAGCTCCAGGTGATCCCGATCACGTCCAGCACTGGGGCGTTTTCAAACCGGGTGATGCCGCGGTCGGCGAGCATCACGGCCAGGATACCCTCGGCGGGGACAATCACGTCGGCGCCGCGCGCCAGCACATCGCGGGATGTACGCTCGAACCGCTCCAGCACCGGCTCCGGCGTTTCAAACGCATTGTGTAACACCGGGCCGAGCAAGGCCGGCGTGACGGCCACCACCTCCGCCACCCGTGCCTCCAGTCGATACTGCGCCAGCGAGCGCGAGATCATTTTTGCCACGTTCGGTGCGGTTGTGACCAGCGCGATGGTCTGTCCGAACGAGCAGCCGATGAGGAGCGAGGTTTCCATGAGCGACACGACAGGTATATCGACCACGGCGCGGATTTCCGTGATCAGCGGATCGGCAAACGACCCAATGACGAAAGCATCGTAGCCCTGCCGCTGGGCCTCGATCGCGTTGTCGATGAAGCGGTCCAGGATACGATGGTACATGAAGGCGTTGCCGAGCAAGTTGGACGGCGGGTTGCCGTCATACGGCCCAGGCGGCAACCCGAAGACGTCAACCGCGAGTTGCCCAGGCAACACCGTCTCCGCCCGCCGCAGTAACGCCGCAGTGTAGGAGCTTCCAGGTCGTAAATCCGTGACGGATTGGTGCCAAAGTCGGATCGGCATGGTGTGTCCTTTCAGGCTTTTTCCAGCCACATCTCGTCGTAGTGCCAGACCAGCGTGCTATCCCGCCGCATCCCCTGTAGCCGGCGAGAGGCGACCTCCTGCGTTGGCGACCAGATCAGGAAGGTCTGCAAATACTGGTCGTTCAGCTGTTGCTGAATCTGCGTGTAAAGCGCCTTCCGCTTCGTCTGATCCATCTCGCCATGGGCCTTATCTACTATATCGAAGATTGCCTCGTCCTTGAACCCCATGTAGTTCAGTGATGCGACCCGGCCGTATGTGCTGGAGAAGATCGTGTCTGGATCGGGCATTTGCAGGATCGAGGCACGGCCCAGCGTTACCTCGTAATTCTGGTGCAGAACCTTGTTTAGGTTCGACAGCCGCTCCAGCACGTTGATGTGCACGTCCATGCCAACGCCTTTCAGCATCGCCTGGATAATCTGTGCTACCTGGGTATCCGGATCACGTTGCACCACCTCAAGCGTGATCGGGCCCTTGTGGCCGGACTGGGCGTAGAGTGCCTTCGACTGTGCCAGATCGAAAGGCTCGGGCTGCAGCGCATCGTCATAGGCCCAGTCCCGTGATGGCAGGGTGCCGCGGAGCACCTCACCCTGCCCGCCGGTAACGGCCTTCACCAGCACGGTGCGGTCGATCCCCATTGCGAACGCTTTGCGCAAAAGGATGTTGTCAAAAGGCGGCTTGGTCACGTTGTAGCTGAGCATGAAAACCGGGCCGAGCTTTGCGTCCAGCAGCACCAGATCCGGATCACGCCGAACCTGATCAAAATTCTTCGGTGTCACCGGATCACTCAACTGCGCGGCGCCGGAGCGAAGCTGGATCAGCCGGATCGCTTCGTTCGGATTGACGTTGAGTTCGATGCGGTCGAGATAGGGCATGGGTCTGCCGTCCGCGGCCACACGCCAATAGTGCGGGTTGCGCTCCCCGACGATCTGGTCGCTGGTGCGGCCAGTAATGCTGAAGGGGCCAGTCCCCACAGGCGAGCGGGCGAAATCCACGCCGCGGGCCTTCAGGGCGGCGGGGGATATCATCGTTCCAGCCTCTGCCGCCATCATCGCCAAGAAGGCGCCGGCGGGCTGCGACATCCGGACCCGGATGGTGTGGTCGTCCACAACGTCCGTGCCTTGCATTTCCTGCACGAACTGCCGGGCTGGCGGGGGCGAGGTCTTGTCCAGCAGGCGGTCCAGATTGAACTTCGCGGCCGTCGCATCGAATGGCGTGCCATCCTGGAACAGCACGTCCTTGCGCAGGCTAAAAAGGACGCTGCGACCGCCATCCTCGACCGTCCAGCTTTCGGCCAGCCAGGGTTTGATGGTCGCGTCCACATCCTGCAGCAGCAAGCTTTCGGCAAACAGGTTGAACACCTTGCGGTCGGTGGCCGGCGCGTTGCCGCGGAGTGGGTCCAGGCTCGCCGCATCCAGCTCGATCAACGCGGTCAGCGTGCCGCCGCGTTGGATCGAGCTGGTTTCGGCGCGTGCTCCGCCGGTCGTTACCAGGGCGCCGCTCAGCAGGGCCAGCGTGGTCCGGCGGCTCAATGGTATCTGCAGTAGATCTGGCACCTTCGACCGCTCCCCTTTGTTTTTGCCTTAGAGCCGCAGGCAGGCGGCGGCCCGGCCGCCTCCCAAATCCTGCAAGACAGGCGTTTCTTCCGCACAGCGAGCGATCGCCATGGGGCATCGCGTGCGGAACACGCAGCCTGAAGGCGGATCGGCAGCGCTAGGTATCTCCCCATTCAGCACCACGCGGGTACGCACGACATCCGGGTCCGGAATCGGGATCGCAGACAGCAATACGGTGGTGTAAGGGTGGCGCGGCGCACGGAACAGTTCAGCGGTGGGCGCCACCTCCATCATGCGGCCGAGATATAGCACCGCGACCCGGTCGGTGACGTTCTGGACCACCGCCAAATTGTGGCTGATGAACAGAATGGTCAGTCCCAATATCTGGCGCAGCTCTGCCAACACGTTCAGCACCTGCGCCTGGTTCGACACGTCCAGCGCAGAGACCGCCTCGTCTGCCACCACGAAATTCGGCGCAACGGCCAGGGCACGGGCCATGGCGACGCGCTGCCGTTGCCCGCCCGACAATTCGTGCGGGAAGCGCTGGCCGAACCGGGCCCCCATGCGGACCATATCCAGCAGCTCCGTCACTCGGCGTTGGCGGGTCTCGGCGTCGGCCCCGATGCGGTGGATGACCAGCGCCTCCTCCAGCATGTCCTGCACACGCATGTACGGATTCAGCGAGGCGTAGGGGTCCTGGAAGATCATCTGCATACGCCGCCGGGTCTGGCGCAGCGTATGGCGATTTAGGCTCGCCAGATCGGTCCCGTCGAACAGCACACGGCCCGTGGTGGGATCGTGGAGACGCAACACCAGCCGCCCGATCGTGCTCTTACCGGACCCAGATTCGCCCACCAGGCCTAGCACCTCGCCGCGGGCAACTTCGAAGCTTACGTCCTCGACCGCGCGCACCATGCTCTTGCCCCGCTGCGCGTGCTGCCGCGGGAAATGCTTGGTCAGGCGCTCCACCTGCACCAGTGGAACGGCCTCAGGCATGGGGCGTCTCCAATTCGTGCCAGCGGATGCAGCGCACCTGCCGTCCCTCGGCGATGGGCTGCAAAGTCTGTGGCAACGTGCAAATATCGGTCCGGGCATGGAGGCAACGTGGGCGGAAGCGGCACCCTTTCGGCATCGCGCCGGGTTCGGGAACGCGACCGCCGATCGCGTAGAACGCTCCTTCCTGCATTGGCCGGTCGATACGCGGCAGGGACGCGATCAGGCCCTGCGTATAGGGATGCAGCGGGTGCCTGAGGATTTGGCGGACATCGCCTTCCTCCACCACCTCCCCGGCATACATCACGACCACGCGCTGGGCGATTTCCGCGACGACGCCGAAATCGTGGGTGATGAACAGCATCCCCATGCCGGTGGCGTCGCGGATATCCCGCAGCAAATCCAGGATTTGCGCCTGTACGGTCACGTCCAGAGCGGTCGTCGCCTCGTCTGCGATCAGGACCATTGGGTCGCAGGCGAGCGCCATCGCGATCACGACCCGCTGCCGCATCCCACCGGACAGTTCGTGCGGATAGCTGTCAAGGCGTGACGCTGGGTCTGAAATGCCGACGCGGTCCAGCAGGGCGGCGGCCCGCATCCGCACCGCCGCCCGGCCGAGTCCGCGATGGATGCGCAGGGATTCGGCGATCTGGTCACCGATCCGATGCAGCGGGTTCAGAGTCGTCATTGGCTCCTGAAATACCATCGCCACATCATTGCCGCGTATCGCCGCCAGCCCGGCAGGTTTCAGTGTCAGCAAATCCGTGGCCCGGCCATCCTGGTGCAGCAGCACCTGGCCCGCCGAGACATGGACGACCGGCCGCGGCAGTAAGCCCATGATCGCGAGGCTCGTGACGGATTTGCCGCAGCCGGACTCGCCGACCAGCGCCACGGTCTCGCCGGAATGGAGTTGCAAGGACACGTCTTGCACCACGTTCACGGCCCGCCCGGCGATCGTGATGCCGACGCTGAGCCGGTCGACCTCCAACAGCAAATCCCCGGTTTGCATCGCTTACGCCTGAATTCGCGCGTCGAGCGCGTCGCGGAGGCCGTCACCCAGTACATTCAGCGACAGGACGGCGATGAAGATGGCGGCGCCTGGGAACAGGCTCATCCACCATGCATCCCAATGCTGCATTGAATCGGCGAGCATTGATCCCCAGCTTGGCATCGGCGGCTGCACGCCCAGGCCGAGGAACGCCAGCGAGGATTCGGTGACCAGCGCCGCCGAGGCCCGAAGCGAGGCATAGACGATGACGTGGCCCACGATCTTAGGCCAAACATAATAGGCCACGATCCGCCAATCCGGTGCACCAAGCGCCGTCGCAGCCAGCACATAGTCGAGCTGCTTCACTGCCAGCACCTGGCCGCGCACCAGCCGTACGAAACCCGGCACATTGACCACCGAAATCGCTATGATCGCGTTGCTGAGGTCTGGTCCCAGAACCGCGATGACAGCCAAGGCCAGGACCAACATCGGGAAGGCTAGCAGCCCGTCCATGCAGCGCATCACGACGTGGTCCACCCAACCGCCAACATAGCCCGTCGCCAGCCCGATTGCGGTCCCGATCACAAGCGCCGTGCTCACGGAGATACTGATGACCTCCAGCGACACGCGGGCTCCGAAAATGGTGCGCGAGAGGATGTCGCGCCCCAGATCGTCGGTCCCGAAGGGATGGATCCAGGACGGACCATCCAGCATCGCCCCGTAATCCGGCACCGTCGGGTCGTAGGGCGCAATGAAGTCGGCGCCGAGTGCTGCGGCCACGAGAAGCACCAAGAGGACGAGCCCAACGCGCCCTAGGCGGTGGTGCAATAAGCGGCGCCCTGCCAGCCGGTACAGCCCAACGGAGGGTGGTTCCGCAGTGGCGGCCATCGGAACCGAAATGGCCTGACTGCCCGATTTCATCGCGCAACTCGGACATCGACGAGATGGTAGGCAATGTCGGTCAGAAGGTTCACCACCAAGACGCTGAGAACGATAACCAGGATCGCCCCCTGGATCGCTGGCAAATCGCGCTGGAAGATGCCGTCCACCACCATGCGGCCCAGCCCCGACAGCGAAAACACCGTCTCGGTGATCACGGTCCCGCCCAGTAGCGTGCCGATTTGCAGCCCCACCACGGTCACCACCGGCAACAGTGCGTTGCGCAGGGCGTGATGCACCATCACCCGCGGCTCTCGCGCGCCTTTGGCACGAGCGGTGCGGATGAAGTCGGCGGACAGCACCTCCAGCATCGCCGCGCGGGTCTGCCGGGTAACCAGCGCCGCCAGCGAGCCGCCAAGCGTGATGGCCGGCAGCACCATCGAGCGCAGATTCCCGACTGGATCACGAAACAACGGCACGAAGCCGGAGGAGGGCAGCCAGTTTAGGTGGATGGAGAACAGCATCACCAGCAGAATGCCTGCAGAGAACAGCGGAATGGCCAGCCCGCACATCGCACCGACGCTAGCGACGGCATCGACCCAGGTGTTACGCCTCACCGCCGCAAAGACACCCGCAGGAATTCCTACCAGCATCCCCAGCACGACGGAGAGGAGCGCCAGTTCCAGCGTTAGCGGCGCGCGATGGCCCAGCATCTCGGCAACCGGTTCCTGCGTGGTGAGCGAACGGCCGAGATCACCGGACAGGACATGCTCCAGCCAGCGGCCATATTGCAGCGGTATCGGCAGGTCGAACCCCATGCTGTGCCTCAGCGCAATACGCTGGGCCTCGGTCGATTGCTCGCCCAGCATGGCCAACGCCGGGTCACCGGGCAGCAGCAAGGTGGTCGAGAACACGACGAAGGTGACGACCAATGCCACCGGGGCCATCTGCGCGATTCGCAGGGCAACGTAGCGGATCATTGCGGACGGCCCTCTTGCAAGCCAGGCTCCTCCCCTTTATCGCGCCCGACTTCAGGCCGCGTTTCTTTCTTGGTGAAACGTTTCCAACCATAAGAGACGCCGTTCTGCAGGTCAAGCGGAGGCACAACGTGCAACCGGTGTGGCGTGCCGAAGGCCAATTCCGTATGAGGAACCAACAGCTTGTATGAGAATCAGCCGTGTCATCGCCGTCCCCAGCCTCGTGACAATCCGCGCGACCCGCCAAGTGACCATCAAGGACGTAGCACGGGAGGCGGGCGTCGGCCTGGGCACCGTGTCCCGCGTGATCAACAACAACCCGGACGTGAACGAGGCGTCGCGGGACCGCGTACTGGCGGTCATCGATCGGCTTGGCTACCGCCCCGACCTGGTCGCCCGCAGCATGCGCGCGGGGGTGAGCCACACCCTCGCCTTTATCGTGCGGGACTTCACAGGGGCCACTCTGGGCGCGTTGGCCGACGCAGTGCAGAAGGAGGTAGATGGGTTCGGCTTCTCCCTGTTCGTTGCGTCTTCCTACCATGACCCGGCACGTGAACTCGCTATGCTGCAGCGGTTCAAAGCACGCCGGGTGGACGGGATCATCGTCGCCACCTCCTCCGAATCCGAGCCGGTGCTTGTCAAGGAACTGACGCGGCCAGGCCCCCCCGTGGTGTTGCTCGACCGCGCCGCCCCTGCGGAACTGGATGCGGTGCAGACTGACCATGCCGGCGGAATCCGCGCCGCGGTCGCCTATCTGACCGGTCTGCGCCACCGCCGAATCGCGCTGATCACGGGCGAGCCCGATGTGTTCCCTACCCGCGACCGCATCCGCGGCTTTCGCGAGGCGACTACCGCCGCACGGCTGCCGGAAGAATCAACCTCGTGCCTCACCGGATCGTTCGGGCGGGATTTCGCCTATCAGCAGACGCACCGGCTGTTGAGCGGTCCACGCCGCCCAACGGCAATCATCGCGGGCGGTACGGCCCTGCTGCCGGGCGTGCTAGGCGCGGTGCAGGAATTAGGGCTTCAAATCCCGAACGACCTGTCGCTGATCGGAGGAGCGGACAGCGACTTGGCCCGATTTGCCTCGCCACCCATCACCGTCATCCACTGGGACATCCCCTCGCTTGCCAGCACGGCGGCACGGTTGATCATCAGCCGGCTGGCGGATGGAGCGTTGCCGCCGCGCCGGCACGTATTCCCCATGGAGCTGATCGTCCGGGCGTCGTGCGGGCCACCGCCGCGGCTGCGGCGGTAAGAGCCGAGGCCCCCTCCCCCCGCCAGACATTAACCTCCCGAGACCCCGTCGCGGCCCTCAGGCCGGGTTGACGACGCGTATGGGCGCGCCGTCCAGCCAAGCGAGGATGTCCTCGGCGCACTGGCCATACATGTACGACATCGCCTCCCGCGAGACGTAACCAAGATGGGGGGTGAGCACCGTGTTGGGCGCGCTGCGCAGCGGATGGCCGGCCGGCAAGGGCTCGGTCTCGTAGACGTCGATCCCCGCATGAATCCGGCGCTCCGCTAGCGCGGCCAGTAATGCTGGCTCGTCGACCAGGCGCGCGCGGGAGGTGTTGATCAGCATCGCGCCGGGCTTCATCAGCCCGATCTCACGGGCGCCGACGATGCCGCGCGTGCGATCGGACAGGATGACATGGACGCTCACGATATCGGCCCGGGCGAACAACTCGTCCTTCGACGCGCGGGAGACGCCCACCTCGGCAGCACGCGCGTCGGACAGATTGGTACTCCACGCGATCACCTCCATGCCCATCGCCTTGCCAAAGCCGCCAACGGTCGCGCCGATCTTGCCAAGGCCAAGGATGCCCAGCACCTTGCCGCGCATCTCCATACCCGGCAGCACATGCTGCTGAAACCGCCCCCCGCGCATCTCCGCGTCGGCCAGCGGAATGTCGCGCGCTACGGCCAGCATGAGGCCGAGCGTCAACTCCGCCGTTGCAGGAGACGGACGGGAGCCGCTGGTGTTGCACACAAGGATGTTGCGCGCCGTGCATGCGTCCACGTCGACCGCCGCGTTGGTCGCGCCGGTAAACACAAGCAGGCGCAGATCGTCCAAGCGGGCGATAGTTGGCTCGCGGAAAGAGGATCGCTCTCGCATCGCCACCATGACATCGAACCCCGCCAGCGCCTTTGCCATGGCCTCGGGGCTGCTGAGGGCCTCGCGGAAGAACACGAGCTCTGCTCGGGATCTCAGAGCGGACCAGTCGGTCGCCGCCTCCGCTATTCCCTGCCAATCATCCAACACGGCGATACGGGTCATCAGAGTCTCCCATCGAATTTCGCGGTAACTGCGCTTGCCCAGCGACAGGTGCAAGCCGTACGCGCCACAACGTGTGCAGGCCGGCACAACTTGGGAAAGCCGGGCCTACCAAAGGACTTTCCATCCCAGAATGACTGTGATACCGATTTATACAAGCTGGAAACGTTTCCGGACGGAAACCGCCATGAGGGATCGCTGCCCTGAAAACGGCGGCCGAACCTTTTAGCGGTCACTGACCGGGCCGTCGGGACCGAAACATAATAAGACAGGAAGACTGACAATGGATGAGGCGCTAATCCGATCCGGTACGGTCGAAGCCGACCGAGTCTACCGGAAGATCACTTGGCGACTTATGCCTTTCCTATTCATTTGTTACACGATTGCCTTCTTGGATCGTATCAATCTCGGTATCGGCCAATTGGAAATGAAGCAAGATATCGGCCTGACGGATCTAGCCTATGGCTTCGGCGCCAGCATGTTCTTCGTTGGATACATTTTTATGGAGATCCCGAGCAATCTCATGCTCGGCTGGCTGGGCGCCCGCAAGACGTTTGCCCGAATCATGATCCTGTGGGGCTTGGCTGCCGCCGCTACGGCTTTCGTGACCGGCGCCACCTATCTTTACGTTGTGCGGTTCCTTCTCGGCTTGTTTGAGGCGGGGTTGTATCCGGGAATAATTTTCTTCATCACCCTCTGGTATCCGCTTGATCGCCGTGCGCGGGTGATCGCGATCTTCACGTGCTCCGTCGGGATCGCCGGATTGCTAGGCGGCCCGCTCTCGGGTGGCTTGATGACCATGTTCAGCGGCACGAGCGGGCTTCGCGGCTGGCAATGGATGTTCCTGATTGAAGGCCTGCCGGCCTGCTTTCTCGGGATCGTCACGCTGTTCTTCCTCAACGACCGGCCGCATGAGGCGACCTGGCTCACCCCGGCCGAACGCCAACTCGTGGCGACGGAGGTTGATGCATCCAACGCGACCTCCCCCCACGAGGAGCACACTTTTGGTCGAGTATTGGCTGATTGGCGGCTTTATCTGATCGCGACACTCGGATTTGGTCATATCTGCGGCCTGTACGCCATCGGGTTCTGGATGCCGACCATTATCAAGTCCAATGGCGTGAACAGCCCGTTCTATGTCGGGCTTCTCTCCGCTATTCCCTATTTCTGGAGCTGGATCGCGCTGATCGTTGTGAACTGGAGTTCCGACAAGACGGGGGAGCGTCGCTGGCACTGCGTAATCACCAACCTGATGGGCGGTGTCGGATTAGCAGGTATTGGACTGTTCTCGAATAACCTATGGCTTGCAATCATCTGCTGCTCCATATCGATGTGTGGCTTGCTGGCGAGCGCGCCGGTCGGGTGGGCGATCAATACGGACTACCTGCGTGGTCGTGGCAGCGCCGGGGGGATCGCTTTACTCAACACCATCTCGCTGACAGGTGGTATCGTGAGTCCATCGATCATCGGTTGGACGAAGACGGTCACCGGCGATGTCACCGTCGGCCTTTACGTGATGGCCGGGATTGGCGTGCTCGGTGCCGTTATTGCTTACCTATTGATTCCGAGCATGCTCCGCTCCGACACGACTGCCACGTTTAGCGCAGCCGAAGTCACCGGCCGATCAGGCCCATCTTTGACGCACTCACCGTTAAGAGTTGCAGTCACGCGGGCGAGTGACACTGATTGGCGGCAATGAGCCCGCGCCACTCACTGGTGCGAGCCGCAAACCATGGGTCCGTTCGCCACATCAGAACATCAATGCCGCCTAGACCTTCGCGCGCATGCCCTTAACGACTGGGGTAGCCAGCAGGTACTCTGCACCAATTCTTCGAACAGCACGAGGCTAGACTTTCGGCCATAGTTGAAGCGCTTCCATCGTGGACACTCGGCTGCATCGTTCCAGAGCGCGGCCGTCAGATCGAGCCATGCTCGCCTGACCAATGTAGCAACGTGATCGGGGGCTTGTTGCCGATCACGCTGTGTGGGCAAATCTCGTTGTAGTCTCGACGCCAAGCCTCGCATTTCGCCCGTATGTGGTTGAGGCTCGTGAGCCAATGCGCCTGACGCAAACAAAGACAATCTGCGCCTCCCTAAATCGAGTTGCCGGCGTGTCCGCGACCTCGGCAACGAATCCCCCGGGACCGGGCCGGCTGTTGGCCCCCAGGGTAGACAGGTCGCTGCCCAGCGCCTCCAACCAGTGACCTCGCCACTGCCTAGAGCGCTGCCTTCGTAGCGCATGATGGGGACAACCGATTTCCAGTAGCAGCGGTCACTCGGGAGCCGCCGCGGTCACGCCGCCATGGCGAGGGTCTCAAGTTCGGCATAATAGCGGGCCTCGGCTTCGGTGGGAGGCACGTTTCCAATAGGCTCGAGCAGGCGTCGATTGTTGAACCACTCGACCCATTCCAGTGCGCCGACCGCCGACAAGCGAGATCGGGAGACCACTAGGCGAGACACTACAACGAAGCCCGGTCCAGGGCTTACAGTATCCCTCCGCCGAGGGCCGTCTGGGTTTGAGTCTCCTGCCACTTTAAGTGACCTTGTTGCATGCATGCTGTTGGCGTTGGCTGGGGTAGGATGGTCTGGGGGCG
>CAXTCJ010000023.1:0-54645 GCA_964242215.1 uncultured Acetobacteraceae bacterium | reverse complement strand
AGCAACGGACTTCTAATCCGAAGGTCGGTGGTTCGAATCCACCAGGGCGCGCCAGTTTTTAAGCCTTTCCGGTTTTCTGACCGGACATTGACCGGACGCCTGCTTCTCTCTCGTCATGGCTACGAGTGGAAGGCGATGCCGGACGGCAAGCAGCCCTACACCATCGCCAGGCGGGATCGCTCGCCCGTCACCTTCGCCGGGGTGTGGGAGTGGTGGAAGGTACCGGATGGTGCCGGCCCCGGAGCCCTCAGGGCACCGGCTGGGGAGGCCATCGCAGCGGTCGCCATCCGTGTCGCGGCGGCCGCGGCTGTCCGGCGCGAACACGGTCCCCTCGCGTCCTCGGGCGTGCCGCGCAAGGGCGCTGGAGACGTGACCGGCCTTGCGCACTTAGGGGAAAAGGTAGCCAGAGCTCCGCGGCCGGGTTTAACCAAGCCGACTTCGCCGCTGAAAAGGGGGCTCGCCTGCCTGCGTCACCGCTACGAGCCGGCAGGGGGGCCGGTTCCCGGAGGCAGATGTCGGTGGAGTGGCTGAACGGGTGCGATCACCGATTTCATGACCCCCACCGAAGCACCGCCCAGCTGAGTGACGGAGACCCAGTTCTTCAGTCCGCCTTCGCCACTCCACCTAGGCTGGCGACGCACGCTTCGAGGTTGTCACGCGCCTTTTGAAGCAACTCCGCGGCGTTGTGTTCGCTGTCAGGCGCCAGCTTGATCCCGCCCTTGGACAGCCTCGTGAGGCGTCCGTATGCTTCGCTAAGCTCCGCAGACATCCGGTTCATTATGAAACACGCGTTGTCCAGCGTTATGAGCTCGGAGAAGGCAGGCCGGTCCCACCGATCGGTGCTGTCGACCCCGTCGTTATCCGACGATGGTGTCAGCGAGAGATGCACGCATGGAAAGAGTACGGCACGCCGATCCGACCCGATTTCCCCGAACATCACGGTGAGTGACAGATCAACGGTTTTCACCACAGTCAGCCGGTCCAGGACATTCTTGTCCACCCGCAGGGTTGTCGTATCGGTGTGTTCCCCTTCTGACTGTACGGGCGGCTGAGCCGCTTCGACCTTTGCCATGGTCCCCGCCGGCCTAGACATCAACGTGCGCCAGGGGCGGCATTAAGATGGCAGTCCGAAGCCCATGGAATGGAGGGGCGGCAGGTGTTGGCTGCAGTGGGGCACGATAATACACGTCTGATCCAAGTTGCGGACTAGGATTTTGAGGCGCGGCCACAATTGCGGGCCCTATTGGCACTCTCGACCTCTCGTGAGGGGAAGGGGTCGGATGCCGTCTCTTGATGACCTCTCGGTCGCCCCTGTGCTCGGCACCGTGTATTCCGATGTATCTGTTCACCGCTTCCCGGGCGAGTTCATCCAGGATCTCGGCCGGCAGACGGAGTTCGGGCCGAGACCATCGCCCGTGCCGAGGTCGCGTCGGCAACGCTTCTATTCCTGTGACCGTCAGGCGGAAGCTGGCGTGCTGCCCATGCGTGGAGCGCTCGATCAGACCTGCCGCGACCATCAGGTTGAGCACGCGCGTTAGGTTGGCTTGCGCCAGCCGCAGCTTCTCCCCGATTGCTTGTCGGGTGGCAGACCTGCCCTGGGTTTCCAAGAAGGCGAGCGCCTCCCTCACGTGGTGACGGCGCAGAACATCTTGAACGTTTAAGCGCTCGCCGGCCACCACAGATTCGCCGATGAGTTCCTGGAGTGCGTCCAGCTTGGCCGCGAGGGCGGTGCTTTGTCCAGCGATCAAGGACGCCGTGGCACCAAGGATGTCGTGCCACTCTCGCAGCTCGGCGTCGCGACGCCGCTGATCGAGGGTTTTCCAAACCCAGGCGCGGAGCGCCAGGTAGACGTCTTCCAAAACCTTTGGGGTGTGGACGCTCGTAAGCAGGTCCGCCAGAGTCTCACGTGCAGCTCCGGGCGTGATGTCGGCCCTCGCCACCGCGTCGAGTTGCAAACCTATTGTCATGCAGACTCCTGTTTCTGACGACATTTTACAGCCTTTCAGCTTTCCGTCGAGGTTGCTTGGCCAGCTTGGTATCGTAGGTCGCCCACATCCCTTTTTGCGCAAGCGCCTTCGACGTTCGCATATTCGGCGAATGCAGGACCACGTGCCCGTTGTGCTTCGGAGACGATGGATATGCCTGTTGCGCCACCATCACGCTGGCACCGGTCCTAGCATGGAGTTGATTAACGTTTTCCTTGTGGCCGCGCGTCGTTTGCGGATTACCGAGTGAAGGAACCAGCACAAAGTCGACCGGTAGGTCGGCATATGGGTTCGGGGCGTTGAGGTTGCAGAAGTCGAGGCAGATGCCAACAGTCGCGGTGAATGCATCGCTGACCACGACCGTTATCTCGCGGCCAGGGAGTATTCCCTCCAGACCACTCGACTCGTCCGCAAACGGGATCATCTTACGATGTCGCCCCACTGGTCGACCGTCCCTCCTGAGTAACGGGGCCTCGTTCACAACGTTGTTTTCATCGCGTAGGTGCCACGAGCCTGCGACAACGAGCCGAAGCGGGCTGGCTGCCCCGTGCAGCAGCGCCTGCTCGCCGAGAGTTCGCGAGATACTTTTGACGGCCGACGGGGGTGCGCACAACTCTGGCCATATTGCCGCAAGGCAGCCGTCGGTGAAGGCCGCCGCGACCTGCGCCCTGATTGTGTCGTCGATCCGGTCGGCTGAGAAAGCCGTCACGACGAACGTCTTGCCCGCCCCTCGCGCGGTCTCCGTGGCCATCACCCAATCCGCGGACGTGAACATACCGACGCCGACCCTTGCACCGTTCACGACCGGCGGACTGACTCCCAGCGGCAGCACTAGAAGATTGATTGTGAGGTCGCCGATCAAGACGGGTATCACTCGGTGATACAGCAACCCGCGCCGGCCATAGGGTTCTCTTATCTTTGGTGCGGTCCCGTCGAAGCGACGCGCGGGAGACGGCACGACGTAGACGCCCAGATGCTCGATACGCCATTGCTCGGGGTCGCCGCGGCTACCGTAGCCAGCATCTGGCGACTCGTGGCAGGCGGAGTCTAGCGCTCTCGCCTGCTCTACGGCCGCTAGCAGCCATTCCTCCGAGCCCGCCTCTGCCGTCGGCGCCCACGACATGTCTCCGCCGTAAAGCCGGTCGACGCGTCTGCCGACCGATCTAGCGAGGTCTGGCTCGGTCACGCGCTCGAAGCATCGAAGAAGTTCGTGGGGGGCGCTGCGGATCAGCAGGTCCAATTCGGCCATCATAGTCAACCTCGGGTCGAGTGGCAGCCCGGCCACCTCGACCGAACCGCCCGAGGATTGAGTTCGAGCCATCGTGCCCGCTTCAGTGCGCCAGTCTTCAGATGTCAATTCGGCTCATCCAATGCTTCGTCTAATCGCGATAGTCCACCGACTGTGGCCGCGCCGCCAGGCGGGATGTGCGGTCGGATCCGTCGACAATGGGCGTAAGTGCCATGTCAGGCGGAACCTTTGGGTGCAAACGGCCTGATCGAGATCGAAGCGAGGCGCGGCCCTTCGTCGGAGGCCGGTGTCAAGACGACCAGACCGCATGCTCCCTAGCGTCCGACCGGAGGCGCATGTTCAGAGTTTGGCCGGTTCGAGTTGGCGCGGCGTGGCCTCCGCCTCGTCCTGCGGCAGTTCCGGCAACGTCTTCGGGCGCGTCCGCGTCGTCGCCCAGGTCGCCCTCGAGGGCTTCGGTCCATGGCTGGGATTACGATTTCCGGGGATTGAGGGGTTCACGGAGGCACCCCTGGATAACCGATCGTGAGTCCGCAGCCGGACACCCGCGCTTCCCTGCTGGAAGTCGACGCCGACCGCATCGAACAGGCTTGCGCCCCGATCGCGCCAACGGGTGGCCAGACAGTGCACCTGGGCGCGTCCCATTGAGTCGCTCCCGGATGATGGCTCGGGCATCCTCATCGCTGGTCGCGTCTGTGACAAGCCCCCAGCGACGCCGTGCCCAGGTCTCGACCGCCTCAACGTGAAGAGACCGTAAATCGGATCGGGCCGCGGGACAATCTGCCGCCAGATTGTCCCGCAGCCACGCCTCGTTGCGGCGGGAGACAGCGTCGGCCACCTCCTCCCAGGTCATGGTCAGGGGCTCCCAGGTATGGCGGCGGAAGCGACGACTAGCCATCTGCCACCTCCATCGCCAGCCGGGTCAGCCGAACAGGGTCGACCTCTGGCTCCAGTCGCGGGACGTTCGCCGGGGCGAACTCCCAGGCGTCCAGGCAGGCCAGGCAAGATCGAGATGGTAGGCCAGTATCAGGTAAGGCCAGAGCGGTGTCATGCCGGGACCGTGGGCGCGGTCTGCGGCCTATCCAAGGCAGATGAGAGTTTGCCGGCGGGGATCATACAAGCCACCGCGGCCTTGAAGGGCAGCGCCAACTAGTGGTTCACCACGTAGAGCACGAACCCGGGCGGTCCCATCGCCAGCAATCTGAGCCGATCGCGAGCCACGTCCATACGATCCGCCGTCGGCCGGCCGAGCGGTATGCGACGACCCCAAACACCACGGCCACCGCTATGCAGGCCAGGGACACGGCGGCGAGCATTTCGAGCGTGTAAAGGATGTATCGCCCGAGGCCCTCGTTCATGCTCGGGGGAAAGTTGTCGAGCACACGGTTCGCTCCACAGACGGCCACTCGCACAAGCCACCGGAACGGGGTTGAACCGTAGCGAGATGCCCTGCGATCACCACGGCAACACCGGATGCCGCCACATTTGCCACGCCCGCACGAGCGCGGCCGCGACCATGGCGACTAGGACGAACCGCCAGCCGTAGCGCTGCAACCATCTGTCCACCGTGGCCGGCTCCCTCAATGCTGAAGTGCCCCACCTCTGGTAACGGCTCGTGCGAGAGGGGATTGCTCGCCACCGCTCGGGATTGAGGCGGCTGGCCACCGGGATCCCACCCGTGCCAGCATTCCAGATTGTCCGGCGACTGAACTCGCCGCGTGTGAGCTGGGTGTGCGCCAGATACCTCAGTGCTGCTGGGGCACGCGACCCCCAAACCGGTTACAGCGTGCAGGTTCGTGCGAAGGTTTGCAGAAAGGCCACATGGCGGCTCTCCTGGCGCCCGAGGCGAGATCCGCTAGTCGCAGCCAGCAACGCGGGCAGGAGAAAACATGTCTGACGCTTTCGAAGAGGCGGACCTCCGGGCGGGGATGAGAGAAGGCGGCCAGATCCTCGGCGCGTTCATCGTCGCCCGCACCGAAGAAGAATTCGTGATCTACTTGCGGCCGAGCTGGGGCCGCGGGCGTGGCTTCAATATCGTCCGCACCTGGCGAGGTCTCTCGGGAGACCGCTCCTTCAAGAAGTTGCAGTCCGCTTGGCTTTTTGTTCGCAAGTTCAGCTTCAGCGGCCAGGTGATGATCTACCCATCGGGCGATGCGGAGCTGCGAGGCTTTGCCGGCGTCGCCGCCCAAGACCTGATGGAGGCAATCCGGTAGAATCCCTTCTCACCAGCCGTCAGTGGCCCCCGCGCAGGCCTCGTCTCACGGCATGCAGTCGAGGTATTTGCGCAGGTCGGCGCCAGCATCCGACGCCGCGTCCGCTGCACGGCAGACTTCCGGCTTAAGCTTCGGCTGAGCAGGTGGGAATGGTGCTACGCTGCGGTCGCGCCCGAACGTGATAGCTACGAGATCGTGGGCCGGTCGTGATGGGACCATGATGCATGTCCGAAGCCGATCTCGCTACGCGCCACGTCGGCGCCATCAAGGCTCGCCTCGTCCACCTGTCCGGCCTGGCGGAGAAGACCGTGACAGCCGAGAAGGCGATCATGAAGGCGGCGGTAGCACGGCGTGAGGTGGTGAACAGGCGCCTCGACGCAATTCGCCCGAAGGTGAACCTCGACGACGACGCGGCGGAGCAGTACCAGGATCTGATCTTGGAGCGGGGGAAACTCGACACGGTCATCGCTGGATCGCACGCCGCGCTTCCTGATCACCGGCCGTAGCTGCGCCAGACCCACACAGATGTTCAATGCCGCGCAATATGAGTTTCTGAGCTTCCCCGGCCTGCTGAAGGCCCGGCCCGCCACGGAAGGCGAGGACCGCTTCGTCTATTTCGAGGCGTCGAACGAAGCGCGCGACCTGCAGGGCGAGGTGGTCATGTGCAAGGCGCTGGCGGACAGTGCCGACTACTACTTGAAGTACGGCAACGTCGACGTCGACCACGTCACCCAGATCGGGGCGAAAGCCGGCATTCCAGGCTACAGCGGCTTCGAGATCGGCCGCCCCGCGGAGGTCACGGTCGATAGCCCACGCACGTTCGTCAAAGCGCAGATCTACACCGGCTCCGGCCAGATGGCGAAGATGGCCAATGAGGTGTGGGAAAGCCTGACCTCCCTGAACCCGCCTGCGCGTTGGTACCCGTCCGTAGGCGGCGCTGTGCTTGAGAAAGGGCAAGTGCGCGACGCTAGCACCGGCGCCATGCACACCGTGGTGCGCAAGGTCCGCTGGACCAATGTCGGTCTGTCCCGCACCCCGGTGAACCACACCGTGGCGACGGTCGGCACCGTGCCGCTTGGCGCGCTGGCGAAGAGTTGGGGTGCCGGCGGTCTGGCAATCGACTTGGAGAAGTCGCTCGACACCGGGGCCTACGACACGAACTCCGCCACGCTCACCGGTGGCGCCGCGCTGCGGAAGCAGTCGCTGGATGACAAGGTCCAGTCCTACTGGGAGTTTCGGAACCGCCTGGCGGACGACCTGCGCACTCGGGTCTGTAAGGCTGACCCGGCGGAAATGGTCCGACACGCGCAGGAACGCTACGGCTTGGATCAAGACACGGCTGCCCGCTGGTGTGAGCGTTTTCGATACAACGTCTCTCGGGCGCTTCAGTCACCCGGCCGGAGATTATAGGTCCGGCCCGCCTTAACGATGTTGCGCAGGTGCTGCGCGGCCTGGCAAAGCTAGCCCAGCGGCGGACATGCCGGACTGGTTCCGAGGTGGAGAGGGCGGTCAGCGAGTGTGAGCCGTTATAGCAGCCAGATCCGCGAGGTCATCAACCGCAACGTCGTGGTCAGCCTCGCCCTTGAGCAGGGTTTCAACGCCTTCCTGCCGGTCTACGACGGCGGCGTCGATTTCATTCTCTACCGCGAGGACGACGGCGCCGTGCGCAAGGTGCAACTGAAGGGTCGGTGGACGATTGATCGGAAGTACGTCGGTCGCGACATCTGGATCGCCTTCCCGATCGGAGCCGATTGGTTCCTTATGCCGCATGACCTTATGCTCGAGCACGCCGGCGCTGACGGGAAAACATTAAAGAGCGCGTCGTGGATCGACGCCGGCGGCTATTCCAGGAAGCGTCCGTCAGCGGCTCTGACTGCGCTGTGCTGGCACTATAGATTTGCGCCTCTTGCTCAGGTAGCGGCCGAGGCGGCTGAAGACAGTGACGAAGCGGAGGATGCGCTGTAACACCGTCGGCTACATCCTCGCCCAGACATCGAATTGGCGTGCAAGCGCCGCGCAGCCGACCGTGCCGGCCTGGCTCAGGAAATCGACCGGTGCCGCTTCTGACATGACATCTGCGCGTTGCAGGCCACCATCTACTCGCTGGCGGTAAGGCGCAGGTGATGGCGTTTCTTGTCGGCGCCATCGGCGTGCCAGTTCGGTGAAGCGGGCGATCTTTGTCGTCCAGCGTCGTGCCAAGTCCATGGCCGCGCGGTGCTCGGCGCGGCCAGCGGTGCCGAACATGACGTGGGACGACAGGGCGGAGCCGAGGCGGCCACACTCGCGGCTACATTGGGCGTGAGCATCCGTCCCACCTAACTCAATGCATTCATCAAGTGTTGAGCGGCCGCCAACTGATCGTGATCTTTGGAAAAGGTGCTCGGGACAAGGATAAGGCAGCGCTTGCCATCCCGACGCAGGCCATGAGCCCGAAGATGAACCGAAACGACCTTCCATAGGTCCACGCGCCGAGTATGCCGCGCCGCGCGAGCGCAGTCATCTCGCGCTCTCGGGTTACGGCGCGGAGCGCGGGATTCTCGATCAGCAATGCCTCGGCCTCCACGATCACGGACTCCGAGGACTTGATCATCGCGGATACCCGGTCGTCCAGCTTGCGAAATACCACTGCGAAGACAAGTAGGAGCAGGCCGGCGGCCGCCCCAAGCGGCCACATCTCGCGTGGCGAACGGAGCGTGTAGCCGATTCCGGAAACCAACAAGCCCGCCGTGGCCACGAAGAAGTTAAACACAGTTATCCGCTGCTCGGCGTGCATCCGGAAGTGATCCCATGCATGCTTCAAGGCGAGCTCAGCTTGCTCGTTAATGGGCAGGGCCCTCCTGTGTCTCCGCCCAGACCATGACCTGCCGGTGCTTGGTGCACCCCCGGCAATGACCGCACGCCCAAGTGCCGGTGTGGCAGGAGAACGTCCAGCCCAGGATGGACAGCGGCGCCCCCGAGCGTGCGATGAGATCCTCCGTAGTGGCCTCGGCTCCGGGAGCCTGCAGCGTGACCGCTCCCTGTGACGCGAGGACGGCATTCATTGCCGTTCTGAAACCGAGCGAGCCGTCAGGGTGGACGTCATCGCCGAGCACGGTTCCGATATCAATGGACAGCGGAGCCTGGTCCGCGTACGCCATCGCAGCCATCGTGACCAGCATCTGGTTGCGGTATGGCCAGAACTCGGGCGCATTCGGGTTCAGCGCCTTGCCGCCCGCCATGATGCCATGACCGAACGGAGTCAGGTCAACGCGACGGATATCGAGCGGCAGCCCGAGATCTCGCGCGATCGGCACCACTGCCCGCTCCTCGCCCCGCGCGGACACCTGCCCGTAGTCCACGAACAGGAGACGGTCCGGTTTCCGCCACCATGCGAGGACGGTCGAATCAATCCCGCCGGAGAAGAGCAAGACCCTCACACTGCCGCCCAGAGCACGGAGTAGATGCTCGCGGCAAAGTCGCTTACAACAATCGCGCCTGCCACCGTCAGCACGTCCGACAGGTCCGGTACTTCCGCAAACCCGACGCAAGGAATGCCGAGGGCGCGCGCGCACCGCGCCGCTTCGACCGCGATGCCGGTTGCGGTTCTAGGTAGCGCGAGCACGACGTCGTAGCCCGCGAGCGTCGTGCTCGGCCCGCCAGCAGCATAATCGAAGTAGCGATCAACCCCTGTCACTTCCAAGTTGGCCAGCGCCTCGACGGCCTCGGCTTCCAGCCAAAGACCGGCCGTCGTTTCCGTGTCCGCGACCACCATAATGCGTAGGTAGCCGTCCCGCACGGGGGCGGCCACCATCGCCGGGGGCTCTGCTGGGCGCGGCAGGACGCGTGTAGCGACGTAATCCGCGACCTGCCTGGACGCGAGTTCCGCGGCCACGGCCGCGGGCAAGCCGCGCGTGAGCCAGTAGTGAGAGAACATGGCGGAGAATACGTCCCCGGAGCCGATCTTGCCGATCGCCGTCGTCCTAAACGCAGGCAGGGCCGTGGGGCGCGCCTGCCCCCGGTCGACGACTATGGCGCCGCGGGCGCCGCGCTTGACGACGACAGCCTCCGCCCCGTCCGATTCCAACAACGCCCACGCCGCCGCCGCGGGGTCGGACAGCCCGGTTATGCCTCGCGCCTCCCTCTCGTTGAGGACTACGGCTAGCCTCTCGGCTGACGAGCCGTTGCTCGTGTAAGTGGCGCCCCCACCCTGCGGGTCGTAGACGGCTTCGTTGGCGGCCACGACGAAGTCACCTTCAAGGCAGCCGAACCGAAGGCACCTCAGGCAGGTCAGGCTCGCCGCTGGCACTTGGTCCGAAGCATCGTAATCCACGTCCGGCTTGGACAGCGGATGCAAGTAGCGAAAACGGATCCGAGCCGCAGAGCCGTAGGTCACGGCGTCGGGGCCGAAATTGGCAAGGATGTCGGCTGCATCCGGATGGAAGGTGTGCAGCTCGATAGTTTCGAGGCCGGCAAGGGCGAGAGCGGCGCGCCCGCCTGATCCAAGGAGGGAAATCGAAGGTGGCGCAACGCATTCCTCGACGTAGGTGCCACCTGCGACAACCAGCTTGCTATTGCCTGACAATCGCGACATCGATCCGCCCGCCGGATACCTTCGTGACAAACGCGCGGTAGACGATACCGTCAGCTAGGCACTGAATGAACACGGCCAAGTTCGGAACGGCTGTCAAAGCACCGACGATTTGACCGGATACCGGGTCGATGAAAACCACCATGCGAGCGCCCGAACCTTGGAGCGCGACGTCCAGCCAAGTACCCGCCGTGATGCCTTGGACCGGGCCGGCAACGCTCGCCGTGAATTTCGGGGGGCACGGGTCGCCAGGTGCAACCCCGCTCCCCGTTCCATCTCCCTCACCTCCCGGCAGAGGTGCGCTGCCGCCGGCGGGAACGCGTGAGGGCCTACTGTTCGATCGTCCTCCCATGGCCGCCTCCGAGTTCTTCGGCACGCTTCACCGTATGAGGTGGCATGTCAACGCGCCCCACAAAGCCTGGGCTCGCCCTGACCTCGGCCCACATCACCGCGTCGAGCACCGATGGGCGCAGGGCCGCCGCCGCCGAGAACGAGAGAAAAAGCTTCTCCAACCTGATGTAGTCGCCCGGCAGCGCAATTTCGGCCGGGAACAGGCCTATGTGGCAGCAGGCCCGTATCACATGCACGTCCAGGATCGCCACGTCGTCCGACCCGAGCAGGTTCCGAACTATCCACGATGCCGTCTTCGGACCAATACCGTTGAACGATTGCAACGCGTCGCGCATGGCGAGCGGCGCGAGCCCAATCATCGCACCGGAATCCACCGTCTCCCTCATCACGGCGATGCGCTTGGCCCGTTGATTGGGGAAACGGTAGCGGACCGCCCTTCCCTCGAAGTGGAAAGCGGCCAGTAAGAGCTGTCGTATGCCTTCCTCTTTCCAGGGAACTGATTGGTCGAATACGCCTGCTGTCCTCAGCCGATCGAACGCGAGCCGATTCATCTCGTACTTAATGCCGAAGCCCCCGAGCAGGCAGAAGCCGACCTCCTCGACGAGGGAACCGTCCCTCGTCTCGAACCGGGGAAGCGTCTCGTCCGGCCAGGCGCACCTCGCTACCCAATAGGCAGGGGAGAAAGGCACCGACGCGCATCCCCACCTGACGCCGGGTAATAGTTGCACATCCGCATCCGGTAGCGAGAGCATCCGCGCATCGTCTCCGAAGCCCGCCCAAACCGTTTGCATCTCTACCCCGCCGTTGCACGTCAGGCGATTCTATGCAGAACTATGCATAACGCATAGGGTCTAGTTGTGAAGAGCGATCATTTGGGTGAGACGTCCTTTGCTTCCACGCTGGCTGCGACCGGCTTGTCCGATAAAGACCTGAGCGCGCTGTTCCGCGTCAATCAGAGCACTGTGTCCCGGCTCAGGACAGGGAAAACCCGCCGAATCGGAAAATACGCAGCCTTGCTGGAGGCCCGCGGCTTGGCGCCGGCAGATCGAACGGACCAGATCGACGCGGCGATGATCAGCCTTGCCGCACTTGCCCGCACGACCCCGGCCCTGGCGACTCTCTTATGCAATTTGCATAAACTTTTGCAAGGAGTGCGACCGGACCGATAGCTCGCCTTAGGTCAGCTCAGGCCCCGGGTTGTGCCGCCTTGTCCTTTAGGTTCGTATGGGCAAGCACGTCGCATCCGCGCTTGCAGGTAGCTGGGACTACGAGCAGGGAAGGCGGCGCGAGCAGTGGAGCCGAGATACGCCGGGCGCAGCCTTAAGATCGACGGCGTCGAGGTCGCAAGCACGCCGCTCGTCCTACCGTCGTTCTCGAGCAAGGTTTGGGGTGGCAGCCGCGACCGAGCCCTCTTGTCAGAGACCGTGGCCAGGATAGGCGGGATTATCGTGAGCCCGATCCTGGTTAGCGCGTACGACCTGCATCTCAAGTTACTTGATGACAAGCACGGCAAATTGGCTCTCGCGGCGCCGCTGACCTTCATAGACAGCGGTGGATACGAGGCGAACCTGATCGCTAAGGCAGCCGCTATAGGGGACGTGGGCCCGGAAGGCGCTAAGCCTGTTAAGTACGGCAGGCGCGACCATCGTCGGGCTCTTGCAAGGTGGCCGACGGACCTGCCGGCGGTCGTGGTCAACTACGACACCTACACGGCTGAATTAGAACGGCAGATCGAAGCAGCGGCAAAGCTCTGCCCAGGCCGGAGCGTCGGGAGAATGCTCCTCTTGAAGCCGCGCCCGCGCAGCCGAGACCTGCTGGAGATCATCCGGGAGGTCGGCGCGAACGCCAAGGGCATGGCTGGGATCGATGCCGTTGGCCTGACGGAGAAGGAGGCGGGCGCGTGCCTGCATGACAGGCTAAGAACCATCGCAGCCCTTCGCGGCGAGCTCGATCGGTGCGGCCTCGGCGAGATGCCCATCCACATCTTTGGCGGCCTCGACCCTCTCCGCACTCCGCTCTACTTCCTGGCCGGCGCCGACATCTTCGATGGGTTGAGCTGGCTGCGTTACGGTTACGAAGGGGGACAGGCGGTCTACCTAGACGCGTATGCATCGTTCGCGCACCCGGACGTCGTTATAGACGAAGCTGTATGGCTCGTGCGCCGGGCCAACTACTTCGAGACTACCCGGATGCAAACGAACATGCTGGGCTTCCTGGCGACCGGTGATCCCGAGCGCCTGCATGGCCGGGCCAAGGACATGCTTTCCCTCCTGGCATCGACGTAGCGCATTCGGCCGGATGCGCGGGAGCGGCTATCGTCCGCTCTCACTTCCAGCGAGCTATTCGACCCTTCGCGTGGTCCGACAGGTGACCGACGAACTCGTCCAGGGCCTCTGGCGCGGTATCGAGCTTGGGGGCCTCGACCTTTGTCTCCCATGTCGTCCAGTCGGACGGCGAGGAGAAGGTGATCAGGCCGACCCGCAGCCGGGCAGCCTCTCTAACGCAGCGATCAATCACGTCGGCGTAGTCGTCCGACGAACCGTTCGGCACCTGGAGCAAGGCGTAGGATCGCGTCGCCCGGCTTGCGTGGGAGGCGGCCTCGAATACGGCAGTTACGTCCAGCGATTCGATTGGCTTCACCTCAAAGGTCCACACGTCAAAGTATTTGCCCGGAAGGTGCTGGAAGGTGCGAACGCTCACCGCGGTGATGTCGGGGCGGGTCCACCTACCGCCTGTGGCCTTCTTTCCTTGCCTGGCCGTGATCTCGAAATGGATCTGGTCGGTTTCGATCCGCATCTCGTGGACCCACTCGCTCGACAGCACGGCCAGCAGTGGCTCGTAGAGCTGCGCCTCCGGTGAGTTTCGAACTGCTTTCGCTACGGCAACGGGGTCGGCTATTGGGTCGATGCTTGAAACCGATCTCCGAACGCTACCTCCTTGACCCCGCCCGCGTTCCAACATCCCATTCTCGAGTAGGGCTTCGCGGACCTTCCAGTACTTATCCTTGCTCCAGCCAAGTTCAGCGATGAGCAAAACATTGCTTGCGAGGGACCCGTCCTCGGGGACGTGCGACATCAGCATCTCGGCATCCGAACGACGAGCCATTTCACCTCCCTCCGGCAGTAGCCGGGAGCGCGACCTTACCGCGCATCCCCGGGTAGCAAAACGCTTTGGCTTGCCCAGCGCGATATGCCAGCGGGAGGGTCGCGCCCTCGCCGATTCTCCCCATTACCGGGCCCTCGCCCTGGCCTGTACGATGCGCACTCGGCGCGGCAGTCGATACAATAACGTTGGCCTTGTCTCTCTATGCAATGACTTGCCGCCTTGCAGTCTCTTGAATGAACAACAGCAGTTTTTTCGTTTGCCCCTCAGGGTCCCGGAACCAGTCGGTCGACCAGATGCGGTAGATGGTCCAGCCCAGGCCTTCGAGCACGTGCTGACGGAGGATGTCACGGTCACGAGCCGAGCGACTGGAATGGTATGACGCACCGTCGCACTCAATCCCGAGCAGAAAGGTTGCCGGCGATCTGGGATCGCGCACAGCGAGGTCGATGAAAAAGCCAGCAACTCCGACCTGCGGCACTGCATCGTAGCCCGCGGCGCGAAGGCGCTCCCGGACAAATACCTCGAAGTCGCTGTCCGCCTGGCGGCTGGTCTCGACGCCAGCGTCCAAGCGACCCGTCTGAGCATAGGCGAGATAGGCCTTCAGGACCTGGGCGCCCCTCGGGCTGTCCGGTCCGGCCGTGATGTCGTCAGGCGTCATCGACGTGAACAGGCGCACGTGATGCTTGGCACGCGTGAACAAGACGTTTAGCCGCCTGTGCCCAGAGGCGCCGTTGATGGGCCCGAACCGCTGCAGCACCCTGGCGCCTGGTGCAGCGGGGCCGAATACGGTCGAGATGAAGATCACGTCCCGTTCGTCGCCCTGCACGTTCTCCAGGTTCTTGACGAAGAACCGCTCCAGCGTGTCGCTCCAGCGCTCCCGGTAGTCCTCGACTTCGGGCAGCGTCGCCGCCAGCCTGTCCATCTCCAACGCGATCAGGTCGCGCTGCACTCCGTTCATCGTGGCGATGCCCAGGCTACGGTCCGGACGGGCCCGCATGTGCTCTACCGCGGCCGCGCAGACGGCTTGGACCTCGGCCTGGTTGGACCTCGCCTTGTAGATGCCATCCACCTTGACGCTGGTAACGCCCTGGCCAGCCTCGGCCTCCGCCGGAGAGGGGAACACCATGAGGTCGCCGTCGTAGAACTCCCGATTGGAGAATGCGACCAAGCTGCCGTGGCGTGAGCGGTAATGCCAGCGCAGCCGGCGCATGGGCCGGAACACCGTCTGGGCGAGATCCAGGATGGACTCCGCGTCGACCTCCTCGTCCGCCTCGTCGTCATCGTCCGCGCCGTCGCCGCGGGCGAAGAATGCCGTTGGCGGCAGCTGCTTGGGATCGCCCACTACCACAATCTGGCCGCACCGGGCGATCGCACCCACGGCGTCCTCCGGGCGCATCTGGGAGGCCTCGTCGATCACGAGTAGGTCGAAGCGCAGGCCGTCAGGCTTGAGATACTGGGCCACCGAGAGCGGCGACATCATGAAGCACGGCTTCATCGCCTGCACCGCGCCGCCCGCCCGGTCGAGCAACTGCCTGATGGGAATGTGCCGCTTCTGCTTGCCGATCTCGAGGAGGACGAGCGACTTGTCGGTGAAGTCGCCACGCCTGCCCGAGCCGATGCCGACGGGTACGGGACACCGGCCGAGTTCGTCAGCCAGGCGTTGCCGGCGTAACGCGACGGTTTCGGTGTCCAGGGCGGCGAACCGGGCCCGTGCCTCCTGCTGTCCCAGGCCGGTGAACCGGTCCAGCTCGGGATGCCTTGCGAACACCGCACGCGCCAGGGCGTGGTGGAAGATACGGTCGAACGCAGCCCGCAGCGGGCAGGAGAGTACCCGCCGGTCCCAGAGCCGGAGGACGCTACCGAGGCCGAGCGCCTCGGCTGCTTCGCGTTGCCGGAGATAGAGGATCCATCCACCCAGCGCGCCGGAATGGGCCACCGCCGCTGACAGCCGTCCATGCACATGGCTGGCGGTTGCCTCACCGATACGGCAGCCGAGCAACCTGGCGTCGTCGAGTCCGAGGCGGCCCTTCAAGGCCGCCCACCGCTGCACGGCTACGCCGAGGGCGACCATGGCGCCTGATGCAGCGGTCACCACGATGGTGCGGATGGTTTCAGGCCGAACCAGCCAGAGCGCGTCCCGCACGGCCTTCGGCAGGGCCGCCCGGTCCACAGCGGAAGCAAGGCGGAGTGCGGCATCGAAGGGCGCCGGATCGGCCAGCGGCGCCGGGCACGTCCCGTTCAGGGCGGACACCAGTGTCTCCGGCGCGATGGCTTCGGCCCCGGCCGCCGCACTTGCCCGCAGACTGGCTACGATGGCGGGCACCTCGGACGTCCTCGTAGCCGCGGGAATTCCGAGATTGCGGCACAACGACGAGAAGGCTTCGATGGCTCTGGCTCGCTCGACCAGGTCCGCCGCCGACGCGGCGAAGGATGCGGAAGACGGAGGGAGGCGGCCTAATTGGGCCAGCATCGCCCCATGATCCGGCCGCCCGGCGAGCGCCCTGATCTTCCCGAGCTTGGCTACGTCTCCGGACAGCAGCGTGGACGCAGCCGTTACGGCCGCGTGGGAGTCCTGCGGGAACGTCGCCCTGACCCGTTCGGCCCAGGCCACTGCTGCCAGAGCAGCATCGAGACCCGTGGCCATTCCGCGGTAGGCGGTACCGAACGCCGCACGGGCCGCTATATCGGTCTCGATGGCGGTGACCGCCTCGAGGTGTTCGGCAACCCCTACCAGCGCAGCAACCATGACGGCTTTGCCGGTTTTCCGTGGGGCCCGCAGCAGCCCGGCGAAGATCAGCTTCGCTTCCCTCACCGCCGGGCTCAGGAAGCCGAACAGCCCGGACGCGCCGAGTGCGGAGGCGTGCCGCCGGAACAGGGCCGGTTCCGACGAGGGCGGGATGCTGTATGCCCCATCCAGCTCCGACCGCCTTAGCCGAGCAGTGCGGATGGCTGCGGCGACGGTCGCGACGACCTCGGCGCTTCCACGGCGCATCAACTCGGGCGTGATGATGTCTATTACGGCCTGTGGGGGTTCGGCGGTCAGCGTCACCGCTGCAGCTGCGATTGCCACGTCCTCCAGGCTCGTGGCCGCGTCCATGCCCATTGCTGCAAACGTTTTCGCCGCGACGTCTTCCATCTCGACCAACTGCGCCGCTTCGGCCCGGAGGGCGGAAGCCGATGGCTCGAATTCGTGCAAGGCCGCGTCGCGCAACGCACCAGGCGGCACCGCTGTCCAAGCGGCGTCGAGACGTCTCGACGCCTCGTCCGGCTCCACTCCCTCCGGTAGGTTGACCAGGCCCGACTGCGCCTCCACGGCATTCCGGTAACGGTCGCAGGCCTGGCGCCATGTTACCGCGGCGCTGCGGACGTCCGCAGCGGCAAAGCCCGAGAACCACTCCTCTGGCGTGCCTTCCTCGACCCTCAGGGAAAGCAGCGCCTGGGCGATCGGGCCCAGGTCGTCCAGGGTCGTCTCCGTTCCGAGCCCGAACGCGCGCAGGCGTTCCATGGCTTTCGCGACGTCCTCCATGGCCGTGGCAGCGTCCGCTGTGTCCCGGACTGCTTGCTCCATGTCTACGGAGGGCAGACCGGCTCTCGTCACCCCCCACCAGGGATGCGCCTCCACGGTCCCGAACCCGGGCAGTAACGGGGCGGCAGCCTGCTCGAAGCGGTCTAGCACCGCACGCCGCATGTCCAGTTCCGAGGCGGAGAGCGCCTCCGGGGCGGGCAGGGTCACCTCGTCGAGCTGCCGCGCCTCAGGGCCCTCGCCGTCGCGCCGGCGGCGATCGGCCCACAGCACGTCGTGCACCGTAAGTCCGAGTGCGCCGAAGGGGGCGTTCAGCAAGGTGACGTAACTGGTCAGGGCGCTGCGGGTCGTCCCCAGCTCCCGCAGCCTGTCATCTAGACTGTCGATGCGAGCCGGAGCAGGGCGCCGCTCCAGCCGCTGAGCCAGGGAGGCGAGGACGTCGGTCTTCCGGGCCTTGCCCGAGTGGAGTTCGAGGCAGAAGTCCCCGAGGCCCACCTTGTCCAGACGATCCTTCACCACCTGCAGTGCCGCCTGCTTGTCGGCGACGAACAGCACCCGCTTTCCGTTGGCGAGCGCGGCCGCCACAACGTTGGTGATGGTCTGGGACTTGCCAGTGCCGGGCGGACCCTCGATCACCAGGTCCTCGCCGCACATCACGTCGTAGACCGCGCTGTGCTGGCTGGCGTCGGCTTCCAGGACCAGGACCGGTACTTTGGCCGACACCGCTGGCGCGTCCACGTTGTGCTCGGGCGCGAACATGGACGACGCGGCTTCCCGGCCGCCGAGCAGCGACGCCAGCACCCGATGGGAGGACAGGCCTTCGTGCCACTGAGCCTCGTCCATGTCGTGGAACATGGCCAGGCGGGCGAACGGAAAATGCGCCAGGGTGACGAAGCGTCTGACGGTCCACCGGGGGCGTCCCTTGCACACCTCGTCACGCACCCGTGCCAGGTAGGCTTCCGGGGTCTCCTCTTCTCCCAACGCTGGCAGCTTGATGCGAAAGTCGCGGCCGAGCCGTTCGGACAGGGTCAGGTTGACCTCTGCCTCGTCACCGACGGCGCTGAGCGAATACTGGTAACGGCTGCGCGCGATTTTCCGGTCAATGTCCACCCGCAGCAGGAGCAGGGGACTGGTGATCGGCCGGTCCGACGCGTCGCTCTCGAACCATTCCAGGAAGCCGAAGGAGAGATGAAGCGTGCTGACGCCGGTCTCCTCTGCGACCGTACGGGCGGTGTCCCGGATTTTCGCCAGTTGCCGGTCCAGCACATCAGGAAGGGCAAGTGCCTGAAAATCCACCGTCGTGCGTGCTCGGTCCGCAACCGGCGCGGTGGGACTTGGGCGGAGATCGAACGACGGGTCGACGCCGAGGCGCACGGCATAATCCGCGATCGCGGTCGGAGTGGCCGACTTGCGGACCGGCATGTCCAGGGATGCCCTCACCCTGTCGCGCAGCCCACGCTCGATCGCCGCAGCCTTAACCGATGCGATGTCGTCAGCCGACAGCACAGCCGAGTCCTCCACATAGCGCTCGTCCGTCAGCCTCGCCGCATCGAGAGCTGCGCGGAAGCGGGGTTGCCGTTCCTCCTCCGGTTCATCGTCCGGCGGCGGCAGCGAGCGGAGGTTGAGTGGCTTGCCCAACCCGAGGTGCGCGAACAGGGCATCGACGTGCCCGTCGACGGCGCGGACGTGCACTCGCGTGCCTGTCGCGCGGCTATGCGGGAACGAAACGAGAGGGTTGCGCGCCGTCAGGTCCAGCAGCCGGGAGCGGAGCTGCTTAATGGACGCCGCTGCGGCCTCTCGGCGAAGGTCTGGGCTGCTCGGGACGTCCATTCTAGCGCCTGTCATAATTCGTGGGGTCTGCTCGCCCCAATCTGCCCAGCGTCCACGTTATTCCAGACACTGTCGAATACACTGAAGCGCCGGCTCCCGTTAGGCCGGTCCCGGCTGTCCAGCTAAATGGTCTGCCGCGCCAATGAGCAGCAGCACGTCACGACAGACTGACCATGCGACGTAGAAATCATGGTCAGGGTCAAGATTCTCGCCAGGGCTAAGATTGAATGCCAACATTCCCGCAGTTGCTTTCGCAACCAACCCCTCAGCTTTCTTCGCGCTTAATTCCCCGAGCGTGCGCTTCAACCTGAGATACTCCCGAGTAAGGCGCTTCTGTGCCTCGTCAGGTGTATCGGGGCCGAACGCCGCTGCTGCGTTCAGGCGAATTCGTTCAGCTAAGCCAATCAGCCGAGCGTCCGGGCTTACAGCCGGCCTTGTCGGCGAAGACGACATCTGCTTGCCGCCTCGGCCGCTGGCCCTGGCTCGCACGATCGAAGGGTTCATTGTACGGCTAACGATAGCCTTGGGCATGGTGCACTCCTCTCTTAGGTCAGACGGGGCAAGATGCTTTAACATTATCCCGCCGATACTGCCTATTTCTCCCGGTCAATAAAGTCAATGCGCTGAATAAGGAAGTAAATCGTCATAACGACGATAGGTATCACTGGTCGAGGATAACAGTTTCTGGACTCCGTCAGTCCCAAGCGTGTGAACCGAACTGCGGCCATTGTCGCTCGTCTCGGCAGCCAACCGGGCGATTTTGCGGAAACATGCCTGAGCCAGGGAAAAACGGAGACGACGCGCAGAGGTATGGTGAGCACTCGGTCTGCTGTTTTCGACAGGCCGAACATGGTGCATTCGATGGCCTTGCCATCACATGATGCATGATCCATCATCATAATGTTGATAGAGCAGCATGAGAAATTACGTGATGGACCACGGATCGGTATGACCGGACGGCAGCTTCGAGGCGCACGTGCGCTACTTCGGTGGCGAGCGCAGGACCTTGCCGACACCGCCCGTGTGGGCATCGCTACCATCCAGAGGGCGGAAAAGGAGGACGGGCCATTGCAGATGAATCACAGTACTCAAGAGGCCATCAGGCGCGCCTTGGAAGCCGCCGGCATCGAGTTCATCCCCGAGAACGGCGGCGGCGACGGGGTCAGAATGCGCGAGCGCAGCAAATGAGCCGCCGCCCACCGCCGCCGCATCGCTACGTCTACGTCATCGGCCCGCTGGTTGGCCTCCAGAAGGTTGGCATCGCCACCGATCCAAAGCAGCGCCTCGCCACGCTGCAAACCGCGGTTCCGTTCGACCTGCACCTGCATCTCGCCATCGCCGTTCCGTTCCACGAAGCGCACGCCATCGAGCGCCGGGCGCATCGGCTCCTGGCTAAGGCATGCGTCAGGAACGAATGGTTCGAGACCACGCCGAAGGAGGCGATGGCGGCTGTGCAAACGGCTGCAACGCCACGGCCGATTTCTGGCAAGGCCTTAGCCCAGGCGACGCCGGCCGAGTGGCGCATCAGTCGAGCGGAGCGGCGGTCAGTGGCGCCACCAGACGTGGCCCCGCTGGTGGGATATGGGCGCCAGTTCCGGCCGGACGCTGCCTTCCACAAGCCGGTCGAGCCGGCGCCGCTGCCGCTGTTCGAATACACTGGTCGCCCAAAGGCTGGGGTGGACGAGCAGCTGATCGTGGAACGGGTTTTGGGAGTGCTGATCAAGCGCATGGTAGGTTAGGGGGCAAACGCCCCGCGTGGGCTACGGCTTCCCAAGAAGCCGGGCCACGTCTTCCTGTACAGCCCTTCGGAACGTGTCCTCGGCCACGTGCAGGAGGAGTCCCGCCACGGTGCGCGCCGGCCACTTGCCCGGCTGTGCCGGCGACTGCCAACCCGGCGATCCTTCGACCATTGCACGGAACGACAAATACTTTCCGTCACGGCCGCCCTTCGTTGCGGTCGGCTTGCGGAACGCAACCATCCCAACCATTTGCGACGCTCGCTTGCCGGTGATGCCCATGGCGTCAAGGTCGCCCCGGCCAAGCCGGCTGCCCCACGAGTAGGTGCGGCCGGGCGTGGTCATCAGCTGCCGCGTCTTGATGTCGAACCGGTGCGCGTTGAGTCCTTCGGGCCCGTGGCCAACGATACGCTCGAACTCGCCGGTGATGTGCGAGCGATCCCGGCCAGCCCTGCGCCACCAATTGTAAACCGGCTGCGGCATGGCGCTGCCCAGCACGCTGCCTGGTGTATTCCAGCGGAAAGGAATGATTATGTAGCGTTTTCCCTTCTTCGACACCCTCACCTTGTTTGAGTGGTTGAGCATGTCCTTTAGATCGCGCTTCGGCATGCCCTCTTCGATGGACTGCGCGTACGGCAGCGACGACGACACCTCAGCCGAGAACGGCCCTGTCTGGTGCAGCAGGATGGAGCGGGCATACTCACCCGTTCGGTTCTGGATGATTAGGCCGTTGGGGAGCGGTGCGCCCATCGCGTAGGACACCCACTGCGCGCGGGCCTGCTCGGCAAGCTCCTTCACCGCGGCGGCCAAGCTTGGCAGTGCGTCCGCGGTGAGCGGCACGCCATCCGGAATGAGGCCGCCGAGCTCGACCGCGATGTTGAATTTCCTCATGGGCTCGTCCCCTGCATGGCCTTCGCATCTACAGCGCGAACACGTGGGTGTTTTGCTGGGCGATGACCGTGTCTCCCTTCGCAGTCGGGTCACCGTCGACCACCACCCGCTTCATCCCAGCGGTTGCGCTGCCCAGGAGCACCTCCGGCGCTGCGACCTGAGCCACTGCTCCGGCCGTCACCGTCACGTTGTTCGACGCCGTGACGACCGCATCCTTGGCGGTAACCGACACGTCGCCCTGGCTGACGACGGTGACGTTGCCGGTCGCGGGGTCGATCACCAGGCTCGCCTTCGGCGTGATCAGGGTCACCGTCGGCGGGGTGCCCGCGGCCACATGCCAGTTCTGGTCGGCGGCGACCGTCGCTGGGTCCAGAAGCGCCGGCGTGCCGATCCGGAGTGTGACACCGCCTGGGTGGATCGTCTGGATGCTGCCGTCCGCCTCGATCGTCTGCACCACACCAGACGGATGGCGATCGATCTCAAGGTTCGCCTCCGTCACTGCGACTTGATTTCCCAGTGCTGGCACAAAGCCAAGCACCACCGGATTGCCATAAATGACATCGACAACGGCAACCATTGAAGGGGTTGCCGGAGTTACTGTGCCGGTTGCTTGCGCGTTGACCGGTTTGGAAACGTCCGGCACATCCCACCTGCCGCCGGTGTTGGATGCTTTGCCCATGACAACCGCATCGCGGACCGGCTCCCGATCGTCCAAATATACAAGGTCGACCGTGCGCCGGGTTTGGTTGACCCGCACGACCTGCGCAAGCCGCATCATCGCGTGTAAGGCCCTGGGCGGCCTTCCATGAACCACGGGACGTTGGTTGCCCGGTCTCGGTTGTAGAAGCCCATGCCGCGCTTGAACCCTACGGTCGTTGTCCAGGACCGAAGCGGGGTGATCGTGTGCGCTACGGACGCCATATAGGCCTCCGATATCAGAGTGCCGCGGGTGATCCGAAGGTATCGGCCGATTTGGTAAGTCTCCCGCCCGTTTAGGACCGCGGTGCCTTCCTCGTGTACGCTGGCATCGCGGTTCATCGCTTGCAGCTGCTTCGCACGCAGGAGAGTCCAGTTGAGATACGCCGTGTCGTTCGGTCCGCGCTCACTGGGCGGTAACATGGTCGATGGCAGGATTGCCTCGTTCGGCTTCAAGTTGGTGGTGGCCTGCAGCATTCGCTCGCCATAGAGAATCGGGGAGTCGTTTGGGTAGTCCGTATCGATCGGCAGCGCGTTAGCGATCGTGCCCGATGTCATGAACGCCGACGTGTCGATCGTGGACCCGGCTGGAGGGCACCAGTAGAGGTTCGCTACGCGAGCATCGGACCGGATGACGTCGATGGAGATCAGTTCCAGGTCCTTCACCTCCACACTTCCCGGGTCAGTCGCTCCGTCGATTACGAAGTTGCCGTCGAGGTCCTTGTATGGCGCCGGCCGGAAGTAGATCGTCGGCGCGTCCTCCTCGTCGACGATAAAGACCTCGTTCCATGGCCGATCGGCGAAGCCTTCGATGAAGTTCCATATGGGGCCATTTTTATCGGTCATTCCCCCGATGTAGGCTTGGCCCTGCTTGACGGTGGCGACGAGTTTGAACTGTGGCACCATCTGTTTGCCATAGGCGGCGAGCTTCGCAACGCGGTCGTTCAGGTAAGCTACAACTTTGGCCATATAGCTCGACACAGGCTCGAAGCCGGCATCAAGTCCAAGCTGAGCCTGCAGGTCAAAGCGCGCTATGAAATCGACGCCGCTGGCCTGCAAGAACATGAACAATACCTGGTTGATCTGGGCTAATTTCGCGCTGTCGATGCCACGCACGATCACTTGTCGCTGCGGCCCGTCCTCACTCATTGCCTCTGAACGCTGCACGGACGAGACGAAGCCCCGCATGATCAGCGGCAGCGGTTTGCCGCTGTAGCTCTGCGGCGTGCGAGTAGCCCGGATTTCGATCATGTCCATGGGCTCGATTAGGGCGTAAATCGTGTCCTGCAGGCTGACCTCAAGTTGGTCCGGGAAGGTGACGGTGAAGCCTCCGCCCGGCTGATCCAACGTCTTGATCGTGGTGACAGCACTGCTGTCCCCGAGATACTGGGTGAGGTCGATCTGCTGCTGCGGCGCTGAGGCCGCGCCGGCCATGCTGTTGGCGCGGTGCACCAGCTTCTTCAGCACCACCGACAACTGGAAAGTTTGGAGAAGGACTGGCATCAAGCAATCTCCGGCCGTGGTGTCTGAGTGATGGGCAGCGTCTGCTCGCGCAGCACCCGCCCGTTCGGCAGCATGTGAATGACGCGCAGAGGCTCAATGCGGCCGACGCCGCCACGGTACCCGATCGAAGTCACGCCGCCGCCCGCGCCTCGCATCTTAGGCGAGTTGTTCAACTCCTCCGCGGTCGCGCCCCGCTCTATCATATTGCTCCAGGTATCGGCGGGCCGCTCCGCATGCTGGCTGAAGAACGCGCCGTTCTCGCGGGCGCTGTGATGGCCCTGCAGGAAGATGCCGGTATCCCGGGTGCCCTGATCGTGGCCGCGTGTCAGGGCATACTGCACACCCTCGAGCCCGGCCATGTAACTGCTGGTCGGATCCCTGCCGATACCGGCCGCGGTATCGGCCAGCCGGTCCGGATGCTCCTGCATCAGGCCGTGCGCCTGGCCGTAGTCGCCGATTGCACCCTCCCTCAGCCCCGACTCTTTGATCAGGTTCGCCACGATGCCGGCGGCCGCTTCACGCGACCATCCCTTGCTTTGGAAGTAGTCCATGGCCTGCTTTGCCCGGGCGGCCATCTCGGGGCTGGACAGCGCGGGCTGGCCACTGCCTCCACCCCCACCGAAGCCGCCGAAGCCGGCTCCGCCGCCCCTAGTGCGGTAGGCGATAGAAGTGAACCCAGTGTTGCCGTCCGTCTGGATCAGACCGCCGCCAGCACCGCCGCCGCCGCCACCGGGGACCAGCGTGCCGTCGGGCAGACGCTCCATCCCACCGCCGGGCGTCCCCGTGGTGAGGAACTTCTCGAGGATGTCCACGCCCTTGGAGGTAGCGGCAAGTAGGGAGCCAATGCCCCCCTTCATCTCGTTGAGTGGCCCGAGCAACGTCGTACCGAGTGCCGTGAGCGAGTTCGACAACTTGGCGTTGGCGTCGACGGTCTCGGACCCTTGCGTCGCATCCATGCCATGCGCGGCATAGGCCCGGACCAGAGACCCCCGCAGATTTTCTCCGCTAGCGGCGGTCAGCTCTTTGCGCTCGTCATCCGTCAGATCGGAACGTTTCAGCGCTTTATCCCGCATGCCGAGCAGTTGACCATTATTGTCACCGACGATCTGGCTGATGTCCGCCAAAGCGTCGGGACGCATGTGCCCTGGATCGACGTTTAGTTTGCGGAGAGCACCATAGGTGTTGCTTGAGTTTCCCGGATTGTAGGTCTTCAGGAATTCGAGCGATTGCTGCGGGTTCCATCCAGTGATTCCAGATAGAGCCGACGCCTTCCTCATATCCGCTCCAGCCCCATAGTCTCTGCTGAGTTTCTCTAACTCAGCATCAAGGACTGTAATGTTCTTACCGCCTACCGCGCTGAGGTTTTGAAATGCCCCTCCAGCGAGAATGTATTGTTGATCATACAAACTGCGCACGCCATTGGCGGCTAGGGCTTGAGAGGCGAAAATCTGCGACGCCTGCCCAGCAGCGCCCCCCTGAGAAATCGTGGTGTTCATGCTCGAAATGAGTGCTTCCGCATTAGCTCCGCGGAAGCCAGGCATGCCGGTAGCGTTCAGGCCGATATACATATTGGCAAAGTCGTGGTCCTGGGCGTTGGTAACCGTCTGGCGGCTAGCGTTTTCCCCCCACTTAAGAATTGCGTTGGCCACTTCGCTCTGGCGCCCCTGCAGGCCACCCTGTTCCAGCACATCGCCGATCGCCGCCGCTAATTGCTTTGAGTCAATGCCGGCGTTCTCGGCCCTAGCCGCAATGGTGACACCCTCCATCTGGTCCATGCCGTAGCCGCGAGCAAAGCCGGCCGCGAACTTCGTGCGGTCGACGACGCTCCCGACGTCGCTGCCGGCGATACGAGCATACCGAAGCGTCATGCCTTGCATGTCGCCGAAGGTCGCTCCTATCTCACCGGCGGCACCGCGGGCGGCATCTCGTAACTTGTCGAAATCAAGCGCTGAGTCCCGCAGCGTGCGCAGCAGCCGGTCGTTGCCAACCGCTTCATCTGCCGATTGCCCGACGGCCTGGCCGACCATCTTTGCCGCGCCGCCCACGCCGGCCAGAGACAGCGCGAAGCCGATCGGCCCACGCAGCATGCCGACGATGGCGCTGACTGCGCCACCGCCGTCATCATCGCCGCTACTTGCTGGAGTGCGGCGCACCGGCTGGGGCGGAAGAGGTGGCAAGGCTGGCGCCGGTGGCGGAGCAGGGGGCGCTCCCCCGGGCGGCGAATACCAGGACGGCAGGCCGCGCGGGGACGCACTGAGAGGGCCGCCAGGTCCAGTAGGTCCACCGCCGGGCGGGGTATACCACGCCGGCAAACCCGGCGCCCCGCCCGGCGCTGATGGCTGCGGGGTGGGCAGACCATGCGACAGCACAACGCCGGCGGAGGCCCGCTGCATCTCCAGCAACGCCGCCGTCAGCCGCTTGATCTTATCCTCAAGGGCGGACAACTCGGCGTGGCTCATGTCGATTGCGGCGAAGTCGGAGGCCGCCTGTCGAGCATCGCGCAGGCCGTCCTTGATCCGCGTGAAGGCGGAAACCACGGCGCCGGGATCCGCGCCAATGTCGATCTTGACGGTCATTTTGCGCTTCCGTGCTGTTTGACCACGTTGCTCATCCTTCTCTCGGATCTCGACCCTCGGTGGAACTCGAGGTGGTGGTTGATGTTGCGCATGAATCGCTCAACCCACTCCCCAGCTTCCGCCGGCTCAATACCGGCGCAGCTGCGGGTGTGTTCGATGAGGCTTTTAGGGTCCATCTGCACGTCGCCATTTTTGATGTCGGCGGCGAGATGGTCGCGAAATGTGAAATAGTCGACGTCGCTCTCGGAGTTCATGCGGCTGACCGTTGTTCGTCGGTCGCGTCGAGCACTGGTGAGGTCACCGCAAAGCCAATCACGATCCTGGCCGGGTTAGCCGCGGTCTGCGCAGGATTGATCATGCATCGAAAGTGGCCCTGGGGGCTGCCGATTCCGTGCCGCGGCCGGATCCCGCAACCGCAGATCGGCGTCGGCGACGCCTTCGCTTCCGCCCGGCATACTGCGCAGGTGAAAACGTTCTCGCACTGCAGGATGGGTCCGAGGCACTCGCGGCACGCGTGGTCGACGAACGACCACATTACCCCGCAGCCAGTTCAGCGGGTGGCCAACCGAACGACATAGGACCGGTTGCGCTCTTGGCAGTTGCAACGAGCGCCTCAGCAGCGGCTAGCACGCGATCAAATTGCTTTGGCGTCGCCGACCCATCCATGATGACGACGATCCTCGTCGGGTGGATCTGATCAGCAAGCCTGGGGCGATGGCCCTTCCGATCGCACTCGGCAGCGGCTTCGCGATCTCGGTTGTAGCACGAGACGCACATCCGGCCGGAGATCAACCGCCGGCCGGTAGCGTGGCAGCGAGAGCAGCACTTCCGCCATGCCTCTACCGCCTCAGCGGCTTTGTTTACTGGCCCACCGTTTCGAACCGCTCCGACCGGGCAGGCGATGCATGAAGATCGAGCCTCCCACGGTTCGGGCATCCTCTCGGCTACTGAGCGGAAAAGTCTCACGCACCCACCGGTCGTGATCTTCATATTGCGCCGCGTGCAAGGGACCAGTTCGATCGCAAGTGGTGCGCTCAAGGGCATTCTCCGCCAGATTCGGGCGGTGCAGTCTTATATCACGACCGCTTTTGCCCTAGCTGGCGGCGGCGGGTATTGCCGCGGCTCTCAATCCCATTGCGGTCGTTGCCCTTGCCGCCATCGACATCTCCGTCATGATCCCAGTCATGAGGATTTGCTTCTTTGGCGACAGCTTCGTGAATGGCACCGGTGACGACGACTGCCTGGGCTGGACCGGGCGTCTCTGCGCCGAGGCAAGGGCGCGTGGGCGCGACATCACGCTCTACAACCTGGGCATTCGCCGGGACACATCGAGCGACGTGGCCGGGCGCTGGGAACGGGAAGCCGATGCTCGGCTTCTGCCAGAGCACGACGGGCGCCTGGTTTTCTCCTTTGGCGTCAACGATTGCGTTCACGAAGGAGGCCAGTCTCGGGTGTCCGAGGACATGTCTCTGCGGAACGTGCGCACGATTTTGGAACGTGCTCGGGCGACGCGGCCCACTCTAATGATTGGACCGCCTTGCACAGGTGACGCTTCTCTGGACGAACGAGTGAAATGCCTATCCGACGGTATAGAGGCGATCTGCCGAGAGATGGCGGTCCACGTCCTGCCTGTCTTCCGCCTTCTCGATACCTCTGAGGTCTGGCGTCGTGAGGCCAAGCAGGGAGACGGCGTGCATCCTAACCGGGGCGGCTACGCCATGATCTACCAGGCTGTGCTGAACTGGCAGCCGTGGCGGAACTGGGTGGTATAGGTCCGGCCAGTGGTCGGAGCGGGCGGCCGGGACCTAGACGGCGCCCCAGTCGCGAGAAATGACGTCGATCCTTTCCAGAATACGCATGGCGGCCTCTGCGTCGACGGCGCGGATCTCCTCTATGATGATCTTGTGGAACTCCTCGACGCGCTGGATCTCGTGGACCTTTTCGAGGATGCGGGAGGCTGTCTCCATTGATCGACGAAGGTGCTCGCTGCCGAGCATCAGCATCTTTGGCATTTTCACTCTGCCGTCCGCGTCGCGCGCATGGCGCATCACATCGCGTGCCGCCATGATGCACTCTCGCAGGGCATCAGCGAACCGGATTGGTTCCTGGCCGGTGACATCCCCGAAATTCGCAATCTGCGGCAGCTTGGCCAGCATCTGGTTGGCTTCAGCGATCTTTCCTGTTGGATCCGACGGGTCCTCGGCAGCTGACTGCGTTCGCTGCTGAAGTGCTTCGCCAACGCGCTGGCCCAGGAGGCCGGACTTCTCGGCCGCGTCGATCCAGCGATAGATCGTCGCCCTATGGAGCCCGCTGTCCGCGAACCTTCGCGCGACGGCCGCGCGGAACCGATCCGGTCCGGTCCGGTCAATCTCCGCAACTGCCGCGGCGATCACTTCGGCGCGCAAGGCTTCCCGGTTCCCCCGGGAAGCTGTTGCAGAATCCATCACGTCGGTCGTTGGATGGCGAGGTCTCGGATCTTCTGCGCGAGCTTCATCGTCGGTCCCCAAGCTGGTGTGGGGCGACCCGCCTTGGCGCCGACCGTGGCCATCCGGTCGACCATGAGTAGGATCCGCGCGTCTATCTCGGTGGCCAGCTCGACCATTGCATGCAGCACGATCTGAGCCGAGGTTGGATCGAGCTGGTGAAATTGACCGGCGAGCGCGTCCCCTGCAGCGGTGGCAAACGCGTCGGCTGCGCGAATGCCACCGAGAAGCCCCAAAGACGCGATGAGGGCTTCGACCCCATCAAGGTGCCTGTCCGCTTCGGTGAGGCGTTGGTGTGCCTGGTCACGGGCCGCGGTGGCCGCCCTGCTCGCCGAGGTAGCAGCGGCGGTAAGCGGGGCGAGTGCTTCCAGGTCCAGGGTGATCAGCTCAAGTTCCCCCCGGTCCTCGGGCCTTGCGTCGCCGCGAGCGCGCCGTAGTTTCATCGTCTCGCGGCGTTGCTCCAGCGCCTGTGTGCGCTCCGTGAGCGACTCGAGCTCGGTGGACGTGAGGTCGATCTGCAAGGACGATGTGCGGAGCGCCTCTTGGGCCTTCAAGAAGTCCCCAACTGCCTCAAAGTGGCTCCTCTGCACGGCCGCGTCCGTGGCGGTGTCGCTGGCGATCGGATTGGACAGAAGCGCATTCGCATCCCGGATTGCATGGACGCGTTCGCCGGCGATCTGTCCGACCTGTCGCGCGAATTCGGCGTCACGCTCCCGCGACTGGCGCAGGAAGTCGGGTTCGCCTGTCGCATTTTGACGTGCGACTTGCGCCTCGAGTTGCGAAATCGCGGCGCGACATTGCGACGTATCACTGCCGCTGCGAACAAGTTCGTCCAGCCGGCGCCGCTCGGCCACCAGCTGCACCGTGGGGTTCTGGGCGGCGCTCATGACCGCGCCTCCACATGCGCCTGCACCATGTTGCCACAGACGGTCTCCAGGTAATTGACCTGCTTTGCGGTGATTGATCCGTCTTCGAAGCCCGCCATGGCCTTGGCCATCACATCCACGGCGGTCGCCCGGACTCGCGCGATCCGCTCCTCGCGCGTTTCTTCCAGGGCTCGAGCGGGGATGGCCGCGATGGTAGCATCCAGCGCCTTACTCATGCGGTCGAGGTTCTGGGCGGAGCGCTCGTCGTCCTCCCATACCTGTGCGGCTTGACGGGGCCGGACGACGAGTCGGGCTGGCCTGGAAGACGACGGTGCGCCGGTGACCGCAGCGAGTGCTTCCCTGCGCACGTGCGGTGGGCCACTTCTTGTTATGTCGAGCAGCTGGGCAGCCATAGCGGGTTCAGCCGCTTTCAACATCTGGCCGAGGGCCATCTCGTCGACCAAGTCATAAAATGCGCTCATCGGGCTCTCCTATTAAGCCCAAATCTGATGTCACGACCGCGCGGCCAATGCGACAAACGTGCGACTTTCTGGGGTCGCTGGTTTTTTTGTCGCACGCCACTACGGGGTTCGCATTTCAGAACCGCCATTCCACTTCGATCTCCGCAGCGACGGAGACCCGGCAAAAGGCCTGGTTCGGGGTGGTGTTCGGACGGAGCTAATTTGCCGCTTTCCTCTGTCGCCCCAATGCTCTGGGGTGGTGGGCACTGGCTTTGAAACTTTGTTTGGCCGACGGCTCGCGACAAGCAGCCAACTTGGCGGGCCGCTGCATCACTCAATTGATCTGCGTGCGGAGATGACGGATGAGCGCCGGGTTGTAGGTGACGGCCAGCTCGCGCTCCATGGCCAACTTGAATGCGAGGGCCTCCATGTCCTGGTACCCCTCGGACCATCCGACCACGTCCCATTTCCCGTCGGCGGAGACAACCATCGTCGTGCACAGGTGACCCGTGTCGATGAGGGTCGCCCCTTCGGCCGGCTCTCCGTCCTCGATGTAGTGGGACCAGGTCTCCATGACGATGCGATCGACTGCCACCCCGGTGACGTTCGGCCACTCGACCGCGTCAAGGGCGACAGTGTGGTCATGGTTCAAGTCCAGCATTTTCATCTCCGTTCAGTGGGTCAGTTGGTCGTCGTTCCGAGGAGTTGGACGGCGGCAAGGGGCGGGCCTGTGGCGTAGCGGCGCGCCGCTGTGATCATCGTGATCCCCTCTGCTCGCGGACGGCGGCATCGAAGTATTTGAGCTTGGTCGGCGGCCGGTAGCCTGGTCGGCTCGCTACCTGGCGTATGACCGGCAGGATCCGTTCGTGCAGGTCGAAGCCGCCGGCCATCCAGGCGATCAGGATCTGCCAATCGCCACGCCAGTGTGCATCGTTGATCCCGGCCGCCTCGCACAGCGCCTCCGCTGCGATGCTGAGGGAGTAACCACCAACAACTGCGTGGGTGGCTCCGTCGTCGTGGGTACCTCGGTCTGGGACAAGCTGGAGCCACTCGGACGGCGGATCGCCACGGCGCGGCATGCGGGTCGATGTCGACGGACAACTGACACCATCGAGCTCGCGCTGCTGCTTACTATCTGGACTCTGGCTTCTGGTACGCGATCGTGCGCGCGCGTGAGTAATAGGTTTCCTATCCTCCGACCTACCGTCTGACCTAATAGGTCGGCTATTAGGTGCCCTATCTTCATTGCCTATAGGTGTCGTCTCGCCCCACCTACGTGCGATAGCCTCCTTACCGGCCAGGGATTTGCGATGGTCGCGTACCATGCGCCGGGAAAAGATTACGCCCTTGTCAGTGCGGCTGAAGACGGCGGCGTCTTCAAGTTCCTTGAGCATCCTGCCGACCGTCTTGTTGTCGGCGCCGACCAAGTTCGCGAGTTGGACTATGTTCGGGCTTCGGGCATTGAGTAAGAGGTGCCCGGGCGTGCTCGATTCATGCATCAGGCCGATCATCTCGATCCACAGCCCGCGCGCGGCCAGGCTGCACATCCGCAGCGCCGGATCGCCACGCCAGTCCGATGGATAGTACTTCATCCAAGGCCGCTCGCTCATGGAGATGGCTCGGTGAAATGCGTGCTCTCCTCGTGCCATAAAAGAGGGACGCTGCAGGGTGAGCCCTCCCTTATTTTTTCGAAAATGAGTTCGGCTTTGCCGTGAAAGCGTGACCTCGCCTCCTCGGTCTCTGCGCAGCGCTGGTTGAACTTGTCCAGCATCTCGCCGTGCCGGCGTTCTGGGCTGCCTTTCGGCAAATAGTACTCGGGGCGGAAGAGGAAGCCGACCGTGTCTGCGTCTTGCTCAAGCTCACCCGATTGGCGAAGGTCGGTCAGCGTCGGCCTTTTCTCGTCGCGAGCTTCAGGTCCGCGGGACAACTGAGCGCATGCGATGATCGGCACGTCCAATTCCATTGCCATGGATTTGAGTGCGTTGCCGATCTTCGAGATCGCAGCCGTCGAGCCGTTCCTGACGTCAATGTCGTCTGGCTTAATCTTGTGGAGGTGGTCGATGATGATCAGCGAGAGCCCCTGCCTCCGCTTGGCAGCCCGAGCCTTGAGCCGGATGGCGCCGACACTGTGATTTCCGACGTCGTCGATGAGTAACGGCAGATCGTTGAGTTGCCTGCGGGTCAAGACGAGCTTGTCCAAATCGGCTTGCTTGAGATTCTTGAATTTGATTGCTTTGGCTGCAACTGCAGCTTGCCAGGCGAGTAGGCGCCGAGCGATTAGGGGGGCCGACATTTCAAGGCTGACGAAAAAGACGCCCTCCAGTGGCGCGCCGGCGCGCTGCCGGGCGACCGAGTCCCGGGCAGCGGAAAGTGCCATCTGAGCTGCTATCGCAGACTTTCCCATACCCGGTCGAGCCGCAATCATCGTCAGTGTCTTTCGCTCCAATCCTCCAATTGCCTGATCAATCGACGGAAATCCGGTGGTCAGGCCAGGTATTATCTCCCCGCGACTTGCGCGGTCGATGTCTGCAAGAACTTCATCCATGGCGGCGTTCAGCGAGACCGCCCTGCGTTCCAGGCCAGATCCCGTGGTGACTTTATCCAGCGCCTCCACTGCGCCCGCGATCATTGCAGGAGCTGCGATGGCCGGGTCACCGGAAAACGCCTGATCAAATAAGGTCTGTGCGATGTTGGCAAGCTCGCGACGCTGCCAGCATTCGAAGATCGCAAGTCCGTAGTCTCGGACCCAGACGAGCGAGACCATACCGGCGACCAACTGGCTGATGTAGCCAGATCCGGCACTGCTGAATTCGGGATCGCCCTCGAACCACGTGCGCATTACCAGCGCATCGGCGACACTGCCGTGGATTACGCGCCGGGTGATTTCGGCGAAAATCCGGCCGTGCAGCGCATCGGCGAAATGGATCGGCTTCAGGAAGTCGAGAACCGAGTTGAGCGCCTTGTTGTTGGCAAGGGCGGCGCCGAGAAGCGCTTGTTCAACCGGAACGTTCGAGGGTGGAACCCGCAGAGACTGGCCGAAGAGGGGGCCGTTGCCCATCGGAGCTTCAGGCATCAGGTTCGTCCCTGGCCGCGCATCTTGGCGAGCTGCGCCATGACGCCGGCGGTGCCGTGTTCCTCATCGGTCAGATCCGCCAGCGAAGGGCACGTCACGGCGATCCAGCGGGACATTGCGAGGAAGAGGTCGATGGAGAGGGCTAATTCCTCGTGGGCTACAGCGCCTGATGCAGAGCCATCTGCGAGCAGCGCGCCGTGCTCGCTCGCGAAGCCGGTCAGCTTGGTGCGTGCAACGCACATGGCCCGGTACTCAGGCGTCCCGCACGCCTCCGGGCGCAGCGGATAGCCTCTCGGCTGGCGAACGGTCATGCCCGGTGCCTCCGTGGGCGAGCGAGCTTGCGGACGATGCCGCTAAGGACCTCAAGTTGCTTAGACGATGGCTCCGCACCAGGGCGAGCAAGCTCGGCCAGGAAACGGTCTTCCCAGGCATTCAGGCGGGCAGCCCGCTGGCCGCACCATGCCAGGTCAGTGCGCCAGCGATCCGTGGCTCGCTGGCTGGCGGAGGCATGTTCCGGCTCGTCGCTGGAACAAGAAACGTGAGGCATAGGCGGCTCCTACTTTGGAACCGCTCGCGGCTGTTGCGTGCGAGGCCGTCGCCCGATATCTTGGGCGTGCTGTTGTGACCTTGATCGCCGCCCGTGTCCGCGGGCGGCGACTAGGCTGCTTGAAGAGCGGCGTTCGTTTCGGCGCTAGTCCGCTTACCGGACCGGATCACAGTTGCCTGGTTGATGCGGCGCTGAGCCTCTGCAAACACCTCGACAGGCACGTACATAGCCCGGCCGTTTACATAGATGACTGTGAGGCCAGACCAGCGCTCGAGAGAACGGTGTTTTACCGGGAAGCCACGCTCCTGCAGAAGCTGAGCGCACTGCTTGCGGGTTCCCATCGGGGGTAGGTCGTCCGTATTTAGGCGGGGTCGATCGGACTGCAATTTGGCCTCCGTGTTTAGCTGCGGAGACTTTTGTGGGCGGAGTGGAGGTAACTGTCAGGCCACCAGATACACGCTAATAAACGCTATTGCGGACCTGCACCGACTTGCCGACGCTCGGTGGGTTGTCGGACGACGTTCAGTCGCGCTCCTGGCGATTGCCAAACCACCGGCCTTCCGTCAGCCGTGATCTCAGGCCAGGGGCAAGTTTCTTTGCCCTCTTGCCGAGTGTCAGTGGTGCCGGCAATCCAATCGAGTAAGTCCAAAGGCCAGAGCTCACTCTGGAAAGTAAGCCGTCAGTCGTCGCCGTGATCTGGGCGGTACGTCCTACCCTATGTAATAGGTAGCCCGCGAGGTGAACCGTGTTATCGGTGGCCGTGAGTAGTCGTTCCGAAAGCCTACCATCTCCGCTTCGAGACTTACCGGCAGCTCGCTGATAAATTAGTTTGACCTGGCTCTCGGCCTCAGCGGCAACTCGTGCCGTTTCTGCCAATGTTGGTTTTATCGAGTAGTCGACGTCAAATATCTGCTCCAGAAGTTCTATTGGCCGTTCGGAGCGTCGCTCGTTGTTAATCCACCGTAATGTAGTAGCCCTCCCGGCCGCATCCAGTATCGGGTTAGCTAAGCGAGAACTCGCGACTATTTCAGCTTCGCGACGCAATGCGTCTATCTCTTCTTTGCTCGCTTCAATGCACTGAGCATGCAATTGGTTTAATAGATGCGATATCGTTGACAGGCGCTTGACGGCGGTGGAGTAGAGAGGGGACTTTCGTTCCCGTTGGTAGACGGTCAATATATCCACGGCAGCCCTGTCTATCTCTGGTTCCAACCACTCAGGCTGGTCAGATACGCCGAGGATGTTCATGGCTAATATCAATCGCTGACCGGATCTCCCCGGCGGAGGCTTCCGTGAATTGTCAGCTACCTCGGCCGTCTTCTTGTTCGAGCGCGCATGTCTGGGTGTGGTAGGCATGATCACGGTGCTCCAGTTGATTGGCCAAGGTTCGTTGAGAATTTAACGACGTTGCTGGACGGGGGTTGGCCGCTGATCGCCGTCGTGAGCAATCGGCACCAGGTTGCCATAGCTGCAACCTGCTCCTGCACTCGCGTTGAGCGCTGGTATACACCGAGGACACCGCCCCGGGTTGCGGCTTGTGCGTGGGACAGGATTGCATCTGCAACCGGCTCTGCAACCCCATTTTCTGCACAGGCCGAGGCAAAAGCACGCCGAAAATCGTGGAAGGTCCACGGGGGCAACTTCCGTGGCGACCCGTCGTCCGCCTGGAGCCCACTTTTCTCGATCTCGGCTTTGATGCTCGTCTTGATCGCCGTGAATGTGCTGAGTGCTGCTTTTGCCCTTGGACTGGGGAGAACAATCCCCTTTGCCGGCTTAGCCGCCGCGCTGTGCCTGCTCTGCAGGATGGTTACGGCGAGTGCGGGCAGATGGAAGACGTGGGCCGACCGGGTTTTGGTAGCTTCGGCGGGGAGGGACCACGTTTTTGCGGCGAGGTCGATGTGAGCCCAATCCATGCGCGCGACCTCGCGGAGGCGAGCCGGAATGGCGATGAGCAGCCGCACGAAGTCGCACTCAGGATCATCGAGGACGGCCGCTGCGGTCCAAATGGCGGCGAGATCGCTCGGTGAGGGACATACGCGTCTAGCGGCAACAGCTCGGGGGCGGCGGCTCTTGGGAAGCTGATGAGCAGGGTTGGCCGGCAGGTAAGCCTCCTCGACGCACCAGTCCAGAAAGCGGGATATCGCGCCAAAGTGCTTCCGCGCCGTTGCCGGTTGGTCTGCGCGGGCTTGGAGTAGGCGGCGGAGGTCAGCAGGCGAGAGGTCCTGAATGGGCTTGTCGCCCACCGCCATCGCCAACAAACCAAGCCGCAGATGGTCCAGTTCCATTTTTACGCTTCCGGCGGATAGCCGTCCGGTGCCCCGTAGCTTGGGGCGGAGCGGGAGAATCTCCTTGTAGGTGGCCTCCAGCTTGGTGATGGCCGATGCGCGCCGCTGGCTGGCAGCCACGATTTTCTTTCGCTGGCGCTCGGCAAGGTCATTACCAGCCCGGTTCTGAACTCGCAATTCGCCGGCAGAGTCACGAGCCGCTTCAGGCCCGTGACTTCCGGGTGTGCCAATGCCGTGGCTCTGCATCGGCCATCGCCTGCCAGTCGTTGGGTCTACGCCTCTAGGGCGGTAGTCGTATCGCCAAGTCAGGCCCGACGGATTGACGACGAGCGCTAGCCCTCGACAGATTGCATCCCGTATAATGAGACGCTCTCCCGCGGTCCGCCTCTTTGTGGCTGCCTCGATGGTCGCCCTGGTGATCCTCGTTGGGCCCTCGCTGACGACTCGCAAACCCGGCGCTCCGCCTCTGACCGGACAATGACCGGACAATTCTTGTGTAAGCTATCGCTAGCACGTGGTGGCCTGCGGAGGCTATGGCGTCATAATGACGACTTTTCAGCAGCTTGCATGGGCCATGCGGGAATGAGTGGGGCCTTGCGTAAGCTCTCAGCGGGACTTCTAATCCGAAGGTCGGTGGTTCGAATCCACCAGGGCGCGCCACGAACGGACAATACCCCCAATGAGCGATCTTACCGACGCCGCCGTTGCTAAGGGCCTGGCGAGCTTCATGGCCACGTTCGGCCGGGTGCCCGAAAATTTCGAGCTGCTCGCCCAACACGCGCCAGGCGCTTTCGCCGGCTATGGGCTGATGCGCGACGCCGTGATGCAGGACCGGCCGAACGGTGCGCTGGAGTTGAAGACGAAGGAATTGATCTTCGCGCTGCTCGACACCCTGGCCGGCCAGACACGTGGCGCCAAGAACCACGCGGCGGCCGCGATGCGCCTGGGCCTGACGCTGCCGGAACTCGCGGAGGGCCTGGTCCAAGTGATCATGGTCGGTGGGATCACGACGTGGAACGCGTCCGGCGCCGAGGTGCTGCGGCACTGCTCCGAGACGGCGGTCGGCGAGACCTGATCCGATCACGCGCTATCGTGGCAGCGCTCCCTGCACCGCGGCCCGGCGTTGTGCAGACAGACGCAAGCGGTTGCGGCGCTTCAGCCACCAAAGCGTGCCGCCGGTCACCGCCATCAACGGCAGCACCACGCCGCTCAGGGCCACGAGCAACCGCCACGGCGTGCCGAATGCGTCGCCCTGATGCAGGGCCCGCAGCCAACCGAGGGTCAGGGCCGCAACGCCCTGCGCCTGCGGGTCCTGCACGGTAATCAAACGGCGGCCGGCCGGGTCGATCGTGGCCACCAGGGGCGGCGTGCCCTCCAACGCGCCTGCACGCTCCAGACGGACCATCACCGGGCGCCCGGCCTGCTCGGGGATGCGCAGGTCGGTTGCGATCGCTCCGGGCACGGATTGGGCAACGCGTGCGAGCACCGCATCGACGTCCAGGGGTGCGGCATTGGCGGTGCCGCGCTCGGAGCCGCCGCGGGGTGGCCCGCCCGGCAAGGCGAACAGGGCGCGGGCCGTTTGTGGAAACGCCATGGACATGCCGCTGAGGCTCATCACCACGAGCATGATGCTGAACCAGAACCCGGCGGCGCCGTGGAGCTCGCGCTGCAACCGCGCGCCGGAGGCCCGCCGGCTGACCGTCACCGCCGCCTGCCAGCGTCCCACCGATGGCCACCACAGGACGATGCCGGACAGTCCCAGGACCAAAAGGCCCAGGCCGAAGAACCCGATGAGCGTGCGTCCGCCGAATTCTGGCATCAGCAAGTGCTCGTGCAGCAGGTGAACCCAGCGATACGCCGCACTGGGCTGACGCGTGCCGAGGACCGTGAGGCTGACCGGGTCCACCGTCACCTGCGCGCTGGCGAAGCGCTGATCCGGCGCGGACAGCTCCACGATGGCCGGGCCGGGCCCATTGGCCGGTTGGTATCGCGAGACGACCAGCCCTGGGCTTGTGGCAGACGCGGCGGCAATGATCTCGTTGGCCGGCCGGCTGGCCCGCGGCGTGACGGGCGAAGGGACCTGCCACGCGGTCCAGATCGGTGTCATGGCCAGGATCGTCCCGCTGATCCCCTGCAGCAGCATGGGCAGCAGCAGCGCCAGGCCGAGCCAACGGTGCAGCAGGCGGAGCACACGCCGGGTCACAGCTGCGTCCAGCGGCGGATCAGGTTGTGGTAGATGCCGGTCAATTGCACGACGGCCGGCGCGCCGGGGATATCGCGGCCCAGTGTTCTGATCGCGGAGTCGAGATCGAACAGGATCGTTCGCTCACCGTCGTCCGCAACCATGCTTTGGATCCAGAAGAACGCGCCGACGCGTGCCCCGCGTGTGACCGGGCGGACGTGGTGCAGGCTGGTGGCGGGGTATAGCACCATGTGTCCGGCGGGCAGTTTGATGGCATGCGCGCCATAAGAATCCTCGACCATCAGCTCCCCGCCGTCGTATTCCTCGGGGTCCGTCAGGAACAGGGTGGCCGATAGGTCCGTCCTAATCCGGTGCGGCGTACCGGGGACCTGGCGTATGGCGTTATCGACATGTGTTCCGAATGACTGGCCGCCGCTGTACCGGTTGAACAGCGGCGGGAACACGCGCAGCGGCAGGGCGGCGGACAGAAATGTGGCATTCCGCTCGAGCGCCGCCACGATCATTCCACCGCACTCCACCGCGGCGGGATGGCCCTCGGGCACTTGCACATTGTCCTTCGTCTGCCGCGACTGGAAGCCGGCGGTGACCCGGCCGTCCACCCATTCGGCGGCGTCCAGTGTTTGGCGGCACCGCGCCACCTGCTCGGCGTCGAGTACGCCTGGGACCTGCAGCAGCATCGGCTACAACTTGGCCGACAGCGTGAACAAAGCGGCCCGCGATGCGCCGACGATGATGTGGCCCGGATGCAGTCCGTCGTAATAGGTGGCGTTGTTGATGTTGGTGATGTTGACCTGCGCCGTGAGCGTTTTGGTGATCGGCGCCTTCATCATCAACTGCCCAAGCACGTAGCCGGGTGCGCGCTCGATGATCGTCGTGCCGGTCACCGGCAGCGAGCTTGCGGTGCGGCTGGAGACGTAGTTCACACCACCGCCGACCTCGATGTTGTACCACGGCAAATGATACTCGAGGAATGCACTCATCGTGTGGCGTGGCGCGTTGGGCGGCTGGTGGTGCAGTTCGTTGATGTTGGGCGAGGCCATTACCTGGGCGTCGTTATAGCTGTAGCCGCCGAAGACCTGCAGCCGATCGGTGATGTGCCCGGTCACGCCCAACTCGAAGCCGAGCACGCGATAGTCGCCGGCGAGAATGGAGGTGGTCGGGTCGACCAGGCTCGTCTCCCGCACATTGGTCTTCTCGAGTTCGTAGAAGGCGGTAGTCAGCGAGAGCCGCCCCTCCAGTACGTCGAGTTTGCCGCCGATTTCGTAGTTGTGCGACTTCTCGGGGGCAGCGGCAGCGGTGCTGGCGCTCAGGCTCAACGCTTCGGCGGATGGGTCGAACGACGTGCCGTAGGACGCGTAGACGCTGCCGTTCGGGACCGGCTTGTACACGACCGCAGCGCGCCAGGTCGGCGCGTCGTCGTTGCGCGTCACGTGCACGGCGGGGGCAACGATCTGCTTGTATTGGCTATCGTAGCGGTCGAACCGCCAGCCGCCGATCACTTCGATCTGCGACCCGATCTTCACCGTGTCGGTGATGTAGGCGGCGTACCCGTTGGAGGTCAGCCCGGAAATCGACGACACCACCGAGGGCAGGGTGTAGGCGGCGCTGGTGTCGGGATACAGCAGGCCCACCTTACCCTGCGCGATGGTGTAGCGTGTCGGGTCCGACGTCTGCCGCATCACTTCGACGCCCGTAACGATGGTGTGGTCGAGCGGCCCTGTACTCACCCGGATCGTCGCATCGGTCTGGTTGTCGAGCAGCGTCTCCCGGCTGGACAGGCCGATGACATGGCGGCTGACCTGGATGCTGCTGAGCGGCACGGTGGCCGGCACGATGTCCTGCGAACTCGTGTAGCCGGTGATCAACGGCTCGGTCACGCGCAGGTCCCGGCGATAGCTGCCGTAACGGGTTTGGTTCGCCACGGTGAAACTGTCGTTGAAATCGTGCTCGACGCGGATGGTTCCGATGTTGACGTTGGTGCGGAAGAAGTCGCTGTCGGGGTAGCCGTAGAAATTCCTGGTGGCCACCGGGGCGGGCCTACCGTTCAGCCACGGGATACCGTAGCTCGGCGTGTCGTAGGACTGCTGGTGCAGGAAATCGAGCTTCACCCGCGTCGGCGTGCCGAGCCCAAACGCCACCGAGGGGGCCAGGCCGAAGCGGCGGTTGTAGGCCACGTCGTTGCCGGCGATCCCGCCTTCGTCCACCATGGCGTTGAGGCGGATCGCGGCGCCATCCAGCCCGTCGATCGGGCGGTTCATGTCGACGGTGGACCGCTTCGTGCCATCCGTGCCGAACGCGAGTGTGCCCGCCGTAATCGGTGCGATCTGCGCCTGCTTGGTCACCTGGTTGATCACGCCGCCAGTCGAGCCGCGGCCGAACAGGACGGAGGCAGGACCCTTGAGCACCTCGACCGATTCCAGATCGAACGGATCGCGGTAATAACTGCCGAAATCATGCATGCCGTCGAGGTAGAAATCGTTCTGCGCGTTGAAGCCGCGGATCGAAAGGTTGTCGCCCTGCTGGCCACCCTCGCCGGCCGCCAAGCTCACGCCGGGCACATCGCGCAAGGCATCGCGCAACGTGGTGATGCCCTGGTCGTCCATGAGTTGGCGGGGCACCACGCTGATGGATTGCGGCGTGTCGAGCAGCGGCTGCGTCAGCTTGTCGATCGTCGGCATCGACGATTGGTAGCCCTTGCCGCCGGTGGCAGGTGCGCCTTCGACGGAGACGGGCGGCAGTTGAATGTCGCTGGTCTGCGCCGCGGCACCCGTGGCCGCAGCCGACGTCCCGATTACAGCCATCGCGGCACTGGCAAGGCGTCGGTTGCCAGACCGCTCCGGAGCGCAGGTCGCTTCCATCGTCGCACTCATGTCGGTCTTCCTAGTTGAGAGTGATTATGATAATCATTCGCATATACCGTGGTCACTTCTGCCACAACCCCCAGGTGACGATATGGTAATCGACCAAGCCGACCGCCCGCTGAGCCTGGCGGAGCTGAGTGCCCTGACGTCGGCGGGCATCACCGCGGCCCTGGCCCGTGACGCCGGGCAGACGGCGCGTTGGCTGCACCAGGCCGCCTGCGAGGGGCTGGTGGAGGCGCAGACCGCGCTCGGCCAGATGTTGCTCGATGGCCGCGGCACGCCCGCCCATGCCGGTGCAGCCCGGCGTTGGTTCGCCCGCGCCGCCGAGGCAGGTCATCCCCCGGCCGCCAACATGCTGGGCCGTTGCTTGGAGCGCGGTTGGGGCGGCGTGGTGGACATGCCTCGTGCGGCGCACTGGTACCGCGTGGCGGCGGAGGCCGGGTTGGATTGGGGCCAATACAACCTGGCCAACATGGTGCTGCGCGGCCGCGGCGTGCCCCGCGACGTACCGCAATCGTTACGCTGGTTCACCGTGGCCGCAGAGGCCGGGCATGCCAAGTCGATGAACCTCGTGGGCCGCTTCTTCGAGGAGGGATGGGCGGGGCAAATCGATCTGCACACTGCAGCCGAGTGGTATCGGCGTGCGGCAGAAGGGGGCGACTTCCGAGGGCAATACAATTGGGCTCTCGTGCTTGCCCAATCGGGCCGCCAGGACGAAGCTGACTCGTGGTTCGCAGCGTCCGGTCAGCAAGGATCCTTGGATTTCTGCCGGGTGGCGGCCGAGTCGTTGCTGGCGAGGACCGAACCCACTCTGCAACGTATCGGCCTCCGGATTGCGGCGCGGTGCTGCCACGAGGGTGGCCCGGAGGATTACCAGCGTTACGCATTCGCCTTGCTGCGCGATCCCGCGAGCCCGCCCCGGTTGACACAGGTGTGGCTCAGCAAGGCTGCCGCGGCCGGGTCAATGCCGGCACTCGATGCGCTGCCCCGGATCGAGGCTGCGTGCAAGGCAGCCGAACGCCGCGGGCTACGGCGCTGGCTTACCGCTTACGTTCGGCCTAAAAGGCGCGGCCTAACACATTAGACTCGAAGGCGGCAGACACGGGCAAGGATGAGAGTCAAACAGTCTGCCGCTTGTCCTTTCGGGCGATGCCGATGACCAGTGCGAAACCGAGGCTCGCGGCCAGGCCGCCGATCAGGAACACGATGCCGTACCCAAACCGGTCAGCCAGTAGGCTGGTCGCATTGCAGGCGTGGGCACCGCCGGCATCGCTTGATCGTGTATTTGCGTTGCGGGTCACGCCGCTGTTGCGGGAGTTGATTTTCACGGCGTTCCAGGAAGATGCCACGGCAGAGCGGACCGAGCTCGTGGTTAGGCTCATCCTTCACGAACTGACCGAGACGCCGGACGCGCCGACCTTTTTGCCGCTACCGGCGAGTACGATCGGACAGCGCGTTGCCGACCTGGCTTTTGCCGATGCCGGCAATCAACTCGATATCAGCGACCTCGCCGACCGGGCCGCCACCTCGGTTCGCACCATCAGCCACTTGTCTCCGGCCGAAACCGGGTTGACCGACAAGGCGTGGCGGCAACGGGCCCGGATCGTTCTTGCGATGGACCAACTCTCCGCCGGAACGCCAATCAATCAGGTGGCTGCCCGTGCCGGGTTTGCCAGCACGGCGGCTTTTTGCTTCGCCTTCCGGCAGGTCACCAGCATGACCCCCACGAGTTTTCTCGACGGTGCTCAGGCCGCTGTTTGCTGACGCAAAGCCCGTAACCCCGCCGCCACGCGCTTGCCGTCGGCCGCGCTGCCGGGTTGCAACGGTGGCCTGACCCGTGCCCAGGCGGGCTCGCCGGTGAGGTCGGCCATTGCGGCCTTCAGCGTCGGCACGAACGGACCCTGCATAAGGCCGACTGCAGTGCGCATCGCCACCGCCGCGTTGCTGTCGGTAAACATGGCGGCCACCAGGTCAGGGACCATGTTCGACATGCCGCAGATCGTGCCGGCCCCGCCCTCCGCGAGCGCGCGGCCGATATCGGCCTCGTTGCCGATGGTGACGGCGACATCGGGCGCGGCGGCGCGGAAGGCGCGGAAATGTTCGAAGTCGCCGCTGCTGTCCTTGATGCCCGCCAGCATCGTACCAAAACGGCGGCGCAACGCGGCGAGCACGGCGGGCGGGATGCCGACGCCGGAGACCTGGGGGATATGATACAGCATCGCTCGCAGCCGCTGGTCCGCGACGCCGTCGATGATGGCGGCGAAGGCAGCCTCCAGCCCGGCCGCATCCACGTCCCGATAAAAATACGGCGGCAGGACCAGCACGTCGCGCAGGCCCAAAGCGAGCGCTTCGCGGCTTAGGCTGATGCTATCGACGATGGACGGGAACCCGGTCCCCAAGGCCATCCGCTCCGGTGCGATGCCGTGCTTCAGCAATGCCGCCACCGTGTCTAGCCGCTCGCGCGCCGAGAACGACGTACCTTCACCGGTGGTGCCGAACAGCACCAGGCCCGCCACGCCGTAGCCGAACAGCCACTCGCCGTGCGCGGCAAGGCGAGCATGATCCACGCTACCGTCTACGGATAGCGGGGTCGCCGCCGCCACCCAATGCCCACCAATCCCATCGCTCATCGCCCGTTGCTCATCGCATTTGTCCTTCTCTAGATCCTGTCGCCCTCGTCCAGCCCGAGCGCCCGGCGGCGTGCTGAAGCGAGGTGCACTCTGAGCGCCTTGATGGCCGACTTCGCATCGCGCCGCTGGACGGCCTCGAGCATCGGCCGATGTTCCTCCAAGGCGGGGGCCAGCACGTCGGGCGTCAACGTCACCCGGTCGTACATCATGAGTCGGATGCGGATCGCGTTGACGCGGTGCACGTCGTTGACCAATGGGTTGCCAAGGCTCTCCACGATCGTGTCGTGAAAGCCCCAGTCGACCGCCTGCGCGCGGGCCACCAACCCGTCATCGATCTGTCCCGTGCGGGCCTGTGCCGAGATGACGGCCAACGCGTCCACCTCCCGCGCCACGACGTCGTCGGATGCGGTGCGCACGAAATGGGTGATCGCATCGCTCTCGATCATCTCGCGCAATTGGAAGGCGTCGCGGATGAGTCGCGGATCGACACCCGTGATCTGGAGGCCGCGCTGGGCGAGGGTGTGCACCAGCCCTTCGGCCTCCAGGCGGGGAATCATCTCGCGGATGGCGCCGAGCGGGAAGCCGACCAAGGCCGCCAGATCCCGCTGCGTGACGAATTGACCCGGCACGAGGCGTCGTTCGAGAATGTGCCGGGTGAACGCGTCATAGGCCTGAACACGAAGCGTCATGTCGGCATCATGGTTGCTGACATGTTAGTGTGTCAACAGTGTTGCCCAGCGCCGGCAGCCCGGATTAGGGTGGGTGCGGCAAAGCATGGCGGCGAACCGCAGCGACAAGAACAAGACAGGAGGAACGAGCATGACCATTCATCGGCGCGCGGTAGTCGCGGGTCTGGCCGCTGCCGGCGTATTCGGGGGCACCGCGCGTGCCGCCACGACCACCCTGCGGTGGGGCACGGTGCTACCGGTCAGCCATCCATCTGTCGCGATGATGGACAAGGTGGCCAAGAAGGTGAAGGACGCGACGTCCGGCGCCGTCTCGATCGAAACCTTCCCCAGCGGCCAATTGGGGTCCTCGCGCGACGTCATCGAGGCGACATCCTCCGGCGCGATCCAAATGGTGGATGAGGGCGCGGCCCAGTTTGGCCAGTTTGTACCGGCGTTTTCCATCCTCGAGGCGCCGTATATCTGGACCGGCCCGGACCATATCCGCCGCGTCCTGGGATCCGCGATCATCGACCCGATGAACGCGCAGCTCACCGCCAAGCGGGAGATGCGGATCATAGGCAGCACCTACTACGGCACACGCCACGTCACTAGCGGGTCCCGTGCGGTGAAGACGGTGGCGGACATGGGCGGCTTCAAGCTGCGTATCCCGGAGGTCGACACCTATCGCACGATGGCGGAGGCGTGGGGCGCCCGGCCAACCCCGCTCAATATCGGTGAGCTGTATTTGGCGCTGAGCCAAGGGGCCGTGGACGGGGAGGAGAACCCGCTGCCGACGATCCAGAGCTCCAAGTTCTTCGAAGTGCAGAAGCATTTGATCCTGACCGCACACATCATGTCCCCCCGCCTCATTGCCATCAACGAAACCGCTTGGTCGGCGCTAACCGCTGCCCAACAAACGATCCTGCGCGACGCGCTGGCGGAGTTTGGCCGCGAGCAGGATGACGAGATCGTGCGGCAGGAAGGCGGCCTGGTGGACACATTCCGCAGCGCGGGCATGCAGGTGGAGACGGTGGACGTCGACAGCTTCCGCAAGCCGGTGCTCGCCGCGATGCCGGTCAAGTTCGAAGCGAAATGGGGCAAAGGCCTGTGGGACAAGATCGCCGCGGCGTGATCCGCTTGCTCGATCCCGCTCTCGAGACGATCGCCTGCGCGTTGCTGGTGACGTTGCTCGTCGTGGTGCTGCTCGGCGTCGTCACTCGTGCCGACGGCGACCCGTTGATCTGGACCGACGAGGGCGCGCGCTTCCTGATGGTGTGGCTTGCGGCGTTCGGTTGGATGGTGGCCGGGCGCAAGCACGCGCATGTGCGCGTCCGCTACTTCCAGGGCCTGTTACCCCCCGTGCTGCACCATGCGGCGGAGCGGGTGATCCAGTTGGCGCTGGCGGTATTCGGCTGCGCAGTCGCCTTTTTCGGGTTGACCCTGGTGCAGCGCAATCTCGAGTTGGAGGCGACATCCCTGCCAATCTCCATGGCCTGGCTGTATGCACCGCTGATCCCGGCCGGCATTGTGATGGCGGTTCAGGCGGTCAGCTTAGCGGTGGGGCGTAATGTCTCCCCGATCGGCGAGACACTGATCGAATGACGAACCTGATGTTCGGCGTAGGCGCAGCCTGGCTCGTGTCGATCTTGCTGGGCTTGCCGCTATTCGCCGCGATGGGGCTCGCTGCCCTGGGGTTCGTGTCACTGGCCGGGCTGTCGCCGTCCATCGTGCCGCAGAAGATGGCGCAGGCGATGAACTCGTTCCCGATCGTGGCGGCGCCGCTGTTCATCCTGATGGGTAACCTGCTCAGCGCGTCGCGCATCACCGACCGAATCGTGCGCTTCGCCACCGCGATCACCGGGTCGCTCCGGGGTGGCTATGCGCAGGCTAGCATCCTCTCCAGCCTGATCTTCGCGGGCATGGCGGGCTCGGCGGTGGCGGATGCGGCGGGCACGGGTGCGGTGGAGATCCGGGCGATGAAGCGTGCTGGCTACCGGGCGGAGACGGCGGCGGCGATCAATGCTTCTGCCGCTACCATCGGCGCCATCGTGCCGCCCAGCCTGCCGATCGTGATTTTCGGCGTGACATCCGACATCTCGGTCGGCCGTCTATTCCTGGCGGGCATCATCCCCGGGCTGCTGATGGCCGCATCGCTGATGACGATGGTGGTGGTGATCGGCAAGCGTCAGGGCTTCCCCAGCCAGCGCTTCGCTGGGTTCGGCGAAATAGGACGCTCCTTCCGCGATGGGTTCTTCGCGCTGATGGCACCGGTCATCCTGCTCGGCGGCATGTTCAGCGGCTACTTCACGCCCACCGAGGCTGCCTCCGTCGCCAGCCTGTATGCGCTGCTGCTGGGGGTTGTCGTCTACCGTACTCTGCGGTTGGCCGACATCGCGCGCGTGCTGGTGGAAACGGTGGAAACGGCCGGCATCGTCACCGTCCTGGTGATGGCGGCCGGCGCGCTTGGCTGGTGCATGTCGATCTCGCGCATTCCGCAAACCGTGACCCCGGCACTCACCGCATCCATCCATAGCCCGCTGCTGTTCCTGCTGGTGTGCAACGTGCTGCTGCTGGTGGTCGGCTGCTTCATGGAGACCTTGGCGGCGCTGCTGATCCTGATCCCTATCCTGGTGCCGGCGGCGCACAGCTTCGGCATCGCCCCGGTGCAATTCGGCATTATCATGATCTTCAACCTGATCCTGGGCACCATCCATCCGCCGGTCGGTGTCGTGCTCTTCATTACCTCGCGCATCGCGGAGATCTCGTTCGAGGCGATGTCCCGCGCGGTGCTGCCGTGGCTGGTGCCGTTGCTGATCATCCTGGCCGCGATCACGCTGTTTCCTCCGCTGACCACGTGGCTGCCGGGCCTGGTGATGGATTGATGCCTGCTGTCAGCAGCGCCACACATATCGGCGTTCCGACGGCGGATGGCGACGGCATCATTGCGTTAGCGGGCCTGCTGCGGCGGTTCGAGGCCGACATCGTGATCCGCTTGCACGAGGCGGATTTCTCGCTGCTGCCGCAGACGGGGCCGATCCTGACCCACTTCAACCTGCCGCACGCGTCCAACCCCGTTGGTAGCCGCTGCGTGTTGCTGCCGATCCTGCGCCCGGGCAGCCCGGGGCGCGGCGCGGCGGAGATCGTTCCCGTGATCGACCCGGCGCGCTTCCGCATGGCGACCTGCCTCGAGGTCATCGACCATTGTGCCCTAGCCGACGTGACGGCGGAACAGTTCGCCACGTCGTTTCCCACAATCCGGACGGCCGACGCGCTGCTTGCCGCTTTGGTGGCGCGCTATAAGGACGAAACGGAGGCGGAGATTGTGGCCGGTGGTTGCAGCGTCACGCGGTTGCTGCTCGACCCGGCCGGGTGATGCCTGCTCGCTGACATGTCAGTCGTGCGGAGACGATTGCGGAGCCGCGAGGATTTCGGCAGATTAACCACCACAAGCGGCTCGAGAGCCGAAACAGACCGGTTGGACCGGCAAGGAAACGAGACCGATGATCAATCGTCGCACCCTGATGCAGGCTGGCACCGCAGCCCTCGTGGCGCCCAGCTTCGCCCGTGCCGCTGACGCCAACTTCGACTGGAAGCAGTGCAAGGGCCAGAGCGTCGTCGTCTCGCTGACCAAGAACCCGCGCGCCGATAATCTGCAGAAGCACGAGAAGGAGTTCGAGGCACTCACCGGTATCAGCGTGGATTCCGAGCAGTTGCCGGAGCAGCAGCAGCGCACCAAGGCGATCCTCGAACTGTCCACCGGGCGGCCCAGCTTCGACGTGATGCATTACTCGCTGCACGTGTCCAAGCGCATAGTGGGCAACGACAAGTGGCTGGAGGATTTGCATCCCTACCTCGCCAACAAGGCGCTGACGTCGCCCGATTTCGACATCGGCGATTTCAGCGCGCCGAGCATCAAGGCAGCAACCCAGCCGGACGGTCGCATGGACTCGCTGCCGGTCGAGACGGATTTCTGGCTGATCTACTACAACAAGCAGCTGTTCGATCAGAAGAAGATGCCGTTCCCCAAGACGTTCGACGAGATGCTCGCGGCGGGCCGCGCCCTGACCGACAAGTCGACGCAGACCTACGGCTTCGTCGGCCGCGGATTGCGTAATGCCAACGTGCCCGTGTGGACCAATTTCCTGCTCGGCCAGGACCAGGAGACCGTCACCGCCGACGGTCGGACGTTGCTGACCGACACGCCGGACGCGATCGCCGCGGCCCAGATGTACACCACCATCATGCGGGACTGCGCGCCGCCCGGCGTGGTCGGCTTCAACTGGAACGAATGCCAGACCAGCTTCATGCAAGGCAAGGTCGCGATGTGGATGGATGGCGTGGGGTTCACCCCGCCGCTGGTCGACCCGGCCAAGTCCAAGATCGCCGACCATGTCGGGTTCGCGGTGATGCCCGCCGGACCCAAGGCGCATAACTGCTCGGTCTTCACCGATGCGATCGGCGTCACCAGCAAGAGCCGGGTGAAAAATGCCGCGTACCTCTACTGCCAGTGGGCCACCAGCAAGCAGATGATGCTGAACCTGGTGCAGATGGGCGGCGGCGCATCGCCACGGCTGAGCACGTATCAAGATCCTGGCCTGATGGCCAACAGCCCGTTCGGCAAGGAGTGGCTCGAAACCTTGCTCACCAGCGCCAAGATCGCCCGTTCCGGCCTGCCGGAGATCGTGCCGGTGAACGAATTCCGCGACACGTTCGGGGTTGCGTTGACCAACATGATCGGCGGCGCCGACCCGGCGTCCGAGCTGAAGAAGGCGACGGCGAGCTTCAAGCCCATCCTGGAGAAGTCGCTGCAAGGATGAGCGGTCTCGCGATCCAGGCGGCGGCCAGGCAGACGGCAGCGCAGCGCGTAGGGCAAAACTACGCCCGCCGCTACTGGCTGTTCATCCTGCCGGCCGGGATCGTGGTTGCCGCGGTGATCGTGTTCCCGTGGGTGTTCACGCTGTTCATGTCGCTGCAGGACTATCGGGTCGGCAGCACGATGAGCTTCGCCGGGCTGAACAACTATACGCGCATGCTGGGGGACGACCGGTTCTTGTGGTCCATCCTGCGCACGTTGTACTTCACCGTGCTCGCGGTGATCTGCCCGACGGTGATCGGTGTTGCGGCGGCGATCTGCTTCAACAAACGCTTCCCAATGCGGGGGGTGGCGCGGACGATCTTCATCCTGCCGATGATGGCAACCCCGGTCGCCGTGGCGCTGGTCTGGACGATGATGTTCCACCCGCAATTGGGCGTGCTGAATTACCTGCTGACCAGCATGGGCCTGCCGCCGTCCACCTGGATCTACGACAGCTCCACCGTGATCCCGACGCTGGTGATGGTGGAAACGTGGCAGTGGACACCGTTGATCATGCTGATCGTGCTCGGCGGCCTCGCCAGCCTGCCACAGGATCCGTATGAAGCCGCCGAACTGGACGGCGCCAGCGGCTGGCAGTGCTTCCGCCACATCACCCTGCCGTTGGTCTGGCCGTTCATCATGGTGGCGCTGGTGCTGCGCGCGGTGGACGCGCTGAAGGCGTTCGACACCATCTTCGTCATCACCGGTGGCGGTCCGGGCACATCCAGCGAGACGCTAAACCTGTACCTGTACCAGCAAGCCTTCAGCTACTACGACATAGGCTACGCCTCTGCCATCGTGGTGGTGTTCTTCGTCCTCGTCATGTTGGTGACGCTGCTGCTGATGGCGACCCGGCGGAAAGCCGGCACATGACGCCGAGCCGTCGGCTGAAGCGCCTGGGCGGCCAGGCCGGGCTTGCGGCATGCGTGCTGATCCTGGTGTCACCCGCGCTGCTGTTCTTCTTCTGGATGCTGTCACTGTCGCTCAAGACCGAGGCAGACAACGTTGCCTTCCCGCCCGTCTTCATCCCCAGCACCCTCACGCTCGACAATTTCCGCGCGGTGTTCGCGCAGACCGACTTCTTCGGCTACGCGTTGAACTCGGTCATCGTCTCGTTCTCGGCCACCGGGCTCGCGCTGCTGGTGGGGGTGCCGGCGGGCTACGGCATTGCCAAGGCAAAGGCGTCCGCGTCCGCGGCCCTCATCCTGGTGGCGCGCATCACGCCGGGGCTGAGCTACCTGGTGCCTCTGTTCCTGCTGTTCCAGTGGCTGAACATGACGGGCACGCTGCTGCCGATCGTGATCACCCACCTAGTGATCACCGTGCCGATCGTCGTCTACGTGATGGTGGGCTTCTTCGAGGGCCTGCCAAGCGAGCTCGAGGAAGCCGCGCTGGTGGACGGCGCCACCATTTGGCAGGCATTCCGCCGGGTCGCCCTGCCGCTCGCCCGGCCCGGCATTACCGTCGCCACGATCCTGTCGTTCATATTCAGCTGGAACAACTTCATTTTTGCCGTCGTGCTGGCGGGGCGGCATTCCCGCACCCTGCCGGTGGCGGTCTACAACACACTGACGTTCGAGCAGATCAGCTGGGGGCCGCTCGCCGCGTCCGCCTTGCTGGTCACCGCCCCCGTGCTGCTGCTGACCCTCCTGATGCAGCGGGAGATCGTCGCCGGCCTGACCGCGGGTGGCGTCAAGGGCGGCTAGAGCTTTCGTCCGATCGAAGCACGCTCGAGCCACTCCCGTGGTCGGGGCGGTTTATCTTAGAAATAATGCAGACTAATGTATGCTAAGCATACGACTGTGTTATTAGCGAGATGAATGCCACGGTAGAACACGGAGAGCTCTCATGGAGACTGACACCCGGATCGCGAAATCCGGGACTGAAACCGGCATTCCAGCGGACCGGGCGCGGCGGTGACCTGCTACGCGTCCGGCACTCAGATCGCCACCCGCGCCGGCGAGCGTCCGGTCGAGACGTTGCGGATCGGCGACCTGGTCCGCACCGCCTCCGGGGCGCTCCGCCCCATTCGCTGGGTCGGGCGACGAAGTTATGCCGGGCCATTCTTCGCCAACAACGAGCACGTCCACCCCGTCCGCCTCCGCGCCGGTGCGCTCGGTGCGGGGCTGCCACGCCGCGACCTCCTGGTCTTCCCCGATCACGCCATGCTGCTGGACGGCATGCTCGTTCCGGCCAACCGGCTGATGAACGGCAACACCATTTTGCCGGAGCACGGGATGGATCGCGTGGATTACGTCCATGTCGAACTGAACACGCACGACGTGCTGCTGGCCGAAGGTGCGCCGTCCGAGTCCTTCGTCGACGACGGCAACCGCGGCATGTTCCAGAACGCGGGCGAGTATCATCTGCTGTATCCCGGGGTCCGTCCGGCCCAAGCGGTATTCTGCGCGCCGCGGCTGGACGATGGCGCCATGCTGGAGCGGCTCCGGCAATTCCTCGCAGCCCTTGCCGAGCCGTCCACCTTGCCGGGGCCGCTGGATGGCTTCCTCGACGGGGTGGGTGCGGAGCGCGTGTCCGGCTGGGCGCAGGACCGGCTGGCATTGAACGCCACGGTTCGCCTGCGCGTGACCGACAATGGCGTCGTGCTCGGCGAGGTGTTGGCCGGATGGCATCGCCCAGATCTCGCGGCGGCGGGCATCGGCGACCACGCGTTCGAACTTGTCGTACCGGGTGGCCTGTCCCCAGCCCAGCGGCATGTGATCGACGTGCGCCGGGTGCAGGACGGGCAGGCTCTCGCCGGGTCACCCTATGTCATCGAGGCAAAGGCAGCGTCCGCGCCGCGCGCGTTGCCACAGCCGCAGCCCACGGCCGCGCCGTGGCACGGCCGGCTGGATATCGGCACGCGGGAGCGGATCGCCGGCTGGGCCCGCAACGTCGCGTGCGACGCCCCAGTTGGGGTCCAGGTGTTGGACAACGGTGTGGTGCTGGCCCGCGTCCTGGCGAACCAGCCACGGTCGGACCTGGTGGGGTCCGGCATCGACACGGGGCGGCACGGATTCGAGATCGTCGTCCCGGGCGGGCTGTCTCCCTTGATGCGCCACGTCATCGAAGTTCGGCGCGAGGAAGACGGCAGCCCGTTGCCGGGTTCACCGATCGTCATCGAGCCGGTGGACGGCTTCGACGCCGCCCTGCAACAAGCGGTCAAGGCCGCCGTCGCCGCCCTACCGGCCGGTGGGGAGCGGACGCACGTGCTCTCCTTCATGCTGGCGCGGGCCGAGAAGCTGATGCAGCGGCGGGCGGACGACGACGACCAGCGGCAGCAACGCGAGGAACAGCGGCGCGCCCGCCCTCGGTTCGAGGCCTCGGACGCGCCGGCCCCGCCAGCCTGGCGGGCCCTGGTGATCGACGCCCGCTGCCCGGCCGCCGGGCGGGACGCCGGCAGCGCCGTGCTGCTATCCCATATCGCCGGATTGCAGGACCTGGGCTACGCCGTGACCTTCGCCGGCGCGGACGAGATGGCGAGCGGGGGTGACCCGGCGTTGCGCGCCTTGGGCATCGATGTCTGCGCCGCGCCGTTCTACGGCTCGATCGAGGACGTGCTGCGACGGAAAGGCTACAGCCTCGACCTGGTCTATCTCCACCGCGTCGACATGGCGTCGCGCTACCTCCCCCTTGCCCGGCAGCATGCCCCGCGGGCGCGGATCATCTACAACGTGGCCGACCTGCATCATGTGCGGCTCGAACGGCAAGCGGCCCTGGAGGGCCGGCCTGCTTTGCTGGAGGCCAGCCGCCGTCTCCGCGCCGCCGAGTGCATGGCGGTGCTGCAGGCCGATGCCGTCGTCACGCATTCGGCAGCCGAAGCGGAGTGGTTGCGGGAGGCGGTGCCGTCGGCGCGGGTGCACGTCGTGCCCTGGTCCGTCCCGCCGCGGCCTCGCCGCCGGCCGCTCGCGAACCGGGCTGGCGTCGCGTTCATCGGCACCTTTGGGCATGCTTCGAACCTCGATGCCGCAGCTTGGCTCATCCACGATGTCATGCCTGCCGTTTGGGAGCACCGGCCCGGCATCGAGTGCGTGTTGGTAGGCAGCGAGATGCCGACGCCGATGCGTGCCTTGCGCAAGCATGGCATCACGTCATTGGGCGAGGTGGGCGATCTCTCGGCGGTGTTCGACCAGGTCCGCCTCACCGTGGCGCCGATGCGCTTCGGGGCGGGGGTCGAGGGCAAGGTGGTGGACAGTCTGGCCGCCGCGGTGCCGTGCGTCATGACGCCGATCGCGGCCGAGGGCATTGCACTGCCACCGCTGCTGAGCCAGTGGATTGGTCAGAGCGCGGCCGAAATGGCGTCCCACATCGTGCAACTGCACGACGGCCCGGCGCAGAACCGTGCCAGTGCGTTGGCCGGCATCGAGGTGGTGACGCGCGTTTTCTCCGATACGGCGGTTCGAGCGGGTCTGGGCGCTGTCCTGGCCGATGCCGGATGCCCCAGTCTTGCGTCCGCACGGATTGATGTCGCCGGACTCGCCTGCCGCGTCCCCGACCGGGGGCCCGGTGCGGTCTGATAGTGCCGGCATCGGATCGCCAGATCGGGCCCGAGCCGCTGCTCCGGCCCGGCGCCGGATGCGGCTAGCTCAGCGCGCCGACTCCGCGTCGTTCAGTGCACGGCTGGCGTGTGCTTCGCGCGGCGAGCCGGCCGGGGTTTCGGGCCATCCGGCTGAGCGGCGGCAGGCTCGGACATGGCCGCAGTCCCGAGCCCACCCCAGGACAGCAGCACGACGTCACCCGCATTGGCACCCGACCCGCGGAGCCATTTGTGCAAGCAATGCTCCCAGGCCGTCACCTTGGGCGGTTCGGACGCCCCGGATTGCTGCTCCAGGCTAGACGAGCGCGTGCCGACCCAGACGGCGACCATTGGCGCTTCATGATCCTCCTGCGGCGACCGCATCATCTGCGATTCGATCGTATTCTGCAGTTCGGGCGGCGCAAAAGAGAAATCAAACACTTTAACAGTGGTGAATACGTTCATTGCGGCGAGCCTCTCTTCAATAAAGTGTCACTAAGTACACTTGCGCCGCCCCGTCAGAGGGGCTTCAAGGCGAAGGCTCGATCAAACAATTCAACACTAAATAACAAATGTGTCAAAGATTGTCAAGCTCGTTATCAGTCATTAACGATTGTTGCGTGAACAAATACCATTCCGTTCGTGCCAATCACACTCACGTATCTTCAGTGCACAACGATCGAACGGACCCGTCATTCGGCTACTGAACTCTGCCGCAACGGCTTTGACGCCCGGCCGGCCCGTCAGCGTCGAGCACGAGTGAACCGTCACAGTGAAGCCTCAGGTCATCAACCTGACGCCCGGGTCGCTAGCGTCAGAACGACCCAGGTCGTGGGTGTCAGGAGCGACCCAGGTCGCGGGCGTCAGGAGCGACCCAGGTCGCGGGCGTCAGGAACGACCCAGGTCGCGGGCGTCAGGAACGACCCAGGTCGCGGGCGTCAGGAACGACCCAGGTCGTGGGTGTCAGGACCGAAC
>CAXTCJ010000022.1:48099-55540 GCA_964242215.1 uncultured Acetobacteraceae bacterium | reverse complement strand
CCGGCGATCGGGCCCGCCACCAACGCCCACGCGGTGCTGGAGATCGACCCTGGGTACAGCGGGATGTTGTAGGTCGCCGCGTCCGGCAGGAATGCCCAGGACACGCCCGTCGCGATCAGCGAGGTCACCAGGGCGGGCAGCACGAAGCGAAGGGCCAACTCGCCCCGCAGCACCTCCAAGGCAAACAGCGCACCCCCAAGCGGCACGCCGTAGGCCGCCGCCATGCCGGCGCCAGCCCCGCAAGCGACCAGCAAGCGGCGGTTTTCATCCGGAAGCCTGATCCGGTCGGACAAGACGTTCGCGATGACGGCGCCCGTCTGCTTCGGTGCGCCTTCCCGGCCGAGCGAGACCCCCATGCCGACGATCAGGATCGACAGCACGGCACTGCCGAGCGTGCGGACAGCCGGCAGCCGCCCGGCGTGGAACCAGATTGCGGCGCTGATATCGATCCCGTTCGCGCTCGACAGCCGCACCAGCAGCAGCTGCCCCGCCCCCGTCAGTATCCCCGCCCCGAACAGCACGGCGATGTGCCACCACCATGGCGCGTTCGACGCTGCCTGCAGTAGGTCGATCCCCGTGCCTGACCAGGCGGTATGCTGTATCAGCTCCAACAGCCCGGTAAGGGCAGCAGCACCAAGTCCGGTACCAAGGCCGGTGAGAACCACGGCGAGCCAGAACCCGGCGGAGTCACGCCGGGCAAGGATGGGCGCGATCACGCGAGGCGCCGAGTCAGGCGGCGAATACCCGCACCCGGTGCCAGGCCGCACTCAGATAGCCTTTGAAGTTCCAGGTCTCATCCGGAAGCGCCGGCTGCGTTTGCCCGGCGGAATCCCAGGCTCGCACCACCAGCTCGTGCTCGCCCTTCGGCAGATCGACCGTGGCATTCCAGAACCGCCAACTCCACGGCGCCCCGGGGCTCGGCTCCAACTCGGCCTGTTGCCAACTGCGGCCACCATCGATCGAGACGTCCACCCGCATCACCTCGCGCGCGGTTGCGATGGCGTAGCCACGCATCACGGTGCTGCCCGGCTTCAGTTCCGCCCGCGATGCCGGTTCGCAGATCGCGGCGTTGAGCGGCATGTCATTGATCGTCATGCCCTTCGCCCAATCCACGGTGTCTGCGGTCACGTGGGGCGGCAGCAGCTTGTAGTCGCGCTGCTGCATGTGGTTGTCGGACGGCTTGTCCTGCACGGTGATGGTGGTCAGCCATTTCGGACTGCGCACGCCCGCGAAGCCCGGCACGACGAGGCGGAGCGGGAAGCCGTGCTCGGGCGCCAAGGCCTCGCCGTTCATGGCATAGGCGAGCAGCACTTCCGGCGACGTAGCCTTCGTCATCGGGATGGAGACGCCGTATTTGAAACGCCCCTCGGCCGGCATCTCGATCTCGTCGCAGGCGTCGAATGCGACATGCAACGCTGGGTTCTTGTCCGCCCCCGCCGCACCCAGCACGTCCGCCAGCGCGACCCCCGTCCAGGTGGCGTTGCCGATCGCGCCCGGCGCCCAGGGATCCCCCGAAGTCGGCCGCACCACTTGCAAGTCGGCGCGGCGATTGCCCGCGCACTGCATCACCGCTGCCACGCTATGCTCTCGGAACCGCTCGCGCAGGTCAGCCATCGACAGGTCGAGCGGGGTCTGCACCCGGCCGCCGACGCTGAGCCTGTGCTTGGACTCCATGATCTCTGGGACGGCGCCGTGACTGCGGACATAGAAGTCGGCCTGGGACGTCATCGCCGACGCTCGCAACCGGTGCAGCGGCGGCTCGGCGTTGTAGGGCTTTTCGGAATGCACGATCAGGTCGGGTTTCGAATGGCTGGCGTCGAGCATGGCATTCCTCATTTCTTGCGGAAGCTGGTCCGATCTATTGCGGCTGCGCTGGGAGTTTGGTTGCTGATCATTACCTATCTCCCGGTAAAGCATCGTATCATCTTTAATGCTGGCAATGGCGACCGTACCCGCAATGCCAGGCGCAGTCCGGGACCGTCCATCAACGGCAGCAGCAGCTTCCCGCCCGAGGGTTACGGCTGCCAGGTGTCGGTGACCTCACGAGCCTCGCCGGCAACGATGCCCGGACGATGCCGCAATCTGCGGTTTGGTGGGTGCGGAGCGTGCGGTCCAGTCTTCTTGCAGGCATTATGCATCCCCAGATGCCCATTATCGGCATGACACTTCGCTCATCGCTTGACCCGGCGCGGCGGGACCCGCGATGGCGACACGGGCAAGAGGCCCGCAGAGCGGTCAACAGGAGAAAACCATGGCACGAGTAGCGAAGACCACGACGGCACCGGCGAAGCCGACACCACCAGCACGCAAGACAGCGTCACGCGTGACAACCCCGGCGAAGAAAATCGCGGCCGCACCGGTCGAGGTGCCGTCCAAGAAGCCGACGCGGGGTGCGGGCAAGCCCGGTCGGCCCGCGCTTGCCACGACGCGCAAGATGCCGCCCGCGCCACTAGCGGCAACGCCGGCGCCCAAGCTGAGCAAGGACGAGTTGCGGGCGCAGGTCGCCAAGCTGGAGGCGAGCAATGCCACGCTACGGACCAAGAGCCGCGACATGAACCGCGCCATGAAGGCAGCGACCAGCCGCGTTGCCGAACTCGAGGCTGAAGTTGCGACACTTCACGAACAGGCAGCCGCAGCGCAAGTCGCTCCCGAGCCAGCCGAAGCACCGAAGGCACCACGCCGGACTCGCGCCGCGCGCAAGGCGGCGATCGACCCTGGCGATGCCGTGCCACCCGGCGTGGCCGTCGAGGAAGCGCAACCGCTGGACGAGGAAGCGAAGGCAGCGCGGGATGCGCTAGAGGAGAACCTGTCGGCCGGCTAGACGACAGCCCCCCCGTGCGGGTTCACGGTCTCTGACCAAGGCGAGGTTCTCAGCAAACGATGCCCGTGGTCCTGGAAGCCTGCCGTTGATCGCAGACGATGATAGCCGTCGCGTGTTGTCGCGACGGCGTCTCGGTCATCCGTCGACCACCATCCCGGCCCATTTCGCGAAGGCGTCCAGCATCTCCGTCATCGCCTCCAAGTTGGTACGGCCGGACCGGGCGAGGACGTGAAACGAGTGGTCGGCCCCATCGACGACGTTCATCGTCGCCAGCCCTCCTAAGCCAGTCACGGTCGCCCTCATCAACGATTGGTCGGCCAGCGCATCGCGCGTGCCCTGGAGGAACAGCATGGGTATCGAGATCGCCGACAGATGTTCGGCTCGTTCGACGGACGGCTTGCCCGCGGGATGCAGCGGAAACCCAACGAAAGCCAACCCGACGACGCCGGGTAGGAATGCGATGGACTGGGCCTGCGACGTCATCCGGCCGCCAAACGATTTTCCGCCCGCGATGAGCGGGATGAAGGGGAGTTGCCGTCGCGCCTCGGCGACCGCCGCGCGGACGGTGGCGTGCGCCACCGCGGGAGGGTCGGGCCGTTTGGACCCGTTCTCGACGAAGGGAAACTGATAGCGAAGCGTCGCCACCCCTCGCTCGGCCAGGCCTTGAGCGAACCCGGCCATGAACGGGTGGCTCATCCCGGCGCCCGCACCGTGTGCCAGCACGTAGCAAACCGTCGCCCCGGGCGGAGCGGTGAGAAGTGCCGAGACGTCCTGCGTTTCGGAAACCTTGATCGTCAGCGGCATCATGCCAGCTCGGCCCGGATCGCCTTCTTCACCCACGGTTGGCTCCCCCGTTAGCCGCGCCCATTGCGGACCCCGCGTGCCGGTTGGGCGGGCACTGCGCCATTTCGCCCCGTCGTCGATCGTGGTCAACATCGGCCTTCTCTGCGAGCGTGTTGTAACCGTCAGGTCTCGATCCGGCGGCCCTCACCGTGCTAACCGTTCCCGAGCGCCTGGCGGTTAAACGGGATTGCTGGTGGGATTTTGACAGGGCCGATTGGGCGCTGCCCGATCTGCGCCGAAGAACCCGCCCGTGATCAAGTCTGCCCTGCCGCCCACCCGAGCCATTACCCAGCAACAGGAGAGAGTCGATGCCGCAGCGTCCGATCTGGCGAGGACACCTCCGACTGGCCTTGGTCTCGTGCCCGATCGCGCTCTACAGCGCGAACCACGACCGGGGCTCGCTGCACTTCAACCTGATCAACCCGGCGACGGGCAATCGGATCCGCATGATCACCCAGGATGCCGAGACGGGCGACACGCTATCCCGCAGCGACCTGGTCAAGGGATATGAGTTCAAGAAAGACCACTACCTCATCGTCGACGACGAGGATTTCGAGAGCGCCCGGATCGAGAGCTCCTCGACGGTCAAGATCGACAAGTTCGTGGACGCGGACTCCATCGACCCGATCTACTTCGACGCGAGCTACTACGTCGCGCCCGACGGAGATGCGGGCCAGGACGTCTACGTCGTGCTGCGGGATGCCATCGCGAGCACGGGCAAGATCGCCCTGTCCCGCTTGGTGATCGCCCGGCGGGAACACCCGATCGCCATTATGCCGATGGGCAAAGGGCTCGCCATCCACACGCTACATGAGGAACGCGACCTCAACGATTACGCCGGCCTGTTCGAGCACCTACCGTCGGCCAAGCCGGACCCGGACATGATCCAACTCGCGACCCAGCTGATCGACCGACAGACCGGCGAATATGATCCGGCCGACGTGGAGGACCGCTACGAAACACGGCTCCGGGCGATGATCGAGGCGAAACTCAAGGGCGAGGGTATCGAGCCTGAGGCCGAAGAGGAGCCCGACCGGGGCAACGTCGTCGACCTGATGGCGGCGCTCCGCAAAAGCCTGGGGCAATCCGCCGACGCGCCCCCTGCCCCGAAAAAATCGCCCGCAAAGGCGGCGCCCAAAGCCAAGCCATCCGCGAAGGCTGACGACGCGGAGCCGCCAGCCGCGAAGAAGGCCTCAGCCGCCGCCAAGCCCGCCCGGCGGAAGAGCGCCTGAATCGTGGTCGACTTGCCACCGCTTGAGCCTGACGTGCTGGTCGTCTTCCAGACAGACCTCGCAATAGATCATGTGGGTCTGGCCGTGATACCCGGTGTCTTGGTCGCTGATGCCGCACTCGGGGCATTGGTAGTGCCAGAGTGGCACGACGGTTTGTTTGGTGGTCGTGGACATACGAGGCCTTCCAGCTTGCGCGGCATGACTCGAGGAGGGCGGACAGTCTACCAGCCCAGTATCCATTTGCCAGCCGGGTCCGTTCACAACTTGATTCCCGATTGTAGATGAGGCGCAAGGCTGAACCTGCCTGGCAAACCGCATCGACAGTGAACCGCGCCGTGGCGAGCCTGCTGCGGCTGGCGGACTCGGACCTCAAGGACGCTGAGCTACTGAGTTCGGGTCGGCATCCGGATAATGCGCCGGCACTGCTACAGCTCGCATCGGAACGGCTCGTGCACGCCGTGCTTGCCACCGAGCTTGGCTGGCCGCTCGCCAGTCCCGCGGCGGGTATCAGTCTGGTTCCCGCCGAAAATCCGCTGCGAGAGGCGATGGCGAACCTCATCACCGCGTCTGCACAGTGTCGTCCGCCAGCCGTAGCCGACGACGGCAGTCTGCCGCCGCCTCTCGATGCGAAGGAGCTCCGCACCAAGATCCTTGCCGCTCGTGCCGTGCTCAAGACCTTGGCTGGCACGTTCGAGGTGGATTTGTTCGGCGCTGGTCCTGCCGGCAGGGTCTCTCCCACGCGGCCTGTGATCGTGCCGCAGCCGCAGCCGCAGCCAGACGAACCTGCGGCGAAATCCGCTCCGAAGCCAGAGCCCGAGCGGCCCACACCGTCTGTGGTGCCTTTGACGCCAGAACGGCAGAGAGCGGCGCCTCGCGCCACGCCCGCGGCGTCGCCTAAGAGCGATGAAGACGCGCTTGCCCGATCGACGCGTCTGTCTGTGCCAAGGTCAACCCCTGCGCCGGTGCCGGAACCGCATGCGGTCGAGGGACGGGCCGCGATCGAGGTGAAGCAAGGGTCGGCCAGTGTGGCGTCGACGCCGTTCTGGACGTTGATGGACAGCTGGAACATCCCAGACCAGGCTGCACTCGACTTGATCGGCCACCCAGGAGGCCTGACAAAAAAAGGCACGCGCCCCCGGTTCAAACTGGTCGGCGAGGAAGCGGCGCTCCTCAGGAGCTTTCAGGAGATCGACGCCGCCCTGCGCCCGCTCGGACTCGAGCCGCAGACCTGGCTGCATCAGCCAATCAAGAGCACACCATTCGATGGCGCGACGCCGGCGGCCTACCTGACGCGTCGCCGCAAGCAGGGCGTCCAGGATACCCTACGCTTCATCCTGCAGCATGGCTTGCGGCTGTCGATGTCGAACAACCGAGGGAGGACGGGATGACAGGACTACTGGACGGCGATACGGCGCTGATTACCGGTGCCGCTTCCGGCATCGGTCGCGGAATTGCCCGGGCTCTGGCCCAAGAAGGAGCGCGTCTCGTCCTGACTGACGTGCTGGAAAAAGCCGGTGAGGCAGTCGCAGCCGAGATGGGCGGCCTATTCATCGAGGCCGACCTCACGCAACCGACCGCATTCCAGGACGTGTTTGACGCCGCGCTCGCGAAGCTGGGGTCCATCTCGCTGTTCGTGCATTGCGCGGCGCCGCCTCGACGGGAGGACCAAACGGCGTTGGCCGTCTCGGCCGAGCAATGGGACGAGATGCTGTCCATAACGCTCCGCTCAGGCTTCCTGTTGGGACAGACTGTCGGCCGGCACATGCGCGACGCGGGCGTGCCGGGCCGCATGCTCTTTCTCACGTCGCTGCACGCACAAACGCCGCGCAACCTGCCCCATTACAGCGCGGCGAAAGCTGGTCAGACCATGCTGGTGAAGGAACTCGCACGGGCGCTCGGTCCGCACGGCATCCGGGTCAATGCCATTGCACCCGGCGCCATCCCGGGCGGCGGATTCGCGGCGGATGTGCCCGCCTTGGAGGCGAAGATCGCGATGGGTCGTACCGGGACGCCGGAGGATATCGCCGGCATGGCCGTGGCCCTGCTGTCGGACCGGTTCTCGGGCTACGTCACCGGCACGACGGTGGTGGTCGATGGCGGCCTGGCTCTGCACAACTGGATCGATCCAGGCTGATCCGCGGCCAGCCAGATGCGTCCCTAAAGCCGATCTCCGTCCAGGCCGGGCGCTCGCGGCTCAGGCGCGCACCCGTGGCTGGAATTTTTTTATCGGGCATTTTTCCCCCGGGGTTTCAAATAGCGCTGGTGTAAGCCGTCCAAATTTGTCAAATTGGCGTTCATGGTTCGTTCCGGACCTTCACTCCCGTGGCAAAGGGCGCACGATGGCACGCATAAGCAAGGATGCGCATCCCCGCATCTTGCAGATGGTCGACAGCGAGCATCGCAAGGTGGCAGAGGTCGCTGCCGAGTATGGTTGCACTCCGGCCAATATCTACGCCCTGCTCAGCAAGCTGCGGCGAGAGCTCCCTCCGGCCGTGGAAGCGCCCAGCACGCATCAAGACTTAGCGGAGAGGCCGAGCGCACCTGT
>CAXTCJ010000022.1:20034-47999 GCA_964242215.1 uncultured Acetobacteraceae bacterium | reverse complement strand
TGGGCGCCAAGTTGGCCAAGCCCGGCATGGCGCTGATGATGCGCACGGCAGAGGGCGACGAAAACCTGACCCCGTTCCGCTCGCTCGACGACCTGCTCTCGGCAGTCAAGCCGATCCTGCGCGCCGCGGCGCGGAGCCCCGACGCGGTGTGGTTCTCCATCCAACCGGTCGACTTGGCCTCGTTGGATAGTGACGCGGCTTGATAGAAACGTTTCAGCATGTCGGAATGATCGCGGAGGATGACCTAAACTGACCATCCCCGCAGCACGCCTAGGAGAAGCCTAACGTGAAGCGCCGCACCCTACTGGCCTCGGCCACCGCCGCCTTTGCCGCGCCCGCCGTGTCGCGCGCCGAGTCTAGGACGACGTTGCGCTTCATCCCCCAAGCCGACCTCTCCATCGTCGATCCGCACTTCAACACCGCCTACGTCACCCGCAACCACGCCTACATGGTCTACGACACGCTGTACGGCCTGAACGGTAAATTGCAGCCGTCGGGCCAGATGGTCGCCGGCCACGTCGTGGACGACGCGGGCAAGCGCTGGACCCTGACGCTCCGCGATGGGTTGAAATGGCACGATGGCACGCCGGTGCTGGCGCGCGACTGTGTGGCCAGCATTCGACGGTGGGGCGCCAAGGACGTCTACGGCCAGAGCCTAATCTCCGCCACCGACAGCCTCGAAGCGCCCGACGACAAGCGCATCGTCTTCCGCCTCAAATACCCCTTTCCCTTACTTCCCGATGCCTTGGGCAAGTCCGGCGTCTATATGCCTGCCATGATGCCGGAGCGTTTAGCCCGCACTGATCCCGGCACCCAGGTGAGCGAAATCATCGGCAGCGGCCCGTTCCGCTTTCTCGCCGACGAGCGCGTCTCCGGCTCTCGCGTGGCCTACGCCAAGTTCGACGGGTACGTGCCGAACCCTATCGGCACGCCCGACTTCACCTCGGGCCCCAAAATCGTGCATCTCGACCGCGTCGTATGGACCACCGTCCCCGACCCGGCTACCGCGGCCGCCGCCCTGCAGGCCGGCGAGACCGACTGGTGGGAATACGCCTCGGCCGACCTCCTGCCCGTTCTACGCCGGAACAACAAAATCACAGCCCGTGTGCAGGACCCGATCGGTCAGGCCGCCCTGTTGCGGATGAACTGGCTCCAGCCCCCCTTCGACAATCCAGCCATCCGCCGCCTCGTGCTCCACGCCGTCGTTCAGTCGGATTACCTGACGGCGATGCTGGGCGACGACACCGCACTCTGGCACCAGCCGATGGGCGCATTCACCCCCGGCACGCCGCTCTCCAACGACGCCGGGTTGTCGGCGATTACGGCGCCGCGGGACTTCGCGGCCCTGCGGCGGGAGATGGCGGAGGCAGGCTACAAAGGCGAACGGGTTGCGCTCATCGTGCCGACCGACTTTCCAAACCTCAAAGTGCTGGCGGACGTGGGCGCCGACATGCTCCGCCGCATAGGTATGAACGTCGATTATCAGGCAATGGATTGGGGAACGCTCCTGACCCGGCGCGCCAGCAAGGCGCCGGTGGACCAGGGCGGTTGGAGCCTATTCTTCACCTTCAGCGCCGGAGCCGACATGGCGACCCCGGCTGGTCAGCTCATGATCCGCGGCACCGGGGAGCAGGCTTGGTTCGGCTGGCCCACCGATCCCGAGCTAGAGCGCCTGCGTGACGCCTGGTTTGCCGCCCCGGGTCTTGCGGAGCAGCAGCAGGTCGCGCGGGACCTTCAGGCCCGCGTGTTTGAGACGGTCCCCTTCGTCCCACTGGGCCAGTATTTTCAGCCGACGGCCTACCGCAAGACCGTCCACGGGATGCTGGATGGCTTCGCCACGTTCTGGAACATCACGCTGGAGGCTTGAAGTTCGCGGACGCCACGTGGCACCCACCACCGGCTGACAAACCAAAGCCAACGTCACGTCGGTCAAGTGCGGTCCCGCGACGCGCTAGACCGTACCTTTATCATCGGTCGGGGTCCGATATCGGCCAGGCAGCGCTCAATAGCTTCGAGCACAGCCTGGCTGTCGCCGACCCGACTGCTTGGCACAGTAATGACCAGGTTGCCCTTTGGCTGATGCTCCACGCTGACGATCAGCTTGCCGTCGCCGTCGCGGATATCGATCGGCCGTCTTGCTCGCGCTGGCGCCTTGGCCGTCTTCGCCGCGAGAAGCCGGGCCACTACATCCGCCGGCCTCAATGGGGTCTTGCCGGCGGCAATCCGCGCCGCCTGTTCCGCCTTGAGTATGGATGCCTCGTCCAGCACGCGCCGCCGATCATTGGGGTGCGTCAGCGCCGGGGCGAGCGAGGCGGCATGGGAGATGCCTATGATATGCGGCGTTTCAAAGCAGGCGAGGATGTCCTCGGGGAGCTTGGCCAATTCCAGATAGCGGCTGAGCCAGCTTTTCGTGACGGCAAGCCGCTCCACCATGCGCTGCTGGCTGCCATCGTAGTATCGCTCGATCGCACGCGCGTAATCCGTGGCGCGCTCGTAATCCGAGAGATCCTTGCGCGAACGGTTCTCGAGATCGGCAACGCGAAACGCCTCTTCGTCGCTGAGCTCGCGCGGCTCGACGAGGAACTTGAACTCGGGATAGTCGTGCGCTCGTAGCCAGCTGACGCTCCAATGGCGGCGGGCGCCGCAAATCACTTCGAACCGGTGCGTTGGGTCACCCTGGATTCGTCGAACGATGGCCGGCACTTCCTGCCGCCCCTGAGACCGCAAGCTGTCGATCAAGTCCGCGCAGACCGTCTCGTTGAGCGCCGCGTAGTCGCGGTTGTGCCCTTCCCATATTCGGCACAAAGCCGGGTCGACGGACTCGTGGACACGGGTGACCACCCCGCCTGTCGCAAGTTCGGACAGCCGGTTTTCGCGTGCGCCCAAGATGCCCGTTTTCGGTGGGCGCCTGGGTTCGAAGCCCCCCTCCCCTGCCCCGATGACCAGCCCCGCGAAGCCTTTGTTCCCCTGAGCCAAAGAAGTCTCCATCTTTACAATGACTTACGCCCGAGTTGCAGCCCTGCAACTCGGTTCAGAGTATTCCTTCCGCGCGGAGGCGCCCGGCGTGGCTCGGCCAAGTCAGGCGGATCTGCGTCTCGATCTCACCGTTGACGGCGTTCAGGTAATTCAAGCAGCGCATGTAGGTTTCCCGCGAGGTGACCGGTTGCTCCAGCTCGTAGACGGACATCATGCGGGCGGAGGCGTTGTCGATCTCCGCACTGTCCCTGAGCACGGAGCGCAGCATGCTCTCGCCAAAGAGGTTGCGCATGATCTGCAGCAGTTCGCGCTGCACGGACTTCTGCTCGTCGGCGCGCGTCGCGAGGAAGCGGATCCAGTTGAGGTCGATCGGCAGCCCGCGCTCCTGCAGCACGCCCATGGTCTCGTGCAGCATCGCGAGGAAGCTCGTCGTCGACGTGAAATCCACAACGGTTGGGGGGACGGGGATGAGCAACGCGTTTGCCGCGCGCATGACGGAAAGCGCCACCGTGCCCAGGGCCGGCGGCGGATCGAGGATGACGATGTCGAAGTGCTCGGCAATCGAGGCAATCCCGTCGGCTAGGCGATTGAGCAGCAGACCGTCGGTCCGAGCGATCCGGGCAGCAAGCTCGTACTCGGCCGCGTAGAGCCGCAAGTTTGCTGGGATGAGCCACAGGCCGTCCCAGTGCGTCTCTCGCACTGCATAGCCCAGGCTCGACATCTCCGCATTGCGGATAAAGGGATAGAGCGTTTCATCCTCGGAGATATCGAGGTCGGGGATGTAGCCCAACATCGTCGTCGAAGAGCCCTGGCTGTCGCAGTCGATCAGGCAGACCCGGTAACCCCGCATCGCCAGGTATTGCGCCAGATGCACGGAGACTGTCGACTTGCCCACACCACCCTTGAAGTTCTGCACTGCGATGATGGACAGGGGGTCCGCTGGCTCGCGCCAAGGGCGGGTGTTGAAAACCCCCCGCATCGCATTCACTTCCTCCAGCGTGTAGCCGATCCGCCGACCGGTCTGCGTGCGCTCCACACCGGGCAGCCGACCGTCCTTTTCCGCCTCACGGATTGCCGCCCCGGTCCGGCCCACCAGTTCTGCTGCTTTGCTGATGGGGAACCGGGGTGAGCGGCGCGTTCCCGCCGGGGTCCCGGCTTCGGCCACGTCCCCCCTGGTGCGAAGCCTTGCAAGGACGTCGATCGAACGCGTGTAAAGCGCCTCGACGGCACCGGCGGTGTCGTTATCTTCCATGGTCCGTCTTTCTCTAGGGGAGCCCGGCGCTAAGAAGCTGAGCCGTGGGGAGTTATGCGGGGGCGCGCCAACACGCGGATCGGTTGCTCGATACCACACTCGTGGCCAGCCCGCTCGAGCTGAAGGCCGAATTGCTGCCGGATGTAGTCGGCCTTGAAGGACGAACCAACGAACAGGGCCGGTTCCCCGTCGTGCGCCGCCATGACCGCATCCGATAGCCAAGCCCGATTGGACGCGTCCCCAATGAGCCGCTTCAGGGCCGCAAGGAACGCGTCGGCCGGGGATGCGGCGGCCGTTTCGGCGGGCTCTGGTCGGACTGGCAGCGAGGCAACACTTGCGAGCCGGAGCACGCGCCGCTGCAGCGGGGCAGGGGAGGCGTGCAGCCGGATGACGGTCGTGTCGAACTCTGCGCGCGCCTCGGGATACACGGCAGAGACGTGGCGTTCCCACGCGTCCCGAACCGTTTGGCGGAATTTGCGGATGTTGTGGCCGTCATTGCCGAAATGGACCGCCAGTTGCTGCCAGTTCAGTAGGGCAGGGCGGCCCTTGTTGATCCGCGGCAGGCGATATGCGAGCCAGGTATACAGGTCGAGTGCCGTCGCGGAGTCTCGCAGTTGACGTATGGCGTTCTCGTCCAGCGGAACAGCATGTTCCCGCAGATGGTCGAAGAAGCCTTCCGTCAGAAGAATTTCGCGCGAGAACGTCCCACCGTGAGCGCTGTTGGTTCCCGCGTAATCGTTCGTCAGCTTGACTTCTTTGACGGCAAATTCCTGATCGCCTTTGGACGTCTCGTTGTCCCACCGGATCATCCACTCGCAGGCGAGGAGGCGGTCCAGTTGATGGCGGATCAGAGTCGCCGATCCACGGGGCCCGTAGCTGATAGTGCGAAATCCCATCCGCCGCATCCAGTCCGTGAAGGACGTCCCCAGCACGATATGGCGCGAACGCGAGCGCACGGCCTCGGTCATGATGTGGATCAGCACGAGCCTCGGCAACGAGCCGTAAGGCACGCCCAGGATCTTCATGCACTGTTGGCCGTTGATTTTCTGAAGTACTGGTCGCGGTGTGATTGCCAGCGTGTATTGGCCATCTTGCCGGATGATCGACGCTGTCTCGTCGAGCGGCTTGCGCACTGGTAAGGACATGGCGCACAGCGCGGAATGCAGGAAGCTTGGCGTCGGTTCCTCTAGCGCCACCGCTTGGACGCGTTCGAAGAGATCTGGCTGGCCAATGTTCAAGGCATGTTCGCGGGCAGCACCCTGTCCTTCTCCGCGAAGCACGGCATGCACTTGTTGACCGAGTGGCAGCTTGCGGTTGGTCACGGTTCTGGCCCTGTGCGACCGAATCAGACTGGCAGGTCGTATCGCTTCGCTAGCACAAGCAAGGCGCCCGGCCAATCATTTTCACAAATCCAACGCTTTGGCCATCGAAATCGAAAGTCGACCGATGCAATTGGATCAACTTAATGCCTTAAATGCCCCTTTGAGGGCTTCTTAGGGTCTATTTAGGTATGGTACCCGCGTCATCGGTCTACGGCGATGCTGCGTACCGTTATCATCTGTTCGACTCGGGGTAGAAGTACGTCAGTCATCGGTTGGGCGTACGCATTGCATCGGCGTACCTTTTTCATCGGTTAGGTCGACCGGCGAGGCATCTGAAGTGGCTTAGCGATGGTAGCCGGCTTTTGGTGCGTACCTTTATCATCGGTCGTGATGCTTGGGCCTTCACTCGCGCCGGTGAACCAGTCACCTCGCTTTTAGCTGACAGGGTTGTCCACGACGACACCGCTACTCCGGCCTCGGAGCGTCTGTCCGCGCGAGAATGGCGGTGGTTCCGCGAGGGACAGCGCGAAAATTGACACTCACGTATGAATCCGCGTCTGTCCAACCATCCAAGCGTGCAGCTATGCGCGATAAGAACCATTATCACGCTTAGCATATTTTCTTAGCGCTTGCCTTAAATCGACGCCTCACGGAGTCTGCGCACAAGACCGCAGATCCAGGATCGTACGACCATGAAGCCCGCCGACATTGCGCCTGCTCCCTCGGAGGCCGGTACATCGATCACCGCAGCACCGACGCTGGCAGGGCAGGCGGCGCTCGACGCCGCGCGTGCGCTCGGTCGCAAGGCCGCCGCACCTGCCACGCTGCGGGCCTACAAAGCAGACTGGACCCACTACGCCGCCTGGTGCGCGGAAAACGGGTTTACGCCGGTGCCCGCCGAACCCGCAACAGTCGGCGCCTATCTCGCCAGCCTCAAGGATAGCCACGCGCCGACCACGATCCGCCGCCGCCTCTCGGCGATCGGCAAGATGCACCGCTTCAACGATCTGCCCTGGAATACGGCGCATCGCGACATCCAGGAACCGCTGCAAGGCTTGCTGCGCGAATACGGCCGCCCGGTGCAGAAGGCCGCGGCCCTGACGCTCACGATGCTGCGCCAATTGGTCGCAACGTGCGACGTGTCGACGCGCGGCCGGCGCGACCGCGCCCTGTTGCTGATCGGCTTCGCCGGCGCACTGCGCCGCTCCGAACTGGTGGCGCTGCGCGTTGAGGACGTGGTGGCAACGGCGAGTGGGCTGCGCGTGCGCATCCGACGCGGCAAAACCGACCGGGCAGGGGAGGGGGCCGAACTCGGCCTGCCCCGAGGCCGCCATGCCGAGACCTGCCCGGTGCGGGCGTTCGAGGCGTGGCAGGCGGTCGCCAAGCGCAAGGCCGGCCCACTGTTCCGCCGCATCAGCACCGGCGGCACGATCGCCGACACGGCGCTGCATCCCGACGCAGTGCGCCGTATCCTGGGCCATCGTGCCGGCCTGGCGGGGGTCACCGTCGAAAGCTTCGAGCGGTTGAGCGCCCACGCCCTGCGTGTCGGATTCATCACTGAGGCTTACCAGAAGGGCGTCCGCGACGAGGACATCATGCGCCATACCAGGCATCGCGATCTGCGGACCATGCGCGGCTACGTTCAGCGCGCCGGGCTGCTGACCGAAAGTCCGGCCGGCATGATCGACCTGTGACCGCCTATTCCACGCCCTGGGACACCGACCCGGCGCCGACGGATGCACTGCGTCCCCCGATAGCGTGGGCGTCCAAACGGCGCGGCCGGCGGCCGGCGGCCCTGGCCCGCCGGGATCCCGAAGGCTCGGGCTGGCTCTATCACCACCTGACCGTCACGGGTCCCGCGGCGGAGCTTGCGCCCTTCGCGGCCGCGGCGCGTGGCTCGGGCGTGATCCCCTGGCTGATCGACAGCGCGGCCATGGAGGAGGACATCTTCAATCTCGCTGCCTCGCAGCCGGCCGCCCAGCGCAGCCTCGATATCGCGGGTTGCCGCATTCTGGCCCGCCAGTTCCGCGACCGCGTCGAGGCGCGTCAAGCGCGGGCGGCCGCGCTGGTTGGACGCAGCCGGGCATGCCCCTTCGACCTGCACACGCTGCTGCCGGTGCCGGCCGCCATCCTTCAGCAGGGGCCCACCCATCCGGCCGCCCTGGCGTGGATGATGCAGCACTGGGGCGTGAGCGCCGAGCTGCGGCAGGTCACCGAACTCGGCGACCCGCGGCCGGGCCGGTGGTTGCCCAAGGGTCATGCCATTCTTGGCTATGGCTTCTTTACCCGGGCGGAAACGCCCCATGCGGTGGTGGCGCAGTTGGCTCCGCGCTGGCCGGCGCTACGGCTCATGCTGCAGCCCCGGCCGGACTGATCAACGAATGGACGGCATCGTCGCCCCCGCATCGACGGACCGGGACGGGGAGGCATTTTCGCCGCTGTTGGAGCTTGGCGGGTTCACCGGCCGGCTGGAGCGATTGCTGGTTCTGGCGCGGGCCCAGCAGATCGACCTGGCCGCCATCTCGTTGCCGGGTCTCGTTTCGCAGCTGACCAGGGCGTTGCAGGACGCCAGCGGCCGAACGCCGCTCGGCCTGCAGGGTGATTGGGTGGTGATGGCGGCCTGGCTGGTATTGCTGCGGTCCCGGCTGCTGCTGCCCGCCGACGCGGCGACGCAGGATGCCGCCGGGGAAGAGGCCGCACAGCTGCGCCGGGGATTGGTCAAGCTGGGTGAGGTGCAGGCCGCCTCCCGCTGGCTGGAGGCACGGCAGCAACTCGGACGCGACGTGTTCCCCCGCGGCCAACCTGAGCTGATCGGCATCGAAGCCCGGTTTTTGGCGACCCCGACGGCACACCAAGTGGACGTGATCGAGTTCCTGTGGGCCAGCCTGGCTTTATTCGACGACGACATCCCCGGCCCGGATACGGCGGCGATCTACCGCACGGTCTGGCTCGACCTCCACGCCATTGCGGACGCAAGGGATCGCATCCTGCGGCGTATAGAAGACCACCGATCACCTTGCCCGCTGGACCAGCTCTTGCCGGAGCTGCCGGAGCCCGACGCCGCGCCGCTGAGCGTGTTGCGCGACCGCTCGCGCTGGACCAGCACCTTCGTCGCCAGCCTCGAGTTAGCCAAGCAGGGTGATGTCCGGCTCGATCAGGACGGGTCGTTCGGCCCCATTCACGTCAGCCGGTCGCCGACCACTTTGCCGGTCTAACGGGACGCGGTCCTGGCGCGATCAGCTCGTGGGACAGCGACTATAGACCGCGCCGGCTCCGGTTAAGAGACGCCTTTCGGGAAGCTACTTCTGCATTGCCCATCTTCCTGGCGGCCGGAATCTGCCTTCCGTAGTGCCAACATGTGGAGGCGGACATGCAGCACTCGCGGCGAACAGTGATCGGGGCGGCCGCGCTGGGGGTTGGTCTCATTGCGGGGGCGGCCGCCCCCACGAGCCCCACGGCAAGCGGTCCCGCGCGGGCACTGCAGATCGTCAGCCTAGCGGACGTCGAAGCCGAGGCTCGCAGCGTGCTGTCGGAGGGCGCCTGGGCGTACGTGGCGGGCGGCGAAGGCGATCAGTGGACACTCGCCGAGAACCGCCGCGCATTCAACGACTACCCGATCGCCACGCACCGTCTGCGAGGCGTTGACAGCAAGTCGGTAGAACTTGGGGTCCATCTGCTGGGGCATGACCTGCCCTACCCGATCCTCGTCGCACCCAGCGGCGCGCATCTGTTCGTGCACCCTGGCGCAGAGGCCGTCACGGCGGGCGGGGCCAGCCGCGCCGGAGCGCTCTATACCGCTTCGGGCGCATCGAACCTGCCGCTGGAAGCGATCGCGCAGGCAACATCCGGTCCGAAGTGGTTTCAGGTCTACCTCAACGCCGACGACGGCGTCACGCGGGACATCCTTTTGCGGGCGAAAGCCGCCGGCTATCCCGCCATCGTGCTGACCGCCGATGCGATCGGGCCCGGCATGAGCGACGCGTTCCGCAGGCTCGGCATGCCGTTCCCGCCGGGCATGACGTTCGGCAACAACGACCCGCGCTATGGCGGAAGGGGGAACTTCCTCGACCAGAAAACCGCGATGACGTTGGACGACATCGGCATGATACGGTCCGTGACCGGGCTGCCAGTGGTCGTGAAGGGGATCATGCGAGCGACGGATGCCAGGGATGCCATCGCCGCCGGTGCTGTGGCGATCCAAGTCTCCAATCACGGCGGCCGCCAGATCGATGGCGTTCCGGCGAGCATCTCGGTGCTGGCGGAGGTGGTGGATGCCGTGGGCGGAACCGTCCCCGTTATTTTCGACAGCGGCATTCGCCGTGGCATCGACGTGTACCGAGCCTTGGCCCTCGGCGCGACAGCGGTGGCTCTCGCCCGCCCCGTGCTTTATGGCGCCGCTGTCGGTGGTGCGGCCGGGGTGGCAAGCGTGCTCGAACACCTGCGGGACGAGCTCAGGGGGGCGATGCTGCTTGCGGGGCGGCAAACCGTGAGCGAAATCGACCGCAGTTGCATCCGCATGCGGGCCAGCTGAGCGGGACCTGCACCGCCGTGCTGCTCCCCTTGCTCGCGACCGCCCTGGCGCTCGGCAGCTTGTTCGTGTCGAAAGTGGGCGCGCGCTATCCATTATGGGCGCAGTTGCTGGCGCGGGCCGTGCTGTTCGCCGCGCTCACGGTGCTCGTGCAGGCCATCCTGACCTCGCCGGTGCAGCCGCGCTACGACCCCGTGGGATCGAGCCTGCGGTTCTGGCAGCAGCTCATTGAGGCGAGCTGGTGGTGGGTGGGGGCGCGGACGGCGATCGCCTTCGCGCGGCTGCTCGTCGTGCTGGAAAACCGGCCACGGGAAAGCCGCATCGTGTCGGACCTGCTGGCGGGGGCCATCACGGTTGCCACCGCCTTGGCGGTCATCAACTTCGCCTTCGACGTGCCGATCGGCGGGCTGCTCGCCACATCGGGCGTGATCGCAATCGTGCTGGGATTGGCACTGCAGAGCTCGCTGTCCGACGTATTCTCCGGGATCGCAGTTGGCCTCGAGCGGCCGTACAAACCGGGCGACAACCTCTGGGTCGAGGGCGGCATCGAGGGCAATGTCGTGCAGGTGAGTTGGCGGTCGACCCAGATCGCGACCTTCGACGACAACGTGGCTATCGTGCCGAATAGCGTGATCGCCAAGTCGCGCCTGATCAACCGCAGCTCCCCTACGCCGCGCCGCAGCAGTACGGCAACCATCGCCCTGGAACCGGCGGCCCGGCCGGACCTCTGCCTCGAGGTGCTGAGCGCCGCTGCGCTGTCTTGCCGGCAGATCCTGCCCGACCCGGCCCCTGCCGTCTCGTGCAAGGAGCTTCGCGGCGAGGGCAGCCGGTGGGACATCCGGTTCACCGTCGCGGCGTCCCGCGACTTGCCGGCCGCGCGAACGGAACTGCTCACCGCGGTGCACCACCACCTCCGGCACGCCGGCATCGCCCTCGCCGTTGATGCGGCGGCCACGCCCGCGCCGGCGAGCGTGCCGACGCTGGAGGACTTGCTGGAAGTGTCCGACCTGTTCGGGGCCGTCGCCGCGGGGGAGCGCGCCGCGCTTGCACCCCATTTCGAAACGGTCCAATGGCGTGCCGGCGAGACCCTGATCCGTGAGGGCGACGCGGCGGAGGCCTTGTTCGTGATCGCAACCGGCGTTGCCGACGTGACGGTGGGAACGCGTTCCGTGCACCGGCTGATACCCGGGGAGACACTGGGCGCGATCTCCCTGGTGTTGCGGGCGCAGTATGCGTCGACGGTGACGGCCCTGACCGAACTCCGAGCATACCGGCTCGGGAAGGACGACATTGCCGCCGCCACAGAGGCGCACCCGGAGATCGCCGCGGCGCTGGACGCGTTGGCTCGGCGGGGCCAGGACGCTCTGCGGGCCAACGCGGCCACTGGCCAGGCCGAAGACGTGCATCCGGAGATGTCACTATCTCGACTCAGGAGCCTCCTACGCGTCTTGGCCAAGTGACCCGGCGCTGCCAGTCACCACGCCAGCGCGAGCTGCAGGCTGCCATACGATACGTCATGCCCACCGGCGCGCCGAAGCGTGGCGCCGACCTGGTAGCGCACCAGTTCGACCGACAGCGCCATGTGGGGGTTGATCGTTTGCGACGCGTCGAGCTGCAGGTAGGCCCCCGTCCATAGCGGGCCACGCCCGGCCGTTCCCGGCACGGCGGCGCTCGGGATGGTGTAGACGGCGTCCCGCGACGTTTGCCGCCACTGGAATCCGGTCGCCGCCTGCAGCGTCAGTCCGGGCGCCGGGGCAACGCTGACGCCGGGCTTGAGATGGAGCAGGTTGGCGTAGGTCGTGAGGTTGGCGAGCGTGAAATAGGATCCATTCGGGAACAGTGGATTGAAGGTGCCGATCGTTCCCGTGCGCGAGCTGTTGCCGGATGCCGCGTCCCCTTGCAGGAAAATGCGCGGCTGCCAAGGCAGGCCGGAATAGGTCCGTCCTAAATGCGCGCCGACCGCCCAGGCCAGCACGGGGCGCCCGGCGAGCAAGCCTTGCTGCCCCATGATCTCGGCATCGAAGTCGACCGTACCCACCGTGCCGCTGGCATGCGTGTCCAGCACGTTCAGCGCCTCTGGCCCCGTTGCGGCGGCGACGCTGGTGTTCGCGGCTTCGTAGCGCAGGTAATAGGCCGCGACTGCACCGTCACCGAGGTGGCGCTCGACACGGACCCCGTCGAGCACCAGGGAATGGGCGGATCCGTCGTCGAAGATGGCACCGTCCCTGGTCTGCACCGGATGGCTTGCGAAAGCGCCGATCCGCCATGGGCCGGTCTCATACGCGGCGGCCAAAGCATCGAAGGATTGCCGCACGTTCGGCCCGTCGCGCGTGGACACGAAGCGCTGCAGGTCGAACGCAAACTCCTGCCGACCCGCCCTGAGCATGAGGGTGCCGTCGCCGAGCGCGCCCACATGGGCGACGAACGCTTGCTCCAGGTCCAGCCGATCCGCGTCCGCCGGGCTCGGGTCGGTCTTGCCGGGTGCCCGATCGTCCGCCAGTTGCACGAAGGCCTGCCACTGCCCAGCCCGAAGATCCGCGTGGAGCTGAACGCGGTCCAGCAGGTACGTGTCCGCTTTCGACCGGGCCAGCCCGAATGACTGCGCGTCCAGTGTTTCCAACCGTTCGCGGACATTGCCGCCCAGCGAGAGATACGGCGTCGCGGTATCGGCGAGTGAAATGTATTTCAGCCAGTCCAGCGCCTCGGTCCGCAGCGCCGGGTCGGCGAGGGGCGACCAGTCCCCCTGCCAGCGCTGCGCCTGGATCTGGGGCCGGACGGCGGGTGCCGCCGCCTCCTGCCCGGCGGCCTGCAGCGGCATGGCGGTAGCCAGACACAGCCCGGCCCACCGCAGCGCGGCCGACTGGCGATCGCGAGGCGGCCGTTCGGCGGCACGCCTCGCGGTTGCGTACACCTAGTTGCTGTATTCGTTCATCATCGGCAGCACCTTGTCGAAGGTGCAAGGCGTGCCCGTTTTCGCGGACTGGAGAATACCCTGCGGCGTCACCGTCCCGCTGACGTCGCCGGTCGGTCCGTTTCCGCTGATCGGCGTGTCGTGCCAGTGGAAGGTACTACCGTTCAGCTCGCCATTCACACGGCTCACGCCGCTGCCATCACGATTGAACACCAGGCCGCTGAGCTGGTTTCCCTCCCGCGTGATGTGCAACTCCACCGCGGGGCAACCGGGGGACGCCTTTGTCTGCCCGACCAGCGACGCGCCGCCGGTGCCTTGAGCACTTGCTAGCGCGACCCCAACGACCGCGTTGAGCACCAATCCAGTCGCCGCCGCAATTATAGAAGTTCGCATCGTCTGTGTCCTTTTGAAGTTGAAGCCTGCCGTGTCACCCGGGACCCTGGCCACAAAGCTGCCTTTACTGGGCCGGGGTAATCGCCGTTGGGTCGAGCGGGGTGCCCGTTTCTGGCGCGCCGGAGATGTGTTGGTAGGTGACGTAGACGAGCATCCCCGTCGCCATATCCTTCCAGCCGGTAACCACCGAGCGGTAGGTATTGGGTGGAGCGCCCTCCCGGTAGTGCGAAATCTTGATGGTCTGATACGTCCGCCCGAGCAGCGACAATTGCTCGATCCCCTCGTTACGGAGGATGTCGTAATAGGTTTGTTCCGGCGTCATGCGCACGACGAAGCCTTCGGTGTCACCGGTCCGCCCCCGTAGGAGGCGCCTTAGGACAGCACTGGCGCGGTCCGCACCAGGCCAGTTTGTAAGCCAGATGCCGAACCAGGCGTCAGCCGGTTGTCCGTCGAAGCGCATGTGGCACAGCTCCGGGGTCGCCGGGTCGGCGCCGTCATACGCGATCGTCGGGCCGCCGCGCTGTTCCACCTGGGCGCCGGGCGCCGGGCAGGGGCGGGCGAACGGCCCGGTACCATCCGCCGGCCGCACCGTGGGACCGCTGACCAGCGCAGGAAACCGTGCGGTTGCGGCTGACAACCCGGACTCCTGCGCGGCGGAAAGTCCTGGTTGCACGGCTACGAGGGCCACCGCGAGCAGGATGGGAGGGCCGAAACGCACCGGCCCTAGCCCTCGCCCTGCACCGGGTTCGTGTTGAAGATATATAGGACGATCCTGTATTGCCCGTCGATCCGGTGCAGCACGAAGACCTCGCGGTTGAGGTCGGCTATCGTCTTGCCGTTCTCGACAACCGAGGCGTTCTTGTGGTGGAACGTGCGCACGACGGCGGTGTCGCCATAGGTGGTGATGCCGGCATAGCCGAACACGGTGGTGAACTTCGCGATCTTGAACAGCGCGTTATAGATGTCGGCCCGTTGCGCGTCGTTCGCGGCCGTCGGCTTGTCGTTCCATTCGGCAACGCTGTCCGGTGCAAACAGCTTCAGGATGTCCGCCGTGTCACCGGCGTTCAGCAGGGTCTCGTAACGATGTACCACATCGTAGGCGGCCATCTGGTCCGCCTTGATCGCCGGGTCCGTCGAGTACGGGTACGGTTCGGCTGCAAGCACCGGTAGTGCCGCTGCGGCGAAGCCAAACACGCAGGCAGCCAGCATGGCGCGGAATGAATGTGTCATTGAAGCTGCCTCCTCGAGGGTGTCTGCCCTGTTACCATTGCCTCACCCATACCTTGTCCGGTGGTGGCGGCCAGCGGGCGGATGCGGAACGGTGCTTCCGAAAATCCGGCTGATCGGCAAACGGCAATGCGGACGCTGATTTCCAAATCCCAAGCGCTCCGTCGTTAAGCTGGGGTCTTAGAGTGGTGGCGGGGTGTTGGATATTTCAGCATGCGAGAGGGGCGTCTCGTCTTCGTCACGCTGGTTGGCAGTTTGCAGCGCGGCTCGTCCTCGCGCGCGGTGGCGAACACGCTCGACGAGCTTGCTCCGGATGACGTGCAGGTCGAATCTTTGCCATCGATCGGCCGATTGCCGCATTACGAGGTCGGCATCCCGACCTTCGGCGTTCCGGCGCCTGTGGCCGCGATGTCCGCAGCGATTGCGGCGGCCGATGCCGTCGTGATCGTGACGCCGGAAAACAGCCGCTCGATTCCTGGTTCGCTGAAGAACGCGCTCGACTGGTTGGCCAACCTGCCGGATCGAGCATTTCGCGGCAAACCCGTGGCGATCCAGACCATGTCGCCGGGGATGTCCGGCGGCCGCCGCGCCCAGGACCATCTGCGGCAGACGCTCGCATCGATGGGAGCGGTCGTAATCAACCTGCCGGAGATCGCCATCTCGTTCGTCACCGGGAAAATCGACGAGCAGGCTAATTGCTTGCGTGATGCCGAGACGCGGTGCGCCATCGCCTGCCAGCTCGAAGCCTTGGCGCAACTATCCCGCACCGGCGGGGGTGAGTGAGTGGACCATCCGGAATTGCGGACGGAGCTTCTGCGATCGACCCATAACCCCGACGCCGCGGCACCTTTACTAAGGCCCTGCATGTCAGGAGAGTGTTGATGACTGTCATAAGCCGTCTCAGTTACCTGCTGCTCACCACGGTCGTGCTTGGCATGACCAGTGCGGCTCCCGCCGCCGCACAGGCACCGCAAGGCGCGGCTACGGCGACGCAGGCGGAGAACGAGGCGGGTATCCGGCGAACGATGGCCGCCTACAACGTTGCGTTGAACGGTGGCAAGACGGACGCAGTGCTGCCGCTCTATACGCCGGACGGGATCTTCATGGCGCCGTTCAGCCAGTCGAATATTGGCATCGATGCGGTAAAGACGGCCTACGACCAGGTGTTCCAGGAACTCGCCTTCAACGTGAAGTTCGACATCCAGGAACTGGTCGTGATGTCCCCCGTCTACGCCTATGTCCGCACCAACTCCGCCGGCACCACCCGCCATGCCTCGACCGGCAAGACGACTTCCGAGGCGAACCAGGAGTTGTTCATCCTCCGTAAGGGTGAGGACGGCATGTGGCGCATCGCCCGATACAGCTTCTCGCCGACCAACGCCCCGGCGAATGGCTGAAGGAGAAACACCTTGGCTCCAGCGAACATGCACGCGCGCCACTGGATCGGTGGCGAATGGGTCGACTCCGCCGCCCAGCAGAAAAGCTACGACCCCGCCACGGGTGGGGTGATCGGGACCTACGCCGATGCTGGCGAGGTGGAGGTGGCCCAAGCGATCGAGATTGCCGCGGCAGCGTTCCGCAACAGCGACTGGCGTTCCGACCGGCGCCTGCGGGCCCGTGCGCTGAACGAAATGGCCGATTGCTTCGAAGCGGACACCGAGGCGTTGGTGGAGATCCTCAGCCTCGAGAACGGCAAGGTCAAGGCCGAGGCCCGGTTCGAAGTTGGCATGGTGCCGCGCAAGCTGCGCTTCTACGCCGCCCTGGCACTCACCGAGTTCGGCCGCGCGATGGAAACGTCGCCGGGCCGCTACACCACCGTCCTGCGCGAGGCCGTGGGCGTGGCCGGGATCATTGCGCCGTGGAACTCGCCTGTCGTGCTGTTCATCCGCAGCCTGGCACCGGCGCTTGCGACGGGCTGCACGGTGGTGGGCAAGCTACCCGGGTTCACCGCCCAGACCAATGCGCGCATGTGCGCCACCTTCGCCGCCGTCACCAGCTTGCCGCGCGGCGTGGTGAACGTCTTCAACGAATCCCACGGTAGCGGCGCCCGCGCGCTGGTCGCCTCGCCCCTGGTGCCGGCGATCAGCCTGACTGGTAGCTCCCGGACGGGCCAGCAGATCATGGCGGCCGGGGCGGTGAACATGAAGCGGTTCGGCGGCGAACTGGGAGGCAAGACGCCGATCCTGCTGTTTGACGACGCCGACCTGGAAAAGGCGCTGCCTACGGTCGAGAAGGCGCTCACCGTGTTCGCCGGCCAATTCTGCATGACGGGCAGCCGGCTGCTGGTGCAGAGGCCGATCCTGGACGAGGTGCGCCGGCGTTTGGCCGCACGGCTGGAGGCAGTGAAGGTCGGCCCAGCCTCCGACCCGGCGAGCGAGATGGGCCCCATGATCAACAAGGACAATGTCGAGCGCGTCGACCGCCTAGTGGTGGAGGCCATCGAGCAAGGCGCAACCGCCGTCGTGCGCGGCGGGCCCGTGCGGGACGGCAAGCTCGCGGCAGGCGCATTCTACCGACCGACCCTGCTGGAGATCACCGACCATAAATTGCCGATCGCACAGGAGGAGGTTTTCGGGCCGGTGCTGGTCATGCACGCCTTCGACACGGAGGCGGAGGCGGTGTCGCTCGCCAATGACAGCCAATACGGCCTGGCCGCCGCGGTGTGGTCCAACAATGTCGACCGCCCGCTACGCATCGCCCGGCAGATCCAGGCGGGCACCGTGTGGATCAACAACTGGGCCGTCGTCTACGACGAAACCGAGGAAGGCGGCTACAAACAGAGCGGGCTCGGCCGCTTGAACGGCGTGGCCGCGCTGGAGGGTTTCGTCGAATACCGGACCATCGTGCACGAGGTAGCGCTGTGATGACGACCGCAACGGTAACCACACCGCAGGACCTGCTCGCCGCCACGGCTGCGGCAGACGTCGTGACCATCCGTGTGTCCGGCGAGATCGCCGGGCTGCAGACGCTGCGGCTCCGGCCGGGCCAGCGCCTAATCGGCGACGGCGCTTCATTACGCTTTGCCAGCGGCGCGGATGGGGTCGAGCTGTCGGCGGATAACGCGGTGACCGGACTGGCCATCACCGTCGACCCCGAGCGGCGGGCCTTGTTCAACGACACGGCGCATCCCGGTTTCGGCCGCATCGAATTGGGCGAGCTGCGCCTGACGGGCAACCTCCGGCTGCTCGCGGCCGGCGCGGCGACCGGCGGGCATGTCGACGCGCACGGCATCGACATCGTGTCGGCAGATGCCCGCGGCTTTGCGGAGCGTCCCAAGGGCTTCGGGGTGGAGGTGATCGCGGGTGCCTTCACCATCTGGAACATGCAGCCCGACGCAGGCAGCCGGCTGACCGCCGATTTGACGGCCATCAGCGCCGGCCGGGCGGGGGCACCGGTGCGCGGCAGCGGCGTGTTCGTCGGCGGCACGCCCGGCGGCGGTCGAACCATGGTGCGGCGGCTGGAAACCGGGGAGGTGCATAGCGATGGCGGCATCGCGCCAGGCACCGCGGACCAGATCTCCGGCGGCGTGTTCACCGTCCACGGCGCCTGGGTCGACAGCGTGCGCAACACGGGCCCGGTCACGACCTACGGGCCGAACGACATGGTGCTCGACAACTGGGGCACGGTCGAGCGCTGGCAGGCGGACGGCAAAATCACCTCCTACGGCTCGAGCGGCATCGGTTTCGTGAACTTCGGTGAGCTCGGAGTGCTGCGGGTCGATGGCGTGATCGAAACCTTTGGGCTCGGCGCTCGCGGCTTCAACGTCTATGCCGGCACCGTGCGCGATGCGGAGTTCGACCGCGTAATCACTCGGGCCGACGGCGCGGTTGGCATCCAGATCAGCCAACCGGTCGGCCGGATCGCGGTGCGGCGCGGTATCGTGACCTACGGCGGGGTCGGCAGTTCGCTGGTCAAGGGCGTGGTGATGCAACTCCCCGCCATCGCGCTCAGCATCAAGCCCGGCGGATCCGCGCACGAGATCGCGATCGAGGGCGGCCTGTTGTCGCACGGCGCCGGGATCGAGCCGCTCGAACTGCACGGCCGGATCGAGCGGTTCAGCGTGTCGGGATCGTTCGGACCGGCGGGCGCCGGCTTCGAGGCGATGTAGCATGGACCGTTCGTTCGGCTGGGCTGCCGTTCCGGCCAGGGTGCTGCTCGCCGTGTTGTTCCTTGCCTCGGGCGTGATGAAGCTGACGCTGTCCGGGGCGATGCAGCAATACATGACGGCGTACGGCGTTCCCGCCATCCTGCTCTGGCCGGCCGCGGCTTGGGAGTTGGCGGCGGGTGCCTCGCTGATCCTGGGGTTTTGGGCGCGGCCGGTAGCTTTGCTGCTCGCCGGGTGGTGCTTGCTGACCGCCGCCATCTTTCACAGGGATGTGGCCGACCTGAACCAACTGACCAACCTGTTGAAGAACATCACGATGGCAGGTGCCTTCCTGCTGTTCGCGGCCTATGGCTTGCCGGGCTGGCGCCTGGGAGCACCGCCTTACCGGCTGGAGAACTGACATGCCCGAGACAATGAAAGCCGCCGTGATCCGCCAACCCGGCGGCCCCGAAATGCTCCGGATCGAAAACCTGCCGATCCCGGTGGCGGCGCCGGGTCAGGTGCTGATTCGGGTTGAAGCGTTCGGGTTGAACCGGTCGGAGATGTTCACCCGGCAGGGATTGTCGCCCGACGTGCAGTTCCCGCGCGTGCTGGGAATCGAAGCCGTCGGCACGGTCGCAGCAGCACCCGGCGGCGAGTTCGCGGAAGGCACTGTGGTCGCGACCGTGATGGGCGGCCTGGGCCGGGATTTCGACGGCGGCTATGCCGAGTACACGCTCGTGCCAGCCAGGCAGGTGCAGGCGTTCCGCACCAGCCTGGCCTGGGACCGGCTGGGCGCGCTGCCCGAGATGCTGCAAACCGCGTGGGGATCGCTGTTCCGCGCGCTTCGGCTGGCGAAGGGGGAACGCCTGTTGATCCGCGGCGGGACCACCTCCGTCGGCATGGCCGCGGCGGCGATCGCAAAGCGGCATGGCGCGACGGTGGCCGCCACGTCGCGCAACGCCGGAAGCGAGGCGTTGCTGCGTCAATGCGGGGCCGACAAGTTCTTCGCCGACGACGGGTCGATCGCCGACGCCGTGAAGCGGGACTGGGACGGCGGCGCAGACAAGGTGCTCGAACTGGTGGGCACCGCCACGCTGAAGGACTCCCTGCGCTGCACTCGGGAGCCAGGGCTGGTGTGCATGACGGGAATGGTCGGCAATCAGTGGTCGCTCGATGCGTTCAGTCCGATGGAGGCGATCCCGACCGCGGTGGGCTTGACCACCTACGATGGCGGCGTCGGCGACTTCATGGCGATGCCGATGCAACCGCTGCTCGACGAGGTGGCGGCGGGCAGCCTGCACGCCCAGGTCGGCCGGGTGTTCCACTTGGACGAGATCGTGGAAGCACACCGGACGATGGAGGCGAACAAAGGTGGCGGCAAGATCGTCGTGCTCACTCGATAACCTGCCGCACCGCCCGGGGCATCTCACGGGCGAGGAAGTCGGAGAAGGCCTGGGCAAGGCGGGAGGATTGCAGCTTGGGCGGGGTAAGCACGCTGATGCTCGAGGGTCTGGGCGGCCACTCCGGAAGCAGCGGCACCAACTGCCCGGCACGCAGCGCGGATGCCATGACATAGGTCGGCAGACAGGTGATTCCGGCGCCCACGATCGCGGCGTCGCGAAGGGTGACCATATCGTCCGACAGCAGCCGAGGCCGCATCACCACCGTTACGGCCTCCTCGCCAGCCCCAAGCTTCCACGGTGCGTAATCGGCGGCGGGAGAGAAGCATAGCAGCTCCTCCGCCGGCAACTCGCCGGGTGCCGTGGGCGCGCCGTGGGTGTCGATCCATCCGGGCGAGGCCGCCAGCGACCACGGTGTGCGTGCCACTACGCGCTGTAGGAGGGTGGAGTCCTTCAGCGGGCCGATATGCCCCCGCACCGCCATATCAAAGCCGCCACCGATCAGGTCAGCGGTGCTGTTGCTGACATCCACCTGGATCACGACCCGGCGGTGTTCCCCCAGGAATTTGGGCACCAGCGTCGCCAGCGCGAACTGCGCCAGCACGACGGATGACGAGACCCGCAGCGTTCCGGCCATGTCCGGCCCTTGTTCCAGCAGCTCCTGGTGGATCTTGTGGGACAAATCGTCGATCGCACGCGCGTGCGGTAGCAGCAGCGAGCCTGCCTCCGTCAACGAGAAGCTGCGGGATGTCCGGCGCAGTAGCCCGGTCCCGACGGCCCGCTCGAGTGCCGCAATGCGCTGGCTGATCGTCGACTTCGGCACGCCGGTCGCGCGTGACGCCGCGGTGAAGCTGCCGCTCTCCACGACCTGCATGAGCAACCGGATATCGTTCAGGTCGATCCGAACCGTCACGCCGGGGCCGCTCCACTGGCGCAGGCGCCGCTTGACCGGTCGTCACGCGCAAATGCCCGCCCTCGGCCGGTTCCGCCGCATGAAGCTGTTATGGACCGTGCTCTTTGTGTCGCTTGTCTGTCATTGTGGCTCGCTATTTTTGCTGATCACATCGGCTGTTCGAGTTGCCGCTTCAATCATGGTGGAGCGGGCAGGAAACGATTAGCCGCGCTGGACGGGAATGCCCTTCCCGGTTTTGGGAAGCCGCCGGTCCATCGTCCCAGTTTTCGGATCGTCGGTTTGGAGTTCGCCTGCTCCGCCCGGGCTCCCGGCGCGGTAGGATCGGCGGGACATGAATGAGGGCCCGATGACGCAAACAGCAATCTCGATCGTGCAGGATCTGCTCGCGGGGGCGACTAACCCCGACGTGGTGAACGCCCTTGTCGCACCGGACGCGACTTATATCTCGCTGGCGTTCGACGACCCGGATTTGACCAAGGTCATGCCGTGGGCGGGTACGCATGCCGGGGCCGGGCCGCAAGCGATCCTCAAGACATTCCAGGACGTGAACCGCTGGTGGACGGTGGTCGATTTCACGCCGCAGCATAGCCTGAGCGACGGCGAGAACGTCGCGATCTTCGGCAGCTTCACGCTGCGGTCCACGACCTTGGGCAAGCAGGTCACATCACCGTTCTCGATCTTCGCCCAAGTGAAGGATGGGAAGGTGGTGCTGATGCAGTATATGGAGAATACGTTCGCCACCGCATCGACGTTCCGGTCCGGCGGCACGTGGGTGTTCGCGGGCGACCCGGACGGCAGCCAAGTCACGGTGTGACCGGCCGCCGTAGACGTAGGCTTGCCGGCGTCGGGTGCAATCCGGTTGGAGGAGTGCACCTTCAGGTCGCGACGATGGGCGCGTTGGTCTGGTGCAATGCCAAAGCGCATTACACCCTACTGGGTGAGACGAGGGTCATTGCTGTAGGCTGTCGGATGAAGAGCAGTCTCTGTACGCATCGAGGCCGAGCAGATGCCGGCGGCGTTCGTACAGGCTGCTCCACACTCACAGCAATATCGTGTCCCGTGCGCCGCGGCTCCGTGACTGGCTCAGGCGGCAAACCCGCCATCGACGGCTAGGCTTGTGCCGGTGATATAGCTGGCCGCCGGTGACGCGAGGAAGGCGACCGCGGCCGCCACTTCGTCCGGGCTGGCATAGCGGTCCAGCGCCGTAAGGCTCCGGAGGAAGTCGGCAAATGCGCCGGTATCCGGGTTCATGGGCGTTTTCACCGGCCCGGGTGCCACGACGTTGACCGTGATCCCACGCCGTCCCAGATCCCGCGCCGCCCCGCGACTGTAGGCATCCACGGCCGCCTTGCTCGCCGAATAATCCGCGAGGCCCTGCGCACTCGTCCGCGTGCTCATCGCCGACGAGATCGAGATGATCCGGCCGTTATCCGGCATCACCTTGCTCGCCGCCCGGATCCCCGCGATCACGCCCGCCGTGTTGATGGCATGCATGCGGTCCAGCGCCGCCGTATCCTCCGCATCGACGGCACCCGTCGTGGTCACGCCGGCATTGTTGACGAGGATGTCGATGCGGCCGAATGCCGCCACGAAATCCGCAACGAGTTGCGACACCTGCTTCGGATCGGCTTGGTCGGCCTGGAAGGCCACCGATTTTACCCCGATGCCGCTGAGTTCGGCCACCAGGTCGGTAGCGTTGAGCGGGTTGCCGCCGTAGCTGATGCCGATATCTGCGCCAAGCGCCGCCAGCGCACGTGCCACGGCGGACCCGATGCCGCCCGAGCCACCCGTCACGAGCGCGGCCTTCCCTGCAAGTGTTTTCGACATTGGCGAGGCTCCGTTGAGGTGGCCGCAAGAGCACGCCAGCAAAACTGCAGGGCTGGTGCCAGGGGCCCCGCCCAAACGATGCGTTCCAGAAGCCGTTTCTAGCGGTTGTGGCCTGCCGCAATCGCCAGGCCCGCGGGCCGCTACGCCACGAACCGGACCACACCGCCGTCCACGCGGAGCGCCGCGCCGCTGGTCGCAGAGGCCTGCTCCGAGCAGGCATAGACGATCATGTTGGCGACTTCGTGCGGCATCGCGAACCGACCGAGGAGGCTGGTTGGCCGGGCCGCCTTCAGGAACGCCTGCTCGGCCTCATCCTGCGTGATGCCCTGCGCCTTGGCCTGCTGCGCCATGAGGTTTCCCAGGATCTCGGACCGCGTCGGGCCGGGCAGGACGGCGTTGACGGTCACGCCCGTGCCTGCGACCGCTTCGGCCAAGCCGCGCGAGACGGCAAGCTGCGCCGTCTTAGTCATGCCGTAGTCCAACATCTCCTTTGGGATATTGACCGCGGACTCGCTGCTGACGAACACGACGCGACCCCAGCCGCGCTGCACCATGCGTGGCAGGTAGTGGCGGCTCGTGCGCACACCGCTCATCACATTCAGCTGGAACAGGCCGAGCCAGTCCTCGTCCGGGATTTTGGCAATGTCCTCGATACCGCCATAGTCCCGGAGGAAGGCGGTGCCCACATTGTTTACGAGGATGTCGGCGTCCGGCACCTGCGCGATGAGGGCCGCGACGCCGTCCATCGTCGATAGGTCGGCGGCAACACCGGACACGTCGCTCCCGGCAACAGCATGACGGATCTGCCGCACCGCCTCGTCAACACGCTCGTTGCCTCGCCCGTTGACCACAACCGCGGCGCCGGCCCGAGCCAGCCCTTCCGCGGTTGCGCGGCCGATCCCGGCGGTTGACCCGGTGACGATCGCCTTACGCCCAGTCAGGTCGATGATCATATTGCGTCCTTTCGCTCGTTGATGGGTACGGAAGAAGTCCGCACGTCCTGTATTGCTCTATGGCTGGCTGCTGACGATCTTGAACAGATCCTGGAAGATCAAGGGGCCCCAGCTACGCCCGCGCGCCTGCACGAGGGCGCCGCCCTCGGCCAGTTTGCCCAGCTTGACGGGGGCAAAGCCGAGCCGTTCGGCTAGCGCTTCGACCGACGCTGTCGCGCCCTCGTCGTCGCTCGACACGAAAATCACCCGTCGCCCGCCGATGCCCGTGTCCGGGTCGGCGGCCAGCTTCGACGCGGCCAGATGGTTGAACGCCTTGACCAGCTTGGCGCCGGAGAAGGCACGAGCGACAACGACGGACGACGGCAAGTCACCTAGATCCTCAACGGGAACGCCAAACGCATTCGTCACGTCGACAATCGTCTTGCCATCCCAATTGGCTGTAGCCTTCGCTACCTCCCGGTGCTCCCAGAACGGAACGGCCAGAAGGATGGTGTCGGCTGCCAGCGCCTCCTCCAGCGGCTTCGGCGTGACTGTCGGTCCGATCGCCGTGGCTTGTTGCGCGAGCGCTTCGGGTGACCGCCGGCTCGCCACGACCACGTCGATGCCCTTGCGGGCGAACGCGGTGGCGAGCGCCTGGCCGACTGCTCCAAATCCGATAATCGCGTAGGTCATGATAGTCTCCGGTGTGATGAAGATGGACGGTGGTGGGATCGCGGTGCGACCTGCCATTGAAGCTGGGTGAGCCAGGCATGGTAGGCGCGGGAGCCCGCCGCTGCTTTTGGGCCGCCACCCCAGGCGATGCGCGTCATGTCCCCTGGCCAGTGGATCGCTTCGAACATGTCGGCCTTTGAACCTCGTCCTGGAGGGTTGGCAAACGGCCGCGGCGCCGGCGAACTATGGCCTTTACCGTGGTTGCGACGACGGATGACCCGCTCGCCGCGTGCTTACCCTCGCGTTTAGTGAAAGGTGGGGCCGACCGGGACCGGGTGGGACCCATAACTCTGCAACATCGGTTGTGCGTTTACGCACCACTCGTCTAGGCCTGCGACGCGAGCGTGTGTCAGTCGACGGGGTAAGCCCGTCCTGCGAGCAGCATCACGTAGGTCGCGAACCGTGCGGACACGAACTCCGTGAAGAGCCGCACGCGCTTGGTCTTGCGCGTCTCCCCCTGCGTCAGGAGCCACAGGGTGCCGTGCATGCGCAGCTCGCTACCCGGCACCCTGGCCAGTAGCGGGTCGGTGTCGCCGACGAAGCACGGGAGCATCGTCATTCCGAGGCCCTGGCGAACCGCGACGATCTGCGCGTCTGCGTTGGTCGTTCTGAACGGCACTTCCGCGGCCGGTACGTCGCCCTGGAGCGCCCAGTCGGGTAGGCCGATATTGCCCTTGACGATCCAGCGGACGCGCTCCACTTCGCCGGTCCGCCATGCCGCGAGCAGCTCGCGCGACATGTACACGCCGCCGAACAACTCCGGTCCCCTCAGCCCGTGGAGGTTGGGCGGCAGGGTGTTGCGATCATAGACCACCCGGATCGCCACGTCCGCCTCGCGATTGGTGAGGTTGACCGGCTCGTCCTGCGACAGGACGCTCATCTCCACCTCCGGATTCAGCCGCGCGAACTCGGCAAGATCGGGCATGAGGAGATGAGTGGCGATTGTCGGCGCCATGGTCACCCGCAGCAACCCGCTGATGCCCTGGTCGCGGCCGAGGATGCGCGCCTCCAGCTGGTGAGACGATGCCTCCATCTGCTCGGCGAGCCCAAGCACGTCCTCACCTGCTCCGGTCACGCGATATCCCGAGGGGAGCCTATCGAACAGCTGCGTGCCAAGCCGTCGCTCCAACTGGGCGACGCGCCTGAGCAAGGTCGCGTGGTTCACGCCCAGGCGCTCCGCTGCCGCGCGCACGGAACCGCCGCGGGCGATGGCCAGGAAAAAGCGGACGTCGTCCCAGTCGATCATGCCTCGCTCCGCAGTGCGCCTTGAGCCCTTGCAATGCCATAGCCTAGCATTCGGTGCAGTCGGATCGTTCTCGCACACCCCTTGTGCGCTGTTCGATACTGAGCGTTAAGCAAGGTCGACCCACCTCGTAGTGTGTTGGGCGTTGGCGTCGACGACGATCAGCCCCGAATGTCCAAGCGCCGAGACTCCGTCGCCGGCGCTTGGGAACAGGAGAACGACTATGCTCGACCACGTCGTCTACCCGCGACAGTACCATCCGCGGATCTCGCCGATCTACGCGCTGAACGAGATCGACGTGAAGGCACCGGCGGCGGCGGTGTGGCAGCTGCTGGTCGATGCCGAGAACTGGTCGAGCTACTTTCCTCCCGAAGATCAGGTCAAGATCCTGAGCGGTGAGCCCGAGCTGAGGCTGGGGACCAGGTACAGCCGGGTGACGATCGGCTTTCCGATGCACCTGGTCGTGACGGAGTGCCTGCCCAGCCGCCGGCTCTCGTGGTCAACGATCGTCGACGGCGACGATACCGGTTCGAGCGCCTTTCATGGCTGGGTCATCACTCCCACGGACGATGGTTGTCATGTGCTGAGCGAGGAGACACAGCAGGGTCCCTGGTTTCTCGAGCAGCTTGGGCACAAGCATCCCGGCGGTCTTTACAGCTATCATCAGGACTGGGTCGAGGCGCTCGCGCGCGCGGCCGAGGCCACCAGGGCGGCCTGACGCGTCGCGATGGCTAGGCTGCCCCGAGTCCGTCCGTCGCAGAACCGTCGGCGGGATCGAAGCGGTTACGGGGTCGCGTTAGGCCAAGGTTCTCCCGCAGCGTGCGCCCCACGTAGTCACGGCGGAACAGGCCGCGCCGTTGCAGCTCGGGGACGACGTGATCGACGAACAGGTCGAACTGCGTCGGGAACCACGGTGGCATGATATTGAAGCCGTCCGCGGCCTCGCCCTCGAACCATTCCTGCAGGTAGTCGGCGATCTCGACCGGTGTGCCGCGCACGATGCCATGCCCACGCGCCATGCCGGCATGCAGGGCCAGTTCGCGTACGGTCATCCGCTGACGCCGGGCCAGCGAGGTCAGCAGCTCCGCACGGCTGCGCAGTTCATCCGAGATGGGTAGCTCCGGCAGCGGCGCATCGAGATCGAAGCCGCGAACGTCGTGGCCGAGGCGATCGGACAGCAAGGCCAGGGCGCCGGTGATGTCCGTCAGTTCGCGCAAGCGGTTGTAGTTCGCGTCGGCCTCGGCACGGTCACGTCCGATGATCGGAAACACGCCGGGCATGACGGCGATGGCGTCTGGGCTGCGTCCGTTCTGCACGAGCTTGTTCTTGAGGCTGCGATAGAAGGCCTGCGCCTCCCCGAGATCCCCCTGGGCCGTGAACACGATGTCGGCCGTACGGGCGGCGAGGTCCTGACCCGGTCCGGACGACCCGGCCTGGATGATGATCGGATGGCCCTGCGGCGGACGCGACACGTTCAGCGGGCCGCGCACCGAGAAATAGCGTCCCTTGTGGTCGAGCACGTGCATGCGCGCCGTGTCGGCGAAGACGCCGCTCGCCTTGTCCATCGGGATCGCGCCATCGCTCCAGCTGTCCCAGAGACCCTTGCAGACGTCGACGAACTCCTCGGCGATCTCATACCGGGCATCGTGGTCGGGATGGCTGCCGCGGCTGAAATTGGCGGCCGAACGGGCATAGCTGGTCGTCACCACGTTCCAGGCCGCCCGGCCGCCACTGAGATGATCGAGCGAGGCGAAAACGCGGGCGGTGTGGAATGGCTCGCCATACGTGGTCGAGGCGGTGGAGGCGAGGCCGATATGGTGCGTGCTCATCGCCAGCGCCGCCAACAGGGACAGCGGCTCCAGCCGGACAACCGTCGAGGGATGTGCGTCCGGCCCGGTGGTCAGCCCGTCGGCAAGGAAGAACAGGTCGAACTTGCCGCGCTCGGCGGTCTGGGCAATGCGCTGCAGCAGGCCAAGGTTCTCCCCGCCCGCCTCCGCGTCCGGCAGCCGCCAACTGGACACGTGGTGCCCGGCGGCTTGAACGAAGACTCCAAGATGCATCTCACGCGTCACGTCGGCTGGACTCCTGGCTGCTTCGCTGGTCCCTGAGTGCCGGCCAGCTTGGTCGATAAGTGGGATGAGTCGGACCACGCTTCCAGGAACATCGCGAGCCGCGCTTGGCAGGTGATGGATTCAAGGCGCTGCGCCGCCCATGGGAACGTG
>CAXTCJ010000022.1:0-19934 GCA_964242215.1 uncultured Acetobacteraceae bacterium | reverse complement strand
GAGCCGCGCTTGGCAGGTGATGGATTCAAGGCGCTGCGCCGCCCATGGGAACGTGTACTCCACGGGGGCTGCGGGCGCGCCCGCGCGAGTCGATTCGGGCGTGGCGACGACCCGGCGCTGCCGCAGCCTGCCTGGCCCGCACTGGAGGGCTGCGCGCGCTCGCCGCCCACCCCACCGATGCCGCGGACACCTTGTTCTACACCGTGCATGGCCGCCGCACTCGCAACCGGGTGCTCCATGCAGTACGGATGGCGCTGAACGCTTTCGAGGCTGGAGACAATACGTGACAAACCGACTGATGCTTGCCCTGCTCGCGCTTGCCCTGACGGCTGGTGTCGCTAAGGCGGATCCTACAGTGAATGTGGGCGTGGAGGGCGCCTTCCCACCATGGAATGCGACTACGTCCGATGGCAAGCTAGTAGGGCTGGATATCGATCTCGCGGCCGATCTCTGTCAGCGGGCCAAAGTGACGTGCAACCTGATCTCGGGCGAGTGGTCGAGCCTGATACCAAGCCTAAATGCGGGCAAGTTCGACATTGTGCTTTCAGTCGGCATCAACGACGCGCGCAAGCAGGTGGTGGACTTCACGACGCCCTATGCCGTGGGCGCGGCAACGTTCCTGATCGCTAAAGACGGCGCGGTGAAGCAGCTTCCGATGACCGGCCAGCGCCTGAACCTGGCCGATCACGCGGCGGCCGACCCGGTGATGACGCAGATCCGGGCCTTGCTGAAAGGTAAGACGGTGGGGGTTGTACAATCGAGCAGCCACGAGCAGCTCATCCGCGCCAGCTTCGGCAGCGATGTGGATGTGCGCGTCTACAAGAGCTCGCAGGACCGCGATTTCGATCTGCGCTCCGGGCGCATCGACGTGGGTTTTGACAGTGCGGTGTATGCTGAAGCGACACTGGACAAGCCGGACAACGAGGATTTGCAGCTGACGGGGCCGCTGCTGAAGGGGCCGCCCTTGGCGACGGATGTCGCGATTGCCCTGCGCAAGGACAGCCCCGAGCTGAAGGCCAAGTTCGACCACGCAATCGAGGCTGCAGCTGCGGATGGGACAATTCGCCGGATTTCGTTGAAATGGAGCAAGCTGGATTTGACGCCAGGACAGTAGCGGGAGGCTCCGCTTCAAACGGCAGCAAGCGATCGGGATCGTTGAAGCGTTCACACCAACAGTGGCATGCTTTCTCAAGGGAACCTCGATTAGAGCCCTGGGCGGCGAACGCTTGATCGAGGCGCTCACGCCTGGGGACACATTGCTCACCGCCTCCGGCCAGCACCGTGCCGTCAAGTGGATCGGCCAACGTAGCTATTCGGGTCGCTTCCTGGCTGCCAATCCAACTATGCAGCCGATTCTCTTCGCTTCCGGTTCCCTCGGCGATGGCCTTCCCCGCTGCGACCTGATGGTGTCGCCCGACCACGCGATGTTCCTTGGCGGGGTTCTGATCCCGGCCCGCTGCCTGGTGAACGGGTCCACGATCGTGCAGCAACGCGGGCTCAAGCGCGTCGACTACTACCACGTCGAGCTCGACAGCCACGACGTGCTGCTCGCCGAGGGTGCACCGTCCGAGAGCTTCCTGGACGATGACAGCCGGGGCATGTTCCATAACGCGGACGAGTTCGCGGCGATGTATCCGAATGCGCCGAGGTCAGATGGGTTCTGCGCCCCGCGGGTGGAGCAAGGGTCCGAGTTGGAGGCCATCCGACGGCGGCTTGCGGTGGTGGCTCTGGAGTTCGCGATGGCGGCGTAACCTCGCACATCAACACCGCCCCAACGGCTTGAAGGGGTGGTTTTGCTGGCCGCCGAGATCCTACCCGCGCCAGCATTCCGGCTATTCAGCGCCCGGACTCGCTCCACGGAGATGGCTGAGGATGAGACGGTTTACCTGACGGAGAGACCGGCCAACATTCATGATCCGTCATGATTTGTCAGCCGGGGGGAGTCGTGGCCGGGGTGGTGTACGTGCGCCAATCGGCCAAGCCGTCGCAGAATGGTCTACAGGGCTGACACGAATACTCTGGACACGCTTCTGGCGGATCGACTTACACGGCCTTCTTCGCAGCCTTCCGTTTCGCCTTCTTGAGCCCGGCGAGAGCACTGTCCTTCAGCGCGGGCGATGCCTTGAATTTCACGGTCGCACCCGCCTTCACTGTGACTTTCTCGCCGGTCTTAGGGTTGCGTGCCGAACGCTTCGGGGTCTCCCGTGCGGTGAATGACCCGAAGTCCGGCAAGGTGAACCGACCGGTGGTGACGATCTCAGTCTTGATGGCGTCGATGATCTCGGCAGCAAGCCGGCCGGAGGCGAGAGCGGTCATCTCAGTGGATTGCTGGATGACGTCGGTGAGGAACTTCTTTGACATAGGGATGCCAGATAGCCGGGAGTGCTGCAAATGCCAAGATGGCTTCGTGAGCGCGACATTAGGCTCGTAAATTGGCTTAAAAGGCCTACGAACGCTGCCCGGTTAGATTGGGCGCAGTTGATCATGGGGACTAAGCCCGCTTTCTGGCCCCGCGACGACGAGATGCCCGCCCGACGAGTGCGAGCGCCGCCAAGCCAGCCACGGCGGCGAAAGTCACGCCAGGATTGAGTTGGGCTTCCAAGGCGAGGCTCGTCTTGCGCGTGAAGGGACGGAGGCTGCTATTCTCGGACAGATCTTCCCGCGGCTCATAGAGATTGTCACGCTGGGCTGAATCTCCCGGGTTCTTCGTCGTCATGGTCGCGTGAGCTGCCCGGGCGGTGATCCAGTCCATAGCCTTGGGAGCGAGCAGGTTAGCGATCACCATGCTGACGCCGCCGGCGCCGCCGATGGTCAGATCACGAACCGGCGTCTCGCAGGCATGGACGATCGCGCGGGCCACAAGATGGGGATCGTAGGCTGGTGGGGGATTGCGAGTGCCGCGCGAGTCCATGCGGTTGCGTGCGTGATCCGTGTATGGGGTATTTATTGCCGCCGGCTTGATCAATGTAACCGAGATTGGCTGCCGGTCCGCGTCCGCCTCGCGCCGGAATGCCTCGGTGAAGCCCTTGATCGCAAACTTGGCCGCGCAGTAGGCGCCCTGGTAAGGGATCGCGACCTCACCGAGCACGCTGCCAACGTTGATGATGGCGCCTCCGGTGCGCTTCAATCGCTCCGCCGCGACCAGTGTGCCATGCACCATGCCCCAATACGTCACGTCGAACAGTCGACGTTGATCTTCCAACGCGACCGTATCGAGCCGGCCATAGATGAAGGCTCCGGCGTCATTAATCCATGTGTCGAAGCCGCCGAACGCCTCGACGGCCTTGGCAGACGCCGCCTCGAGCTGCGCCTTGTCGGCCACGTCCGCGACCGCATACTCCACCTTGCTGCCGGCGGCTCGCAGCTCGTCCCGCACGGTCCGCAGTGCGTCCTCGTTGCGAGCGATGAGAAACAGCTTGGCCCCGCGTTGTGCCAGCATTCGGGCAGTGACCAGTCCAATGCCGGACGTGCCGCCCGTAAGGACTACGATCTGCTGAGACAATGGCTTGAGAGAGACACGGGGCATGTGAAGAACTCCAGGCTAAGTCGAGCCAACACCCGGATCGGAATTGAGTTGCTCCCTCGCCAATGTAGCGGCCGTCTACGGCCCGGCCTTGCGGTGCTGGTGGGCGCCATCGCAGCCGGTGGAGCGCTGCCCGCTCAACCTGGTAGTTCGGGGTGCTACGCCGCTGCAGGGGCTGCAATGGCGGTCGGACCCGTTCTGATCGGGCAGATGTGCACTACGTCTTGGAGCACTGCTGCTGCATGGCGGGCTGCTGGCCGCCACTTTGCTTCGCTTCATAGGTGCTGCGTCTGAAACAACACCCCACTGCCGCTGCAGGGGCTGCAATGGCGGTCGGACCCGTTCTGATCGAGCAGATGTGCACTACGTCTTGGAGCACTGCTGCTGCATGGCGGGCTGCTGGCCGCCACTTTGCTTCGCTTCATAGGTGCTGCGTCTGAAACAACACCCCACTCCAAATCAAGCAATGGATAGCCGTCTAGGCGAGTGTTAGCCTCGCTGACGTAACTGGATAGGCATCGGCATTGAAACGGCCCGTATCGCCCACCTCTGCTACAAGCCGGTTTTACCAACTGCGGTGCTTCGATAGGCGTCGACGTGTAAGTCGCCGCCATGGATCCGCTTGGCAGAACCAGCTCACCACGATCGCACGCCCTGGTGGTCCCGCCTCTTGGCGTCGGGGACGACGCGTGACAGAAACTCAGTCGAGTCCAGCGGCCCGCCGAACGCTTGCAGGACCAGGGGGGCACGATCGATGCAGAACCAAACCCGGCGCCAGCTGTTGGCGACCACGGCAGCGATCGGGGTCGCCACCTTGGCTGGCAAGCCTGCCGGGGCACGGATCATATCCGGCGCCCTCCCCTGGAGCCCAAATCAGGCATATCCAGCGCCGATCGTGCAACCCGGCCCATGGCAATTCTTCACCGCCGACGAGGCCGCGGTTGTCGAGGCGATCGCCGACCGGATCATCCCCGCCGACGACCTCGGACCCGGCGGCAAGGATGCTGGATGCGCCGTGTTCATCGACCGGCAGATGATGGGACCCTACGGCAGCAGCGAGTGGTTGTACATGGAGCCGCCGTTCGTCCCGGATGCCGCGGCCAATTTCGGAATCCAGTCGCCTGTCACGCCCACGCGCCGGTATCGCGACGGGTTGGCGGCGTTGGCGTCCTACACCAAACAAACCTTTGCCGGCCGGCTGTTCCATCAGCTCGATGCGCCCGACCAGGACCGCGTGCTGACCGGGCTGGAGAAGGGCGATGTCAAGATCCCGGATGGCAAGGCATTCTTCAACCAGGTCCAGACGAACGTGGTCGAAGGCTATTTCGCCGACCCGATGTATGGCGGCAACAAGGACATGTGCGGCTGGCAGCTCGTGGGCTTCCCGGGGGTCCGCTACGACTACCGCGACGTCATCGCCAACCCCAATAAGCCCTACACCCTGCCCCCGGTGAGCCTGATGGGCCGCAACACGAAGGAGGCCGCACGGTGACCCGCCGCCTGCCGAAGAAGGACGTCGCGATCGTCGGGCTGGGCTGGACCGGCTCGATCATGGCGCTGGAATTGGCGAAGGCCGGGCTCGACGTCGTGGCGATCGAGCGTGGCCCGTGGCGGGACACCGCGACCGATTTCAGCATCACCACCGCACCGGACGAGCTGCGCTACGCGATCCGGCAAGAGATGTTCCTGCGCCCCAAGCAGGAAACGCTGACAATCCGCAACAAGCTGGACCAGTCGGCGTTGCCGATCCGCAAGTTCGGCAGCTTCCTACCGCCCAACGGCGTCGGCGGCGGCGGCATGCATTGGAACGGGCAGACCTGGCGCTTCCTCGCCGACGACTTCCGCATCCGCTCGCACCTGACCGAGCGTTACGGTGCGGCCTTCCTGCCGGAGAACAACTTCATCCAGGACTGGCCGATGTCATACGATGAACTCGAGCCGTACTACGATCGGTTCGAGAAGGTGCTGGGCGTCTCCGGCCAGGCCGGCAATTTGCACGGCCAGACCCAGCCGGGCGGCAACCCGTTCGAGGGCAGCCGCTCGGACCACTACCCGACGCCGCCGATGAAGCAGGGCTATTCGCAGAGCCTGTTCACCACTGCCGCCACGGAGATGGGTCTGCACCCATTCCCCCGCCCGTCGGCCAACCTGTCGCAGGCCTACACCAACCCTTACGGCGTGCGGATGGCGCCCTGCACGTATTGCGGGTTCTGCGAGTGGTTCGGTTGCGCCAACTACTCCAAATCCAGCCCGCAGACCTGCGTGCTGCCCGCGCTGATGCGCCACAGCAACTTCGAGTGCCGCACCGATTCGGAGGTGACCAAGGTCAACCTGTCACCGGATGGCAAGCGGGCCACCGGGGTCACCTTCGTGGACAGCGAGCGTAACGAGTGGGAGCAGCCGGCCGACCTGGTGCTGATCTGCGCGTTCAGCTTCTTTAACGTGCGGCTGATGCTGCTGTCAGGCATCGGCAAACCGTACGACCCGGCGTCCGGCGAGGGCGTCGTAGGACGCAACTACGCCTACCAGGTGGGTGCGGGTGCCGTGGGGCATTTCGACCAGGGCGTACGGTTCAATCCGTTTGCGGGCGCCGGGTCGCTCGGGGCGGCGATCGACGACTTCAACGGCGACAATTTCGATCACGGCCCGCACGGCTTCGTCGGCGGCGCCAGCCTCACCAACGCCTACACCAACGGCCGTCCTATCGGCTACCACCCGGTACCGCCGGGCACGCCGGGTTGGGGGGCGAAATGGAAGCGTGCCGTGCACGAGACTTACAACAGCACCACCAACGTGGGCGCGCAGGGCAGCGTGATGAGCTACCGCGACGCCTACTTGGATTTGGACCCGACCTATAAGGATCCGCTAGGCCGGCCGTTGTTGCGGATGACGTTCGACTACCATCCTAACGAGCAGAAGATGGCTAGCTTCATGGTGCAACGCTGCAACGAGATCATCCGGCGAATGGGCGCCAAGCAGGTCAGCCCCAACGCGATGCGGGTGCCCTACACCGTGGTGCCTTACCAAACGACGCACAACACGGGCGGCGCCATTATCGGCAACGACCCGGCGACGAGCGCGCTGAACCGCTATGGCCAAAGCTGGGACGTGCCCAACGTGTTCGTGACGGGCGCATCGTCGTTCCCACAGAACGCCGGCTACAACCCAACCGGCACGGTGGGCGCGCTGTGTTACTGGACGCTCGATGCGATCAAGGGCCAATACCTGAAATCGGAAGCCCCGTTGGTGCAGCTGTAATGCGCCGCATAGCCTTTGCCGGTGCCGCGTTGCTGCTCTCGAGCACCGCAGCGTATGCCGACCTTGATGGCTACGTGCAGGTCGACAAGGGGCGCTACCTGGCCATTGCGGGCGACTGTGCCGCCTGCCACGCCAGCGAGAAAGGCGCCTTCGCCGGTGGACGGGCGATCGAGACGCCATTCGGCAACATCAACGCCGCGAACCTGACCCCGGACCGCGATACCGGGCTCGGCCGCTGGAGCGCCGAGGATTTCTGGTACGCGCTGCATGACGGCCACAGCGTGACGGACGGGCGCCTATATCCGGCGTTCCCATACAACTACTATACCCGGGTCACCCGTTCCGACAGCGACGCGATCTTTGCCTACCTGCGCAGCGTCGAGCCGGTGTCCAACCCGGTGGACCGCAACACGCTTCCCTGGCCGTTCAGCATGCGCGCATCGATGCTCGGCTGGAACGCGCTGGAGTTTACGCCCGGCGTATTCCAGCCCGATCCCAACCGGTCCGTCCCGTTCAACCGTGGTGCCTACCTCGTGGAGGGCCTGGGCCATTGCGGCGCGTGCCACACTCCGATGGACCTCGTCGGCGGCCCGAAGAACAGCGAACACCTGCAGGGAAACTCCATCCAGAACTGGCTAGCGCCCAGCCTGACCAACGACACGCAAGCCGGGCTTGGCAGTTGGTCGGTGGACGATATCGTCCAGTATCTGCAGACCGGGCGGAACCTGCACGCCGCTGCCTCCGGCCCGATGGGGGAGGTCGTCGAGGTCTCGACCTCCAAGATGACAGAACCCGATCTGCGTGCCATCGCTACTTACCTGAAGGAGCGGGGGTCCGCTGGTCCGCAGCCGTCCGTGGTGTTGCCGGCGGACAACGCCCAGATGGCCGCCGGTGAGGCCGTCTACGTCGACAACTGCTCCGCCTGTCACGCTCGCGATGGGATGGGCGTGGCGAACCTGTTCCCCGCCCTAGCCGGCGCGCCATCTGTGCGGCAGGGCGACCCGGCCACCACGATCCGCGTGATCATCGCTGGCGCGCAAGTGGTGTCCACAGGGGCTGCGCCAACCGCACCGGCCATGCCATCGTTCGGTTGGCATCTGTCCGATGCGCAGATCGCCGATGTCGTCACGTATCTGCGCAACGCCTGGGGCAACGCTGCCCCGGCGGTCAGTGCCTCGCAGGTGGCCGACGTCCGCAAGGTGGTTGCTGCTCCCGGTAAGTAGGACGATGTCGGAGACGATCTTGGTCACCGAGACAGGCACCGAGCGACTCCCGGATTTCCTCGTCGTCTGGCGGTGACGTAGGCAGTCGTTTCTGACGAACCGACACCTTTCCCCAGCAGTTCGTCGGGCTCTCCATGCGCGACGGACTAATGGGCACCGGCGCCGGAAGCGACGCCCTTTTTGAGCAACGCGACAAGTGCAGCCGCGACGAGCAACACCACGCCGAGCAATGCGAAGCAGTCGGCGTAGCCCATGATTGTCGCCTGCGCGTGGACCGTGTCACCGACGGCGATGATAGCGCGGTGCATCGCGCTCGCAGGATCCGGGAAGCCATGCGACATAAAGTACTGCTGCAAGTCGGCTAGCCGACTCCGCGTCGCGGGTTGGAGCAGCGAGACATGCGGGGTGATGATGGCTGAGTGGAACTGCTCGCGCTTGGTGAAGAATGTTCCAACCGCCGCGGTGCCGATCGCGCCGCCAAGATTGCGCATCATGTTAAAGAGACCCGACGCACCGCCCGCCTCCTGAGGCGTGATCCCGAGCATCGCGATGGCCGAAAGCGGCGTCATCACCATCGCCTGCCCGATTGCGCGCACGATGTTCGGCCAAAATAGCTGGGGTCCGGCGTAGTTCTGGTCCATCGCCGTGTTCATGAAACAGCTGACGGCAAAGACCACCAGACCGAAACCGACCAGCAAACGCGCATCGATGCGCTTCATCAGCAGCGGCACCATCGGGATCAATATCAACTGCGGTAGGCCGACCCAGGCCATGACCTCACCGATCTGCTCCGAATCGAAATGCTGTGATGCAGTGAGATACTCTGGCAGTAGATAGACCGAACCGTAGAGCGCGAAACCGAGCAGGAAGTTGCCTGCGGTACCCAGGCTGAAATTGCGTCGGCTGAATAGCCGAAGATTGACCAGCGGCGCGGGCGTGATGAATTCGAGCACGACAAAAGTGCCGAGCGCGACGGCCGCGACGATGCTCAATTCAACGATCAGGGTCGACCCGAACCAATCAAACACGTTTCCATCGTCGAGCACGGCCTGGAGCGCGGCGAGCCCGACCGCCATCAGCGCGATGCCGCGCCAGTCGCCCCGGCGCAGCAATCTGAGTTGCATCGCCGATTTGGGTAGGCCGTACCAAAGTGCCGCCAACATCACCGCGCCGGGGACAAGGTTGATGTAGAAGATGTAGGGCCAGCCGTAATTGTCGGTGAAATAGCCACCGATCGTCGGGCCGATCGCCGGCGCGAAAGTCGCGGTCACGGCGAACCCAGCGAGACCGATCGAGTGCTTCGAGCGCGGCAGCAAGGTCATCACGATTGTGAACGCGAGCGGGATCATGACTCCGCCGGTAAAGCCCTGCAGCGCACGGAACACGATCATCTCACTCAAGCTGTGCGCCTGCCCGCACAAAGCCGAAAACAGCAGGAACAGCGCGACGTTCGCGAGCAGATAGCGCCGTAGAGAAAACACTTGGCTCAAGAAGCTGGTCAGCGGGATGACAATGATCTCGCCGATCAGGTAAGCGGTCGAGATCCAGGTTCCGTAGACGCCGCCGGTACCGATGCCGCCTTCGATGTACGGCAGCGAGGAGTTGGCGATCATGACATCGAGCACCGCCATGAAGGCGCCCAGTAGCGAACCCCCGACGGCGATCCAGGTCCGCAGCGACACGGACGCCTCGTCTGCGCGAGCGGCGTTCATGGCGCGCTGCTCGGGTTCTTCGCTGGGCTGGCCGGCTTCGTATCGATCGTCGGCTCGACCGACATGCCCGGGCGCAGCAGATTGGCCAGGGCGTCATTTGCGTCCACTACGATCTTGACGGGAATCCGTTGGACGATCTTCGTGAAGTTGCCGGTCGCATTGTCGGGTGGCAGCAACGCGAACTCCTGGCCGCTCGCCGGCGCCACGCTGTCGACATGGCCGGTCACCTTGGCGCCGGGATAAGTGTCGACCTCGATCGTGACCGGCTGGCCCGGCCGTACATCGGTCAGCTGCGTTTCCTTGTAGTTTGCGACGATGTAGACCGCCTGCAACGGCACGACCGCCATCAGTTGGGTTCCAGCCTGTACGTATTGCCCAACCTGCAAGGTCCGGACGCCGAGAGTGCCGTCGACCGGTGCCGTGATGATGGTGTAGCTGAGGTTGAGTTCGGCCTGGTGCTCCATTGCCTGCTGTTGGGCGAGTTTCGCGGCGGCCTGAGTGACCTGTGCCTTGAGCACGCCGATCTGCCTCTCCGCGGCAGAGACAACGGCGATGTCGTGCTGCATCCCGGCATCTTTTTCGCTGATGTCGGCTTGCGCCTGCTGTGAGCGTTGTACGGTGCCGTATCCGTCTTTGGCCAGTTGCGTGTAGCGCTGGAAATCCTGCTGCGAAAAGGTCAGTGCCCCTCGATCCGACGCGACCTGATGGCGGCTCTGCTCGACAACGAGCATCTGCTGACCGATTTGCTGATTGAGCGTGTCGATCGCCGCCTGCGCGGCGGCGACGTTCGCGCGAGCCTGGTCAAGCGCGGTCTGGTAATCACGCGGATCAATGCGCGCGAGCACTTCGCCCGCCTTCAGCGGCTGGTTGTCATCGACTGGAGCGTCGGAGAGATAGCCCGACACCTTGGGGCTGATCAGAACCGAATGCGCCTCAACATAGGCATCATCGGTCGAGACCAAAAATCGGCTCGTCGTCCAGTAGTAGCTGCCGTACTCCGCAGCCGCCGCGATCGATAACAGCATCCCGGCGGCGATCAGCATCCGTTTCAGCGACCATCGGCCGCTGACCGCCCTGGTCGCGGTCCGGTCAATGGGCCCGGCGTAGTCAACGAGCTTCGAGCCGTCCATCACAACTGATTCGCCGACGTCCATAACCGCACCTCCAGCCGCCCAGGCGTCGGGAACCGCCCGGCACACCATAATCCTGGGTTCGGCTTAGGAGATGGAACCCGCACTGTGATCTGATAATATGGCTTTCATCGCACAGACTATCCGTCAGGGCTTCACAATCGGGGAATGAATGGACCGCTTCGAGACAATGCGAGTTTTCGCCAAGATCGCAGAAATCGGCAGCTTTGCTGGTGCCGCGACACGTCTCGATATGTCGCCGAGCATGGCTAGTCAGCATGTGAAGGCCCTGGAGGAAAGCCTCGGCGTGCGTCTTCTCAACCGTACTACCCGCCGAGTGAGCCTGACCGAGATAGGGCGCGAGTATTATGAGCGTTGCACGCAGATCCTGGTCGAGGTGGACGAGGCCGATCGGGTCGCGAGCGCATTGCAGCTGATGCCGCGCGGCCGCTTACGGGTCTATTGCGACACGAACATCGCCCGCTTCATCGCGCCGGTCGTAACGCGCTTTCTGGATGACTTTCAAGAAGCGGCAGTCGATCTGCGTACCGGGGACCGGATGCCCGACCTTGTCGAGGAGGGGTTCGACCTTGCCATCCGCGCCGTCGTGCCTCCGGATTCGAGCCTGATCGTGCGGCGGTTGGCCGAGTGGCGCCACGTCCTGTGTTGCACGCCACGCTACCTTAAGCACCATCCTGCACCGGTGCAGCTCGCCGATCTCGCCACACATAATTGCCTGCGGTATGCGCACTACCCATTCGGCGATGACTGGCACTTCACCGAGAGAGACGGAAAACCGGCCGTCGTTCGTGTATCCGGCAATCTGGTAACCAGCAGCGCCGAAGTCTTTCGCACAGTCCTTCTCAGCGATGGTGGTCTTGCTCTTGCTGCTCCCTTCATTGTGGAAGAAGAACTTAGAGCCGGTACATTGGTCTCGCTGTTACCCGATTACCGCCCGCTTGAGTTCGCAATCAATGCAATCTATCCGCACCGGCGCTATTTGGCGGCGACGGTTCGCACTTTCATCGATCTCTCGGTCGAGCGGTTCGTTCAGCATCAACGCTGGATTGAACCGCTCGACGCGAAGAGCTCGTCAGCAACGAGAAGGTGAACGAGCACCTTGCCGTTGGGCTCCTTCGTGCGCGTGAAGCTAGACCACACCGGTCTGTCGCGGCCGAGAAGGTTGGGGTTTCCTAACTCGGCGGGCGAAACCTTCGTGGATGGTTGAGAGCCATGGCTGACCGATGCTCCGTAAATTGGTCCGAGCTACGAGGAGGGCCGATAGAGGACCTCAGGCGGTAGCCGGGGACGAATAATCCATCTTTTCGAGATCGGCTATGAGGCCCGGCCCCGTGGGCTGCCAACCAAGGTGCTTGCGAGTCCATTCGCTTGATGCAGGCAAATCCAGCCCGGCGAACGGCGCAAGCCAGCCGAAGTGGCCCGCCGCTTCCTCCGGCGACAGCGACATCACACGGATACCCAGGCCGGCGCCAATCATCTCGGCAATCTGGCGCACCGGCACACCCTCCTCGGCGACCGCGTGGTAGCGAGCGCCCGGCTCGTGTCGGTCGAGCGCCAGGCGGTACAGCCTTGCTACGTCGGTGACGTGCGCCGCGGGCCAGCGATTGGCGCCGTCGCCGACGTAGGCCGACACCCCCTGCTCGCGAGCGATCGCAACCGCCGGGGTGATGAGCCCCTGCTTGACGGTGTCGTGCACCTGAGGAAGACGCACCACGGCGACGGACACCCCCTTTTCCGCCATATCCGCGCCGGCCTTTTCGGAGGCGATGCGAGGATTGGGGTTGTTCCAGTCGACGATTTCTTCGGTCGCGGGCCGCCCGGGTTCGGCGCTGCCCATGCCCGTTCCCGAGGTGATGATCAGCGGTCGGGCCGAACCCACGAGTACGCTGCCCATGGCGTGGATTGCGCGCTCGTCCTTCGCGCAGTTCGCGACGAAGCGGGAGAAGTCATGATCGAAGGCCGTGTGGATCACCGCGTCCGACCGCGCCGCGCCGCTGGCGAGGCTGTCCGTGTCTTCGAGTACGCCGCGATGCGCCTCGGCCCCGGCTTCTTGCAGCCATCGGGCGCCAGAATCCGACCGGGTCAGCCCGAGCACTTGATGGCCGGCCCCGATGAGTTCGGCCACGATCCGGGAGCCGATGAAGCCGGTCGCACCCGTCAGGAATACACGCATAAGGCACCTCTGCTTGGTCTGACAGCAGTATCCCGCTTTGCCTTACCCTGTTAAAGTAGTGAGCTTATCATGGTATAATTGCCAATAGGATGCAGGATGTCTGCCCAGGACGCCAATCAGCTCGGAACCTATCTCCGCAATCGCCGCACACGGCTTGACCCCGCCACCTTCGGCTTCCCGGCGGGTCGTCGGCGTACGCCGGGGCTACGCCGCGAGGAGGTCGCGCAACGCGCCAACATCAGTCCGACTTGGTATGCTTGGCTGGAACAGGGCCGGGGCGGCGCGCCATCGGCCGACGTCCTCGACCGTATTGCCGTCGGGCTCATGCTGACAGAGCCCGAACGCGAGCATCTGTTTATGCTGGGCCTCGGCCGCCCGCCCGAGATCCGCTACAAGCCCGCGCTTGGCGTGACGCCGCGGCTACAGCGTGTGCTCGACGCGTTGGAGGTCAGCCCGGCGATCGTCAAGACCGCGACCTGGGACGTGGTCGCGTGGAACCGGGCCGCCGCCGCGGCACTCACCGACTATTCGAAGTTGCCACGTGAGCAGCGCAACATCCTTCGCCTCATGTTCGGCAGTTCGCAGGTGCGGGCAGCGCAGGAGGATTGGCAGAGCGTGGCACGCTTCGTGGTCGGCGCGTTCCGCGCGGATGTCGCGCGCGCCGGTGCGGGCGAGGAGGTCACTCGTCTGATCGACGAGCTGACCAGGACAAGCGCGGAATTCGACGCGCTATGGCGCGACAGTGAGGTTGTCGCTCATGGCGAAGGATTAAAGCGCATCCACCATCCGGAAGCCGGTCTATTGGAATTAGAGTTCTCGGCCTTCGCCGTGGACGGCCGACCGGAGTTGGGAATGGTCGTCTACAATCCTGCGTCCGAGACGACCGCCGATCGCATCCGAACTCTCCTGGTCACCTGTCCTGCATAGCTGACCCGGCAGTCTCAAACAACTGCGGTCGCGTCTGCTGCCCCGAGCGTCTGGGTCCCATTTGATCGCCTCACAGCCAACCGGCTTTTCACATCCGGATCGCGCTCGTAAAGCTGAGCCATGGCGTTGATCGAACCGACGGACGGCTTACCCCAGCCGCAGCGTAACTTTGCCGTGCTGACCATCGCACTGGCCGTGGGAATGGCGGTGATAGACGGCGCAATCGCCAATATCGCCCTGCCGACCATCGGTGCGGACATGCATGTCTCGCCAGCAGACTCCATCTGGGTGATCAACGCCTATCAGCTTGCGGTCACGATCTCGTTGCTGCCGCTCGCGTCTCTGGGCGAGATCTACGGATACCGCCGGGTCTACCAGACCGGGCTGGCCGTGTTCACCCTGGCCTCGCTGGCCTGCGCGCTCTCCCACTCGCTCACCGCGCTGACGCTCGCCCGCGTGCTGCAAGGCTTCGGCGCCGCCGGGATCATGAGTGTGAATTCCGCCCTCACGCGCTACGTGTACCCGCGGGCCTTGCTCGGGCGCGGCATGGGGTTCAACGCGTTGATCGCCGCCACGTGCTCGGCCGTGGGGCCTACGGTCGCATCCGCCATCCTGGCGGTGGCCAACTGGGAGTGGCTGTTCGCCATCAACGTCCCCGTCGGTGTGGTCGCGTTCGCCATCGCCTCCCGCTCGCTGCCGCCGACGCCGAAGGGCTCGGTCCGCTTCGACGGCGGCAGCGCCCTGCTGAACGCCCTGTTTTTCGGCCTGCTCATCTTGGGCATCGATGGCTACGCGCATGGCGAGCGCCCGCTCGAGGCGGTGGCAGAGTTGGCCGGGGCGGTGCTCGCGTGCGTTGTGCTGGTGCGCCGGCAGCTCAACCGTGCTGCGCCGTTGCTCCCGATCGACCTGCTGCGCATCCCGCTGTTCCGTCTGTCGGTCGCCACCAGCGTGCTGTGCTTCGCCTCCGCGACGCTTGCCTTTGTGTCGCTGCCCTTTTTACTGCAGGGCACGCTCAAATGGGATGCGACTGCCACCGGATTGCTAATGACGCCGTGGCCGCTCGCAACCGCCATCATGGCACCGATCGCGGGGCGGCTGGCGGACCGGCATTCCGCCGGGCTGTTGGGCGGGATCGGAATGGCCGCGTTCGGGACCGGGCTGCTGTTGCTAGCCTTCATGCCCCTTGCGGCCAGCCCCCTCTCGATCTGCCTCCGTATGGCCTTGTGCGGGATGGGGTTCGGCTTCTTTCAGTCACCCAACAACCGCGCGATTATCTCTGCGGCCCCGCTACACCGCACCGGAGGGGCAAGCGGAATGCTGGGAACTGCGCGCCTCCTAGGGCAGACGGTTGGAGCGGCTCTGGTGGCGTTGATCTTCAGCCTGACTGCCAACGGGGTCAGCTCCGCGCTGCTGCTTGCCACCGTGTTCGCCCTGGCGGGAGCCGTAGCCAGCCTGTCTCGGGTCGCCAGTCGCAAGGAGAAGGCCGCCTAGTAGCTGTGGGTGCATAGATCGCGCCGGCAAATCCCTTCTTTCAGCGGTCGCCGCGGCATTGCGGGCGCCGATGACCCGGTGGATACCTGCTAGGGCAAAGCTTTCTCGAAGGACCCCATCATGCAGGCCGTGTCGGAGGCCTATTCGGTTCAGGCGATCAATGTCGCGCACGCTTCGGAAAACAAGATACACGACGACACGGTGGCGCGGCGGCTGGGCTTTAATGGCGGCCTCGTGCCGGGCGTGGATGTTTATGCCTACGCGACCCATGCGGCTGTCGCCCGGTGGGGCCGGGACTGGCTGGAGCGCGGAACAATGGACATCCGGCTCAAGCGGCCGGTGTACGAGGGAAATGTCGCGACCGTTTTGTCGGAGCCACTCGAGGGTGGACTACGCTTCACGGTCACGAGCATGGCCGAGCTATGTGCTACGGGCTTCGCGCATTTGCCGGCCAGCCCGGCCGCAGCGCCCGAGCTCGCAGCGTTCCCGGCCGTCGTGCCGCCGGAAGACCGTCCGACCGCGTCGGCGGCGGCTCTGCCGGCGGGCCTTGCGATTGCCTCCCGCACGTTCATCGTGACCCCGGACTATGCAGCCCAATATCTGCGCGACATCCACGAAGCCGACCCGGTCTATGCGCCAGATGGGCCGGTCCATCCGGGCACGGTGCTGCGCATCTGCAATTGGGCACTCGCGCACAGCGTGCGAATGGACGCGTGGATCCACGCTGGCAGCAAGGTGCAGAACTTTGCGGCGGCCCGTGTCGGCGACGAGTTGACCGGCCGCGCCAAGGTACTCGCCACCTACGAGCGTAAGGGCCATCGCATGGCGGACCTCGACGTATTGGTGGTGGCGAACGCCAATCGGCCCATCGCCCGCGTTACCCACACGGCGATCTACCTCCCACGCCAGCTTGTGGAACATAGCGCGTGAGCAGGCCGGCTTTGGGGCGGAGATCAGCTTCAGCGGCATCTCCGCCCCACGCGACCGCTAGCTGAACTGGCTCATCGTGTTGTGGACGCCGCCAGCCTTGAGCGCCGCCTCTCCCGCAAAATATTCCTTGTGGTCGTCACCGATATCCGAGCCCGCCATGTTCTGGTGCCTGACGCAGGCCACACCCTGGCGGATTTCCTGCCGCTGAATGTCGCGAATATAGCCCAGCATACCATCGCTGCCGAAATACGTTCGAGCGAGATTGTCGGCCGACAAAGCTGCCGTGTGATACGTCGGCAGCGTGATCAGGTGGTGAAAGATGCCCGACCGTTTGGCCGCATCCGACTGAAAGGTGCGGATGCGCGTGTCGGCCTCCGCCGCCAAATCGGTGGCATCGTAGTCCACGCTCATCAACTTCGCGCGGTCGTAGGCGTCCATATCACGGCCGTCGGCTTTCCAGCCGTCGAACACCTGTTGACGGAAGCTCAGCGTCCAATTGAATGACGGCGAGTTATTGTAAACCAGCTTCGCGTTCGGGATGACCTCACGGATCCGGTCTATCATAGACCCGATCTGCTCGACGTTCGGCTTCTCCGTCTCGATCCACAGCAGGTCCGCTCCGCTCTGGATCGAGGTGATGCCGTCCAGCACGCAGCGGTCGACCCCCGTACCCGGACGAAACTGGTAAAGATTGCTCGGCAGGCGCTTCGGCCGCAGCATCTTGCCGTCGCGGTTGATCAGCACGTCGCCGTTGCGCGCTGTTTCGGCGGTGACCTCCTCGCAGTCCAGGAACGCGTTATACTGGTCGCCGAGATCGCCTGGCGCGTGGCTTACGGCGATCTGCTTGGTCAGTCCGGCACCCAGTGAGTCGCTGCGGCAAACGATGATCCCGTCATCGACCCCGAGTTCCAGGAAGGCATGGCGGATTGCGCGGATCTTCTGCACGAAGTCCTCGTGCGGCACGGTCACCTTGCCGTCCTGGTGGCCGCATTGCTTCTCGTCGGACACCTGGTTTTCGATCTGTAGCGCACAGGCGCCGGCCTCGATCATCTTCTTGGCGAGCAGGTATGTCGCCTCCGCGTTGCCGAACCCGGCATCGATGTCGGCGATGATCGGCACGACATGGGTTTCGTGGTTCTCGGCCTGTGCCTGCAATTCGGCCGATCGGTTGTGGTCGCCGGCATCGCGGGCGGTGTCGGCGGCCCGCAGCAGGTTGCTGATCTCGCGCGCGTCCGCCTGGCGCAGGAAGGTGTAGATCTCGGCGATCAGCGCAGGCACGGAGGTCTTCTCGTGCATCGACTGATCCGGCAGCGGGCCGAACTCCGACCGCAAGGCGGCCACCATCCAGCCGGACAGGTAGATGTAGCGGCGCTTGGTGGTGCCGAAATGCTTCTTGATCGCGATGATCTGCTGCTGCGCGATGAAGCCGTGCCAGGCGCCGAGCGACTGCGTGTAGAGCGTCGGGTCGGCATCATAGGCAGCCATGTCGGCGCGCATGATGCCGGCGGTGTAGCGGGCGATGTCGAGCCCGGTCAGGAACCGGTTCTGCAGCCGCATCCGTGCGACGGACTCTGGATTGATCGCGTCCCAAGTTCCCTTCCGGCTCTCGACAAGGTCGGCAATGCGGCCGAGGTCGTCACGGAAAGCAGAGGTCTGGGATGGCAGGCCCGGGCTCCCGCCAGTGTAGCCATCGGGCGCATAGTTTGTGGTCGGCATGTGCAACTCCAGTGCAGGTACCGCCAAATTTGGCGGTCGTCGCAGTATCACCGCCGGCCAAAGCGGCGGTGCCTCGCGAAGGGCTCAATAGGCCGGCGCACCCCGTTCCCGGCACGCCCAGCCATGGTCGTGGACGAGACCATCGTCGAAATCCGGTTCCGGATCGCGGGATTGGGGCTGGGCCGGGCTGTTGGTGCTGCGGCCAGTGTTCCAGGCTTCGGCATCGGTCGGGCGGTCGGTCATCGTGCAATCTCCTTGTCGTTGCGACGTCGTGCTGTCATGCGGGTTCAGCACGCGAGTGAATAATTGACTTATTTGGGTCATTGGCCAAGGTAAGACGCGTGGTATCGTGCGCAAATTTGTCAATCCTTGCCCGCGCGGCGCTGGAATTCAGTAAAGGTTGTAAAGTTTGGCACGACCCATCATCGGCCGCGTGATCCGGCGGCTTCGGACGGAGCGGGGCCTGTCGCAATCGGCGCTCGCCGCGCAGCTCGGGATCTCGGCGTCCTACATGAACCTGATCGAGGCCGATCAGCGCGCGCCGACCGCCAGTCTCGTCTTCAAGTTGGCCGACACCCTGGCAGTCGATCTGGCGCTGCTGTCCGGTCAGGCGGAACGGCAGCTTGAGAACGGGTTGCGCGAAGTGTTCAGTGATCCGCTCCTCGGGGCGGAGGCGGTGCAGCCGGACCAAATCGCTGCGCTGACCGCCGCGGCTCCCGATGCCGCGCGTGCCGTGCTGGCATTGTGGCGGGCGTGGCGCGTGGCCCGGGAGGACAGTGCCGGCCTGTCGCTGCCATCCGGCCGCCGCTTCCTGCTGCCGACCGAGGAGGCGCGCGACGCCTTGCACGATGCCGCCAATCATTTCCCGACGCTGGAGATAGCGGCTGACGCCCTCCGCACCGCCATCAGCGATCCGCTGCCCCAAAACCTCGATCACGCGATCGCGGCCCGGTTGGAAACACGGCACGGAATGTCTGTGTTCGTCGGGCCGCTCGAAGGCGCTACGCTGCGCCACTACGATGCGCAAACGGGGCGGCTGCTCATCAGCGAGGCGTTGCCGCGGTCGACACGGACGTTCCACCTGGCATTTGTGCTCGCGTGGCGCGAAGCACGGGATGCGGTGGAGACGGTGCTCACCGGCCTGTCGGCATCCTCGGACGAGACGGCCGCGATGTTGCGGATCGCGTTGCTGAACTACGTAGCGGCGGCTGTGACGCTGCCCTATGTGCCGTTCCTCGAAGCGGCCCGCGCGATGCGCTATGACGTGACGGCGCTGTCGGCCCGGTTCGACGCGTCGTTCGAGCAATGCTGCCACCGGCTGTCCACGCTGCAACGCGAAGGCGCGCGCGGCGTCCCGTTCTTCTTTCTCAGCGTCGACCCGGCGGGCAACGTCAGCAAGCGCTTTTCCGCCGCTGGCTTTCCGTTCGCCCGGGGCGGCGGCTCGTGCCCGCGCTGGATCCCGCACGCCGCCTTCGCGACGCCGGGTCGCGTGGTGGTGCAGGTGGCCGAACTGACCGATGGGGCGGCGTTTCTTTGTTTCGCCCAGACGGTCGAGCGTCCGGCGTTGCACTGGGGCGAGCCAGCGCCCGTGCGCGCGGTGGCAATGGGATGTGACATCAAACGAGCTAGGGAGGTCTGCTACGCCGACGGGATCGACCTCGAACGCGCTCGCGTCGGCATCGGCCTGTCGTGTCGCTTATGCGAGCGGCAAGATTGCCGGTCCCGGGCCTTCCCCCCGCTTGCGCACCGGCTGCTGCTGGACCCGAACTCCTCGGGCGCCCCGTACCGGTTCACTAAAATCCCATCCTGACGACAGGTGAGACACCCGGA
>CAXTCJ010000021.1:0-62368 GCA_964242215.1 uncultured Acetobacteraceae bacterium | reverse complement strand
CTGCGGGCGCTGTGCACGAACAGAATGTCGGTGTCGCTGCCGAGATCATGCGCGGCACGAGCCATGCTCATCAGCGGGGTGATACCCGAGCCCGCCGACAGGAACAGGTAGCGCCCGCCCCGACCCGGCGTGAAGGTGAACGCCCCGTGCGGCCCACTGGCCGACACGCGCATACCCGGCCGCATGGTGTCGTGCAGCCATCCGGACCCAGCGCCTGCCGGCGTGCGCTTGGCCGTGACCTCGATGCGATGCGGCCGGGTCGGGGGGGAGGCGATCGTGTAGCAGCGCTGCACCCCGGCCGCCGCCAATTCGAAGGTCATGAACTGGCCCGGCTGAAAGTGGAACAGCCGGGGCTCGGCGGCCGCGAAGACGAAGGTCGAGACGTCACGCGTTTCCGGGCGCACTGCCACGCAGACCAGTTCGTCATCCTGCGCGGGATCCCAGATCGGCGGCAGCGTCTCGATCACGGACGCAGCCCGATCGCCAGGCGATGCAAATACCACTCGCAGAACTGCTCGACCAAGCCCTCGGTGTGGGGCGAATACGGTCCGGGCTGGTAGGCGGGGCTGCGCACCCCGGACTGCGTGATGCCGACCAACTCCGCATCCTGCCGGTTGGTGGCTTCCCAAACTGCGGTCAGGTTGGCCAGGTCGTAATCCACGCCCTCCACGGCATCTTTGTGCACGAGCCACGTGGTCCGCACGAGCGTGCGATCCGGCGCGAGCGGCAAGGCGCAGAACGTCACCGCGTGGTCGGCCATGAAATGGTGCCACGAATTCGGCTGCGTCCAGAAACTCAGCCCGCCCAATTTCGGATCCGTCAGCGCGCCGAGCAGACGCTTACAGGCGGACCGGGTGTCGGCGGTGTGGCTTTCACCGGCCTGGTCCAGCGGCAGCCGCTCGGTTCGGAAACCGGTGGCGCGGCCCGTCAGGCGCTCGATGCGGCGGGAGGGAAGCCCGGACCGCTCCCACCGCGAATGCATTTCCTCGACCAGGCTGTCGTAGCGGGCGGCCTGCGCGAGTTCGCCGTCGTCCATGCTGCCGGGCGCGAAGCCGAAGCCGTAGGCGAACAGCGGCACCGTGAGCTCCGGATGGTTGCCCGCGCAGTGGTAGCATTCGCGGTTGTTCTCCATCGCCAGTTTCCAGTTTCCAGCCTCGATCAGGTCGACCTGAAGCGCAATCTTGGCGTCGGCGATGGCGTGCGGGCGCAGATAGGGTTCCATCGCCGTTGCCATGTCTTCGATGTCGTCCGGCGGCTGGTCGGCGAGGCAGATGAACAGCAGTCCGGCCACGGAGCGCAGCGCGATCGGCTTCAGCCCGCGGCAGGCCGCGTCGAAGCCCTCCCCCATGTGGTCGGCGAACAACAGATGACCGTCCAGCCCGTAGGTCCAGGTGTGGTAGCGGCAAACCAGGTTGCCGACCTGTCCCTTGCCATCCGGCACCAACTGCGCGCCCCGGTGCCGGCACACATTGTGGAAAGCCCGAACGGCGCCGTCGTCGTCGCGCAGGATCAGCACCGGCGCATCACCGACCCGCAGCGCCATGACGTCGCCGGGCTGCGGCACATCCGGCTCGTGCCCGATAAAGATCCAATGGCGCGCAAAGATCAGGTCGAGGTCCGCGCGGTGTATTGCCTCGTCCACGTAGAACGGCGCCTCCAGGCTGTGCCCGGGGGTGCGTCGCAGGAGGAGGCTGGGTAGGATGTCCGCCATCTGAGGCCTCAGCGTAGACTGCCGCGAGTATGGCCTTTCATGCGTCCGATTGCGACCGTCAAACGAAGCGGCGGATGCGACGCCAGCCGTCCTAGTTCGCAGCCTGCCTCGCAGCCGCAAAGTCCAGGCTCGGACGGTGCGAACGCCATTCCGTCGCCGCCTCGTAGGCTTGCGCGGCGCGGAACACCGTCGCCTCGGCGAACGGCTTCCCCACGATCTGGATCGCGACCGGCAGCCCGCCCACGCCGAACCCGCTGCAGATCGAGATCGCGGGGAGACCAGAGACGTTGAACGGCATGGTGAAGTTAGGCTTCTCCATGTTGTCCCAATGCGGCACGGCATCGATCTTGGCCGCCTCGGCCGGCTGCGCGGCCGTCAGCAGCACGTCGACATCCGCCATCGCCAGCGCGATTTCGGCGCAGAGTTCGCGACGGCGGCGCACTGCCTGCACATAGTCCACGCCCGTCACGAACAGGCTGGTGAGCAGCCGATCGCGCAACCGCTTGCCGAACTTGCCGAGGCTGTTGCGCATCATGTCCTCGTAGGCGGCACCGCGCTCCACGATGGAGATGATCGAACCGCAGGCGCCCCAATCCTGCAGGGGCGACAGCGTCACCTCGCGGATCTCGGCACCCATGCTGCAGAAGGTCGCGATCGCGTCGTCGATGCCTTTCTGCGTCGCGGCGCTGACCTTGTTGTCCACCTCGTGGAAATGGTGGATCACGCCGATCCTCAGCCCCTTGGCACCCATGCCCAATTCGGCGCTGAAGTCCGGCACGGCGCGCTTGGCACTGCCCGGATCGGTCGGATCGTAGCCCGCCAGGGCCTGCAGCATGATGGCGCAGTCCTCCACCGTCCAGGCCATCGGGCCGATATGGTCCAGGCTATACGCCGCAGGCGCCACGCCGGAGCGGCTGACCAGGCCGTAGGTCGGCTTGATCCCCGCGATGCCGCACAGCGCCGCCGGGCCACGGATCGACCCGCCGGTATCGGTGCCGAGACCGCCTAGAATCATCCCGACCGGCACCGCCGCGCCCGTGCCGCTGCTCGACCCGGCGGTGAAGTGATCCGGGTCCCACGGGTTGCGCGCCGGCGGGAATGGCAGGTCGAACGAGGGGCCGCCATCGGCGAATTCATGCGTCGACAGCTTGCCCATCAGCACGCTGCCCGCGTCCGCCAGCTTTACCGCACAGGTGGCGTCAGCCGTGGGCACGTTGTCGATCAGTTGCGCCGAGTGGCAGGTGGTGGTGATGCCCTTGGTGTCGATGATGTCCTTCAGTCCGAGCGGGATGCCATGCAGCTTGGTCTTGGGCCCCTTCGCCATGATGGCGGCCTCCGCGGCCTTGGCATCTTCCATGGCGCGATCGGCGGTCACCAGGATGAAGGCATGCAGCGTGCTGTTCAGCGCCTCGACTTGGGCGAGGCAATCCTTCGTCAGCTCCACCGGGGAGAGCGTCTTGGCCGCGATCTGCTTGGCCGCCTCGGCGATCGTGATGCTCATGGCGCGCTCCCCTCGCCGGGCACGAAGATATGGGCGGGTTCGGCCTGGCGCCCGCGACTGGAGCGGTTGCGCTCGGCCATCGCGGCGACCAGCGGGTAGACCGACATGAGTTCCGTGCGCTGCGCCTCGGTCACCGTCACGCCGGCTTTTGCAGCCATGAAATCGAACTCTTCCGTGGTGAGCGCCATTTCGTAGTTCCTTCCTAAGCCCCTGGCCTAAGTCATGGCTTGCAACAGACCCAGCAGGCGGATGAATTCTATTCCGTTCTGCCTCCAATTTGGGCGAACGCTTGGGCATGTGCCCCGCGACGAGGCGACGGTGTCAGTAGCATTGAAACCCTGCCTCACTGCGGCGCAGCATGCAATCCTAAGCGATGCGAGTTGCGAAAACCCTCGTCCAGTCGATCGATTGCCTGCCTGATCAATGGCTCGTCGGCGCCGACGCTCGCGGTAGTTCATTTACGATCGGCCGGCGACGCCTGACGCCGATCCGTTGCGCTAACGTGTAGAACGCCGGGGTGAACAGCAACCCGAAGACCGTCACGCCGAGCATGCCCCCGAAGACCGCCGTGCCCAACGACTGCCGCATCTCCGCGCCAGCACCCGTCGCCACCACCAGCGGTGCGACGCCAAGAATGAAGGCGAACGACGTCATTAGGATCGGCCGTAGCCGCCGCCGGGCCGCATCGACCGCCGCGTCGGCCGGCGTACTGCCGCTGTCCTGCGCCTGGCGTGCGAACTCAACGATCAGGATTGCATTCTTCGCCGCTAAGCCGACCAGCACGACGAACCCGATCTGCGCCAGGATGTCGATCGACATGCCGCGGATCATCAACCCGGAGACCGAGGCCAGCAGGCACATCGGCACGATCAGCACTACGGCTAGTGGTGAGCGTAAGCTCTCGTAGTTGGCGGCCAACACGAGGAACACGAACAAGGCTGCGGCACCGAATACCAGGATGGTCGACGTGCCCTTCTGCTCCTGCTGGAAGGCGATCTCCGTCCACTCGTAGCCGATGCCCGGCGGCAACACCTGTTTGGCAAGCTGTTCCATCCGCAACAGCGCCGTGCCCGTCGCGACGCCGGGCCCCGCGACACCCTGCACCTCCGCCGCCGGATACAGGTTGTAACGCGGAACACGGTACGGGATCGTCTGGTCTCGCAGCCGCGCCACGGTGCCGATCGGCACCATCTCGCCGGCCGTGTTGCGCGCCTTCAGGCCCATCAAGTCCGACTGGTCGCGGCGGAACCGGCCATCGGCTTGCGCGATCACCTCGTACGTGCGGCCGAGGAAATTGAAGTCGTTGACGTATTGCGACCCGAGATAAACCTGCAGCGTGTTGAACACGTCGGTCGGGGTCAGCCCGACCTTCTCCGCCTTCAGCCGGTCGACATCGGCATAGATCGACGGCGAACCGGTGTTCAGCAGCGTGAAGACGCCGGCGAAACTTCCATCCCTATTAGCGGCTCCAACCAGCGCCTGCGCCGCGTCGACGAGCGCCTGCGTGCCAAGCCCGGCCCGATCCTCCAGCATCATCTTGAAGCCGCCGGAGTTGCCGATCCCCTGCACCGGTGGCGGTGGGATCGTCAGAACATAGGCGCCCTGGATCACCGACAGGCGCTTGCGGAGATCAGCCAGCACCGAATTGGCCGTCACCCCTGGCAACTCATGGTTATACAGCGAGGGTAGGCCGGAGAAGATCGTCCCCGAGTTGGACGACACGGTGAACGTCGTCGCGTCGAGGCCGGCGAACGGCGCCACGTGCTCGATGCCGCGTGTGTGCAGGATGATGTCGATCGCCTGCTTAACGACCGCCTCGGTGCGCGACAGGCTCGACCCCGGCGGCAATTGCAGCACGGTGATCAGATAGCCCTGGTCCTGCTCGGGGATGAACCCGGTCGGGATGCGGGAGAACTCAAAGCCGGCCGCGCCGATCAGCCCGATATAGAGCACGACGACCAAGGCAAGCCCCCGCACCAGGCGCTTTGTCAATTGACCATACGCTTCGGACAGCCATTCGAAGCCGCGATTGAACCCGCCGAACCCGGCGCGAACGATCCGGCCGAGTAAATTTGGCCGCGCGGCATGGGCGTCGTGCTCCCGCAGCAACAGCGCACACAAGGCCGGGCTCAAGGTCAGCGACACGAAGCAACTGATCACCGTCGAGGCCGCGATCGTCACGGCGAACTGGCGGAAGAACTGCCCGGAAATGCCGGACAGGAAGGCCGAAGGCACGAACACCGCGCACAACGTGAGCGCGATCGACACCAGCGCCCCGCCGACCTCGTCCATCGTCCGGTGCGCGGCCTCCTTCGGCTTCATGCCGGCGGCGATGTTCCGCTCGACGTTCTCCACCACCACGATCGCGTCATCGACCACGATGCCGACCGCCAGCACCAGGCCGAACAGCGACAGGTTGTTCAGCGAGATGCCGCACGCCAGCAGGATGGTGAACGTCCCCACCAGCGAGACGGGGATCGCGATCACCGGGATGATCGAGGCGCGCCAGGTCTGCAGGAACACGAACACCACGCCGACGACGAGCAGGATCGCCACAAAAATCGTGGTGATAACTTCGTTGACCGATTTCGCCACGAAGATCGTGGGGTCGTAGACGATGATCGACTCCAGGCCCGGCGGGAACGATTTCTTCAGCTCCGCCATCGTGTCGAGGACGCTCTTCTCCACCGCCAGCGAGTTCGCACCGGGCTGCGCGAAGATCAGCAGCGGCATGCCCAGTTTGTCGTCCATGAAAGCGGTCGAGCCGTAATCCGCCGCCCCGATCTCGACCCGGCCGACGTCGCGGACGCGGGTCGCCCGCCCCTGCGCGTCCGCCTTCAGCACGATGTCGGCGAACTCACCCGGCGTGCTCAATCGGCCGAGCGTCTGCACGTTGAGCTGATAGGCCGCGCTGCTTTTCACCGGCGGTTGGTTCAGCACGCCCGCGGAGACCTGGATGTTCTGCGCCCGCAACGCGGCCAGCACCTCGCCTGCGTTGAGCCCGTAAGCCGCAACTTTGTCCGGGTCGAGCCAGACCCGCATCGCGTAATCGCGCGACCCGAACAGCTGCACGTCACCAACCCCCGGCAACCGCGCCAGCGCATCCTTCACATGCAGCGTCGCATAGTTGGACAGGTACAAGTTGTCGCGCGATCCATCGGGCGAATAGAGGTGCACCGCGAGCAGGATATTCGGCGTGGCCTTACGCACCTGCACGCCCAGCCGCTGCACGTCGTCCGGCAGACGCGGCAGCGCATCCTGCACGCGGTTCTGCGTCAGCATCTGCGCCACGTTCAGGTCCGTGCCGATCGCGAAAGTGACGGTGATGGTGAGCTTGCCGTCGCCGGTGGACTGGCTGCTCATGTAGATCATGTTCTCGACGCCGTTGATCTCCTGCTCGAGCGGCGTCGCCACCGTCTGGCTCACCACTGCGGCGGAAGCGCCGGGATAGCTGGTGGTCACCTGCACGGTCGGCGGCACGATCTCCGGATATTGCGCAACCGGCAGGATCACCAGCGCGCCCAACCCGATCAGGGTGACGAATATGCTGAGCACCGTCGCCAGGATCGGGCGATCGATGAAAGTGTGCGTGAAGCGCATCGCGCCCTCCTAGACTGTCGGATCAGACATTCGTCGTCGGCTCGCCGAACGAACTTAGTCGGCGTTCGGGTCCGGCTTGATCTCACCAGCGACCGGGGCGACCTTGGCGCCCGGCCGAACGCGAACAAGTCCGTCGATCACGACGCGATCCGTCGGCGCCAAGCCGCTGCGGATCACGCGCAGGCCCTGCTCCAGGTCGCCGACCTCCACCGGCTTCGGCACCACGGTTCCGTCCGGCGCCACGGTCATGACAATCTGCCGCGACTGGTCGGGGACCACCGCCGCGGCCGGCACCAGCATCGCCAATTCGGGGCGCCCGAGGCTCAGACGAAGGCGGGCGAACTGACCCGGCGTGATCGCCAGATCCGGGTTCGGCACGGTGACGCGGGCGCGGATGGTGCCGCTGCTCCGGTCCACCGCATTGTCGATGAAGTCGAGCGTCCCGTGACGGTCGAAATGCCCGTCACCATACAGGCTGATCGCCACGCCCGACGGCGGCGCCCCTGCCTGATGCGCCTTCTGGTAATCCGCGTAATCGGCCTCGCTCATGTCGAAGTTCAGATAGATCGGGTCGAGCGAGACGACCGTCGCGAGTAACGTCGACTGGCCGGTGCCGCCACGGCTGCCGCTGACCAGGCTCCCGAGCGAGACGAGGCGCGCGCCCATGCGGCCGGCGAACGGCGCCGTGATCTTGGAAAATTCCAGGTCGAGCTGCGCATCCATGATCGTCGACTTCGCGGACTGGATGGCCGCCTGAGCACTGCGTTCATCGGCAGCGCGGGTGTCGACGGTTTCCATCGAGCCGTAATCGGTGCGCTTCAACGTCTGCGCGCGCCAAAGCTCAGCCGCGGTCAGCACCTCTTTCGCGAGCGCGGTCTGCAACTGCGCGTTCGCCTGGTCGAGCCGGATCTGGAACGGGCGCGGGTCGATGGCGAACAGCGGATCGCCGGCATGCACCAATTGGCCGTCTTTGAAGCCGATCGCGGTCAAGGTGCCGCCGACCTGCGCCCGCAACTCCACGCTATCGACGGCCGCGAATTGCCCCAGCAGGCGACTGGTTGCCTGCACCGTCTGCTGCAACGGCATGCTCACCGTGACCGGAGCCGGCGGCGGCGCGGCGGGTGGCGCGGCGGCACCAGGCCAATTGCGCCCGGCGTACAAACCGCCAGCCACCACTAAGGCGAGGACGACGGCAATCCCGATCCACCGGCCCGCGCGGGACTTAGGCTGCCCCGCCCCGCCCGACATCGCCCGTCCGGAGAGTTCCGCTTGCGCGTTCGTGAGCTTCGTCATGAACGACCCCTCGATAGACCGGTTGCCCGGGAGCTGAGACAGCTTACGCCAAGGCCTCGCACGCACCACCTTGTGTTCGTAATCATAGCGGCCTCTATTAAACCGAAGCTCAGATAGAGCGCTCTATGATTGGATCAAGAGCCCCTGGGAGCGTTTGGGTGATGAAGGTGTCTGGGAAGAAGGTCTTGGAGAATCGTGCCGCCTTGGTTGCGACGGCAAAGCGGCTATTGCAGGAACGAGGCTTCGACGGCGCCGGCGTGGTGGACATCAGCCGGGAGGCGGGATTGACCCAGGGCGCGCTCTACGGCCAATTCGGCTCAAAGGATCTCCTCGCCGCCGAGGCAATCCGCAAGGCCTTCGCCGACGGCGCCACTGCCTGGCGTGAGATCGGCGACACGTCAGCGAACCCCCTCGCCGCCTATCTCGACGCCTATTTGTCCGAGCACCATCTGGAAGACGTCGGATCGGGGTGCGTGCTCGCCGCCTGCCTCTCGGAGGTCCGCCGGCAGGACCCGGCGATCGGCACCGCGTTCACCGACGGCTTCTCGGAGATGATCGAACAGATGCAGCGTGCGCTCCCGGCGGCGGCGCCTGACGCCCGCCGCCGCGCACTCACCGTGCTATCGGGCCTCGTCGGCAGTGTTGCGATCGCCCGCGCCGTGGCCCCTAGCGACCCGGCCCTTGCGCGGGAGATCATCGCCGCCGCCCGCCTCGAGCTCGAGCGGCTGGCGGTCAGCTAGCCACGAGCTTATCGAGCGTGATCGGGAACTCGCGGATTCGCCGGCCGGTCGCGTGCCACACCGCATTGGCGATCGCCCCGACGGTTCCGGTGATGCCGATTTCGCCAACCCCCTTGATGCCGAGCGCGTTCACATAGGCGTCGCGCTCCTCGACGATGATCGCCTCGATCGAGGGCACGTCCGCATTCACCGGGATATGGTACTCGCCCAGGTTCGGGTTCATGATCCGGCCGGTGCGTTTGTCGACCGCCGCATGTTCGTGCAGGGCGAATGACACGCCCCAGATCATTCCGCCATAATATTGGCTGTGCACCATGCGCGGGTTGACCACCGTTCCAGCCGCGAACGCACCCACGAGCCGAGTGACCCGCACTTGGCCGAAATCCGGATCGACCTTCACTTCGGCAAACACCGCCCCGTGCGCATACATGGCATAGCCGGCTTGCGCGGCCGGGTCCGCGGCGCCGGTACCCTGCCCCTCGATCTCGGCTTTGCCGGCCCGGGCAAGGATATCCACATAGGACTCGCTGCGTGCCTCGTCGTCGCGGCGGTGCAGGCGGCCCTGCCGGGCAATAACGCCCGAGTTCCCCGCCCCAAACAGCGGCGACTGTTCATCGCCCGTCGCCAGATCCGCAAGCTTGCCGATCACGTCGGCCCCCGCCTGGTCGATAGCCGCGCTGACAGTTGCAGTGTGAGCCGACCCACCGGCGATCCCCGCGTCCGGCAGGTCGGACGTGCCCGACCGGAAGTCGATCTTGTCCAGATCCAGACCCAGCGAGTCGGCGGCGATCTGTGCGAAGGCGGTCCATGCGCCTTGGCCCATATCGTGCGCGCCCGTTTCCACGATGCCGGTGCCGTCGCTCTGCAAGACCGCGCGGGCCTGGCCCTGGAACATCAGCGACGGGAACTGCGCCGTGCCCATGCCCCAGCCGACCAGCATTCCCGCCGCGTCGCGCATCTGCCGTGGCGCGAGCGGACGTCCGGCCCAACCGAACTTGGCGGCCCCCTGTTCGTAACATTGACGCAATGCTTTGGAGGAGAACGGCTTGCCAGTCATTGGCTCGACTTCGGCGTAGTTCTTCAGCCGGAACGCGAGCGGATCCATGCCGCAGGCAAGTGCCATCTCGTCGATGGCGCTTTCCAGGGCGGCACTGCCGGGTGCCTCGCCGGGCGCTCGCATGAACAGTGGGGTTCCCGTGTCGATGCGCACCGCCTCGTGCGATGTCGCGATTGCCGGGCTGGCATACAGCGCGTGGGAGGCATTGGCGGCCGGCTCGAGGAAGTCGTCGAAGCTGCTGGTGGCCGTCTTGGCGTGATGGCTCAGCGCCGTTAGCGTACCGGATGCATCCGCCCCGAGCCGCATGGTCTGCCGGGTGGGTGCGCGGTGCCCGACCGGGCCGAACATCTGCTCCCGCCGCAACACCAGCTTCACGGGCCGGCCGGTGAGCCGGGCGGCCATCACGCCGAGCACTTGCGGCCCCGCAGGCAGCGCCTTGGACCCGAAGCCGCCGCCCAGGAACGGGCTGCGGATGTGGATACCCTCCGGCGCGATGCCGAACAGCCCGGCGAGCCGCCCTTGCGTCATGGCCATGCCCTGGCTCGGCATGTCGATGGAGAGCGTGTCGCCCGTCCAGGCCGCCACGATGCAGTGGGGCTCCATGGCGTTGTGATACTGCGCTGGTGTCTCGTAGACCTCCTCGACGCGGAATGAGGCCGTCCCTAACCCGGCCTCGATGTCGCCGTGGTTCTCCTTGGCCGGGCTGCCAGCACCGACCGCCGCCGGTTCGAAGCTCGTGGTCGAGTCCAGGCCGGTTCGCGCTGGTTCGACGTCGTACTGCGGGGCCAGCAACGCCGCTCCCTCCGTCGCGGACTCGAGCGTTTCCGCGATCACGACCGCGATCGACTGATTGGGATAACGAACGCGATCGTTCTGCAAGACATCGAGGCGGAACATGAAAGGATTATCCTTCGCGTCCGGGTCTTGCGCGAGCTTTGGGGCGTTGGCGGATGTCATCACCTCGACTACGCCGGGATGCGCCTTCGCCGCCGCCACGTCCAACGCCGTGACCCGGCCGCGCGCGATGCTACTGACCGCCAGTACGGCGTACAGCATCCCGGGCGGGTGGTTGTCGGCGGCATAGCGTGCGTGCCCCGTGGTTTTCAGCACACCTTCGCGCCGGGGTAGCAGTTGGCCGACGCTGGACCCCATCCGCAGATGGGCTGGGCTGCGCGTGCCCGCGTTTTGCGTAACAGTGGAATCAGACATGGGTCGCTGCTCCGGAGGTGGCAGAGAAGGGCGAGGCAGGAAGGGCGGACATTCGGTCTGGCGTACCCGCGGCGGCCATTGTCAGCGCACGGACGATGATCCGCCGCGCGAGTTCTATCTTGAATGCGTTGTCGCCCGAAGGTTTGGCATCGGCCAGCGCTGCCTCGGCAGCCCGGCCGAAGGCAGCAGCCTCCGGCAAAGCGCCCGCCAAGATCGCCTCCGCCGCACGCGCACGCCACGGCTTCAGCGCTACACCGCCAAGGGCGATCCGGGCAGCCGCGATAACACCGCCCTCCATCCGAAGCGCCGCGGCGGCTGAAACGACGGCGAACGCGTATGACGTACGCTCGCGGATTTTCAAGTATCGGGCATGCGCTGCAAAGCTGGCGGCATCCGCGGGCAGGCGCACCGCGGTGATCAACTCACCCGGCTGGAGCACGGTGTCGCGCTCGGGCGTGTCGCCGGGCAGGCAGTGGAAACTCTCCAGCGCAACCTCCCTCCGGCCGGCTGCGCCCTCAATCTCGACCAATGCGTCCAGAGCCGTGAGGGGGACGCAAAAATCGGAGGGATGGGTGGCGATACAATGCTCGCTCCAGCCCAAGACGGCGTGCAGCCGGTTTTCACCGCCAATCGCATCGCAGCCAGTGCCGGGCTCTCGCTTGTTGCAGGCGCTGGCGGTGTCGTAGAAATACGCGCACCGGGTCTGCTGCAGGAGATTGCCGGCCGTCGTAGCGGCGTTCCGCAATTGCGCCGACGCACCCGATAGCAGAGCCTCCGCCACTGCCGGGTAACGCCGCGAAAAGACCGGATCGTGCGCGAGATCGGCGTTGCGGACGAGCGCGCCGATCCGCACGCTGCCATCTTCCCGATACTCGATCCGGTCCAACCCCGGCAGGCGCGTGATGTCCACCAGTTGCGCCGGGCGCGAGATGCCGCCCTTCATCAGATCGAGCAAGTTGGTGCCTGCCGCCAGAAATGCCGCCCCCGGCACCGCGCCGGCGGCAACCGCGTCCGCAATCGTCAGCGGCCGGACATACTCGAAGCGGTTCATGCCGCGTCCTTTCGCTCGCCCACGGCAAGCCGTCGCTGCGCGTCCAGCACCGCTTCCGTGATCCCGGCATAGGCGCCGCAGCGGCAAAGATTCCCACTCATCGCTTCACGCACCCGCTCGGCATCATCGCCAGCCTGGGCTTCGCGGATGAGCCCGATCGCACTCATGATCTGACCGGGGGTACAGAAGCCGCATTGAAAGCCGTCATGCGCGATAAAGGCAGCTTGGACCGGATGAAGCTGTTCGCCATGCGCCACACCTTCGATGGTCAAGATGTCGGCCCCATCATGGCTGAGAGCCAAAGCCAGGCACGAGTTCACCCGGCGGCCATCCACCAGCACGGTGCAGGCACCACATTGCCCGCGATCGCACCCCTTCTTGGTGCCCGTGAGATCAAGCCGCTCACGCAGCAGATCCAGAAGTGTCACCCGAGGGTCATCGAGCGCGATGGCGCGTTCCACCCCGTTGATGGTGAGGCTGATTGACATGCTCATGAAGTGTCCGATCAGATCGATTTGAGACATTCGGCGGGCCGCCGCGTTGTCTTTGCCACAGCCCGCATGCGGCATTATACGGAGGTTTCCTCCGTTTTCAACTGGGAGCACCCAAACAAGCATGGACGGCCCTCCTCCAGCTAAGCCGAGGAAGCGGCGAACGGATGTGGTCCGCAATCGGGAGCGCTTGCTGGAAGCGGCCAAGCTGGTGTTCAGCGCCGGCGGTCCGGACGTCGGTCTCGACGCCGTCGCGAGGCAGGCGGAGGTCGGGATCGGCACCCTATACCGGCATTTCCCGACACGGGACGCTTTGTTCGAAGCCGTCTACCGTCGGGAAGTGGAACAGCTCGCGGCCTTGGCGCAAGACCTGGCGGGTTCGACGCCCCTGGATGCGCTTCGCCAATGGATGCACGCCAATGTCGAATTCGTCGCCACTAAAAAGGGCATGTCGTCGGCGCTTGCCGTGGCTCTCAAATCCAGTTCTGACCTGACCGTCTATTCAATCGGCCGGTTGAGCGAGGCGCTTGATCTCCTATTGCAGCGGGCAATCGACGCCGGACAAATTCGGGATGACATCGGGCCGGAGGATTTGCTGCGCACCGTCGTGGGGCTGTGTTACATCCACGAGAAGCCGGGCTGGCAGGAGAAGGTCCTCCGGTTGTTGGACGTCTTCCTCGACGGACTGCGCGTGGTACCGTCAGAAAAGTCGGCGGGCCGCTAAGCGTAGCGACCCACCAACCGCTCCAACTCCTCCTGCTTGCCGGACCGTGGCTGCGGGTTCAGCCCCGCTTGTTCCGCCTTGTCCGCGATCTCCGCCAAGCTGAGTTTTCCCGTGAGCATCGCCTGCCCGGCGGCACCGTCCCATCCGGCGTAACGCGCCTGAACCGCGCCCGGCAGCGCTCCCTCCTCCAGCATCGCCGCAGCCGAGAGCAATGCGCGGGCGCACACATCCATCGCGCCCGCATGAGCCGCGATCAAGTCGTCCGGATCGATCGACTGACGGCGCAACTTGGCGTCGAAGTTCAGCCCACCCGTGCCCAAACCGCCAGCCTTGAGAATGTAATACAGCGCCAGCGACGTCTGCTCGACGCTATTCGGGAATTGATCGGTGTCCCAGCCGGACTGCTCGTCGCCGCGGTTCATGTCGATCGAGCCGAGGATGCCGAGTGCCGCCGCCAGGGCGATCTCGTGCTCGAAACTGTGGCCAGCCAGGGTCGCGTGGTTGGCTTCGATGTTGACCTTCACCTCCCGCTCCAGGCCGTATTGCTGCAGAAAGCCCCACACCGTCGCCACGTCGTGATCGTACTGATGCTTGGTCGGTTCCTGCGGCTTGGGTTCGATCAAGATCGTGCCGGTGAAGCCGATCTTGTGCTTGTGCTCCACCACCAGGTTCAGGAAACGGCCGAGCTGGTCCAATTCACGTTTCAGGTCGGTATTCAGCAGCGTCTCGTAGCCCTCGCGGCCGCCCCACAGCACGTAGTTCTGGCCACCCAGCATGTGCGTCGCGTCCATCGCCGTACGCACCTGGGCCGCCGACCAGGCGAACACGTCGGGATCCGGATTGGTGGCCGCTCCCGCCATGAACCGACGATGGGAGAACAGATTGGCCGTCCCCCACAGCAGCTTGACGCGAGCGCCCTCCATCTTGCGGCCCAACAGCTCGGCGATCTCGCGGGTGTTGCGGTTGGTCTCGGCAAGGCTGCTACCTTCGGGCGCGATGTCGCGGTCGTGGAAGCAGAAGAACGGCACATCCAGCAGCCGAAACAGGTCGAACGCAACGTCCGCCTTCTGCCGAGCAGCTGCCATCGTGTCGCCCGCCGCCATCCAGGGCCGCTGGAACGTGTCGCCGCCGAAGGGGTCGGAGCCGGGCCAGCACAGGCTGTGCCAATAGGCGACGGCGAACCGCAGATGCTCCTCCATCCGCTTGCCCAGCACCATGCGGTCCTTGTCATACCAGTGAAAGGCGAAGCGGTTGCGGCTCTCGCGTTCTTCGAAGCGGAGCGGGTCAGTGACGGAGAAGAAGTCGCTCATCGAACATGATCCTTCATCAGGGCGGCCCTAAGGGGCATTGTCGCGTAGGAATATCTCGATCCGGATCCGCTCCTGGTCCGGCAGGATCGGTTCGTGGGTCAGCTGGGCCAGCATCTGGCGTGCCGCGGATCGGGCTTCGTGTCCGGCATCCTGGTTGATCAGCGCGTCGATCGTGCCGTTGCGCAGCCACGTTCGCGCCGTATCCACCAGCTCGTGCCCGACCAGGAGCACGTCGTCGCCGCGACCCGCCGCGTGCAGCGCCTGTGCTGCACCAACCGTGCCGGCACCCGCGACGTAGATGCCGCGCAGGTCCGGGACCGCTGCCAGCATCTCACGCGTGACGGCGGCGCAGGCGGCATCATCGTCCAGACCATAGCACGGCGGCTGAACGCGGAGGTGCGGATACTCGGCGGCCAGCACCGCCGTGCAACCGGCCAACCGGTCCGAGTGGTCGCGCAAATCGGTCGAGCCCACGATGACGCCGAGCGCGCCGGGATTCCCCCCGGACATGCGCCCAAGCAGCGACCCGGCGGTGCGGCCGGCGGCGATATTGTCCACCCCCACATAGCTCAGGCGGCGGCTGTCCGGCGCGTCGGACACGAGTGTCACGACCGCAACGCCGCGTGCCACCAGGCGGTCGATAGCGGCCCGGACCCGCGGATGATCCAGGGCGACCACACCGACGCCATGATAGGCCTCGCCTAACCCATCCAGTGCCGCCGCGAGCTTCGCCGGCTTGAATTGCGGCACAGTCCGTAGCTCGACGGCCGTTCGTTGCCGCGCCAGAAAGGGATCCAGTCGGGCGACGTGATCGGCCAGCCCCCGCATGAAGGGATTGCTGCCCTCCGGCAGCACGAAAACTAGCCGAAAGTTGTCGCCACGCGCCAGCCGGGTCGCGAATGGGTTCGCCTGGTAGCCGAGCCGGGCGCTGGCATCCATCACGCGCTGAACGGTTACCTGCCGCACCCCCGGCCGATGATTCAGGACGCGGTCTGCCGTTGCCAGCGACACCCCTGCCTCTCGGGAGACGTCACGCAGCGTGGCTTGGGACACGCCTAAGACGCCGGGTCGGCCTGGTATGGCCGCTCGTGGTAATCGAACCAGGCGAAATCCGCTGGGTGGCGGGTACCCGCCGTGTCCTGGCAACACATGCCGACGAAGGCGCCGGTGAAATTCGGCGTGCCAGGCGCTGCCGCTTCGTCCGACAGAATGCTCGCATCCAGGATTTCGGGCAGCCAGACCCATTCCGACTCGTCCAGGCTATAGGCGAACCGCAGGCGTTCCTCGTCCACCTCGACCCGCAGATGCACCGGGCCGGCGGGCAATGGGATGGGGGCCGTAAAACTATCGGCCGCAGCTGCATCCGGGAGCGCGGACATGGCGCGCAGATGACGGCCGTGCTCCTCGTCCTGTGTGACGTACAGATAGTGGAACTTGTTCGCGCCGTAGTAGCAGACCAGCCCAGCCGATTGCTGGTAATGCGCCGGCTCGTAGTCCATGCGCGTGCGAGCGCTGAAGCAATGCGCCTGCTGCCGCCGCGCGACGAGGGCTTGGCGGAAGCTGCTGCCCATGCTCTCCCGCCCGAATAGGCGTAGGCTGCCGGGGCGTTCGGTTAAGCTGAACAGCTCCTCCGGGTAGGGCGAGCGCAGCCACTGGAATGCGATCGGCAGGCCGGGTCCGCTGAACTCGGTCCGGACTGGCTCGGGAAGCGCTTCGTGCGCCGGCAGGTCGGGTCCGGCCAAGGTCACGGCCGGTGCGGCACCCCCGTGCGCCAGTCGCGGCCAGCCATCCGTCCAGACCAGGCGCTGGATCGCCGTCTCCCGCCCGAGCGTGCAGCGGCCGCGATTGCGCAGCGGCCGGCCGCAGAGATGTACCAGGTACGTGTCGCCATCGGGGGTGTCGACCCAGTCGGCATGCCCGGCGCGCTGCAAGACGGCGTCCGGCCGATCGCGGCTGGTCAGCAAAGGGCCGCCCGGCTGCAACTCGTAGGGGCCGAGCAAGTCGCGCGAGCGGGCCAGGGTTGCGGCATGGCCCCAACCCGTGCCGCCCTCTGCTGTCAGCAGATAGTACCAACCGTCGCGTTTATGGATGTGGGGTGCTTCGGTCAGACCTAATTGGGTGCCCTCGAAGATCCGCTTGCGTTCCCCGACCAAACGGCGCTCGGCGGCACTATATTCCTGTAGCACGATACCGTTGAAACGGTTGTGCCCCGGCCGGTGGTCCCAGAGCTGGTTGAGCACATATTGCCGCCCGTCATCGTCGGCAAAGAACGATGGGTCGAACCCGCTGCTGTTGAGGAACACCGGGTCGGACCAGTCATCGGTCACGGATGGAGCGGTGACCAGGTAGTTGTAGATGTCACGCAACGAGGCGCCGGGTGCGCCCCCCGCGCCCGAGGTGCGGCCGTATCGCTTGAGATCGGTGTAGATCAGGTGGAACAGCCCGTTCACGTAGCGTAGCGCAGGTGCCCACACGCCGCAGCTATCGGGGTTGCCCAACATGTTGAGTTGGCTCGGGCGGTTGAGCGGCCGAGCCACAAGTTGCCAATGCACGAGGTCCCGGCTGTGGTGGATCTGCACACCGGGGAACCACTCGAAGGTGGAGGTCGCGATGTAATAATCCTCGCCGACGCGCACGATCGACGGGTCGGGGTTGAAGCCGCGCAGGATGGGGTTGGTGATCACGGCAGTGGACATCGTCACTCCTCGTCAGCCCTTCACCGCGCCGGCCGTCAGCCCGGCCACGATATGCTTCTGCGCCAGGAAGAAAATCAGGATGGTCGGCAGGATGGTCAGCGTGATGAACGCAAGGATCAGGTTCCAATCCGACGAGTACTCGCCCTGATACGCCATGATGCCGAGCGGCCACGGGTAGCTGTCGTCGCTGTTGAGCATCACCAGCGGCATCAGGTAGGCGTTCCAACTCTGCACAAAGGCGATCGTGCCGACGGTCGCGATGATCGGGCGGGACAGCGGCAGGGTGATATAGACGAAGGCCCGCAGATAGGAGCAGCCATCCATCTGGGCCGCCTCCATCAGCTCCGCCGGCAGGTCCTTGAAGAAGCGACGCAGCAGCAAGATGGCCATCGCCAGGCCGAACGCCGCCTGTGGCAGGGCCACGCCGAAATAGCTGTCGAGCAGGCCCAGGTCACGCACGGTGATGAACAGCGGCAAGATGGCGGTCGCGGCGGGAAACAATAGGCCCAGCGTAAGATAGCTCAGCAGGAAGCGGCTGCCGAAGAACGTCATCTGCGCGAACACGAAGGCCGCCATCGAGGCAGCTACCAGCGTAATCCCCACCGTCAGGCACGCGATCACCAACGAGTTGCCGAGCAGTTGCCAGTAGCGCGCCGAAAACAGGATGCCGGCGTAGTTCTGCCATTCCCAGTCATGCGGAATACCAAACGGGCTGGTGCGAAGCTCACCCAGCGACTTGAACCCCCCGAGCACGGTGGCCAGCAGCGGTATTGCCACGAAGGCAGCGACCGCGATCAGGAACACCGCACGGTAGAACACCATCATGTCGGGGCGGCGGCTACTCATCGCGCAACACGAGGCGCTTGTAGCTAAATGCGAAGCCGGCACAGATTAGGAACAGGATCACCCCGACGGCGCTGCCAAAGCCCACCCGCATGCGGGTGAACCCGAAGCTGTAGAGGAACGTCACCAGCGTCTGCGACGAGTCGCTTGGGCCGCCGGCGGTGAGCGGCATAATCACGTCGAACAGCTGCAGCGAGCCCACGATGGAGAAGAACACCGAGAGCCGAATCGTCGGATACAGAGTCGGGAGCACCACGTGGCGCAGCACCTGCGGCCGGGTCGCACCATCCATGCGGGCCGCTTCCACTTGGCTTTGATCGAGCCCCTGGAGGGCCGCGATGAACAGCATCATGTGGAAGCCGAAATACTTCCACACCACCACAATCAGGATCGCGAGCATGGCCGTTTGCGGGCTGGCCAGCAGATGCGGCGCGTCGGTCGCACCGAAGGCGTGCCAGATCCCAGCGAGCAGGCCGTAATTGCCGTCGTAGACGAACGAGAAAATCAGCCCGGTCGCGATCTCCGCCAAAACATAGGGCATGAAGAACAGCATGCGTAGCGCCACCGCGCCGCGGAACCGGTTCGACAGTGCCAGCGCCAGGCCCATTGCCAGCGGCAACTGCACCAGCAGCGAGACGATGATGATCAGCGCATTGTTGCGCAGCGCTAGCAGGAAGGGGCGCGCCCGCAACGCCTCCGCGTAGTTTGCCAGGCCGACGAAGCGAGTGGGATGGCCGTAGCCGTTCCAGTTGAACACGCTGTACCAGCCGGCCTCGATCACCGGTAGCACGACGAACAGCGTGAACAGCAGCAACGCAGGTGGCAGGAATAGCAAAGCTGCCTGCCACTTGCCGCTGCCACCGATTCGCCGCAGCGTGAAGCGAGGCCGGGCTGCGGCGTATGGCGTGGCGAGGAAGGTGTCTGGGCTGCTCACGCCGGGTTAGTTGCCCTGCTCCCAGGCCGCCTGCACCGCCTTGGCGGCGTCCTGCGGCGTAGTGTTGCCCGAGGCGAGGTCGGCCACCGCATCGTTCACCACGCGCCCCACGGATGGGCCGAGGATCTGGTCGTAGAAGTTCTGGTGGTACGTAGAATGCGCCAGTTCGTCGGCGACCCGGCGTTGGAACGGATCGGTGATGGCGGCGTCCGCACCCTTCACCACGGGGATGATGTAGCCGGCGGCGGCAAGCTTGGACTGCACGTCCGGCGAGACGAAAGCCTCGACCCAGGGAACCGTCTCCTTAGGCGCACCCTTGCTGATCGCCCAGCCGACGATGCCGCCCAACGTGTCTGTAGCCTGCCCCTGGCCACCGGCCACGGTGGGGAAATCGAGCCAGCCGATCTGGTCGTTCGCCAGGCCCTTCTTGTCGGCGGCAACGGCGTGCTGCTGGTTGTAGATCACGCTGATCGCCAACGTCATCGCGGCCTTGCCATCGGCAAACAGCCCGATCGCGGTGAGATGCTTGTCGCCGAGGAAGCCGTCCTCGAACGGATGCAAATCCACCAGTTGCTTGAAGTTCTCCCCCGCCTTGATGAAGTCGGGGCCGGCGAACCCGCCATCCTTGCCCTGCAACGCCGCGTCGAACCCGGCCTTGCCGCCCTGCCGCAAGGCCAGGTAGGACCAGAAGAAACTCAGCGGCCATTTATCAGCGCCACCGGCCGAGAGCGGCGTGATTCCGGCGGCTTTCAGCGTCTTGACCATGCCCAGGAAGTCGTCCCAGGTCTTGACCTTGCTCGCATCGACGCCCGCCTTGGCGAACAGCGCCTTGTTGTAGAAAAACCCGACCTCGGTGAGCGCCTGCGGAATCCCGTAGATGTGACCGTCGACCGTGAAGGCGGCCAGCGCGGTGGGCGTGAGGCTATCGCTGTAGCCCTTCAGCTGTGGTGTCAGATCCTGCAGCACGCCGGCCTCGACTTGGGTCCGCAGCACGCCGCCAGCCCAGCTGTAGAACATCGCAGGCTTGTCGCGGGACTGCAGCAGAGTCGTGAGCTTGGCCTTGTATGCTTCGTTCTCGAGATACTGGGGCTCGATCTTGACGCCGGGGTTCTTCGCCTCGAACGCCTGTGCTGCCTGGGTCCAGATGGCGATCTGCTGCGGGTTCACCTCCACATGCAACCACTTGATCGTGTCGTCAGCCTTCGCCACTTGCGCCGCGAACATCCCGAGCGCCAGAGCCGCCACGAACTTTGTGTGCACGCTTCTTCTCCCCATGACCGGTCTGAACGCCGACTGTCGGGACAGTGCCATCCCATTCTGAGGTGCGCAACTCAAAATAGGGCTAGAGCATCAAACAACGCACTTGCTTCAGACCGGGAGGTCCGGAAACAGGGCTGGTGCCATCCGGGCTGCAAGGTCCTTGAACAATCTGACCGGGCGCGCGATGTGGCGCTTGCCGGGATGCACCAGCGTCAAGTTGAAAGTCCGGAATCGCCAGTGCGGCATGACCTCGACCAACTGGCCGTTGCGCAGCAACTCCGGTCGTACCAACGGCGGCAGGTCACCTATGCCACCCTCGGCGAGCAGCGCCGCCGCCAGTCCGGCATAGTCGTTCATCGCCAGGCTGGGCCGGAATGTCACCGATGCGCGCCCGCGGCCATCGGCATGGATGAACGTCCAGTGCTTCTCGGGCCTCCAGTGCGAGAAGGCCAACAGACGATGGCTGTGGAGATCTTCCGGCTTCTCGGGAGCCGGCCGTCTCGCGAGGTAGGCCGGGCTCGCAACCAATTGGTGCCGGTAGGTCAGGATCTCGAGCGCGACGAGCTGCCTGTTCTTCGGTGGGCCCACGCAGAACATTAGCTCGATACCTTCGGCAACGTGATCGACGGCCCGGTCGGCAACCAACACCTGTACACGGACCGCCGGGTAGGAGGCCTGGAACGCCCCCACCAACGGCGACAGGAGGGTGTCCGAGATGCTGGGCGGCGCGGAGAGGCGCAGCAGGCCCGAAACATTGGACAGCTGGTCGGACACGAGGTTGTCAACCGCTTCGCTCAATTCGGTACCGCGCTGTGCCTGCTCGAACACCTGCGAGCCCGCCTCGGTCAGCCGCAAGCTTCGCGTCGAGCGTTCGAGCAAGCGTACGCTCAACTCGTTCTCAAGTTCTGCAATCCGGCGGCTAACGGTCGAGATGGGCATGTTGAGACGCCGAGCGGCCTCGGAGAAGCTGTTCGCTTCAACGACCTTGGCGAATAGTACCAGCGCGTTCAGGTCCGCCATTTGAAATACCCATCGCCCCTGCGAGACAAGTTGACGCCTGATCCGGTCAGTTCGGTCAGCCCTCCCCTCGAACCGGATCGGTATTGAACATGGAGAGGACGATCACAGACTCGCCGTCGGTCTTGCGCAGCACGAATACCTCCGGGTTGATGAACCTGAAGCCGCAGAGCGAGTGCAATAAGTGGGACGACGTGGGAAGTAGTTTCCCCGGTTTGGAACAACCCGCCGCCCGTACGGCTTAATCGCTCAGGTCGGGAGCGCCTGGAACAGTGAGGGTGCCATGCGAAGGGCAATCTCCTTGAACAGGCGCACAGGTCGTGCGGTGTTGCGCCGGCTGAGATGCACCAAGGCGAGATCGAAAGCCCGAAAACGCCAATTCGGCATGACCTCCACCAGCCGTCCCTCGCGCAGCAGGCTTGGACGCACGACGGGCGGCAGATCGCCAATCCCGTCTCCAGCGACCAGGCGCGCTGCTAGGCCGTCATAGTCATTGATGCAGAGATGCGGCAAAAACGGTAGATCCTCCTGGTCCGTACCGTTCACATGCAGGAACGACCAGTGGTTCTCCGGCTTCCAGTGCGAGAAGGCCAGCAGCCGGTGACCGAGCAGATCCTGCGGCGTCTGCGGGGGCTGGTGCTTGGCGAGGTAGTCGGGACTGGCTACGAGTTGGTGGCGGTACGTCAGGATCGTCTGCGCGATGAGCGACGAATCCTTCAGGGCGCCGAACCGCAATGCGAGGTCAACGCCCTCGGCGATGTGGTCGACATGTCGATCGGTCACCAGGACCTGAACCCGGACATTCGGGTGGGCCGATTGAAACGCGCCGACCAGCGGCGACAGCAGCGTCTCGGATACGCTTGGCGGTGCGGACAGGCGGAGCGAGCCGGTCACGTTGGAACTCTGCGTCAGGGCGAGATTGTTCAGCGTCTCGCCAAGCTCGGCCACGCGCCTCGCGTGATCGAGAACCTCCGCCCCGACCTCGGTCAGCCGCACACTGCGGGTCGAGCGCTCCAGCAATCGCAGGCCGAGTTGGTCCTCAAGTTCGGCGACCCGCCGGCTGACCGTCGAGACGGGCATGTTGAGTCGACGCGCCGCTTCGGTAAAGCCGCCGGACTCCACGACTTTGACGAAGACCAGCAGGGCGTTCAGATCGGCCATCAACTATTCCAGTTCCGGAAATTAAATTCCAGTTTCCTATATAGTTGGCCCAACGCTACCCACCTAGCTCGCGCCTCGGGTCATCGGTCGCGGGACCAAGCATTGCCCCACCCCGTTATTACCGGGAGATGCGATCCGCCAGAACTCCGACCGAAAGCGCGTAGAGGTCGGAGTGATTATAAAGACGGATCACGGCGAAATTCGCGTACGTCATATAGGCCTCGCCTCCCGCACCGTCCGGCATCACCACGGCGCCGGTCACGTCCGGTTGAGATAACGGGCTGCCGTCAGCCCGAGTGACACCCAGCTGCATCCAGGCCGCCAATGAGCGGCGGTCATCGCGGCTATCGCGGTCGACTCTGAACCCGGCGGGAACGCGCACCAGCTGCGCCCAAGGCGCGCCAGCACGCCAGCCGGACCGGGTCAGGTAGTTCGCGATCGAGGCCAGCGCGTCGTTGCGGTTGTCCCATATGTCGCGCCGGGCGGAACCGTCGAAGCTCACGGCGTAGTCGAGGTAGGAACTGGGCATGAACTGAGGCTGGCCCATCGCTCCGGCATAGCTGCCGGTCATGCGCGGCAACGCGACGTCACCGGCATCCAGGATGCGCAAGGCCTTGATCAGCTCCTTGCGAAAATAGCCGTCGCGGCGTCCGTCGGCGCCCAACGTTGCAAGCGCCTCGACGACGGAAAACCCGCCGGTGTAGCTGCCGTAATTGGTTTCCAGCCCCCAGATCGCGACGATGATCGCCGGGTCGACGCCGTAGCGGCGGCCGATCTCAGCGAGAGCGTCGCCGTTGGCCTGCATCGCCTGGCGGCCGGTGGCGACGCGCGCGTCCGAGACCCGAGTGGCGCGATAATGGTCCCAGCTCTGCGTCGTCTCGGGCGGGTGGCTGTCGAGCTCGAGCACCTTCGCATTCGGCCTAAGTCCGGCAAACGCGCGATCTACCGTTGCGGCGGCGATCCCGCTGCCGATCGCCTCGGCGCGCACGTCGGCCAGGAAGGCCGCGAAACCCGTGTCGGCCGGGAAGGCCGCAAAACCCGTGTCGGCCGGGAAGGCCGCAGATGGCGTGTCCGCCACGGCCGGCAGGGGTCCGGTGGCAAGCAGAGCCGGCAGCGCCGACAGGATGACTCGTCTTCGGACCATTGGCGCATCCTGCCATCCTCCCGTTCCATCTCGCAAACTGTCCGCGGCGCTGATAGGGGTTGGTCGAAACGTGGGAGTCCAGCAGCCATGAGGGGTCCAGGCTCGGCAGAGCTCTCAACGGCGGACCGCGGACAGTCGTGACCGCCCAGTCGACGGCCGCTGACATCCTTGCTGCGGCGGCCGACCCGGTGGCCCAGGCGGTGAGCAGCCTCATCCCCGGCGCGGTTCTCGGCGTGGTGACCAAAGATGGCGATCGCGCCGCGTGCGCGTTCGGTCGTGCGCAGGTTGAGCCGCATCCCCACCCTATGCGGCGCGAGAGCTGGTTCGACCTCGCCTCCCTCACCAAGGTGCTGTTCACCACGCCGGCCATTCTGGGCATGGTCGCGCAGGGCCGGATCGGGCTGGACGACGGCCTGGCGTCGGTAATCCCCGACCTGCGGCAGTACGACCTCGCCGCACCGGAGCGCCACCTGACCTTCCGCCAATGCCTAGCGCACCAGACGCATTTGCCCGCGGTCGAGCCGCTCTATACCTATGGCCAGAACCCGGCGACGCTGCGCGCTTTTGTGTTGCAGCGAGAATGGCGGATGGGCGCGCCGGTGTATTCGGACATCAACTTCATCCTGCTCGGCATCGCGATCGAGCGCCTGTCCGGTCGTCCACTGCACGAGCAGCCGCTACGACCCTATTCCGAGAAGCCGGGCCTGTCGTTTCACCCCAACCCGGACGACAGCGTGGCCACAGAACGGTGCACCTGGCGCGGTCGAGTGCTACGCGGCGAAGTACATGACGAGAACGCCTTCGCGCTTGGCGGTGCGGCGGGGCATGCCGGGCTGTTCGGAACGGTAGACGGCGTCCTGGATGCCGCCCAGGACATGCTGCAAGGGCACACTGTCGGCGTCGCCGGCATGCGCACCAAGCAGTCCGCCACGCGCACCCTGGGGTGGGAAGCGCGGTACGCGGGCTGGTCGGGCGGCGATGCATGTTCGGACGACACGATCGGGCATACCGGGTTCACCGGGACCGGGCTGTGGATCGACTTCCATCGCGCGTTGGCCTGGACGCTGCTCACCAACCGCGTGCATCCGACCCGGCATCGCGACACCGGCATCACCGGGTTGCGCCGCCGCGTAGGCGACCTGATCGTGGCGGCGACGGGGTGAACCGCCGATCAACGCTACTGCCGATTGTTCTTCTACTGCTTACAGGCAGACCGCTATCGGCGGCCACGCCCGAGGACATAGTGCGCGCCTACCCGGAGGCGCTGAGCGGCTTCGACGGCGCGAACCTGATCTGGCGCGACGGCACGCAGATGCCGGTCGGGCAGGAGCACCCCGGCGGCAGCGACCAGGACGTGCTTCGGCAGGCGTCAATCGCAGACCAGCTCGCGAGCCGCTATCCGGCTGATGCGCCGCTGCTGCCTCCACACGACGATCCCGGCCGAGCCCGCAACCAGGCCTTCTTCGACAAGATGTATGGCGACTGCCGAGCAGGCCAGGTCGCGCCGAAGCTGGTTCGAGTCGTGTGGCTGCCGCGGACATGGGGACACACCGTGTCCATCACATCGGTGAACGGCGTCGATCGCGCGCTCGAAGCCGTCTCCCGCGAGTTGGACGACCTGCCGCCAGAGGATAGGAAATACCTATACCCGATTGCCGGGACGTACAACTGCCGCCCGGTGGCCGGGACCGAGCAGACGAGCATGCACTCCTGGGGCGCCGCGATCGACATCAACACGACGTATTCGGACTACTGGCGTTGGAGCCGATCCGGCGGCGACGCCCCATCCTACCGAAACCGCATCCCGCCCGAGATCGTCGCCGTGTTCGAGCGCCACGGTTTCATCTGGGGTGGACGTTGGCAGCACTTCGACACGATGCACTTCGAGTACCGGCCCGAACTACTCGGCGACCACCTCAGTTCGGCGAACTGATCCGCCTCGGAGATGCCCTATCGATATGCCGGGGCGCGGGCCCGCGGCGGCGGCCTTGAAGACCGCCATCTCGTCGGCCATCAGCACCCGGCCGAACGGCCACGGGTCTGACCGAAGGGAACGTCCGAGTGGGTGAGCTCCGAGCGGTTCGTCGTCATCCACTATTAGCACCCAGCCTGGAGAGCACGGCTGTTCTGCGCTAGACATCGGAACCTACGCACGGCTGTCGGAAAGGGGCAAGATTGCGATGAGCCGAGTGAGGCAGACGGTGCTGAGCTTATCGGTGAAGGTCTGGGATGGGCCGACCCGGCTGTTCCACTGGGCGATCGTGCTGTTGATCGCGTCGAGTTACTTTACGATCAAGTATGCCGCCGGTGCCAACGTCGTGCTCTTGACGAACCTGCACAAGCTGTCCGGCTACGCGATGCTAACCCTACTATTGTTTCGGCTGGCCTGGGGTTTCGTCGGCAGCGAAACGTCGCGGTTTAGCCAATTTCTTCGTAGCCCCTTAGAAGCCCTGAAGCATCTTCGACATTTTGGCCGGCGCGAACCGGACGGTCAGGTGGGCCACAACGCCGCCGGGGGCTGGATGGTGCTAGTCCTGCTCGTCACGTTGGGGGTGCAAGCGGTCACGGGCCTATTCACCTTCGACGACGTCCCCGAAGGGCCACTCGGGGGGACGGTCAGCGAGAAGACCGCCTATTGGCTCACGTCGGTGCACGCGGCTAACTTCAACGTCATACTGGTGCTGATTGTGCTGCACGTGCTGGCGGTGGCGGCCTATGCCGTGGTCAAGCGGCAGAACCTGTTGCAGCCAATGATCACGGGCCGTAAGCGCCTGCCACGCGCTACCCGGCAGCCGCGGATGGCATCCACGCTGCTGGCAGTGCTGCTGGTGGTGCTGGCCGGCTGTCTCGTGTGGGTCGTGATAACGCTCGTTTAGCCGCGGCGTACAGTTTTAGTTCACTCGATGGCAACCGATGTGCCGCCGCCTCACCACCCATCGCACACCTCCGATCTGCGCAGGCCGGGCGCTGTGTTCCAGCGGTATACGGGCTCTCCTCTGCACGGGTAGCGCCATGAGCAGTCAGGACCATGCGAAATCCAGCGTGGATTTAAAGATTTCAGCAACTAAGCCCTGACATTCTGTGGACATCAGTAGCGAAGGGATGAACGATGGCCATTACGTTTACCGGCCAAGGGCAGATAGGTACGTGGAGCGATAAGCAGAATTGGGCCGGCCATATCGTCCCCGGCTCAGCGAACGTAGCCTTGCTCAACGGCGTCGGTCCGGAGACATTCACCGGACCAATTTCTGTCGGCACCATCATGCTGCTTGGCGCGAGCAATGTGGCCTTTGACGGTATCGTCAACACGTCCGGCGTGGGTTTCTGTCAGGGCATCATGGTTTGCAATGGCGGAACGATGACATTCAACGCCGGTTCGACCTTGAATGACCTGGCTGGCAGCCTGAACATCGGTGTTCACGCAGTTGGTAGCTTTACAGCCAACGGTACGGCCGGGCGACCGACGGTGATCAACACGGCAAAGGCCCTAGTGGGCCAGTACGCCCAAGGTGTTGGCACGATCACAATCGACCACGCGACTTGGAATGCCAGTGGGGCGGCGGTCATTGGTTTCAATGGAACGGGTTCTCTTGATGTGCGCGATGCTGGCACTGCCAATATCGGTGGAAGTCTTTCTATCGCAACACACGGTAATTCTGTCGGAAGCGTCACCATCGAGGCAGGCTCCACCATTAACGTTGGGGCCGGTGTAGGCCTTGGCATGGTGGAGGCCGATCAATCACATGGCTCTGGAACGCTGACGATCAACGCAGGTGGCACGCTGAACGTTGGCAAATACCTGTTCGAAGGCCCTTCGAGTTCACTGGTCCTCCATGGAGGTTCAGTCAACCTTGGAACAAGTGGGCAGGGTTGGATCGACTTGCGGAGTGGCGGATCCATCAGCGGATACGGTACTCTCTCTTCGACGAGCAATAAACTTCTAGATGACGGAGTTATCAAGGCACAAGGCGGCACCCTTGAGATCAAGAGCGACGTCAGCGGGTCAGGGAGCATCGATATCGGCGCAAACAGTACCGCCAAGTTGGATGGGAGCACGATACAGGCGTCGATCATCGATTTCACGGGCGCGAACGGCGCTCTGGAACTCCAGAGCGCATCCCACGTGACATCTGAGATCAACGGTTTCGCCGCAGGCGACAAGATCGTCTTCGACACCATGATCGACAGTGTTAAGTGGCAGCCGGGTACAGGTTCATTGGCTATCAGCAGTGCTGGCCATGTGGTCGACACTCTGCATCTCGGGGGTATTGCCACGAGCGCGCTGTTCGATCTCCAACACGCCAACGGTTCCTCAATCATCTCGCTACACAACAGCTAAGCCCGAGCACTCGCGGTCCAAACAGCGCGGTTGGGCCACGAGTCCAGCCGCTCGCTCGGAACGTTAGGAAATGATTATCGCATTAAGTCGTCTAGTTGTTGCGCGGCAGCGGCACTGGATGCGGCAAGCCAAGTCGAGACTCCGTCGTGGCGATGGCGCAGGTGCGTTCAGATATACCGCACGGGCCGCCCAACGTGGCAATCACCTCGCACAGTTCTCCCTCGGTTTAAACTATCTATCAGGGATCGACACTCCTCCGAGCCCAGAAACCGCCGTGCTCTGGCTCGAACGCGCGGCGCGAGGCGGGCACGCCGATGCCATGGCCACCTTGGCAAAGCTCGCCTTGCGGGGCATCGATCCAGCCAAATTGTCTCCGAAGCTCTTCGGTAGCACGCAGACATCTGACCCGCGATATGATCAAGGATTGCTGTGGGCTAGGCGTGCAGCGTCTGGCGGATCAACCGAAGGCATGATCGTTCTAGCTGCCCTGCTTTCCGATGGCCCTGAAGACTTTCGGGACCGGGACGCGGCCCGTTCGCTTCTGGAGCAAGCCGTCGCATCGGGCAGTGCCCCGGCCGGCCTGAGCCTTGCCCTCATGCTCGGCCGGATGCCTCTGCCCGATGCTTGCAGGATTTCTCGGTTGCTGATGATGGCCGCAACGGCAGGTGCTCCAGCAGCGATTTATTTATGGGGCGTGACAAAGGAGTTTGCCTTCGGGTGTCCACAAGATATCCCGGCAGCCGTTGGCCTTTACCGCCGTGCGGCCGAACTCGGCGTGCAGCCTGCTCAGAGACGGCTAGGCTGCGCGCTACTCAATGGTATCGGGACGCCACGTGACCTCGTCGCGGGCGAGACATGGCTTCGAAAAGCAGCCATGACCGGTGACGCGAAGGCTGCGACCCGCCTGAGTGACTTCCATGCTCGTGACGAGCGGCCTAATTTTGTAGAAGCCGGCGCATGGTTGATGCGCGCTGCCGAGTTGGGTGATGCCGCGGCGGCCAGGATCGTCGGTTTTCTGCATCTGACGGGAACGGGCCTGCATGAAGATCGCGACGAGGCGGCCCGTTGGTTCAAACTGGCTCAGCAACTAGCGACGCCCAAGGCGAGTGATGATGTTGCCGCCCTCCTCGTTGGACAGGATTGCGAGTCGGTCGGTCCGATCGACATACGGGGCTGGTTCAAACTCCAAGCCGCCTTGGGTGACAGCACGGCCGCATATCGTCTCGCAGTCTGCTTTGCGATCGGCCTGGGGGGTACACGCGACGATCACTGCGCCGTGGAGTGGCTGCTGAAGGCTTCGCCAGGTGTCGCTGCGGCGCAGTTGTTACTTGGTCAGATGCTTCTTGAGGGCCGGGGGATCACTCGAGATGAGACCATCGCACGCGGCTGGATAGAACGGGCCGCTGCAACGGGCTCAATCTATGCCCGTGTGGCGCTGGCAGAACTCCTGGCCAGTGGGCGTGGTGGCGACCCGAACCCAGCTGCCGCACTCTCCTTATTTCTCGAAGCAGCTCGGAACGGACATCTGGGCGCGCTCTATGCCGTTGGTGCGATGTATAATGGCGGCCACGGAATAGTGCGGGATGACGGATTAGCGCGGGAATGGCTGCTAAGGGCCGCGGAGGCCGGACATCCAACAGCGAAAGCAATGGTGTTTCAGATGGGCGGCGGGATGTCAGGCAGTGCCGGCGTTTTGACCGAGACCTGATCGCTCTCATAGCTCGTCCAGCCCAGCAGCGACACCGAGGTCAGCCGCAGAATTGTTCTATCCAAGCTGTGCGCCTTGTATAGGGAGATTTTGTTGATACTTCCTGCGCGCCCGCTCGCGCGCTACCCCTTGGCGAGCAAGGCCATAGCTGCTTCGGGCCCAGATAGAAGCTCGACGAGGCGCACCCGGTCGACGAGACTTAAACTGCCCTGGGCGTCCCTCACGGATGCCGCCGCCGTGGCCAGGACGGCTTCATATTGCCCGTCTGCGCTGAGCTTTCGGCCAACGGCTTCCAGGCGTCGAAGATCACGCGCTGTCACCTCCATTCCACCTACCACGTCGTCCTTTAGGCCGTCGGACGTTGCCGTCTCGGCGAAAATCAACATTCGCGCCACCGCCTGGTCGAAGCTGCGCCTGCAACGGGAGTTGGCCTCGCGACGGATCGTATCCAAACGCTTGCGCCGTTCCGGCGGCGCGCCGGTCTCGAGTGCGCTTGTCAGCGACACCACTCGGCCGAGCGCGGCGGCGATTGTCTTTGGATCGCTTGCGCCGTCGCTGTGCGCGCAGACACTAGCATCGAGCATGTCGAGTGTCTGCTCAACCGAACGATCGCCCCCCGTTGCCACCGCCGCGAGCACCAAAATTTGGCCGGGCGCGGGCAGTCTCGCCAGTAGGACGGCAACCACCGTATCCAGCGCCAATGTCCCGTGAATCCTGCCGCGAGACAAAATGGCCTGCAGAGTTTCATCCTCCGCTGGCCGCCGCCGGCGGGCCAACACCTCGATCAGCGTCGCCTCGTGCAGCACCGCCCCGACGGCACCTGCCAGGGTTGCGAAATGTCGGACGGCAAGACCGCTTTGGGCCAACCAGTCAGGTGGCGGATCTAACGTTTCAAGAGCGGCGGCAGCAGCGGCCCAAAGCTCTGATTGCGCCTCAGGAGAGCCGCCACCGCGAGACCATTGCGCGAGCGCCTGCGGCAACGCGGCGGAAATCGCGGCGCTGAGCGGCGATAAGGCCGACCGGGGAACGCCGACGCAAGTCGTTCGCCATTGCGTGGTGGTCATGATGACGGGGTCGAGCGGCGTGAATAGCATCCGGGTGAAGCTGAGTGGACGGGATGGACGTAGCGCCGCTAAGCGGGGGCGAAGCGGAGCGATCAGTGCATCGGCACTACCCCGCTGCGGCATCGCGTCCACCATTGCGACGACACGCGCGATCTGGGCATCGGCGGCGTGGGCCAGACTGGTCTGGATGTTCAAGACCGACCCAGTTGTCATGTCGCGAGCAGTGCTTCGTTGCGGGCTATGGTATCCTGCAACGATTGCCCGGTCCGCCAATCCTGATTGCTACGAACCAGCCGCTGGAGGTCTTGGAATGGCTCTGTATCGAACGAGAAGCCAGGCCAGTCGCGCACCTCATGCGGCAGGATGGGCAACAACGAGGCAATCTCCTCCAATATCTCAGTTCGTTCGGCCCCGCCGGATTCGGACCACCACAGCTGATCTATTCGTTCCCAGCCATCCATCAGCCATTCGGCGCGGCAGAGTTGGCTGCGCAGCGCGTCAGGGTCCGCATACCACGCCGTAAGCAGGCTGGTGACCTCGGTAGCAGTCGCGCGGGCATCCATCACCGCGCGCTCGGCTCCGGCAAGCGTGACGCCAGATACGCCGAGGAACACCCTGAGCAACCTCGTTTCGTGCTCGTCAGCGTGCGGGAGCAGGGAGAGCGCGTCTTCGCGTAGCGACTTGACCGACTCGATAACATGCGGGACGCGGGAGCCGCAGGGCTGCTCGCGCAGGCCAACCGGCTCCAGGAGCTCTGCCAGCCGTTCGAGGCTCGATGCAATCGTCGCCGGGAACTGCCCTATTCGCGGCGCGATGGCCGCAATGGTCCGCTTGGCCTGAAATTCAAGCGTGTTTGAAGGCGAGAGGCCAGGATTGGCCGCAAGGCCGCTCGGCAATCCCTCCTGCTGCACGAGGCGGAGCAGCAGGTCGAAATTCGTCGTCAGTAGGCTCTTTTGTTCGACCGCGAGCGCAGCGGTCGCCGCCACGCCAGCCGGTCGCCCCGCAAAACCTTCAGCCGCAATCTGCTTTGCCGCGCGCCGCACACTCGTCGGTGTAACCGTCTGCAGCCCGGCGATACGCGCCGATAACTTGATGTCGTGGACGGTGGGGCTGCATAGGGCCCGGGCATTGCTCCAAGGCAGGATATAGATGCCACGCCCACCCGATGGGTTCGGCACAAGCAATTCCAGATCGAGCCGCGCCGGCTGCCGCACGCGCGCGCCGAAGAGCATGGGGGTGGTGAAAGGCACCGACACGCCTCGCTCGACGAATGTCGTTGGCTCATACGGCCGGTCCGTCGGATGCGTGGTCATAGGCACAGAATGGGTAGCAGGTATGAAAAAGTTATTTAGACCGCTGTCCCCGATGCGAGAGGATCTTCCTCAATGGGACAGCACGGCGCAGAGTTCGGGGTTCAGCAGCAAGTCGCGCGTCATCCCGCCCAGGGCCCACTCGCGTAGCCGGCTATGGCCGTAGCCACCCGCCACGATGAGGCCGGCACCCCGGTCTTTCGCAAGCGCGTTGAGCTGGCGCGACTCTCCCGCCTCTCTCGCGACGGCAACGGTGCCCGCCGCGATACCATGACTTTCCAACCACTGGGCGACATCGGCCAGTTCCTCGCGGGCATCGGCGAGCTCGGTCTCGGCGGCGAGCTGGACGACGGTCACGTGTTTGGCCCGCGTCATGAGCGGCAGCACGTCGAACGCGGCACGGCGCGTCTCCCGCGTGTCCTTCCAGGCCAGCACGACATGATCGAGCGACACCGCCTCGGCCGCCTGCGGGACCACCAGGATGGGGCGGCCTGCCTGCATCAGGAGATCCCCCGAGCCGACTCGCGTCGGGTCGCGTTCAGGGCTGGCGGGGGCGCCGGTCAGCAGGAGATCGGCACGCCGGGCCTGGCGTACGACGAAGTCGGCCGGCGGCTCGAATGACACCTCGGAGCGCCAGTGCAGGGCAACCCCTTGGATCGAGCCGCGGAACTCGGCTTCGGTTTCCTGCATTTCCCGCTCGATCTCCTGCCGGTCTTCCTCGATCAGCTCTGGCGAGACATAGCAGCCGCTGGTGTAGATCATTTGCATCGGCTGTCGGGCCACGACGCCGATGACGGTGGCGTCGAACTGCTTGGCGAGAGTGCCTGCCACGCGAAGTAGCGCCGCGTTGGAGCTTCCTACGGCCAGGTTCACCATCAATGTCGAATAGCTCATCTCACTTCTCCTGGTTGCGGTCACAGCCGTGCAGCCAATGGCGATGTCGAACATCGGCGGGCGGGATCAATTCAGATACCCGCGCGCCCGCTCAGGTGTGCCGCCCCGGCCCGACCTCGATCGGCAGTGACTCACCCGTGAGGATGGATTGATCGCTCAACACCTGTCCCTCCCTGATACGGTCACTGGGGAGCGGCTTCAGACGTAATCGGCTATCATTACTGGCTGGAAGGCGATGGTCATAGCCACCTCGTTCCCAGTCCATGCTACATCGTCGTGCTGGCCGCGTGGCGGGCGTTACGGTGCTGGACCCGTGCCAAACGGTCCGGACCTTGGCTGACCGCAACACGGGCCGGTATGCTTGAGGATGACTCCTATCACGGACGTCGCCGGCGTAACCAGCGTTAACTTCCGTGCACCCCGACGTGCTTCTTCGTAGGATTTCAACGCAGTGGTTACGGTCGATCCAAGACTACACATTCCAAGCGGACGCGCGCTGGCACGATCCAGCAGGGCGGCCAAGGTCCGGCGGTGTCGAGTATCAGCGGCGTCGTGGCAATCCAGAGCAATTCGACGGTCAATCTTGTGCTGACCAGCGACGGCGCCGCCGGGACGTCGACCACGATCAACCCACTCTAGTGCTGCGGGGATGCCGCTCCAAAGGGAGAAGCCGGTTTGGACACATTGGCCCAGCAAGCCGATCTCGCGCGGGCGTTGCGGTCGCTCATCAAGGCAGACCCACGTCTCCGCCCGATCCTTGAAGCTACGGGGATGCCCGAATTGCGGCGGCGACCGGCCGGGTTCGCCGGGCTGGCCACGATCGTCGTCGGCCAACAATTGTCGACAGCGAGCGCCGCGGCGATATGGGGGCGACTGGCCGTGGCGCTCGAGCCATTCGACGCACAAACGATCCTGGCGGCGTCCGACGATCTTCTTGGCCAGCTTGGATTATCGCGGGCAAAGATACGCACGCTGAAGGTGATTGCGGAAGAAATCCTAGCCACGCGCCTCGACCTGGATAGTTTGGCCACCCTGAACGCCGACGCCGCTCACGCCATGCTGACCGGGCTGCGAGGGATCGGTCCGTGGACCGCCGATGTCTATCTTCTGTTTTGCCTGGGTAACGCCGACGCCTGGCCGGCAGGTGACTTGGCCGTCCAGGAGGCCGTGCGAGGCGGGCTTGGCCTGGCGCACCGACCCGGCGCGAAGGAGTTGTCCGCACTGGCGGAGCCATGGCGACCGTTCCGGGGCGCCGCAGCGCACCTTTGGTGGGCCTACTACCGCGTCATTCGCCAGAGGATAGGAACTCCGCTGGGTTGAGAGTTGCTACCCGGCAAGCATGGGCGAGGGCAGTCACGCGGCACGTAAATCGCGGTCCTTCGAAAGGCGGTGTTCGATGTTCTCCACTGCCAACAATCCGAGCTTTGCCTGCAGCCCGCCGGCAAAACCGGTGAGCGCTCCGGTCGAGCCCAGCACGCGATGGCAGGGTGCGACGATGGAGATCGGGTTCATACCCACCGCCGCACCGACGGCCCGGAACGCAGTGGGCTTGCCGATCCCGCGTGCGATGTCGCCGTAGCTTCGGACCTCGCCGTACGGGATCTCCAACAGGGCTTGCCATACCGAGCGCTGGAACGGCGTGCCTTGGAGGTCGAGGTTCATCGTGAAATTCCGACGGGATCCCGCGAAGTATTCCTCGAGCTGATTCTCAGTTTCCAGCAGGATTGGGTGGTCTAGCGGGTCGGCCTGCTGCGATCGCAGGTGCTTCCAACTCCGGCCGTCCTTTTCCCACAGGATTGCGGAGAGACCGGCATCACTCGCCACGAGCTTCAATTGCCCAACCGGTGACTTCATCCACTTGTAGGCGTGCTGCATTGCGCCCTCCATCGCTTGCACGCCACGCTACCCGATCGTCTTCCTGCGCCCTAACGGAAGGGGGGATATCAGTTAGAACCTTCCCTTGAACTCATACCAGCCGCCGTCGACGTAGAATCACGGGAGTAGGGTGCAATCCGCTTGGAGGATTGCACCTTGACCTAGCGATGATCGGCGCGTTTGTCCGGTGCAATGCCAAAGCGCATTGCACCCTACGAAGTGAGACGAGGGTCAATGCTTGAGGCTGGTGGTATCAGGTCCAGTACAGCACCGTCGCCGCAGGCAGCCGACGCGCGATGGATCCCTCGATCGACGCCCGCATGGCCACCATATCCTCGCGTGGGAACACGTATTTCAGAGATCCGAACTTCGTCGTCTTTCGGGTACGCTGCGCCTCGTCCATTTCGAGCGGGCTGCCGGGATACCATCCGGTCAGCACATCCTTGGACTTGGGCGTGAACCGATGCGTGATCAACTCGGCCGTCAGGTCCAAACTCGGCACATCGGCAAGCGATCCTGCGACATCGGCGAACAGACGATCATAGGCCTCCGCCCAACCCGGTAACCGCATGATCGGCGCAACGGTAAGACCGACCGGGTAGCCCGCCAGAGCCATCCGGCGCAGAGCCGCCAGCCGCTGCGGCATTCGGGGAGCACCGCCCTCGTACCGCTCCGCCTCCCGTGCATTGATCGAGAAACGAGCCCGGGTGCGACCGTTATGGGCCAGGCCAAGAAGCGGCTCCACCGCGTCGAACTTGGTCGTGAAGCGCAGCTGCACCGGCGCATCCCAGGCGCCGAACTTCGTAACACAGGCAGCAAGGTGCCCGGTCAAGTGCTCGATGGCCAGCGGATCGGTGTAGCAGGAGCACTCGAAGGTCGTCCCCTCATGCGAGCGGGCGGCCGATGTGGAGGTCACCGCGCCATGCCCGACGGCTGGCGGCAGTTCCATCAGGATCTCCGGCAAATTAGCGTAGACCCGGATGACCGGCGGCCCGGCGAGCGACCCGGCCAAGTAGCAATAGGAGCAATGCGCCGGGCATCCCTCCGCCAGGTCGAAGCGCCAGTCGGCGGAGGGCGGGATCGGCTGAAGCCGGCGTCGGCTGGGGCTGGCGGTCACGACAGCCAGGGTGCTCTTGGCGTCGCGATAAACACCCGGCAGGCCGACGAGCCGGTCGGAGCGCAGGCGCACCACCTCCGCCCCCATGGCAGCCGCGCGTTCGACCATGGCCGCACCTTCGGCCCAGGCGAGTGCGGAGGGGGTGGCCAGCACGAAACGGGGGATCCAGGGTCGGGACACGGGTTGAATATCGGGGCGGCAACCGGAGATGGGAGAGTATGGACGAACATCTTGACCGTCTCGGCACCGATCAGCTGCTGAACCTGCCGCCAGACGCCTTCCGCAAGGCTGACCCGTCGCCCGACGCCGCGTTCTACGCGCAGCCACGTTTCGTCACCCATATCGATGCGGGCGCCATCGCGGCCGTCACCGCCAATTACCGGGAGTTCCTGCCCGCAAACGGCGATATCCTCGATCTAATGAGCAGCTGGGTCAGCCATCTGCCGTCCGACGTCCAATACAACGGCGTGACCGGCCACGGCATGAACATGGCGGAGTTGGCGGCGAACCGGCGTCTGACCGCCCGCATCGTGCAAGACCTGAACACCGACCCGGTGCTGCCGTTTGCGAACGACGCATTCGACGGGGCCGGGCTGTGCGTCTCGGTGCAATATCTGCAGCGCCCGGTGGAGGTGTTCCGGGAGGTACGCCGGGTCCTGCGGCCAGGGGCCCCGTTCGTAGTCTCCTTCTCAAATCGCTGCTTCCCGACGAAGGCCGTGGCGATCTGGCAGGCGCTGGACGGCGTGGACCAGCAACGCCTGGTGGCCGCCTACATGCAGGCGGCGGGATTTGCGCAAGCGGTATTCAGGATGCAGGTCCCGTTGCGCGGCGACCCGCTATGGGCCGTGATCGGGCACGTGCCAAGATCATCCAACACAATGGACAAGCTGTAGCCGCTCGCCGACGCTCTGAAGCATGTCGGAGTCCCGGGTGATAGCCGCGAGCAGCGCCGCCGAGACGACCTCGTCGTTGTGCAAGGACCGGATCAGCGACACCCCCTCGGCTGCTGCCGTCCGGTTAGCGGCGACGTTCTCGTGTAGCTGAACGATGCGGCCGGCCATGTCCTCTGCCGAGGTCGCCACCAGGGATTGAAGGCTCGGCCACAGCTCGATCCCTTCGGCCGCTACCGGCGTCATGACGCAAGGCAGCCCGGCGGCGAAGCTCTCCAGCACCTTGCTCTTTACGCCCGCGCCGAAACGCAGTGGTGCAGCCATCAGCCGGACCTGGTCGTACACGGTCCGTAGATCGTCAACCGCGCCGAGCACCGTGATGCCAGAGCGCGCCAGTCTCTGCACGGCGGCGGGCATCGCGCGTCCGGCGATCACACAGGTCAGCCCCGGGCGGTGCTGCCACACGAGCGGCATGACCGTCTCAGCCAGCCAGATCGCCGCATCCACGTTCGGCTCGTGGCGGAAATGCCCGACGAACGCCACACCGTCACGCTTGCCGAATGCGGGCCGCTCTGGCTGCGGCGTGACGGACCAGGGGATGCAGTGCACCCGGGCCGCCGGCACAAGGCGCCGCAACAGCGCGGCCTCGACGTGCGAATGGGTGAGCACCGCATCGGCCGCCGCGGCGGCGGCACGCTCCATCGCCCAAAGTCTGCGGCTGGTGGCGAGCAGCGCGGGCTCGCCTTGCACCTCGGCCTGACGCGACAGACGCAGGTGGTGCAGGTCGGCCACGCTGTACAGCAGCCTGGCCTGCGGGGCATGTTGACGCACCAGGTTGCCGTAGCGCGCCACCATCTCGACCCGGTGCAGATACACCACGTCGAAGCATCCGGACTGGCGGCGCAGCACTTCCTCCACCGAGGCGTAGAACGGCGGACCGAGCACCGTCACGCCTGCCGCCTCGAGCGGGCCGCTGCCCAGCGCCATCTCGTCCGCCGCCACGAAGCTGACGGCGTAGCCGAGACGCTGCAGGGCCGCGACGTGCGACAGGATGGCATTGGCGCCGCCGCTGTGGCCCGGATGCGGCAGGCTGTTGTCGACAACCAGGGCCCGCGGGGCCGTGCTGGCCGGCTCGCTGCCCCAGCGCCTGCGATGGCGCCGGGCCGCAACACGCGGGACGCGGGCCGCATCGCTGTCGGCACGCCCCTGCTGCAGGCACTCGGTCTGGTTGCGCAGGAAGCCGAGCACGCGCTCCTGCTGTTCGCCGGGCACGAGGGCCGCGACGGCGGCTGCCACGGCGCCCTCGAACCCGGCGTCGAAGGTACCGGCCGGTTCGATCACCCTGGGAGCGCCGGGCAGGCGGCCGCCATCGCTCTCACGGCGGATGTCGATCACGTGGCGCGCCATCAGCGGCAGGCCTCCGGGAATGAGCAGATCGAAAGCGTGGCGGCCGGTGCCGATGCCGGACGCCGGCAGGTCCGGGCGCATGTCGTTGGCGAGCACACGCGCAATCGGCACGCCGTTGTCGAGGATCTGCAGCGCGACCGGCCCGTCGTTGCCGGGGACATAGGCCCAACCGGAGATGCGGTCGCGGGTGCAAACGTCCAGAGCGCCGCGCAGTCCGGCCGCCCCGCGCGCCGGGATCGCGATCGTCTCGAGCGGGGTTCGCGCCTCGCACACACAGGGACTGGCGGACAGGATCGCACCGTCTGCAACCCGTTCCACCACGATGACATGGCGCAAGCCCGGCGACAGGCCACCGGGCACGACGAAGCTGAACGCGAAGCACCCGTCGCCGACCCTTGCCGCGGCCAGATCGGCCCGGAATGCGTCGGCCACCACTTCGCCCAGGATCGCGCCCGTGTCGCGCACGCGCAGCCGGACCTTGAGCCCTGGGGCGTTGGCGTTGCGCGCCCAACCGCTGATCCGCTCGCCGTCCACCGTATCGAGCCGGCCTTGCAGTGACCCAATCGACACTGCCTGGGTTGCAAGCCGCTGGCGCAGGTCATCCAACGCCGGCCCGTCCTCCAGCCGCGGCAGGCAGTAACGTGCCGTCCGCGGCGGCACTCCCGGATACAGTGCAGCGTATTGGTGCGCGTTGTGGAACATACCGCGGCTGTCGTCGTCGACGAAGGATTCGGACGCCGCGCCCTCGGCCAGGATCACGTCGTGGCTGTCCAGTTCAACGTGGAAATACCCGACGTCGCTGACCCCCGGGTCGGGGAGGATCGTTTCGCCGTCCACCAGGCAGCGCGCCGGCACCAGCATGCCGTCAAGCACCATGGCGTGTTCGGGCGAGACCAGCAGGTCCCGCCGCGGCAGCCCCTCCCCCAACGACCCGGCGCGCAAGCGGATCGGTTGCACGCCCGGGTTGGCAGCCAAGAATCGCCCGGCATAGGAGCGTTGCCCGACCCATTTGATCGGGCGGTGCGCGCCGGAGGCCGTGACGATGGTGTCGCCGATACGGAGCAGTTCGACCGGCCGCTCGCCCCTGTCGGTCAGGATCAGGGTGCCCGTGACATAGCAGGCAACGTTCGGCGTGATCGTGAGGGTGCCATTGCCGGTCCGCGCACCGGCGACCGTCTGCGCAGTGATAGCAGTGCCTGCATCGAAGGACGTCCCGCCCACGCCGCCGGCGTAGTAGGCGCCTGCGCCGCCGGTGTAACCGCCGCCCCCGCCTCCGCCCCCTGCGTCAGCGCCGCCACCGCCGCCGCCGCCAAAGCCTCCCGCGCCAGATGCGCCCCCATTGAAGGCCGATCCTGCGCCACCGGCGAAATTGCCGGCCAGGGTTGAGCCGCCACCGCCGTCATAACCGCCAGTCCCTTTCGAGCCGGCGCTTTTGACCCCTGCACCGCCGCCGCCGGAGAAATCTGACCCGCCAGAGGCGCCGCCGGCACCGCTGCCTTTTGCGCCGACTGTGCCAGCGCTGCCCGCGGTTCTATAACCGCCGCCGCCGCCGCCCGCGACCAGAAGGGCCTGGTAGGCACCCGCGCTACCGGTGTTGGCGAAAACGAAGGTGCCGCCGCCGCCGCCGCCGCCATTATTGGTGGACGTTGCCGCCAAGCCCGCGCCGCCGACGAAGATCTCCAGCTTTTCGCCTGCGGTGAGTGTGATGCTGCCGCCCTCTTCTGCACCGTCCCCGCCGGCGGACAGTGAGTAGTTACCTCCCGCACTGCTGGCACCACCTTGCGCACCGAAGGCGTTGATATCGTAAGTGCCCGTCGTTGCGACCGTGACGAAAACCGGAGAGCCGGAGAAACTGTAAGTGCCCACTTGGATGATACCTTTGCGGTGTTCGTTCTTGGATGGAAGCGGGAGGTTCATTCGATCGGCGGGACGCGTGGGCTAGGCTGGCATTGCATCCGTCGGCTCGCAGGCGATGGGGATGCGGGTCGTGTTGAACTCGGGCATCCGCCAGATGCTGGTGCGCTCGAAGCGCTCCCACAGATCGGGCGGCAGGATCGTCTCGCGTGCGATGGCGCGGACCTGGCGGCGGACGTGATGCAGCCCGGGGGTGCCAAGCCTGGCGTCGAACTCGCCGGCATCGAACGTGACGGCGTCGAAGTCGTGGCGGAACGGCGGCAAGCCCGTGAAGGTGTAGATGGCCGCCATCGCTGCCGCCGGGTCGCCAACGAGCGTGTCGTAGGGCAGCAGCATGAGGCGGTGCGCCTGGTCGCTGTGCATCGCCTGCTTCAGCCCGTTCAGAGCGAAGCCGATCATGCCCGCCGGGCTCATCAGGCCCTCCGCCCGGGAGTACACCGTGCCGCCCTGCTCGAAGCCGAAGATCTTGGACAGTTCGAACGGATTGCGCCGCAGCAGCCGCTCGATGCTGTCGATGATCCAGGGAACCGGCCGCACGCAGCAGATCATCTTGGCATCCGGGAACAGCCGGGACAGCAGGTCGAGCCGGGTCGTCCAGCTTCGGCTGGTGTCGAAGACGGTCCGGGTCGGGGCGATGGCGTGATAGTAGTTTTGGAACAAACCTCGCAGCACGGCCGCGCGCTGGGCCTCGTCGAAGAATACAGACCCTTCATTGCTAGCACTCATCTCGGCCAGCATGGCCCCGACCATGGAGCTGACCGGGCTGGTGATGTTGGCATGCAGTACCGGGTTTTGTCGCAGCAACGCCGCTAGCAGGGTCGACCCGGATCGCGGCAAGCCGGAGATGAAGTGGTTGCCGTTATCCACAGGCAAACCCAGCCCGGTCCCGCGCCGGCGGCAACCCGATGCAGCCGTGAAATGCCTGCGATCTGATCATACCATCGCATTCCAGCACGGGATGACGGCGGACGCAAACGTCCTGTCACGTCAGGTCACGGCGCGTGTCCACTCCACCGACAGCAGCCCAGCACCCACTGGCCAGCAGAGCTGCGGCGCAACCTCAGCGCCGGAGTAACCGCCCAACTGCCCCCGCCGCCATGGCCGGCCCGACGAACAGAGGTGAGGTCGCCAGCATCGCAAGGCCGGCCACGCCGACCAGCAGCAATGCGCCGGCAGCCATGTCGGCCTGCCGGCTGGTGTAAATGTCGCGGCGGCTACTGGCCTCCGCGTCGAAGCGGCCATGCGCCGCCTGCTGGCCACCGGGCGCGGCGTCGAACAGGTTGCCGTCAGTGACCGGAACGGCCTCGTCCCCCAGTTGCTCGTAGCCTTTCTTGGCCAGCGCCTTGTCGACCAGGCCCGGTGCAAGGCGGGCGGCGAAAATAGTTGGCGGAGTGGAAGACCCGACGAATACGTCCCGCCGGGTATGCGTGGCGGCGTAGAAGATCGCGTCAGCGGCGACTTCTGGCTGGTAGGGGCCTGGCGCCTGCGTCCGCCGGCCAGTCTTGTTCCGCGCCCAGTCGAATTGCGGCGTGTTGATGGCGGGCAGGTGCACCATGGTGAGATGCACCCTGCTGCGATCGTGGATCAGCTCTGACCGCAGCGCCTCTGTGAAGCCGCGCAACGCGAATTTGGCGCCGCAATACGGTCCTTGGATCGGGATCGCCCGCCATGACAGGACGGAGCTGACCTGCACGATCGTGCCCGACTTCATGCGCTTGAGCGCGGCCAGCGTGCCGTGAACAGCCCCCAGATAGGTCACTTCCGTCACGCGCCGAACCTCGGCCGCGTCCAGGTCCTTGATCGGTGCGTAGACCGTGGCCATCGCGTTGTTGACCCAAACATTCACTGGGCCGAGGGCCACCTCGATCTCGTCGGCCGCCACTTCGACTGCGTCGGCATCGGCGACGTCGGCCACCACGGTGTGGACGCGGACACCTGTCGCCTCCAACTCGGCCTTTGCCGCTGCGAGCCGTTCGGGTCCCCGCGCGATCAGGCCGACATCGTAGCCCTTGGTGGCAAACAACTTGGCCGCGGCGCGCCCGATGCCGGCGCTGCCACCCGTGATGACGACGACCTGTGCCATGATACTCTCCGTTCCTTGGATGCGACTTGGCGGTGCTGCGCAGACCTACAAGCCAGGCGTGGCATTAAGGCGGACGGGGAATGTCCTGCATGGACGGTTGACCAGGGCCGATCTTGCGCCTGGCTTGCGGCCATGGTGGGTAGCGCGGGCGAAGGGGTAAGACAAATTCGTTGGGGTCGGAGTTTGCGTTACGGACTAATCCTTCTGGCGGTCGTGATCGCCGGAGCGCTGGCGTGGCTCTATAGCCCGGACGAGCAACGCGCCGCGTTAATGGCGAAGTATGCCCAAGCACCGTCGGTGTTCCTGGACGTCGCTGGAATACGGCTGCATCTGCGCGACACCGGGCCTAGGACGGCCCCGGCGGTCGTCCTCCTGCACGGCTTCGGGGCGAGCCTGCAGACCTGGGACGCCTGGGCGCAGGATCTCCAACGGGACCACCGGGTCGTTCGCTATGACATGCCGGGGTTCGGGTTGACCGGGGCGGATCCGTCTGGCGATTACACGGATGCTCGCAGCATCGCGGTTCTTCTCGCGGTGATGGACCAGTTGCGCATTGCACGGGCAGACATCGTCGGCAACTCGATGGGCGGGCGGATCGCCTGGATGTTCGCGGCGCTGCATCCGGAGCGCGTCGAAAAGCTCGTGCTGGTGTCACCGGACGGGTTCGCGAGCCCGGGCCTCGAGTATGGGGTGGCGCCCAAGGTGCCGCTGATGATGCAGGCGCTGCCCTATGTGCTGCCGTCGTTCATGCTGAGGGCCTCGCTAGCGCCTGCCTACGTGAACCCCGACGTCCTGACCCCGGAGCTGTTCAATCGCTACCGCGACATGATGCTGGCGCCGGGCGTGCGGCGCGCGATCGTTCAGCGAATGGGACAACAGGTGCTGGAGGATCCGGTGCCGCTGCTCAAAAGGATCGAGGCGCCGACCCTGCTGATGTGGGGCGAGAAGGACGGCATGATCCCCTTCGCAAACTCGGCCGACTACCTGCGTGCGTTGCCGCATGCGACGCTCGCAGCGCTGCCTGGGATCGGGCACCTGCCGCAGGAGGAAGCGCCGGCAACCGTCAGCATCCTGCGGGAGTTCCTGGACCGATAGAGACGCACCCAGGAGTGAGGATCAGTTCCAATGCCGCGCGGCATCGCAAAGTCCGACCTTCCCACCAAGATCTGCGCCACCTGTGGGCGGTCATTCACGTGGCGGAAAAAGTGGGCGCGCAGCTGGGACGAGGTGCGTTACTGCTCAGATGCATGTCGGCTGAAGCCACGACACCAAGCGCCGCCTCGGAAAGCCACGTGACCGCCATCCGCCGGATGGCTCAGGCCAGTTCGGGCATCTGCTGAATGACGTGGTCGATGACGTCCTGCTGGTCCACGGACACATGCTGGTGCAACCGATTGCGCCCCGTCGTCTTGGCCGTATACAGCGCGGCGTCGGCGGCTTCGATCAGCTTCTTTGGCGTTTGGTTCGCTTGAAAGGGATACACCGTCGCAACCCCGACGCTGATCGTCACGATGTGCGACGCGCTTTCCGGATGCGGGAGGTTGAGCTGCTCGATGCAGGCCCGCAAACCCTCCGCCACGGTTGCTGCACCGTCGCATTCAGTGTTGGGCAGCAGCACGGCGAATTCCTCGCCACCGAGCCTAGCCGGCATGTCCCAGGGGCGGCGGGCATGCTGCGTTAGGGTCGCCGCGACGATACGCAGGCACTCGTCGCCACCGGGGTGGCCAAAGGTGTCATTGTAGAGCTTGAAGTGGTCGATATCGATCATGACCAGCGACATAGGCAGCTCCTCACGGGACGCCCGGCTCCATTCCTCGTCCAGGCGCTGTTCGAATGACCGCCGATTGGCAATGTCGGTCAGCGGGTCCGTCAGCGACAGTCTTTCCAGCTGGAGGTTGGCCTTGGCGACGCTGGTGAACATTCTGACGAATTCCGTCAGCAGCGCACACAGCACGCCGAACCCGGCGATCAGACTAAGACACCGGGCCAGATACCAGCCCAGGGTGAAACGCTCTCCGCCGAGCATGGTCAAGATCACATCGACAGCCGTGGCCACGATCGCCACGGCGAGCCAGATCGTCAGGATCGAGCTCTGGCGCAGGCGCACGATCACCAACGCCATGCCTACCAAGCTGCACGCCAGGACGAACGGTGAAATGCCAAGGGGCACCAAGCGGGCATAGCTACCGTTCACCAAGATTGTCGGCAACAGCCACTCCCCGGCCGTCGCCAGTAAAGCGGCGGCGACGGCAAGGCCGAACGTGCCGAGAACGAACCGCCATATTGCGACGGGGCGCTCGGCGGTCGTGGGTTTACGGACGGCAAAATTGATGACGCCCAGCGCGAAGCCGCCATGCCAGAACACCCACAGCCAAACCGCACTCGCCGAGGTTCCGATCAACGACACCGGGCCGAACACGCCAGGGAACGCCAGGAGATGGGGAATGATAATCGCCGCGGAGAACAGATAGGCGCTCCCTAACCATGCGAGCGCTGTGTCATTCGATGCGCGGGCCCGGCTGAACAACAGCAGCGCGGTGATGAAGTCCCCCATGAACGTCAGGCTACCGAACGCCGGTAGAAAACCAGTGTTTGGGCCCAATCGCAGGCTGCCATAGGGAATAGCTAGCAGGCCTGCTGTAATGATCAGGCCAACGACTGCGGCGGCTGAGAAAATATGCGCCTTGTCCAAGTTAGGCTCTTGTTGGAGCGTGCGAGAGACGGACATTTTATCCCACAGTGCTATTCACCTACCATCCTGCTAGGCCCGAAGCAGCCGCGAACGTAGCCATGATTTGTCTAAAAATGTTCGCTTCGGGTTGGCTTGCAAAGTTCTTCGGATCTTAAGGTGCGAAACGGGCAGTTTGCCCCAGACCCGGGCTAAGCTGGTCCCGCCTGGAACCAAGGGAGAGCGCTTCCATGAAGCCAAGGATTGCGATTGTCGGCACGGGGGCGGTAGGCGGCTATGCCGGCGCCCATATGGCCCAGGCCGGTGAGGACGTGACGTTCATCGACTTTTGGCCGGCAAACGTCGAGATGATGCGCGCCAAGGGGCTGCGCATCTCGCATATCCGTGATGTGCCGGAGTTCACGGTGCCGGTGCAGGCGATGCACATCACCGATGTGCAGACGCTGGCCAAGCAGGCGCCGATCGACATCGCCTTCGTCTGCGTCAAATCCTACGACACGGCCTGGCGACGACGATGATCGCGCAATACCTCTCGCCCGGCGGCTTCGTGGTGTCGCTGCAGAACTGCATGAACGAGGAGACGGTTGCCAAGGTGGTCGGCTGGGGACGCACCGTGGGTGCCATCGCCAGTTCCATCACCGTCGATCTGTGTGAGGCCGGGCACGTTCGACGCGCCGCCGGCAAAAGCGGGTCCAAGCACACCGTATTCCGTGTCGGCGAGGTACACGGCCGCACCACCGACCGGGTCCAGCAGGTGTGCCGGCTACTCGCATTGGCGGACAGCGCCCAAGTCACGGCCAATCTCTGGGGCGAGCGGTGGTCCAAACTCGTTGTCAACGTCATGGGCAACGGGCTGTCGGCCTGCACCGGGCTGCTCAGTAGGGAGATCATCGCCGACGACACGCTACGGCACTTCTCGTCGCGCCTGGGCAGCGAGGCAATTCGTGTCGGCCAGGCGCTCGGCTACGCGCTGGAGGACATCCTGCACATGCCGCCGGAGACCATCGCCCGGGCTGGCGAGGGCGACCCGGAGGCCACGAGGTTGGTGGACCAGCACCGCATGGCTGACGTGGGTGGGGGCGAGCATCGCCCGTCCATGGGTCAGGACATGATGAAGGGGCGCCGCACCGAAATCGAGTTCATCAACGGCTTCGTGGCCGAGCGGGGCTCCGAAGTCGGCATTCTGACCCCGGCCAACACGGCCCTGACCGACATTGTCATGCGCGTGGCAAGAGGCGACCTGACGGCCGACAAAAGCCACATCCTCGATCTACGCCTGAACTGACCGCGAGCTATTCCGGCCCAGTAGCGTTCCGGCTATCCCGGGCGTAAGGACCATCGGCCCTGTAAGTGGCCGACCTATAAAAGAGGAAAGTCTATGAAGCGACACCTTGTATTTGCCTGCATAGTCGTGCCGGCCGCAGCCTTCGCGCAAACCGACCCGATGCAGATGGCGCGCGTCGCGGGTGCCAATCAGGTGGGGGTGATGGAATACTGCCAGACGAAGGGCTGGGCCGATCAGGCCGCCGTCGACGCGCAGAAAGCCAGCTTGACGTCCCTCCCCCCGGCTGCGGACGCAAGCAGCAGCACCGCGGCAGAGGCAACGGGGAAGTCTGGCAGCCTATTGAACAACGGCACCCCTATGCCGCTTTCGTCGATGGCGAGCCAAACCAACACCACCGTGCAGGCGCTGTGCGAGAAGCTCGCTCAGTCAGCCAAGATGGTTGCGGCGCAGCGGAGCGCCATGCCGGGAATGCCCGCAGGGATGCCGGCGATGCCGGGCGGCATGCCGGCAATGCCAGGTGGGATGCCTGCCTTGCCCAATGGCATGAGTATGCCGGCCATGCCCGGAATGCCGAAAGCGCCGTAACCACTCCGGGCGCGATCGGAATGACGGGGGCAGGTGCGAGACGCAGGTCGAAGGGCCTGCCCTACGCGAACCCCAATTCGTCGGGCTCGTCTAGGGCATCCGGCTCGTGCCACCCCTCCAGCCACTGCTCGCGTTCGCCACTTTCGTCGGGATACGGGCACGCCGCGACCTGCTCGCCGCGGACGCGCGCAGCGACACCGGCCTTGAAGATGTCCTCGGGCGATTTGCTGAGATCCGGCATGGGCACCTCATTGAGAACGAGACGGCGACAACGCGCCTCAGATGTCCAGCTAACACCGGCCCCTGTCGAAAGTTGAAAGGGTGGGTGCCGGCGCCGAGAAAGTAGACCAAAGCCCGTGCCATAGGCAACGATGCCGAGCCTCGTCTCCAGCACCAACGACGTAAGCGTCCAGTTGAGCGCGCCGGCCCGGGCGAGATTCTTCGGCGGATAGCTGGGGTGCACGTGAGGCAGAAAGTTGGGCAACTGCGCGGCACCGGTGCGCTGCTTAGCGAGGTCGCAGCGAAAGTATAACTCCGGCGCCAACTCGCCCGTGGTGAAGGCGAACTGATAGACGTAATCCTGCTGGACTACGGCGCGAGCAAGATCCTGCTCGGACATGGCTCAGTGTATCCGCATGGTTTCGAAGGTGCCGGTACAAGTCACGTTGGCCGGGCCGCCGAAGGTGAAGTATGGAGCGCCAGTGGTGGTGTCGACGGCGGGGCTGACAGACCACCCCGTCACCGTGCCCACAGTATCGCGCATGCCGTTCGTGCCCAGCGCGTTGCCGGACAGTGTAACGGCAGTCGAGGGCGTCGCCCCCATATGGAACAGGCCGGTTACGTCGAAGTTGGCCCGGTTGGTGCCGTCCGAACAGCCGATGTTGCCGTGCGCCGAGTAGTCGGCGTTTGCCACCATCGGAGCGCCGAGCATGTTGTTCTGCGCGGTGATGGTGCCTGATCCCGTGGGAGTGATGGCCTGGGCCCCGCCGGTTGAGGGGGTAGACCATGCTTCGGTGTTAGCGGCCTGGTTGTTTGCACTAAGCCCTCGAGTTGTAAGCCCGGTCTGGCTGTCCACGCTCCACGTCCGCAGCCCGCGCCGGGCGCCCGGCTTGCTCTCGTAGGCCACTCCGGCATCTTGCTGAGTGACAAACCCGGCCTCGCCCGGCACGCCCGCATTGTGACGATAGACGAACCCGGCGTAGCTCGTTGCCGACATGACCTGGAAGCCGATATTGATGTTTTCGAGCGTGGTGTAGCCTGCGGCCCCGTTACCGTTGCCTGATCCGGCGTTTGCTCCAATTCCGACGTTGCTGCCCCACAAACGCGGGACGTCCGAATACCCGTCGAACTCGGACATGGTGACGGCCGAGCCGTTATTGACGATGGCAATTTCCTGCCCCAGCGCATTTGCGGTGTGGCCCGCTTGATCGTAGCTATTCGGAGGCACCTCCACCACCAGGTTCTCGCCATAGACCTGGCTGATGATGTTGATGGTCACGCTGACGTACGGGTTCGAACCCTGGTATGCCGCCGGGCTGAACCCGATCAGCATGGGGTTGCTGCCGATCGCCACCCACTGGTCGACGGTGATCCATGTCCCGCCCGGGTCCCAGCCGGTGACGAACCCGGTGAACAGGTTGTTCGTCTCTGCCACCATCCCGAGCTGCAGTTGGGCGACCTGGCCCGATGTCAACGCCAGGCCCAGGACCACCTTGGTCCCCTGCGCGGGCAAGCCTGTCGGGACCTGCGTGTAGGCGGGCGACAGCGCGGTTTCCTGGAGATTTATGTTCGCCGGATCGTTGACGAACGTAGACGCGTTGTTCGACGTGATCGGGGTAGGCTGCGTGACGTTCGCGCAGACGCCCACAAGGTCCCTCGCCCCATAAGCGCCGCGGATCACCGGGTTTTGGTAGGACCCGCCGTTGCCGCACGTGGTGGCGGTCGAGTTGAGAGACACCTCCAACCCGCCAGCATGGTGCTCCAGGCCGTTGCTGTTGCGGGTGATTGTTACGGGTCCGTCGAAGAGCGTACCCGTCGGATCGTAAGACAGTTTCGCTGGCAGCGTCGTGTTGGGCGCGAGCACGCTCAGCGGGATAGAGTCGGCCAGAGACCAGGCCGGAAGGCCGAGCCCGGTTCTGATCGTGGGGGTGGTAAGCTGTCCGTTTACCCGGTCGCCTTTCCCCTTCCATTGGTTCTCGATCTCCTGCTGGCCGGGCAGGTAGCCATACAGCCAGTGTGGGCCAGATTGTGCATGGGCAGCGCCAGCGAGCAGCACAAACAGCAGCGCGATCTTCTTCATGCCGGGTTCCTCTTAGCGTCGAGATAGACCGTATAGCCGTTGACCACCGTGGCCATCAGTTCGCCGTGATAGGAGCGGCGATAGCCGATAGACCCAAGCCCGAAGAGGCCGCCGCCGAGGATGCCGCTGAGCGACTAGGCCGGAACTTAATTCGTCTGGTGGATCAGCGATGCGGCGAGCGCGTCCGAACCGGCCAGGATCTGCGGCGCACCAGGAACCTACCTCGGCAGCAACGGCAAGTACGGTTATGTACTTTTTTGAGGTCCGGGCTTAATGGGGACGGATGTGTTCCTCCGCGTCGCAAGCCCTATCCATCTGACGTCAGCGACGAGGAATGGTCGCTGGTTGTTCCGTGACTAACCCTGATGACGGAGGCGGCCCCGCATCTGTTCAGCGGGCGTGGAAGCGCCCGGCATACCCGAGCCATTGCCGGGGCTGGTCTCTGATCCGAGGGTCGTTGCGTTGCGTTGTGCCAGAGCCGGATAAGCAAGCGCCTGCGGCCCAGCTGTGGCTAGAATGATCGTCTTCATGTTCTGGGATCCTATCGGAGCAGCTTCTGCTTAGGCCACGGAGGATGAACATACAGAACGACTGCAAAAGTTCTTTTGGCTGCTAAATGTCTATTCCGCATCGTCCATGCGAATGTGGCGCCAATGAACAACGCATGGTGATCCGCCTCATCCCGAGGTATGCGGATGTCGGCTGCCTCCTGCGTTCTGGGCTAATCCCGTTATCCCGACAGCGACTATCAGTCGTCTCCGGCCTTGGACGGCGCAGCGTTGGGAGAGATTGGGGGAAGTGACTCTACGGACCCCGCGGGCACTTGGCCGGGAGAAGTGGGTTGTAGAGCCGGCGCGGGAGCTCCGGCCGCGCCTTGCAACACGACACCGCCTCCTTGGTAGGCGCTATTCGCCCCATGCGAGGTCGGGCCATTGTCTATCGGCTTTTCAGTGGCCGATGCACGGGGCGGAGTCGACTGTGCCCAGGCCGGCGAGCCCAACACGACCATTAAAGCTGCTGTAGCTATCTTTACCATGATGCGTCCTTTCGATGACGTCTTGCATTTCTGGCCCGTGTTGCAGGCGGCAAACAGCGGGCGGAATTGACAAAGGAACAGCACGGGCGCGGCCATCGTAAGTCGGAGTTCGGGTTGGTAGCCCCCAGCAGGGGCCGATCCACCTACTCAGGAGGATCGGCCACCGTTTTAGCGGGCGATGCGGGTGCCCACTCGTCCGTGATAATCCCCTGCTGGCTCGCGACTTCATCCACCTCCACGGGCGTTGGAGGGCGCGGCACACCCTGTTTCCTACCCGGCCAATCCGGCACACCTGCTTCAGGCTTCTTTGGCTGTCCATCTGTCGACATTTGCCCTCCCCTCCGCCGAACTGCTTGTGGTCGGCCGGTGCATCTGCGTTGCCTAACGATCTTCAGTCGTAACCGCCTGATTCCTCACGTACTTTAGCCGCCTCCTCTTGCGCTGCTTGGTCGACAGGGACTTTGGGCGCATCGGCGTTAGAATCGTTGGGAATTGGCTCGCTCTTTGGCGGATCGGAAATCATGACGGCTCCTCGGGTAACTGCATGTCGCGGCTCAGGAACGTGGGATAAAGCAGATGTTTCCGTCCTCATCGCGGCGTACGGTGTGGCTGCCAACTAAGCGACACCTCGGCTTAGATCACAACCGAGCGATAATGCTGCTGCATTCGCAAGCAGATTTTCAAAGGCGGCCAGTCTCTTTGCGCCCTGCCCTGAGTCCATCACTCCAGATCACGCGCCAAGCCGCCATAGACACCCGCAACATGTGCTGGCGTGTTCCCGGCCATGTCCGAACGTCCTGCACGCATCGTCTATGCTCCGCCACCTGGAAAGCGCCCTGCCCCACGCCGTGTGCCCGTGATGGATAAGCGGCCCGAGATCGAACCAGAGCCGCTCAAGGCGACCCTGACGTCCTCCACGGCCATCATCGCCTTCCTCGAGCTGCTGCGAGGCTGGAAGCTGGCCCCTGCCCGTGGCTGGCGGATGCTCACCGGCCTCGGCTACCGCGCCGGGTCCCTCACGCCGGACCAGATCACCAGGGTGCAATACCTTGTGGCGATCGATGCGGGGATGCGCACGATCAAGGGCGAAGAGGTTAGTGAATGGCTGGTAGCCGGCAACGGGTCTGGGGTGACGTCAGGAGCGTCGCCAATGGATTTCCTGACCAGGGCTGGCACGCCGGGTTACGCGGCGCTAGCCCGGCAGGTCGGCATCTGGGCGAGGATGTAGGGATGTTCAGCGTGTCCGAGGCCGAAGCTGCCACGGTCCGCGCTGCCTTCGAGCAGGATAGCGAATTATCCGCCAGCATCGAGTTGCGGCGGTTGTTCCCAGGCATCATCGATGGCGCCAAGACCGGGCAGTTCGCGCGGTTGATTGCCGGTTGGAGGCGGGTGCCAGTGAGCCGGCCCACACGAGAGCATCACCGGCGAAACACGCCTCGCTAGGTAAGCGGCGGGGCAGCCGTTCCAGATATGCCGTCCGGCCTCAGGCCTGCTGCGTCTGAATGCCACCAGTCCCAACAGTCCCGCGCCAAGTACGGCAAAACTGGCGGGCTCGGGACGGGACGGAGGCACCGTTATTCAGAAGAAGGCGATACCGTCCTCAAAGAGCATAGATATATATCGGACCCGGCGTGTTGGGCGAGTAATTCATCATCCGATGTCATATGCGTGCGGTAATGGACGCCGCTGTCGAGCATCGAGGAGAACGTCGGCGAATTGGGAGTGCCGTTGCAGGAGCGGGAATCATGAGATCCCTTGATCGTAGCCACCGTGAGGCGTCGTACATCTTCACATTGCTCCTAATGCTAGGCTCCGTGTGCGTGAGGGCGCAATCAATCCCGTCTATCGCAGAGACGTGGGACGGCACATACAAGTGCGCTCAGGGATCGACCGGTCTGCACTTGACCGTAGATGCCATCTCCGCCAGCGGCGCGGTCACCGCGGTGTTCGGTTTTTTTAGTCTGCCGCCCGGCAGCAACGTGTTCTCAGGAAGCTTTACAATGCAGGGCACCTTCGATCCCACGAGCGGCAGGGCTGTATTTCAGCCAAGCGGTTGGTTAAGCCAACTCGATGGCTTCGTCTCTGTTGGGCTCGACGGCACCTTGGAATGCGCGAACATGCGGTTTCGCGGGAGTGTCACAGGCGGATTTTTATGTTCCAGTTTCGACCTGTATCGACGAGGCGCGGATCGGTGCGATCCGTCAGGCCTGCTTTCTTGATAACCAGCGGCGACGCCCCGGGAGTCCGTCTTCGTCCCAATTCGCAATGAGGCACTCCGTTCGCGCCGCACTGGCTATTGCTGCCACCGTGTCCCTATCCGCCTGCGGAGCCAGTTCGGGAATTGTCCCGGTCGGACCCGAAACGTACTCAGTCTCGGAAATGCGTGCCGAGGCGATCGGCGGAGGCGGACGTGCGGCAGATGTAGCTTTGGGTGAAGCGGCCGGGTTCTGCCAACACCAGGGACGTTCGCTCGCACTACTTAATTTGCAGCCCGGCGGTGATCCTCGCGGATACTATTGGCCTACCGCCCTCACTGTCACCTTCCGGTGCCTCGCCGGGCCAGGCTCCTCCGTCGGCTTCTCTGCAGGTGAGGCACTTCGGCAGTGACACGTAAGACGCTAAAGGGCGTTCGATCGGCAAGGAACGCCGCACCCCGTTCTGTCGGCGCTACTGGGTCGCTAGCTCGATCCCCTGCGGACGGATCAGTCCATCCGGTGTAGCAACGAAGCCGTGCAGCTTGTCGCTCGCCGCGAACAGCCAAGTCATGTGGAACAGGACCAGGTCTGGCCTTGCCTGCAGATAGCGTGCGGCGACTTGGCGATAGAGCGACTGCCGCTCTGCGGGGTCGGTGCTCGCGCGTGCCTGGGTCAACAGCGCATCAAAGGCCGGGTCGCAGTACTTGCCCCAATTTTGGAACCCATCACAGGCCAGGAACAAGGATATATTGGAGTCCGGGTCTGCCCGGCCGCTCCAGACAACGACGGCAGCGTTATAGTCGCCAGCGTTCATGCTGCTGACCATGGTGTTGGACTCGAGCGGCTGAACCTTCACCTCGAACCCGGCTTCCGAGACCATCGCCTGAATCACTTCAGCCAATTGGGTCTCCCGCGGCGTATTCGTCACATCCAGAGTGAAAGTGACCTTGCCGAAACCGGCCTGCTTTAGCAGCGCCTTGGCCGCTGCCGGGTCGCGAGCAGGTATTGAAACATCCGAATTCCAGTATTTGGAATGCGGCAACTCGGCCTGATTGGCCGGGAGGTATTGGCCGTCCATCACCACTTGATTGATAGCGTCGCGGTCGATGGATCGCTCCAGAGCCTCCCGCACCAACGCGCTCTGGCCGAGCGGCGTTTGCGAGCCGGGAGCGTGCCCAACATTGATCGAAATGGCCTCGTAGCCGAGTGAGGTCGCCGTGCTCAACCGCAGATGCGGGTTGGATTTCACGGCGGCGACGTCGGAGGGCGACAACTCCTCCAACATGTCGAGTTGGCCCGTCTGCAAATTCACCAAGCGGATCATGCTGTCGTGCATGATGCGGTAGGTAATCCGGTCGAGATGAATGGCCGGCGCATTCCAGTATCCGGCGAAACGCTCGACCACAATACGGTCTTGCGCCACGCGCTCGGTGACCTTGAACGGCCCGGCGCAGACCGGCAGGTCCGGGGCCTTGCCATTGGCGAAGGCGGCGGGTGACATCATCATCCCCGCCCGGTCGGCCAGAATAGCCAGGAGCGGCGCGTATCGCTGGGTCAGATGCAATTCGACAGTGAGTGGATCCGTGATCGCCACCCCTGACACCGGCTTAAGTTCAGCCCTGCGCGCGCTGTTCGGATCCGTGCGGTATCGTTCCAGGTTGGCGCGGACAGCGTTCGCGTCCATGGCTGTCCCGTCCTGGAAGGATACACCGGGCCGAAGTTTCAGAGTCAGCGTCAGGCCATCCTGCGACCAGCTCCAACTGCTTGCGAGTTGCGGCACGAAATCCAACGTCGGGTTGGTATCGATCAACTTGTCACAGACGGCGGCGAACACGAGACGTCCGGCAAAAGTGCCGCTCCGCATGGGGTCGAGCACATCGGGTTCGTCCTGAATGCCGATGCGAAGCGACCCTTGCGCCTGGGCGGATGCGATGGAAAAGAGCGCCAGGATGATCCACCAAACCCGCAACCCTGACCGCATCGACTCCGCCTCCTACAACGAGCCGATCATGTGGCTTACGGACGGCACTGACAAATCCCAGCCTGGCAGATCGCTTCGAGCCAGGCCGCGCGCCAGCAACAAGGCGCCGTCGCAAGCATCACCGAGGCCTGGCCTCACGCGTGCGGCGATGGTGTCCGTGACGTAGCCGAAGATCGGCAGCGCAAGACTGCCGCCAATGCAAAGCAGCAGGTCGCCTGTTGGATCAAGGGCCCGAACGAGGCGCTCGGCTTCGGCAGCGGCCTGGCGCATCAGGCGTAGCCCCGCCGGGTCACCGCCCGCTGCTGCCTCGACCACCAAAGGTGCCAGCGTGGCATAGCGCGTGGAAGGGGCCTGGTACGCCCAGTCCGCCAGTTGCGCGATCGACGGTCCCGCCACCTCGAGAACCTGCTGATGCAGCCTGGTTTTCCCGGGTGGGTCCAACTCGTAGCCGTCGAGCAATCGCAACACCTCTGCGATCACGAGCCGCCCGAGCCAGGCACCGCTCGCCTCGTCTCGCACCGGAAAGCCCCATCCGCCGACTTGTCTGGCCGACCCGTCGACGGTGAGGCAGTTCCCGACGATGCCGGTGCCGATGGACAGACACGCGCCGGCGCGGCCAGCATGGGCACCCAGCACAGTCGCGTGGCCGTCCGAACACAGTGTCAGAGAAGCAAAGGGGGGAGCCATTGCGCCGAACGCCGCGCGCCCCGCTGAACGGCGTGTGCCGGCAAGGGCGCAGGCAAGATGGATTTTGGCAAACCGCTCCGGCCCAATGCCGGCCCTATGCAGCGCCTTGATGATCGCCAGCCAGGCACCCTCGACACCCAACGTCAGGCTTGATGGCATTGCCAGCGTTAGCGACTGGTCTGTGTCAAACAGCTTGACGCGCGTATTGCTGGCGCCGCCGTCTATGCCGACATGCATCGCTTCGTTATGGCCTTAGCCAGCAACGTGCTGAAAACATTGCCGGTGGATTGGCCATGTGGACGGCCGCAAACGGCCGAACATCGCGCGGATCGCGACGGCCGGAAGGTGGAGGCCGAAGCGACCGCACATCGGGCGGTCGCTTCGGCCTCATCGACCGGATCCCAACAGCTCTGGGGTCTAAGCCAGCTTCAGATTGCTCGCCGCCTCTTTGCCACGCTCGTTCATCACGTCGTAGGTGACCTTCTGGTTGTCATCGAGGCCGTTCAGGCCCGCAGCCTGGACTGCAGTGATGTGTACGAAGACGTCTTTGCCGCCACTCTCTGGCTGAATAAAGCCGAAGCCCTTCGTTGCATTGAACCATTTTACCGTGCCAGTCGCCATGTCAGTCATCCTCGTGTGTAGGAAACGACACTAGAGGCTACCCCTCCCCAAAGCTAGCGACATCCGTTCTGCTCTGGCATTCTACCAACGAGCGGTTCGGGAGGCGTTGCCTTGAATGTCATCGGCAGGCGGCTGACGGTCGCAGCACATGCCACCGTCAGCCCCGCCGCGATGGATTACGATGAGCCCCAGTGAAGCCTCGGTACTTCGGCCACCACGCATCCAAGTGGACCAATCGCGTCGTAACCAAAGGAAATGGTGGGTGATGTTGGGTTCGAACCAACGACCCGCTGATTAAGAGTCAGCTGCTCTACCAACTGAGCTAATCACCCGCCGCGCGCTGTATAGCCAGGCCGCCGCGGGAAGGAAACCCTTTATCGACGGCTGACCTGTCATCGTCAGCGCGGGGCCGCTGTGCGCCGTTGCTGCGGGCGTAGCGGCGCCGTGGCAACGCCGCTGGCGGTCCGTCCGTGGCGCTCACGACCCGAGCGTCAGGCGAATCGGCCCGCGAACCCGTTGCTACTGTGCGCCCAGAGTAATAGCGAGATATTTTGTTACATCTCAGCCATTCAGGTCACATGAATATGTCGTAGTTTGGTGATGCGTCGTCGCGTTGCTAAGACATTGTCACACCGGATGGAGACCGGAAAGCCGTCTTGCTTGGTATATAGTATCATAAAAGGCAAAGATGCTCAAATTCCGGTCCCCGCTTAAAGTAAGCAGCCTACAAGGCGTCACCGTCCTCGGTGATGTTCTTCGCCCCAACCCCGAAGGAATGCCTGGCGGAGTGGATGGCCAGATCGGCTGGCTGCATTTGGTCCTGCGCCACACAGTCCAAGCGGCCTGCGGGCTCGCGCCCAAGCTGCTGAGTCCGAGCAGTTGCCCCACGCTCCACGGCCTGATCACCGCCGAGCGGTCGCCGGCCGCGGCGCCATCCTACTGGGCGGCCCGGCACGGCCGTATGCTGCCGCGCAGCCCGATCCGCGACCTGCTGGAGGAGCAACTCACCGGCCAGTTCTGCATCGGCTACGAGTTGCCGCCCTACCTCGTCCGGCTCCTGGATACGCTTCGCGTGCCCTACATCGACCTGCGCGTTCATCCGGTCCGCTTCCTGGACGACCTGCTGTTTGCGGCGCGTCCCTCCAGCGCCCGCATGGACGCGACGCTTGCGGACTGGGCCGTGCCACGCAGCGTCGCGCTGAACAGTGCCGGGCTGCACGAGGCTGCGGCGCGGTTGCGGCCGCGTTTGGCGTGCGGGCCGGGCGCACTGCTGGTGCTCGGCCAACGCCCCACGGATGCGACCCAGATCGCCGGGGACAGTTTCTTCGACGCAGCTGCCATTCGGGAAAAACTGCGCCGCCTATGCCCGCCAGAAACCACCATCGTGCTGAAGGACCATCCCTCCGGTGAGCGGCATTCCCTGGTCACCGAGGTGCTCACGGCCCGCCCCGATGCGCGCTTCACCGACACGCCGATCTATCAATTGCTGGCCGATCCAGCGATCGGACGCGTGCTCACGGTCAACAGCAGCGTCGCTTACGAGGCGCCGTTCTTCGACAAGCCGGTCACCAACCTACTGCCCCTGCCGGTCCAGTTGGCCTGGCAGGGCGACCCACTCAGACGTGGCATGCATGCCACGATCGGCGACGGCTTTCTCAACACCGATTTTTGGCGAGGCCTGCTCGCCCCCTACACGCCGGTCACTGCGGCGGACGGTTACCGTCTGGCACGCAAACACAATCGTTTACGGGTGGCTCTTGGAGAATTCTGGGGTTTTACGGACGCCACAGAACCAGCCTCCGGCACGCCGGTAGCGTTGCCCAGCCATCGCCGGCAGCTCATCCGGCAGTGATCCGCCGCCTATTCCGCGGCCCGGATCTGCGGTGTCCCGGCCAACTGCGTCGCGACCAGTTGCGCAAACCGGCCGCCACGCTGCACCAGCGCATCGAACCGGCCGCGCTCCACGACCTGGCCGTTGTCGAACACCAGGATCTCGTCGGCGTCCCGCACGGTGGACAGGCGATGCGCGATGATGAAGGTCGTCCGCCCCTCCATCAGCGTCTGCATCGCGCGCGACACCCGGGCCTCGGTTGCGGCGTCCAGCGCACTGGTCGCTTCGTCCAGGATCAGGATCGGGGGGTTCTTCAGCAGCGCGCGGGCAATCGCCAGGCGTTGGCGCTGGCCGCCCGATAGGGTGGCGCCGCGTTCGCCGACGGTGGTGTCGTAGCCCTGCGGCTGGCGCATGATGAAGTCGTGCGCGTCGGCCGAGCGGCAGGCCTGTTCCACCTGCTCGTCGGTCGCGTCCGGGCTGCCGATGCGCAGATTGTCGCGGATCGAGCGGTTGAACAGCATGCTTTCCTGGAACACCACGCCGATCGAACGGCGCAGGCTTTCCAGCGTCACGTGGCTGATATCCTGCCCGTCGACCGCCACCCGGCCGGCCGTCGGATCCCACAGTCGCTGCAGCAGGTTCATGGCGGTGCTCTTGCCGGCACCGGTCGCGCCGACCAGGGCGATTACGCTGCCGGGCTGGGCCACGAACGACACGTCCGACAGGATCGCCGGGCCGCCCGGGTAGGCGAACGACACGGCCTCGAAGGCAACTTCGCCCTTCGGCACCTCGAGTTCGACCGCATCCGGCTGTTCCGGGACGGAGGTCTTGGCATCCAGGACGCCAAAATATTCTTCCAGCCCCGGCAGCTGCAGGAACAGGCGGGCGGCGAACTGCATCGCCGACTCCAGCCGGCTGATCAGCAGGTTGGCGAAGCCCATGAACGTCACGATCTCGGCGATGCTGGCTTGACCGTTGACGTGCAGAATGGTGCCGATCAGCACGATGATGATCACCGCGATGGTCGAGGCACCGCGGGTGAGCACGTTGACCACCGCCCACCAGTTCAACACTGGGAATTGATGCGCGATCACGTCGTCGGCGATCTGGCCGAACCGGCGCGTCTCGGCGGCCAACCGGGTGAAGGACTGCACCACGATCACGTTGGCCAGCGCGTCCTGCACCGTCCCGGCCAGGCTCGACTGGAACGACTCGGCCCGCTTCTGCCCGTCCTCGGTCCGATGAATGACAACGATCGTGATGGTGCAGAACACCACCACGAGCACGATCAGCACCAGCGACAACTGCCAGTTCAGCAGCAACGTCAGCGGCAGCAGCACCAGCAGCGCCACATAGGTCGCCAACTGCTCGCGGAAGAAGGTGAGCCAGACGGAAAACATCGCATCCGCGCCGCCGAGCATCACCTTCATCAACCGACCGGAATGCGCCTCGCCGTGAAACGAGAGCGGCAACGACAGGACGTGGCCGAAATACCGGCTCATCGCCTGCAGCCGATTGCGATGGGCCATCCGCTCGGCATGCACGACGGTGGCGATGTTGGCGCTGATCGACACCGCCGCGATCACCACCCAAATGCCGATCAGCGTCGCTGCCTGTGTCCAGAGCGCGTTGCGCGGCATGCTGTCGGACGCGGACAGCAGGCCGATGACGCGGCCGAACAGCACGGGATCGAGGAATTGCAAGCCAGCCAGCACGATGTTGGCGAGGCCGAGCACGAGCGCCAGGCGCTTGTCCCCGCCCAGCATCGACAGTACGCGGCGATAGGCGTGGAGAATGCGCATGCAGCGTACACCGTCGAGGGTAGTCGGTCCGGCGGCAGGGATAGCGGCAGATCTTGGCGGGATAAGGGCAGCATAAAAAGAATGTGAGGCAATCAGACCATCTCGGCCGGGAAAATTCGCGTCGGCGCAACGAACTCGTCCTGGCCGGCCACGGTGAGCAACTCGCGTGACCCGGCGTCCAGCGTGCGCCGTAGCAGGCCGAACGTCGCACTCGCAGCGGCGGACAGTGCCGCGGGCGCGCTGCGGAGCGGCAACATGTGGAACAGGAACAACGCGGCAATAGTGTCGCCCGTGCCGTTGGCGGCCAGCGGCAGCTTCGGCGTGCGCACCCGCCATGCCCCCGCATCGTCGACCGCCAGCAGGTCGATGCAGTCGCCTGGCGTGTCTGTCACGGCGAGGCTGGTGACCAGCACGCACGCCCCGGGCCGCATCGTGCCGCGCAGCATGTCGGCAGCGTCCTTTGCCTCGGTGAGCGTGTGGATCGCCCGATCGGTCAGGTATTGCAGTTCGAACTGGTTCGGTGTGGCGATGTCGGCCGCTGGCAGGCAGTGGCTACGCAACAGGGCGGGGATGGCGGCCTGCACATAGACGCCCGGCCCGGCATCGCCGATCACCGGGTCGCAGCAGTACAGCGCGGCCGGGTTCGCAGCCCGCACGGCGTGAACGGCGTGCAGCACCGCGTCACCCACGGCCGGCTCACCGAGGTAGCCGCTCAGCACGGCGACACACTGGCCCAGCACGCCGCGGGCCGCGATGCCGTCCACCACATCGCGCACATGGGCGCCGCTGAACACCTGGCCGGTGCGGTGGCCGTAACCGGGGTGGTTGGAAAACTGCACGGTGTTGACCGGCCACACCTCCATCCCGAGGCGCTGCAGAGGAAAAACGGCCGCATTGTTGCCGACATGGCCGTACGCGACGGCCGATTGGATCGAGAGAATCGCGCCTACCACCGAAAATCCTTCCTTGGTCCGGCCATAGGAGCGCCGCATTCCAGGCGCTTTGAAGCACGATACGAACTGAAACCGGGATACGGCGTTCGGCCGGTATCCGGTTCAACAACAGGACGAACCCCCATGTCCATCCGTCTGACAATGATGCCGGCCCTGGTTGCCGGCCTGCTCGCCACCACGCCGCTTATGGCCCAGACTACGCCGCCGACCACAGCCACCACACCATCCCCGGCCGCGGCACCAGCGGCTACAACGCCAGCGGCAGCGCCCGCCACCCATCGCGACGCCATGGTCGAGCGCCGCATCACCGAGCTGCACGCCAAGCTGAAGATCACGCCCGCCGAGCAGAAGCCATTCGACGACTTCGCCCAGGCGATGCGCGATAATGCGGCCCGCATGGACCAGCTCGTTAGCGATCGCCACACGATGGTGCAGACTGCGACGGCCGTCGACCAACTCAAGTCCTACAGCGACATGGCGCAGGCCCACGCGGAGGAAGTGTCGCACCTAGTGGCGCCTTTCAGCACCCTGTATGCCGCGCTCTCGCCGGAACAGAAGAAAATGGCGGATCAGAGCTTCCGGGAGTTCTCCAACGGGCCCGCCATGCGCCACGCTGCCGCCCGAAGCTGAGGCAGTCGCTGCTGCCAAATTGTTGCAGGCGGGGCGAAGCGGCCGTATACGACCCGCTTTGCCCCGCCGGTCGGCATCGGCACGGGCCATTCTTGGAGTTGCAGCGATGAAGACCGGCCTCCACCCGGACTACCACGAGATCAAGATCATCATGACCGACGGGACGGAGTTCACCACCCGCTCGACGATGGGCAAAGCCGGCGACACGTTGCGGCTGGATATCGACCCCAAGTCCCACCCGGCATGGACCGGCGTGCAGCGCATGATGGATACCGGCGGCCAGGTCGCGAAGTTCAACAAGCGCTTCGCCGGGTTGGGCAGCAAGCGGTAAGCCGCTGTGTTCACAGGCGAGTGAGTTTGACGGCCGCCCTTGAAATAGGGGCGGCCGTTTTCTATTTTGGAGTGGTTCGTGATGCCCATTCGGGGTCGCGAGGCGTCCCAGGGCCGGCCCAACCGGGCGGTCCGCTGACTGTTACCTTGCTGCTGTAGGAGGTTTCTTATGACGACGTTCGACTTGTCTCCGCTTTTCCGTACCGCCATCGGTTTCGATCGCATGGCCCGGCTGATCGATACCGCGCAGGATACCGCGTCGGCATCCAGCTATCCCCCCTACAACATCGCCAAGACTGGTGAGAACGCCTATCGCCTGACCATGGCCGTCGCCGGCTTCGGGCAGGACGATCTGGAGATCACTGCGCGCGACAACCAGCTCATCGTGGCCGGCAAGGTCAAGGATGAGGCCGGCGAGGAGCTGCTGTATCGCGGCATCGCAGGGCGTGCGTTCGAGCGCCGGTTTGCCCTGGCCGACCACATCGTGGTCGACGGTGCAGATCTGCAGAACGGCCTGCTGCACGTGGCACTGAAGCGTGTCGTGCCGGAAGCGCTCAAGCCGCGCCGTATTTCGATCGGCAGCGAGCCTGCGGTGCAGGGCACCATCGCAAACGACAGCCAAGGCTCGGCACAGTCGGCCGCGGCCGCGTAACCGACACGCAGCGACTGATCAGGAGGGGGCCGGGCAACTGGCCCCCTTTTTCTGTCAGGCCCTGGTCAGGAACGGAAGAAGCGCTCGGCAGCGCCCCGATGTCCCTCTTTTCGCGCAATAGCGGCGTCGGCTCGCGCAATCTCTGCCTGAAGCTCGGCGATATAGTCGCGAAGTTCGGCCACTCCGAGCGGATCGAGCGGGATCGGGTTCACTCGGCGGAGTACCGGCGTCGGTTCGTCCTCGTCCCACATCATTCCTGTCCTGCATAATCGTTAGGAAAAGGTGGCGCGGAAAGCCTTGACCGGCAAGGCGCCCGAACCCCATATCGTCGTGTGTGTTGGGCCGCTCGAGCGCGCCTCCCTGATGGAGCCGCCGCGCCGCGGCCGGAGAGCGTTCATGAGCCTGCCCCTGATGCCGAAGGCCACCGCCGTGTGGCTGATCGACAAGAC